>JBATUQ010000004.1:0-386515 GCA_049671285.1 Leeuwenhoekiella sp. | reverse complement strand
GTGTCGCGGAATCCCAACCTGCAGCGGCGTATAATTTTTTTATTTCCTTATCGTAAAACTCTTTGCTGTATTCTTCAGTAACCGAGCTGTACTCACTTTCTGGACCAGCAACTTCTGCGATGCTTTTGTGACAGTTCATACAAACATTCAAGGAAGGAATACCTGAATGCTTTGACGTACGCGCCGAAGAGTGGCAGTACTTACACTCGATGCCGTTCTCGCCCGCGTGAATCCTGTGCGAATAATGTATAGGCTGAATGGGCTCATACCCTTGATCGACACCTACCTGCATTAAGAAGCCATAACCAAAATAGGCACCACCCAACAATAAAAAGATTACACTGACCAGCACTAGGAATTGATTTTCAATGAAAACCTTATAAATCGGTTTACGTCTTTCCTTAACCGGAAGGGTCACGCCCTGAGCCTCGGCAAATCGTTTAAGGGTATTGTTAACCAAGAACAGCACGCCTACCAGCATCAAAAAGATCAGGGCAAGCGCACCTAAAATGACATCTGTTGAAACACCGGTACCGCTACCGGCTTGCCCGGCGCCACCTATGGCAGCAGGAGCAACTGGTTCAGGCTTTGGCGTATCAGTATATGCAAGAATATTATCAATATCAGCATTGGTGAGCTCCGGGAATGCGTTCATTGCCGCCTGGTTGTACTCGTTGTAAATCTCGAGGGCTTCAGGATCACCGGCATCAATCAACTGCCTGTTGTTCTTGATCCATTTATACAGCCACTCACGGTCGTGGCGCTCACTTACCTGAAAAAGAGCGGGACCGGTCGCACGGTCATACAGCTTGTGGCAAGCCGCACACTTTGAATTGAACAAAGCCTTACCGGCAGCAGCATCGCCACCACCCACGGCAGCAGACTCCATCGCACCCTGAGCATTCTCAGTAGTCTCCGGCTCAGCGTCTTGCTGCGCAGAGGTTATTGTTGTAAAAGCAAGTAAAAAGGCAAAAAAGAGCAGTCTAAATCTTGAAGCCAATCGACGGTTATTAACCTGTATCATAGTATGATTAAGTTATCATCTTAGTAAGGCACCTTGGCTGAAAAACCCCATAATTAGCAAGGGTTGGATGCCTGTAAATTTGATCGCAAAAATAAGACACGCAAGTGGATTAGTGAAGTTTTTTGAGTTGTTAGCAAACCGTTAATTCATAATTTATACCTATTCTAAATAATAAAATCAGGGGTTATCAAGTTATTCCATTTAGCTTTACATTCACAATACTATTTAGATTTTTAAATATGAGAATACTAATGTCATTTTTACCGGCAGCCCTTTTGCTAAGCCTTGACTGCACCGCCCAGCAGGCGACCGTAACGATTGATCAAGACCCTAAGATCCCTCAACTGCTTGCTTTAAAAAACAAGATGACCAAAGAAAACAAGTTATCTGAAAACTATAAAATCCAACTGGCATACGGTTCTGTAAAAGATGCCAATGAAGTTTACAATAAGTATAAAAACTTACTTGGCCAGTGGGAAGCAGCAATAGAATATGAGCGCAATTATTATAAAGTCTGGGTGGGCAATTACCGCAACCGCCTGGAAGCCGACAAGGCCCTTCTAGCCATTAAAAAGGAATTTCCGGGGGCGTTTGTTTTTAAACCTTCAGAAAGGTGATGCTTTAAAATCCCACCCACCAAAACCCTTGTAAAATCTGCAGGTTGAAATGGGGCTATCCAGGTTTTTACCATTAACTGAAAGGAATATGAAGAGCATAAAATAACCTTCCACGACAACTCGCGGAAGGTTTTCTTTTATTGTCCATTTCGCATAAGCGAAAAATCCTCAATTTATTTTAAGGTCTTCTTTACAGCTACTTCACGGTAGGATTCAACAATGTCACCTTCTCTGATGTCATTGTAATTTTTGACCTGCATACCGCAATCGTATCCTTTGGCAACCTCCCTGACATCATCCTTAAAGCGTTTTAACGAGGCAAGTTCGCCAGTATAAACCACAACTCCGTCACGTATCAAGCGCACACCGGAATTCCTGTAAATCTTCCCGCTCATCACCATACAACCGGCGATGGTACCTATTTTGGAGATTTTGAAAGTCTCCCGGATCTCGGCTGTACCAGTAATCTCTTCTTTCATTTCTGGCGACAGCATACCTTCCATCGCATCTTTGAGATCATTGATCGCATCGTAAATGATGGAATATGTACGGATATCGATTTCTTCCTTATCAGCGACCTGACGGGCGTTTCCGGCCGGCCTCACGTTAAATCCTATAATTATCGCATCTGAAGCTGAGGCCAAAAGCACATCACTTTCGGTGATCGCACCCACACCTTTATGAATGATGTTCACTGCAATTTCTTCGGTGGTCAGTTTCTGGAAACTGTCTGTAAGTGCTTCCACAGAACCATCCACATCCCCTTTAAGGATAATATTAAGTTCTTTAAATTCACCAAGCGCAATACGGCGGCCAATTTCATCAAGCGTAATGTGACGCTGCGTACGTACACTCTGCTCGCGTTGTAACTGTGTGCGTTTTGCTGCGATATCCTTGGCTTCCCGCTCATCCTGCATAGCATGGAATTTATCACCGGCCTGAGGTGCACCATCCAGTCCCAGTATGGAAACCGGAGTCGATGGGCCAGCTTCAATGACCTGTTTGCCACGTTCATCCTGCATTGCTTTAACTTTACCGCTGTTGGTGCCGGCAAGAACATAATCCCCAATGCGTAACGTTCCTCCTTCTACCAAAATGGTCGAAACATAACCACGGCCTTTGTCGAGAAATGCTTCCACAACGGTACCATTGGCCAATTTGTCCGGATTTGCTTTTAATTCAAGAAGTTCTGCTTCAAGCAATACTTTTTCGAGCAGTTCTTTAACACCCTGACCTGTTTTGGCCGAAATATCGTGAGACTGTATTTTTCCACCCCAATCCTCGACAAGCAAATTCATCTGAGCCAATTGCTCCTTGATCTTCTCGGGATTGGATGTTGGCTTGTCAATTTTGTTGATTGCAAAAACGATAGGCACGTTTGCTGCCTGAGCGTGCGAGATCGCCTCTTTGGTCTGGGGCATCACATCATCGTCTGCCGCAACCACGATAATGGCAATATCTGTAACCTGAGCTCCACGCGCCCGCATCGCGGTAAACGCCTCGTGACCCGGTGTATCCAAAAATGCCATTTTCTGACCGCCTTTTAAGGTCACCCCATATGCACCAATGTGCTGGGTGATGCCCCCGCTTTCGCCGGCAATCACATTTTCTTCACGTATGTAATCCAAAAGCGATGTCTTCCCGTGATCTACATGACCCATTACGGTAACGATAGGCGCCCGCAGCTTAAGATCTTCTGGCGCGTCTTCTTCAACAGTGACACTTTCTTCAAGATCTGCATTGACGAAGTCCACATCATAACCAAATTCTTCCGCAACAATCGAAAGCGTTTCCGCGTCCAACCGCTGGTTCATGGTCACCATCATACCGAGGGACATACAAGCCGAAATAATTTTGGTCACCGAAACATCCATCATGGTGGCCATTTCGCTTGCGGTAACAAATTCGGTTACCTTGATGGTCTTGCTTTCTGCTTCCTGCTGCGCGAGTTCATCCTCAGATTTTTGACGGTGCTGATCCCGCTTGTCACGGCGGTATTTAGCCCCTTTACCTTTACTGGATTTCCCCTGAAGCTTCTCAAGGGTCTCGCGGATTTGTTTTTGTACTTCTTCTTCTGTAGGCTCTTCCTTGGCCACTTGACCGCGGCGGTTGCCCCTTGTATTTCCACGTTGGTTTCCGCCGGAGGTATTGCCCCCCTTGCTTATCCTGCGACGCTTGCGCTTTTTATCGCTACCACCACTGCTGGACGCGGCGGGCTTTTTCTTCTTCTCCGGCTTTTTAAATTTGGAAAGGTCGATTTTCTGACCGGTAAAATTAAGCCCATCAAGTTTCTTGTAGTCTGTCTTGACCACCTCATTCTCCGGTTTGGCCTCAGACACTTCAGCATCTTTCGCCTTTACATCTTCTTTTTTATTGCTTTCCTCCTTTGCAGGCTCTTTCACATCAGCCTTGGGCTCCTCAGCTTTCTTGGCAACAGGCTCTACTTTGGCCGGCTCGGGAGCTGGTTCTGCCTTTTCCTTTTCAGTTTCAGCAACCGGTTCTTCTTTCTTGGGTTCGGGTTTGGCTTCTTCTGCAGGTTTCTCCTCTACTTTTGCTATGGGTCGACCTCTTTCGTCCAGATCAATTTTACCCACGGTCTTCAAACCTTCTACTTCAGCTTTGGCACGTATGACTTCACCGCGCTCTTCGTCACGCTTCTCACGTTCTTTGCGCTTCTCTTCCAGTTCTTCTTCACGGGCAATCCGCAGGGCTTCCTTCTCCTCTTCCTTTTCTTTGGCTACCTGCTTTGACTTAATACGTTTACTGGCATCTGTCTGAAATTCGTCTGAGAGGACCTCATATATATCGGCCGAGATCTTGGCGGTAGGACGTGCTTCTATCTCGTGCCCTTTTTCCTTTAGGAAATCGACAGCACGATCCAGTGAAATATTCAATTCACGTAATACCTTGTTTAATCTCATGGTTTTTGCTTCTGCCATAAACTACTTTAAATTCTCTGTAAAATTAACCTAAAAACCGTGTATTCTCCTAGTACTATTCAAACTCTTCCCGAAGGATACGCATAACGTCGTTAACCGTTTCCTCTTCGAGATCGGTACGTCGTACCAGATCGTCCACGTCCTGTTCCAAAATACTTTTGGCTGTGTCCAGCCCTATTTTGGCAAATTCTTCTATGACCCAAGTCTCAATTTCATCAGAGAATTCCTTGAGCTCCACATCTTCCTCAACACCTTCTCGGTAAACATCGATCTCATAACCCGTAAGTTGACCCGCAAGCCTGATGTTATGACCTCCGCGGCCAATGGCCTTGGAAACTTCTTCGGGCTTCAACATCACCTCTGCGGTCATTTTCTCATCATCCATTTTGATGGACGTGATCTTTGCCGGGCTCAATGCCCTTGTGATATACAGCTGCATGTTTGCCGTGTAGTTGATCACATCTATATTTTCATTGCCCAGTTCACGTACGATTCCGTGGATACGGGATCCTTTCATCCCCACACAAGCGCCTACCGGATCGATACGATCATCGTAGGAATCTACTGCTACCTTAGCCTTTTCACCAGGAATACGCACCACTTTTTTGACCGTGATCAAACCATCAAAAACTTCTGGGATTTCTGATTCAAAGAGTTTTTCCAAAAACAATGGAGAGGTACGCGAAAGTATGATGGAAGGTTTATTACCCTTCAACTCCACACTTTCAATCACGCCGCGCACGCTTTCGCCCTTACGGAAGAAATCAGAAGGGATCTGACGGTCTTTTGGCATTATCAGCTCATTGCCCTCATCGTCCAAAAGGATAATCGCCCTGTGGCGGATGTGGTGTACTTCGGCATTGTAAAGCTCGCCCTCAAGCTCCTTGAACTGCTTGTACAGGTTGGTATTGTCGTGCTCGTAAATCTTACCAATCAAATTTTGGCGCAATGCCAAAACAGAACGGCGTCCCAAGTCGATAAGTTTAACTTCTTCTGAAACATCCTCGCCCACCTCAAAATCCGGCTCGATCTTACGGGCTTCGGCAAGTGAAATTTCGGAGTTCTCGTCCTCTACTTCACCGTCTGCAACCACAATCCGGTTTCTCCAGATTTCTAAATCCCCTTTGTCGGGGTTGATGATGATGTCGAAATTATCATCGCTACCAAAACGCTTTTTCAGAGTGGCCCGAAAAACCTCTTCCAAGATGGCCATTAGGGTTACCCTGTCGATGAGCTTATCATCCTTAAACTCTGAAAATGATTCTATCAGCGCTATATTTTCCATGGTTGTATTGCTTAAAATTTAATCTTCACTTTGGCCTGGTCAATCTCTTCATAAGTGACCACGGCTTCTTTGGTTACCGTGACTTTACCTTTACCTACGGGTTTGGGTTCGCGGGCCTTCCATACCAATTTTATATGATCACCGGTGGCTTCCTCAAGAGTACCTTCTACCGTATTGCCAGATGTATCCTTGACCTCAAGAGTACGGCCCAGATGTTTGGGGTATTGTCTTTTGTTGATCAATGGTGCAGTAGCCCCGGCAGACATCACCTCAAGCGAAAAATCTTCCTCGTCGCGGTCCAGGTTGTGCTCAATCTTGCGGCTCATCTCCATACAATCTGTCACAGAGATACCTTCATCACCATCCAAAATAACGGTAATGTGGTTCTGCGCATCAATGTTCCAGTCAATTAAAAACAGGGATTCATTCTCCTCAAGCGCCTCGTCTATAAGCCGTGCTACTTTCTCTTTCAACATATATTATGAAAAGAGGGGACTTTAGGTCCCCTCAATTATTTTTGATTTCAACGCTGCAAATATAATAATTATTCTTCATTCTGTAAAATAGGAAATTGAGGGGTGGTGAAAGTTTGGTTTTGGGGTTGAAAAACTTTCGGAAGGTTGAGATTTTTATGTTGCAAAAAAGTGCCTTTCTGCATCCGTTAGTCGGTGACCAACAGTTTGGGCAAATAGGGTAACAAAGTGTAAGGGAGATAAAGCCGATCCTCGTGGAACTTTTTGCTTTAATATGGAATATGTATGCCTCCTGACTAAGAGAATCTTAACAACTATTGACTAGAATAAAAAAAACTTCAAAGCAATAACTTTTAAGTCGCTGGCAGAAGATATTACTAAAATACCTGTCGATCATCATATATTTCTGGATGTATAATTCTAAAGTCCCTAAATTTTAGAGTCTTGAACATTTTAATGCAAATCTGAATCAACGGTGTTAATTCCAAGAACGAATTCTTTTGATTATTGGAATACCTCACTTTTAATGAGGTGCTGTGATTTTCAGATTGAGTTCTTATAGCTGCATAGGGAAATTCTCTACCCATTCTTTCAAATCCCTTAATCATTAAATCAATAACTTGATAGACAAGAACATCTCCGTGCTTCTCCTTACACAAGTCGTATGCCTCTTTGAAATCTACTTTATGATGATAATTATCTACAAGATCCAAACAGTTAGATTCATCATAATCAATTTCCGCTGAACATACAAAGTAACTTCCATTGTACCCACCGCCTTTCTGACCCCACCAATGAGCGTGCTCGACATAGTGTTCCCAAAAATAATAACCTTTTCCAAGCCAAGCATTAATTCTATTACACGGATAGGGGCCTTCGCGAACCACTTCATCAGGATTATCTCGATCCTCGAGTGTTTGATAAATATGACTACTACGCAAATCTTATGATTTTAGACTAGTTTTCTCTTTGAGAATTGGCTCTAGTGAAGATAGATTTAAAGTAGGCAGGACTAGTGGAGATCGATTTAGTTGAATTGTTACCGTGCTGATAAAAGCTCTTAAATACGGGAATAATAAAGCAATTGAATTCTTGTAAAAGAAAGCTGGAATATCTTCAAGTTTATCTACATTTTCAAAAACGAAGACTCCTACGCAATGAATGTATAAAAACGGGGATTCAACATCTTCTCCAGTAAATGCCTTAAAATCGAAGGCTAATTCATATTCTTTCGTATCCGGATCGAAAAACCCAGTTGGGACGATTGAAATATCATAAGTATCGTCCGATTTAAGTTCATAATCTACAATGATCTTATCAAAGTAGTAATTAGCAATTGAGAACGATGCTTTGTCCATAGGATTTTATTTTCAAAAAGAAATCCGAAGGAAACTTCGGATTTAAAGGGTTAGATTTTGTTAAGGTATTGACTATCGGAGGAGAAAATTTCATTTTATCCATTTGGATTGATGAACAAAGTTCCTCATAAGACGGACTACGCACACCTTCAAAAGTAACTGCAGCAAGATCAGCATCAAGTTGATCCTGATTTTGGGAGTTAAAATATTCCCTCATTACTTCAGTTAAAATTCCCATATCAAATGATTTCTTGTTGATTTTCTTCGGCACCCTTGGTAAGGGTCGGCAAATTTACATTAATTATTTTTAAGCTAATAATATTAATTTCACTTTAAAATCCAATGATCAGTTAAATGCAATTGAATAAATTTACTCATAAATATAACAAATAGCAAACCAAAAAACGGTTAATAATCTGTTATAAATATGATGTTATCAGTTTCAGCCAATTTTAGGACACAAAGCCTATATAGAAAAAAAACGATCCAACAAACCGCACATAGGCATAATAAAAAACCGCAAACCGTTGTTCATCAATGGATTTTCGGTTTTTAAAGTTGGCCTACTAGGGCTCCCTTCGACTCGTGCCTCGCTTAGGATAATCTTCTCGCCATTAAAAATCATCAGCAAAAACAAAATTCCCGACTCAAAATTGAATCGGGAATCAATTTGCAGTTGGCCTACTAGGGCTCCCTTCGACTCGTGCCTCGCTCAGGATAAACTTCTCGCCTAGAACATTACAAAAAAGAAAACACCAGACTCATATTTACGAATCGGGTGTTTCTCAAAGTTGGCCTACTAGGGCTCGAACCTAGACTCTTCTGGACCAAAACCAGACGTGTTGCCAGTTACACCATAGGCCAGTTTCCTTCGTAAAACAGGAAGCATTCCCCTGACTTGCGAATGCGGCTGCAAATTTATAACAAACTTTTTGTTGCGCAAACAATTTGATTGTAAAAAGTTCAATTCGTAAAATAATGGCAAAACACCGCCGTTTCAAATTAATCAACACCCGTTGTGCATAGAATTATTAAATTCGCCAACCAATTGATCTAGACTTTTATGAAAGACTTCAGTTTTAAGAAGTACAACCTCATTCTGGGTTGGGTGGTTTTTGCCATCGCATTGACCACTTTTTCGCTCACCGTAGAACCTACGGCGAGTTTTTGGGATGCCGGCGAATATATTTCCACCTCTTCCAAACTGGAAATTGGCCACCCACCCGGAGCCCCGCTCTACCAAATGCTGGGCGCGTTTTTCTCCACCTTTGCCCCAGACGACACTTATGTTGCCCTGGCAGTAAACTTTATGTCCTGCCTTGCTTCGGCATTTGCGGTGCTTTTTATGTTCTGGTCGCTTACCTTATTACTAAAGAAACTGCTGCACCGTTCTAAAGACGTGCTGACCGCCACCAACCAAGCGGCGATTTTGGCAAGTGCTTTTGTGGGCGCGACCGCTTTTACATTTACAGACAGTTTTTGGTTTAATGCCGTTGAGGCCGAGGTGTATGCCATGGCCACGTTTATCCTGGCAGTGATGTTCTATCTGGCCCTGCTCTGGGAACGCGATATGCACAAACCGCGCGGCAACCGCTGGTTGATCCTCATCTGCTTTGTTATTGGGCTTTCGTTTGGGGTTCACTTTATGGGACTGTTGACCATTCCAGCGATGGGCTTTTTGTACTATTTTAAAAATTACAAGAAGATCACGGTCAAGAATTTTATTCTGGCCAATGTGGTTGTGGTGGCGATCCTGCTATTTATATTCAAATTTCTACTTCCCTATACGCTGAGCTTTTTTGGCTACGCCGAAGTTTTCTTTGTCAATCAAATAGGGCTTCCGTTCAACAGCGGGACAATTATTGCCGGCCTTATTTTTATCGCGGTCTTTTATTACTTGCTTCAGTTTACCCAAAAGAAAAGCTACTACCAGCTGAATACCTTGGTGCTCAGCATCCTGTTTATCTTTCTTGGATTTAGCAGTTGGTTGATGTTGCCTATTCGGGCGAATGCCGGGACGACCATTAACGAGAACAATCCCAACAACGCCCGGGAACTCCTCGCCTACTACAACCGCGAGCAATACCCGGAAACCCACCTGTTCTACGGCCCACAGTTTACCGAAAATTATGGCGGACTCGATCCAGAAAACCCCACCGTAGATGGGAAACCCAATTACGAGAAGGACGAAGAAAGTGGCAAATATGTAATTGTCAATAAATGGAAAAACTCTATTCAAAACACCGAAGACCGCCACAAAGCCTTCCTTCCGCGGATGTGGAGCACAGATGCCGGGCACATTGCCAATTACCTGCAATTTTCCGGTCCGCTGGAATTTACCTTAAAACCAGAATACGCCGGAAACGAGGAACTGCAGCAGTACATCACCCAGTTTCGGGTGGATTATGCACAGGGGAAAATAGACAATGAGGGTTACAATGATTTCCTGATGAAAATCAGGGATGCGGTCAATGTGGAAAAACCTTCGTTTGGCGACAACCTGAATTACATGTTTCAGTTTCAGTTTGGTTATATGTACTGGCGTTATTTTATGTGGAATTTCGCCGGAAGGCAAGACGACATTCAAGGCCGCTACAACGACTTGCACGGCAACTGGCTCAGCGGCATCGATTTTATTGACGAAAACCGCTTGGGCCCACAGGACAAACTGCCCACAGAAGTCAAGGAAAATAAAGCGCGCAACCTCTATTATATGCTTCCGCTCATTTTGGGACTTTTGGGACTGGTCTTTCAGGCTTCCAAAGATTTAAAGAGTTTCTGGGTGCTTTTGGTATTCTTCCTTTTTACCGGTATTGCTTTAAAAATCTACCTGAACGAGAGACCTTTTGAACCCCGGGAGCGCGACTACGCTTTGGTCGGTTCATTTTACGTTTTCGCGATGTGGATCGGTTTTGGCGTGTATGCGCTGTACGATCTTTTGAAGGAATATTTAAAACCCAAGATCGTCCTGCCCATCGTGACCGTTTTTTGCCTGCTTGCGGCTCCCGTAATTCTGGCCACCGAAAACTGGGACGACCACGACCGCTCCGGCCGAAAGACCGCGCTGGCCATGGCCAAGATGTATCTGGACAGCTGTGATGAGAACGCCATACTTTTTACCATTGGTGATAACGACACTTTCGCGCTGTGGTACGCTCAGGAAATTGAAGGGTATCGCCGCGATGTACGCATCGTCAACACCAGTCTTTTCCAGACCGCCTGGTATATCGACGATATGAAGAAAAAGGCTTACGAGAGCGATCCTATCCCAAGTCAACTCACCCACGACAAGTATGTGGCGGGCAACCGGGATGTGGTGGTTTACAGTCCACTGTCTAAAGATGATCTAGATACGCTGGATATCAAAACCTGGATGAACTGGATTGCCAGCGACGACGAGCGCACGATGGCCGAAATGCAAAGCGGCACTAAGGTACACACCTTCCCGACCAAACATGTGCGCATTCCTGTTGACAAGAATGCCGTCCTCCAAAATGGGATCGTGGCCAAATATGACGCTGACGAAATCGTGGAAAGCATCGTGGTCGTTATCGAGACCGATTACTTGTATAAGAACAGGCTTTTAATGCTCGACATTGTGGCCAACAATAATTGGGAACGTCCCATTTATTTTACCGGCGGAAGCTTTGGCGATGACGATTACCTATGGATGAAAGATTACCTGCAGCTGGATGGCGTCTGCTATAAACTTGTACCCATCCAAACACCAATTGATCCACGTGCTCCATATGATATGGGCCGCATCGATCCAGATAAATTTTACGAGATCGCGACTAACTGGTACTGGGGCAACAGCGGTGATCCAGATATTTATCACGACACCGAAACCCGTCGCAACGGCATCACCTACCGTGGTAACCTCGCTCGATTGGTCGATAAATTGATCGAAAATGAAGATTATGGCAGGGCCAAGGACATCCTTGATCTGGCGATGGAAAAGATGCCGGTAAACGATTTTGAATATTATACCCTACTGGAACCATTTATCGACGGCTATTATCGGGTTGGAGAAGATGAAACCGCCCGGGAAATATGGCGCAAGGTCGCTGAAAAATATCAGGAAAAACTGGACTACTGGAGCACACTCCCCCTTAGTATGCAGTATGAATACTTTCAGGAAGTATATACAGACATTGAGCGTTACAGAAGTCTGCTTGACATTTTATCGATGAACCGGGACCGCGATCTGGTCGAGATCGAGGCGCAGACCTTTAATAAGTATCTGATGAAATTTCAGGGGTTGATGGGAGATACTGCACCAGAAAATCCAATGGATGCTGACCTGCCCGTTGAGCAGGATGCCACAAACATCCCAGAGGTAGATACGACTTTATAGTGTCGTTGCTAAGACCCGTTAAATTCCCCAATTGGTTGAAGCTTTTTCACCCAAAACTTACGTGGGACAAGTACAGGCAAACAGCTGGTGAGAAAATAATATACCTCACTTTTGACGATGGCCCTATACCTGAGGTGACGCCCTGGGTGTTGCAGACGTTAAAAAAATTTAATGCAAAAGCTACCTTTTTCTGCATCGGCGAAAACATTGTGGAAAATCCAGAAGTTTTCAACAAGGTACTTGCCGAAGGACATCAAGTGGGTAACCATACGTATAATCATTTGAATGATCGGCAGGCGTCATTTGATGTGTATATAGAAAATATCGAAAAAGCCTCAGAAACGATTTCTGAATTTTCTTCGGAAGAACAAAAGATCAAATTATTTAGGCCTCCTTTCGGAAAAATCACCCGCAAGAGTAGCAGGCATTTACGGTCAAAAGGATATGAAATCATCATGTTTGACCTGGTTGCTTATGACTGGGAAGCGAATGTAAATGTTGAAAAAAATCTGAATACGATTAAAAAGAAAACCCGCCCCGGAAGCATTATCGTTCTGCACGATAGCCTCAAGGCCGAGAAAAACCTAAAAAGATTTCTTCCGGAAATTTTAGAATATTTCGGAAGCCGTGGGTATGCTTTTGAGGTGCTTTAGGTAAAGCGTTTGACGATCCCGATCAGGGTGTTGGCATCCTGCTGCCCGCTTTGGCGCCATTTCATCTCGCCATTTTGGTAAATTATCAAAGTGGGAAGTGTCTTCACCCGAAGCGCTTCGGCAAGTTCCGGGTTTTTGTCTACATCTATCTTGATAACCTTAGCGTGGTCGCCCAACGCTGCCGCCACGTCCCGAAGTACCGGATGCATGGCAATGGAAATATCGTTCCATTCGGTATAAAAATCAAGCAACACCGGAATTTCCTGATCAATGAGTGCTCCAAATTTTGACATATCAGAACTTTTAAAGTAAGTTAAAGATACTGTTTATGACGGAATATGCTATTAAGGCGACATCTGGCTCAAAATCATTAAGCCTTTTTACGAAGTTCGATGACGGTAACTTCTGGCCAAATACCCACCCGACCCGGATATCCCAAATATCCAAATCCACGGTTCACATTGATAAACCTTCCGAATTCTTCGTAGATCCCTGCCCAATTCTTATACCGGTACTGTACGGGACTCCACCGCAGAAAACCCGGGATTTCTATACCAAATTGCATCCCATGGGTATGTCCGCTCAAAGTAAGTTGATAATTCTTTTCGTCAGCCTTTAACCGTTCCTGCCAGTAGGAAGGATCGTGGCTCATCAATACTTTAAAATCGTTTTCAGTTAGCCCTGCGGAAGCTTTATCGATATCCCCGGCTTTCTTAAAACCACCGGCACCCCAGTTTTCCACACCTACAACGGCGATTTTATCACCATTTCTTTCAATAAATCGATGTTCATTGAGCAGAAGGTTCCAGCCCATTTCAGCCTGTATGTTTTTTAGTTGTTGCAGGTTTTGCTCCTTTGCGGTTTCGGTTTCCCAGCTGGCATAATCCCCATAATCGTGATTTCCCAAAACGGAAAACACCCCGTCTGCCGCGGTGAGTTTGGAAAAGTGCTCTTTCCAATTGTCCATTTCTGTGGCGACATTGTTGACCAAATCTCCCGTGAACAAGATGACATCGCTTTTCTGCTCATTGATCAAGTCAATACCGTAGCTTATTTTTTCAGGATTGTCAAAACTCCCGCTGTGGATGTCGCTAATCTGGGTAATTCGGTAGCCGTCAAAACTTGCGGGCAGATCGTCAAATTCCATAATATAGCTGAGCACGCGGTAACGGTATTTGCCTTTGTACATTCCGTAAAGTAGGGATACAAAAGGAATAGCAGCCAGACCCAAGGCCAAACCACCGATGAATTTTCTACGGGAAGGAATATGAAACGATTGTCCTTTGGCCAGAAAAGCCCCCGTACCATACAGAAGGCGAACAATATCTTCTATGAGCATAACCCCGACAAGCAACAGCTTTGGCACAAAAAAAGCCAGAAAAAATCCAAAAATATACATAGACGTTGTCGAAAACCCTTTAGACCGCTCGGCAAAACTCAACGCATAGATCAATAATCCCAGAAGAATCACAGACAGGACGATGTACATTACATTAAAAACGGGCTGCCTGATCAAAGATCTAAACGCTTGGAAAGCATAGACATCAATTAAAATGTAAATGGTAATAAAAATAATCCAGCGCATAGGAAGAATATGAGGGTCAATATTACTAAACCCGTCAGACAATGAATCATAAGGGACGGATAAGCTTATGAAAATTGAAGCAACAATATGTAATGTCAGAAAAACAAAAAGCCCCAAAATGGGGCTTTTTGCACTTTTACTTAATTAAACACTTAAAAACAAAATCCTTAAAACCTTATAATTCTTTCCTTCTAAGATCTCTTGTGAATCTGTAAATGAAATACAACGATATCGTTATGAGAACCATTGCACCTGTAACTGTAAATATGTTGGGTAAATACATAATGTAGGGGTTATGTGGTTAAATTTATCAGTGTAAAGCTAACGATTTTTGATAATATTTAGGCTTAGATTAACATTTTATTTGCTGAAAGCACAAAAAAACACCCATCAAATACAAATTTGACATTTTAACCCCCTGCAGTATTAAATTTTTGTAAAATCCACATCTTAAAAAACACCTTATTTATTTAAGGTACATACATTGGTACTGATAGTCAATAATCGCCCTGCCCTTGTCCAGAATATCTGCCCCTATAATACCGCAAACGTTCTCGATCTGATGGTTGGTAAGTGCCAAGTTTACGTGGGTAAGGTCAAAGAGAATAATGGTAACGTTCTCCTTCCTCCATTCCCCAATGGTTAGGAAATTGTTTGTGGCCACCTGAGTAAGCATATCCGTTGCCCCGGCACCTGCCGCCTTTACCTCACTGTCCTCTGCTAGAAGTTTGAACTTTTTTGCGTTCTCAAGATCCACACAGCTATTTGACGCACCGGTATCGAGAATAAAAAGCCCGTCGACACCATTGATCTGAGCCCTAAAATTTAGATGACCTGTCTCCAGTTTGCCAAGGGCCACACGCTGATAACCCTTTTTAGTAAGATATTGCCGCAATGATCGCATAGGTACTCTTAAAATCGCAGGTTAAACTTAAATCAATAAATAGGCAAAGTCTTTAATTCTATACTAAAGTTTATTTTTGCACCATGCACTTGATCGACACCCATACCCATTTATATAGTGAGGCTTTTGATGAGGACCGCGATAGCGTCATCCACCTTGCCTTCCAAAGTGGCGTTCAGCACTTTTTTCTACCTGCCATAGATTCTCAGTACACCCCGGGTATGTTAAATCTTAAGGACCGATATCCTGAGAATATGCACTTGATGGCTGGCCTGCACCCCACTCACGTCAAGGAAGCCACTGTTGAGGCAGAACTTCAACACGTCCTGGAGTCCCTGAATTCCAAAAAATATGTGGCAGTGGGTGAGATAGGCATTGACCTGTATTGGGACAAGAGCACCTTGCGCATTCAGCAACTTGCATTTAAAAGACAAATAGCATTGGCCAAAGCGTTTGACCTCCCCATTGTAATTCACTGCCGCGACGCCTTTGATGAAGTATTTGAAATTTTGGAAGAAGAAAAAGAGAATCGCCTACGCGGAATTTTTCACTGCTTTACCGGCACGGAAGCCCAGGCAAAACAGGCCATCGACCTGAATATGAGAGTGGGCATTGGCGGGGTGGTCACTTTCAAGAACGGTAAAATCGATCAGTTCCTGGAACGTATTGACCTGAAGCATATCGTTTTGGAAACAGACGCTCCCTATCTGGCACCGAAACCCTTTCGCGGTAAGCGAAATAGCAGCGAGTATTTATCCCTTGTTGCACAAAAAATAGCTGAAATCCATCAGCTAACCCTAGAGGAAGTCGCCCTACAAACCACCAAAAACGCACTCGAAATATTCAATATGACCGAAAAAATCCTAATTCCCAACCCGCAATCCAACCCTTCCTAGTGTCAAGTTTTGATTCCATAAGGCCCTATGATGATGAGGAGGTCGCTGCTGCCATAGCCGAGCACAAAGATCACCCGTTATTTAAGGGATTGTTGCAATTTACCTTTCCGGAAAAATCAGCTGACGAAATTGAGACCATCCTTAACGGTTGCCATAGCATTTTCGACTTTCAGACCAAGGTGATCTATCATTCCGTACAGCAGGTAGTTGCTAAGAGCAGCAATGGCTTTAGCGCTTCGGGTTTCGACAAGCTCAAGCCAGAAAAAGCATACCTCTTTCTGAGCAATCACCGGGACATCGTGCTGGACACGTCCTTTATCAACGTGGCCCTTTACGACCACAACCTGATAATGACTGCTTCGGCGATAGGCGATAATCTGGTACAAAAATCCTTTTTGATGGCATTGGCCCGGCTCAACAGAAGCTTTATCGTAAGGCGCGGCCAGGCACCGCGCGAAATGCTAAAAAGTTCGCGGTTGCTTTCAGAATATATTCAGCACTTGCTCGATAACAAAAGATCAATCTGGATGGCCCAACGGGAAGGCCGGACCAAGAATGGGGATGATAGAACTCAGCAGGGCGTCCTTAAAATGCTGGCGATGAACAAGGGCGACCTCGGCACCATGAAATATCTCAAATCACTGGATCTTGTCGCTGTTGCGATAAGCTATGAATATGACCCTACCGATATTCTTAAAGTCCCAGAACTCGTTGCCAAAAGCGAAGACCTTACTTATATCAAGAGCAGCAACGAGGATTTTAACAGTATCCTGCGAGGTGCTGCCGGGGCAAAAAAACGCATCCACATCCATGCGGAGCCAATCGATAGCGACGTTTTTAATAAAATTGAGGGCGAAAACATTTCTGATAATGACAAGCTTCAGTTGCTTGTAAAACAAATAGACCGGGCCGTGCACAGGGGCTATAAACTTTGGCCATCCAATTACATAGCTTACGACCTGTATCACGGCACCACTAAATTCTCACAGCATTATACCGATAAAGAGAAACAAGTCTTTGAACGGCGCCTTTTAAAACGAACAGACGCGTCAGCACCATCTGCCGAACCCAACTTCCTGCTGATGTATGCCAACCCGGTCATAAACAAATTGCACCTTGAAGGATAATTCCCGGTGCATACTGCTCATATATACCGGTGGTACAATCGGGATGCAGAAAAATACCGAGACAGGGGCGCTTGAAAGTTTTGATTTTGAAAACCTTCTGGAGAAAATACCTGAACTGAAACTGCTGGACTGCGCCATTGAGCATTGCAGCCTAAAACAACCTCTGGACAGTTCAGATATCGATCTTCCCATCTGGCAGGAAATCGCCGGGCTTATCGAGAAAAATTACGAAGGATATTTTGGCTTTGTCGTACTGCACGGCAGTGATACCATGAGCTACACCGCCTCGGCATTGAGTTTTATGCTGGAAAACCTTGGCAAACCCGTTATCCTTACGGGATCGCAACTGCCCATTGGGGACTTAAGGACAGATGCCAAGGAAAACCTGATCACTGCAATACAGCTAGCCGCCTTGGCAAACGGCAGCCTTCCGTCAATACGGGAAGTTGGGCTTTATTTTGAATACAAGCTGTACCGTGGAAACAGAACCTCAAAAATAAGTGCTTCTCATTTTGAAGCTTTTACATCACCCAATTTTCCACCTTTAGCTGAATCTGGGGTTGAGCTGAATGTAAATGCGGCTAAATTATTTTCGCCGCAGCAAAAAAAGATGCGTGTACATTACGCTATGAGAAGTGATATTTTGATCGTACACCTTTTTCCCGGAATGGATTCAGGACTTATTTCGCAGCTTTTCAAAAAAACTACGTACAGCGGAGTGCTCTTGCAGACTTTTGGCTCCGGGAATGCACCTACCGCCAAATGGTTCTTGAACTTGATAGAGAAAACCGTTGCCTCAGGCATCCCAGTGGTCAACGTTACCCAGTGCATCTGGGGTAAAGTCGAGATGGGAAACTACAGCACCAGCACCCATTTAAAGCGCCTTGGTGTGGTTTCCGCAAGGGATATGACCACAGAAGCCGCCCTGTGCAAGATGATGTACCTGCTATCCCAAGAGCTCACCCCGGCAGTATTCAAGACCATTTTTGAAACATCACTGCGCGGGGAATGCGGCTAAAGGCGTCCTGCACAGCCTGTTTTATAGTGTTACAAAATATTGGAAAGATTTCATACTAAAAGAAAAATAATGCTTCAAGAGAAGCCATGTTTTATCACAAATCGCTTTATAATCTTACTATTTTTTTGTTATTTGCCCGTCCGAAAATGCAATAGCATTGCAGGAAAACTTAGAGAGGTGGCCGAGTGGTCGAAGGCGCACGCCTGGAAAGTGTGTATACCCCAAAAGGGTATCGAGGGTTCGAATCCCTTCCTCTCTGCAAAATTTGTTAAAGAGCACTTCATACTCGTCCTTGACTGGCAGCTACGGATTAATTTCGAAATAATCGAAAAGTCCCTCCGTTATAGAGAATGCCAGCACAAGTAAATGTATTCAAGTGCTCACCCTGAAAATTTAATTTTGTTCTTTAATTAATTTTATATCTTTATCACTTTACTAACTAAACTTTAAGATCATTTGCAATGAAAAGACTTTTTTCACTTTTAGTCATCGTGGCTATCACGGCTATGGGTACGTTTACAGCCTCAGCTAATAGCGCAACTATACTTCCAGCCAGCACAACTACACTCACAACTTCATTTCAGGAAGATGAAATGGATACCGAGGTTGCGGACGAGGATCTATCATTTACCCAAGGACTCAAAAAACGATTTATTGAGGGTGGGCCTGGTTTTATGGGTATTGTACTGTTATGTTTGATCTTGGGACTGGCCATTGCTATAGAAAGGATCATCTACTTAAACCTTGCTACAACGAATACAAAAAAACTGGCACAAGATGTTGAGGATGCCCTTAACAGTGGGGGTATCGAGGCAGCCAAGGAGGTTTGCCGCAACACCCGTGGCCCAGTGGCTTCCATTTATTACCAAGGTCTTGACCGTGTGGATGAAGGAGTCCCTGCAGCAGAAAAAGCTGTAGTCGCCTACGGTGGTGTACAAATGGGTCAACTTGAGAAAAATGTTTCGTGGGTATCCCTTTTTATCGCCTTGGCACCGATGCTTGGTTTCATGGGTACGGTAATTGGTATGATTCAGGCTTTTGATAAAATTGAAGCAGCCGGTGATATGCAGCCTTCCCTTGTGGCAGGTGGTATTAAGGTAGCACTTTTGACAACGGTATTTGGTCTTATCGTTGCGATTATCCTTCAGATATTCTACAACTACATTGTCGCTAAGATTGATAGTATTGTAAATGACATGGAAGATGCATCAATTACTTTGATAGATCTTCTTGTGCGATATAAAAGATAATCACCGCAACTAAAGACACTTCTTACTATGTTACATAAAATTCTAAAGATTATTGGGTTCATTCTCGCCATTGCTGGTGCGGTATGGCTCATCCGAATTATCCTCGCCGGCGACGAAGCCATCAAGGCAGATGCAGACCTACAGTCCACTTTGGTCTTACCGTTTATTTACATTGCCTATATAACAATGGCCATCATTTTAGCCTTCGTGATATTTTTCGTTTTAAAAAACCTGTTTACAAATACGGCAAGTCTCAAAAGTACCTTACTTGGGGTTGGCCTTTTTGGAGCCGTTGTTTTAATATCCTATTTCTTGGCAGATGGCGTGGAAACACCTATGAGAGATGGTGAAGTACTTTCTGCTTCAGGTTCCAAATGGGTAGGTGCAGGCATTTACATGTTTTATATCCTAGCTATTATAGCCATAGGCGCAATGGTGTTTTCAGGGGTTAAAAAATTATTGGTTAAGTAATAAACAAATAAAATGGCAAAGAGATCAGCACCAGAAGTAAATGCAGGTTCGATGGCGGATATCGCTTTCCTTTTGCTTATTTTCTTTCTGGTAACAACAACCATCGAGACAGATAGCGGTATTCAGCGGAAACTACCGCCCAAGCAAGATGAAAATCAACCTGAACCCCCTAAGATCAAAGAACGTAATCTCTTTGAGGTGAACATTAGCGGAAACAAGGATTTGCTTGTGGATAATGAAATCATGAGCCTATCAGACCTTCGCGAAGCAGCAGTTGCTTTCTTGGACAATGGTGCTGAGAACTGCGAGTATTGTCAAGGTGAAAAAGACCCGGCCTCATCAGTGAATCCCGATAAAGCGATCATTTCCTTAAAAAGCGGTCGCTTGACGTCTTACAAAAGGTATATCGCCGTTCAAAATGAGTTGGTTGCCGCATATAATGAACTTAGAGATCGAGAAGCTCAGCGAATCTATGGCGAAAGTTTTATAGCGATGGAGAACAGGTACAATGATGCGCGTACTACACCTGGACAAAAAGAACAGCTCAAACCGAAACTTGACCGGATTCGGGAGATGTACCCAGAAAAACTTTCTGAGGCTGAACCCAAGTAATAATTTATTATTTTCAACTTATGTCAAAGTTTAATAAGAAAAAAAGTGGTGAGTTGCCCGCGATTTCCACGGCATCCCTTCCAGATATTGTATTTATGCTTCTGTTCTTCTTTATGGTGGCGACCACTATGAGGGAAACAACCTTAATGGTAAAGAATGACCTGCCTACCGCAGATCAAATCGAAAAGCTGGATAAAAAAGACCTGATCATGTACATTTATGCTGGTCAGCCTTCCGCGCAATATCAAGGCCAGGCAGGCTCACAACCCCGGATACAGTTGAACGACAAATTTGCCAATATTTCTGATATCAAATCTTTTATCTACGAAGAACGGGCCAGCAAGCGGGAAGAACTTGTTCCCCTATTGACTACTGCCCTTAAGGTGGATGGTGATACCAATATGGGTCTGGTTTCAGACATCAAGGAAGAATTGAGAGAGGCAGATGCCTTAAAAATAACCTATGTGACCAAAGGCGGTGACGCCGTTGAAGGAAACAACTAATACCTTACCGTTTTCAACCATTGCATTACTGATAAAAGGTTTCGATATTCGAAACCTTTTTTAATTTATCACTACCAACTCAAACTATAATTCGGCCTATGAGAATCCAAAGTTTTACAGTATTCTTTTTTCTGGGCTCTTGGCTATTCTCACTTTATTCACAAGAAGCAGTTATTATAGACAGTACATCCTACGAGAATTATAGGGAAGACCAATTTTACCTTTCACTTACCTTTAATCTTTTGGTCAATAAACCGGAAGAATTGAGGCAAAGCGGATTTAGCGGAGGATTGGCTTTGGGATATATTAGAGATATGCCGATAAATACCAGTAGAAATACTGCCATTGGTCTTGGAGCTGGCTTCTCGATGAACAATTACAATCAGAACTTGGTAATCACCCGCGATGCCGCCGACAATACCAACTTTGAAATCCTTGACCAAAACGATTATGATAAAAACTGGTTCACGACCTACCTGGCGGAAGTTCCCATTCAATTTAGATGGCGAACCTCAACATCTAAGGACTACTCATTCTGGCGTATTTATACAGGCGTAAAGGTGGGTTATGTCTTTTCACACAAGTTCAATTTTGAACAGGAAGTGTCACAGGTCATCATTCAAGATCTACCTCAATTTGACCCCTGGCGGATAGCGGCGACATTTTCCTTTGGCTATGCCTCGTTCAATATGTATTTCTACTACAGCCTGAATCCATTTTTTACGGACAGTGTGTTACAAAATGGGCAAAAGATAAACGTCAATCCCCTGAAACTTGGTGTTATTTTCTATTTGTTATAACACTAACCCGCGTTTATGCAGTTAGACCCAGAAGTGAAAAAGAACTGCCTGAGTGAGGCCTCCTATTAAGAATCCCAAAACCACCTCTGATGCCGAATGTGCCTTCATATAAATTCTTGAAGTCGTCACCCCGCCCACCGCAAAAACCACTAAGGCCAAAAGGGGCAAAATACTAATGGTATAATGAACGCTCAAGCCAAAAATAAATGCGCCCACTCCGGTAAGGCCTATCAGATGGAGGCTTGCCTTTAAATTGAAAAGAGCACCGATAAGGGCAATAACGGCAGCCATCAGTATCCCGACATAAAAATAAAAGAGCTCCACAAATTCGTATCCACTAATGATTGTCTTAATGATCAAAACGACGATCAAAATTTGGGCGAGCAGCGGTAACCGTCTCTCTTTTGCCGACGCAGTCATCGGTGAACTGACCACTCCCAAATTCTGAAAGAGCAGATAGAACAAGATGGGCACGATCACGGTCAGGATGACCAGCGCAAACATCTTAGCGTAATAAAAAGATTCTGGGACAAATTTGGGAGTCACCTGAAAATAGATGATCGTCCCAATGATAGGCATGAACAGCGGATGAAAAATATAGGAGAAAGACCTTAAAAACCGATGCATTCTCAAATTTGTTTGCGCAGACGTGCAACAGGCATATCCAGTTGTTCCCTGTATTTAGCAACCGTACGGCGGGCGATGGGATAGCCCTTTTCCTTTAGGATTTTAGCCAATTTATCGTCAGTAAGTGGTTTCCGCTTGTCCTCTTCCTGTATGGTAATCTCTAAAATCTTCTTGATTTCCCGGGTCGAAACTTCCTCCCCCTGATCATTAGTCATGCTTTCGCTAAAAAATTCCTTTATAAGTTTGGTACCATAAGGCGTGTCCACATATTTACTATTGGCAACCCGGGATACTGTGGAAATGTCCATATCAATTTCATCAGCGATATCCTTCAGTATCATAGGACGCAGGTTGCGCTCATCACCGGTTAGGAAGAATTCTTTTTGATAGTTCATTATTGAACTCATAGTGACAAAAAGCGTCTGCTGCCGCTGGCGGATGGCTTCTATAAACCATTTGGCAGCATCGAGCTTCTGTTTAATGAACATCACCGCGTCCTTCTGCTCTTTCGTCCTTTTTTTGGCATCCTTGTACCCTTTCAGCATATTGCTATAATCCCGTGAAATATGCATTTCGGGAGCGTTGCGGCCATTTAGGCTAAGTTCAAGCTCACCGTCCACGATACGTATCGTAAAATCAGGTACGACGTGTTCCACGATCCTGGTATTGCTGGCGTAAATCCCGCCAGGTTTGGGGTTGAGGTGCGCAATCTCATCAATCGCCTCCCGGAGCTGTTCTTCAGTGATATCAAATTTAGAAATCAACTTGGAATAATGCTTCTTGGAGAAGTGATCGAAGGCCTTATCCAGAATAGCCACGGCCAGTTCCACTGAAGCGGTAGGCTGCCTGCGCTGTAATTGCAGGAGCAAACATTCCTCAAGATTACGGGCACCTATACCGGCCGGATCCAACTGTTGCACGATCTGCAGGATTTTAGCAACCTCATCCTCTGAAGTATAGACATTCTGAGTGAAGGCCAGATCATCGGTAATATCAGCAAGCGACCTTCTCAGATAACCGCTTTCATCCACACTACCAATTAAAAACTCAGCAATTTCCCGCTCTTGTTCATTGAGGCGGTACGTATTGAGCTGTGTTTTTAAATATTGATTGAAAGAAGTGCCAGAAGCATATGGAATTTGCTTATCCTCATCATCTGCGCTATAGTTATTGCTGTTGAGCCGGTAGCTTGGGATTTCATCATCAGACAGGTATTCGTCCACATTGATTTCTATCTCGTTGCTTTCGCTTTCATAGTCATCTTTGGAGTTGTCAAACTCATCATATTCATTGACTGCTTCCTCTTTGCCATTGTCAAGCGCCGGATTTTCTTCCAGCTCTTGTTTTACCCGTTGCTCAAAAGCCTGCGTGGGCAATTGTATAAGCTTCATCAACTGTATCTGTTGAGGCGAAAGCTTTTGGGAAAGTTTAAAATTCAGTTGTTGTTTGAGCATAATCTGTGGAAATCCTTTCCTGTAAAAATAGCCAAAGCGAACGGAAGATATTCCGAAATATGTGTTAACTCAAATTTATACAGATTCGTGGTGCAATATTTGATGAAAGCCCAAGGCAATTTTAAAATTCAGCGTTTAGAGGCGTTCGGGGATACGGGATCACGTCGCGAATGTTTGTCATTCCCGTAGCAAAAAGCACAAGCCGCTCAAAACCGAGACCGAAACCACTGTGTACGCAGGTCCCAAAACGGCGCGTGTCGAGGTACCACCAAAGCTCCTCCTCCGGAATATCAAGCGCGGCCATTTTCTCCTGAAGCACTTCAAGACGCTCTTCACGCTGCGAACCGCCCACAATTTCCCCAATGCCCGGAAAAAGGATGTCCATCGCCCGCACCGTTTTACCATCTTCGTTGAGGCGCATATAAAACGCCTTGATGTTTGCAGGATAATCAAAAAGGATCACCGGACTTTTAAAATGTTTCTCTACCAAAAAGCGCTCGTGCTCACTCTGCAGGTCTGCGCCCCACTCCTCGATGGGATATTTAAATTTCTTCTTTTTATTGGGTTTGGAAGCTTTAAGGATATCAATTGCCTCCGTGTAGCTCACGCGCTTAAAGTGGTTATTGAGTACAAATTTCAACTTTTCGCGCAATGGCATCGCTGCCCGTTCTGCTTCCGGTTTTGATTTGTCTTCTTGAATCCTTCGGTTTTCCAAAAATTCCAGGTCTTCTTGGCAATTTTCAAGAATGTAGTTGATGACGTACTTGATAAAATCTTCCGCCAGGTCCATATTGCCGTCCAGATCGCAGAAAGCCACTTCAGGCTCGATCATCCAGAATTCTGCCAAATGCCGGGAGGTGTTGCTATTTTCAGCGCGAAATGTAGGCCCAAAGGTATAGACCTTGCCCAATCCTAAAGCATAGGTTTCGGCTTCGAGCTGGCCAGAAACGGTTAGATTGGTTTCCTTTCCGAAGAAATCCTTTTTGTAATCAATTTTACCGTCCTCGGTTATTGGTGGATTTTTCAGGTCAAAATTAGTCACTTTAAACATTTCGCCCGCACCCTCGGCATCACTGCCTGTAACGATGGGCGTGTTGACGTAGTAATAGCCATTTTCGTTAAAATATTGATGAATGGCAAACGACAGTTTTGACCGCAACCGCATCACGGCGCCAAAAGTATTGGTGCGCACGCGCAGGTGGGCCTGTTCGCGAAGTTTTTCTAAGGTGTGCCGTTTGGGCTGCAGAATGGTCATCTTGACCTCTTCGGGATTGGCATCGCCCAGGATTGTGATTTCCTCAGCTTCGATCTCCACGGCCTGGCCTTTTCCCTGGCTGGCCACTAAACTTCCCTTAACACGAATGGCAGCGGCAACGGTGATACGTTTTAGAAGTTCGTCGGGTTGATTTTCAAAATCAACGACACATTGCAGGTTCTCCAAAGTAGAACCATCATTGAGCGAAATAAAACGGTTGGCACGAAACGAGCGCACCCAGCCATTGACTTCGATTACCTGATGTTGTGGTTCTTCCTTTAGTATTTCTACTATACTTGATTTTTTCATCATAACGTAAAATGGTATGCAAATATAAAATTTGAATCGGGGATTATTTGAGTATTGCTGCGGTTAAAGGGTCAAAATGATTTTAAACCCAAAAAAGCTAGGATTTGGAAGAATTCTCAGGATTGTCTTCCGGCAGTTCCTCATCATCGAGCACAGAAATAACAGGTTCCTTAAACTCTTCCTTGTTGGCAATGTTTCGCTCAAGCGAAAGCAATAGGGACGGTAGCACCAGCAAATTGGCCAACATCGCGCAAAGCAAGGTAGCACTTACCAAGCCTCCCAAAGCCACAGTCCCGCCAAAATCACTGATCATAAATACCGAAAAACCAAAGAACAGCACGATGGAGGTATAAAACATACTCACGCCGGTTTCCCTGACGGAAGCATAGACCGACCGCTTGATCTTCCATTTATGAGTTTGAAGTTCCTGGCGGTATTTGGCCAAAAAGTGAATGGTATCATCTACCGAAATCCCAAACGCAATGCTAAATACCAAAATGGTAGATGGCTTTATGGGAACGCCCAAATAACCCATCAAGCCCGCGGTGATCAGCAATGGCAGCACGTTGGGCAATAACGAAACCAATATCATCTTAAACGACCGAAACATCCAACCTATAAATATCGCAATAAGCAGAATGGCCAGTGATAAACTCAGCACAAGATTTTTAATTAAATAGGTCGTTCCTTTTTGAAATACCAAGGCTTTTCCCGTCAAGGTAACTTCGTAGCGCTCATCCGGGAAAAGGTGGTTTATTTTATTTCTCAAGTTCTCTTCAACGATTTCCATTCGGTCTGTACCGATGTCCTGCATAAAGGTCGTAATGCGCGCATACTGACCTGTAGAGTCAATATAGCTCTGCATTACGTTCGATTCCATTTTCATGCCTTGGGCATAGGGTAAAATGAAGTTGCGCTCGTTTGAAGTGGGCAGTTGAAAATATTCTGGCGAGCCATTGTAGAAGGCCTGTTTTCCATACTTCACAAGGTTCACTATGGAAATAGGCCGCGAAAGTTCGGGGACTTCATTAATGGTATTTTCGAGCTCTTCGATACGTTTAAGCGTGGCTAGCTTCATGACGCCGTTTTTGCGTTTGGTATCGATCAGGATTTCGAGCGGCATTATTCCGTCAAATTCGGTCTCAAAAAACTGAATGTCCTTAAAAAATTCAGCTTTCTTGGGAAGGTCTTCTATTAAACTTCCGGAAACTTTAATTTGATAAATCCCAATAATACTTACCAAAAGTGCGCCCACCGTAACCAGATAGATGGTTACCCGTCGATGACGCACCATTTCGGTCATCCAGTTGACGAACTGTTCCATCCAGTTTTTGCCCAAGTGCTTTAAATGTTTGTCTTTGGGCGGAGGCAGGTAGCTGTAAATGATGGGGATTACCAGGATACTCAGTAAGAAAATAGAAAGTATATTGATGGAAGCTACAACTCCAAATTCCTGAAGCAGCGAACTTTCGGTAATTATAAAAGTTGCAAAACCACTGGCGGTGGTGACGTTGGTCATCAGCGTTGCGTTACCGATCTTGGTAATCACCCGTTGCAATGCCTTGATCTTATTACCGTGGTTTTTATATTCCTGCTGGTACTTGTTGATGAGAAAAATACAGTTGGGAATCCCAATCACGATAATCAATGGTGGGATCAGTGCGGTAAGAACGGTAATTTCGTAGCCCAACAATCCCAAAAACCCAAAGGCCCACATCACCCCGATCATCACTGTTATCAGTGCTATGACGGTCGCCCGGTACGAACGGAAAAAGAAAAAGAAAATTAGCCCGGTCACCACGATCGCGCCGCCAATGAACCAGACGATCTCGTCAATAATACTCTTGCTGTTAAGCGTACGGATGTACGGCATCCCACTGGTATGCACATTCACACCAGTTTGTTCCTCAAACTGCTCGATGAGCGGATCGAGGTCGTTGATGATGAAGTCCTTTCGTTTTGCGGTGTTGACAATACTTTTTTTAAGATAGATCGCGCTGCGTACGGCACCACTTTCAGCATTGTAAACCAGGCCCCTATAAAAGGGAAGGTCGTTGAATAGTTGTTTTTTATACCCTTCAGCTTCCTGCTGACTTACTACTTGACCGTTGATCAAAGGGGTGAGATCAAACCGGGCGGGGTATTCCTCCTTTTTCAACAGTTGTAAATCTGCGAGACTAACCGAAAGCGCCACGGCATCATAGGTGCGCAACGTATCAGACAGGGCATTCCAGGCATTGAGCACTTTAGGCGTAAACAAGGTGCTATCCTGCACCCCCATAACGATGAGATTGCCTTCTTCGCCAAAAATTTCGACGAAGTCGTCATATTGCAGATTGTACACATTATCGCGCGGAAGCAGGTTGGCTCCGGTATAGGCAAACTTCATATACTGCCATTGAGTGCCCATAAAGACGGTAGCAGCAATGACCAAAAAAATGATTAAAAGGCGGTTCCTAAGGATGATACGCGCGATACCATTCCAAAAACCGTAACCGAGAAGTTTTCCCATTGAAATTAAAAAATTGCGGCAAAGTTACTTTTTAAGAAGCAGATAAGCGGAGGACGCTGTCTTTTTTTAAACACATTACTACAGTGCCATATTAAATGTGAACTTGAATGCGATATTATCCTCAAGGTTGTCCAAATGATAGGCCCCGTATCTATAGGTCAAACTGGTACCAAACCCAAATATAATGTTGTTGATCTCAAAACCACTTTCGGTATATCCCTGTTTTAAAGAGCCAAACTGCACATCTAGATGCCGGTCCTGATCCCGTACGTCACCTAGCGCATAGCGTGAAATAAAGACAAGTTCGGGACGCCATTTTCTGCCCCATTCAAAAGCGCGAAGGCGGTGCTTTATCTGAAGCATCAGCAAGCGGTCTGAATAAAACTCTCCAAAATACATCGTCTCAAAACTGTTGATCCCAGCAACAGAAAACCGCTGTAACACCGTTTCTTTGGTCGGCGCATTGGGATAGGCGTGAAACAAATGGGTCAACGGAAGTTCCCCAAAGGCGGCATTTCCTTCTACCAAAAACTGGGTGGTATTGCCGTTGAGCCGTTCTACCTGATAATAAAATTTGGCACCCATCCGCCAAAAGTCAAAATCCCCACTGGCCATTCCGGAGATGCCTTTACTGAGCTGGGCTGAAATCTTTGGGTAGCCATCGTAAATTTCTTTGACGCCTGCATCAGTTCCCAAAAATTTACTGGATGGGCTCCATCTTGCCCCTAGCGTAACCTCATTGACCACATAGTTGCTGAAGGTGTTTCCGTCAAGTTGAAAGCGATACGGACTGGTCTGAACGATATCACTCTGCGAAACCTGAAGCTCTGAAAGCAATTGTGGCGTAACCTGAAACTGCTGGTTGACACGGAATGTTTTGTAATCGTAGAATTGCTTGATATTTACAAGTCGAGGTTCAAAAAGGGAATAAACGCGGCGGTCTGTCAAATAATTGAATGCACCCACCTCCCGCAGGTCATCACTATAATTGGCACTCAACCAAGCCCCGTGCGACCTGTTGAGCAAAACTCCAGCTCCCAGACCGTATTTTAAGGCTGCATCCTTAAAACCATAGGCCGTGTATCCCTCCAGCCTAAAATCTTTTGAAAAACTGCTGTTGGTCACACCACCCAACCCCAAGCGTAGTCCTTCATAGTTATTGAATTTTACCGGATAGGTGAGATCAAAATCCCAAAAACCCAATCTGAAATACCCAATCCCAAAATTGTCAATTACCGCAAGGCGCTGTTTAATTCGCTCTTCGGCAACGACTTCTTCTAAGATATTAAAACTGCGGCGGTCCCTGTCAGTAAGTGGATCTGGACGGTTTTGTTTCCAAAACTCATCTGATTGGCGACCGGCTTCCTCGCTGATTTCGATAGCCAGTTTGGGATGCTTGACCGTAAGCGTATCTGAAAAATTATAATCTGAGTTGATGGTGGAAGTCAGCAGGTATTTGGATGCTACAGATTCCTTCAAAGGCCCCGTACCTATTGTCCCCATATTGATGTTCCCTTTGAAAATGGAAAGGCGTCTTGAAGTTTTTCCTTTTTCGAGAAATAGCCTGGCGCTCTTTGGCAGGTAAAGGTCCCGATCCTCAAAATATTGATAGGTTTGCTCAAGAATCGCGTGTATATTATCACTCACGCTGACAGAAACCTTTTGTATCGCATAGGTTTCAGCATCAAGCCAAATCTTTCCGAAGAGGCCGGGAATTCTTTCTTCATCTTTCGGCGAAAGCCCAACCACAACACTTTGTCGACCTTCTATATTATCTTCCCCGACCCATGTATATTTGTAGTTTTTTATTCCGCGTGGCGAAATAGGACCTGCATACCGGTAATTGAAAATCACAAAATCATCGTCATAAAACGAGCGTGACTGCAAGGTGATGCCCAACAGTTCCAACCGTGGTTCTTCAAAACCGGCGACATTGATGCCCACCACGTCTTCCTTGTAACTTTTACCTTTAATAAAAGTGATTTGAGAAAGGTGCTCAGCAAAAAAAGAGTGGGCACTGTCGGCATCATAAAGGCTATCTGTAATCAAAGTCTTCTCGTAACTCCTGTACCGAAACTGGTCGAGTTTACGCTCTGGGCGGTTCTGATGGCGGTTTTTGACAGCTTTGATAATTATGGCGTCAGCTTCTTCGCTATCTTCCTGAGCCTGCGCAAAGGGGCACATTCCCGTGAGAAGAAATAATGCCAAAATAAAATAGCGCATAAAGTCGGCGGGTTGAAGTATGGATAACCTTTCAAAATTCCATAAAAAAAGCGACCGCAAGGTCGCTTTAAGCTAGATTTAACGATACGGCCTAAACGGTAAGTATTTCCTTTTCCTTTACGGCCAGGGTGTCTTCTATTTTTTTAATGTAGTCATCGGTAAAATCCTGTATGTCCACTTCTGCGTTTCTGCAGATATCTTCGGCCAGGCCGTCTTTTTCGAGTTTTTTGATCTCGTTGTTGGCATTTTTTCGGTCGTTGCGTACGCCTATCTTGGCTTCTTCAGCTTCGGCCTTGGCCTGCTTTACAAGGTCTCTACGACGCTCCTCGGTCAATGGTGGGACGTTGATGATGACACTGTCGCCATTATTCATCGGGTTGAATCCCAAATTAGAATTGAGTATCGCCTTTTCTATTTCCTGAATCATCGCTTTTTCCCAAGGCTGAATGCTAATGGTACGTCCATCTGGAGTAAGCACGTTGGCGACCTGCGTTAGGGGTGTTTGGCTTCCATAATAGTCAACCATCACATTTCCTACCATTGCAGGGCTCGCCCTACCGGCCCGGATATTGGCAAATTGTTTTTTAAGATGAGCCAGTGCCTTTTGCATGTCCTCCTCTGCGGTATCGAGGATGAGTTGTATATCTTCATTCATAATCTTAAAATATTCTTTTATCAACTGCTCTTTCGCCGTTAGGCAATAAATTTTTTTCTGGGCGGAAATTTACAAATCCACCGTAGTGCCCACTTTTTCCCCTTTTACCACTTTGATCAGGTTACCGGCCTTGTTCATATCAAACACGATAATGGGCAACTTGTTTTCCTGGCTGAGGGTAAAGGCAGTGGTATCCATCACTTTTAGGCCTTTGCTCAATACGTCCTCGAAAGTAATAAAATCAAATTTTACGGCTTTTTTATCCTTCTCAGGATCGCTGGTGTAGATGCCGTCGACGCGTGTCCCTTTGAGGATTACGTCAGCATTGATCTCGATAGCACGCAATACGGCCGCTGAGTCTGTCGTAAAATATGGATTCCCGGTACCACCACCAAAAATAACCACCCGGCCTTTCTCCAGATGCCGTATCGCGCGACGGCGAATGAATGGCTCCGCAACTTCGTTGATCTTGATGGCACTTTGCAAACGGGTCGGGATGCCGGCGTCTTCCAGGGCGCTTTGCAGGGCCAGGCCGTTGATGACCGTGGCGAGCATACCCATATGGTCGCCCTGCACGCGGTCCATCCCGCGGCTAGCACCTGCTACTCCCCTAAAAATATTTCCCCCACCAATGACGATGGCCAGCTCGGTGCCGGCTTCAACCACCTTTTTAATTTCGGTGGCATACTCATCAAGCCTGTCTGGGTCAATACCGTACTGCCGGTTACCCATTAAGGCTTCGCCAGATAATTTGAGGAGGATACGTTTAAACTGCATAAGGGCTAAATTTTGGCGTAAATATACGGTTTTTAGGTTGTGGGCAAATCTCAAAATTACCCAATGGCCATCCTGTATGATTTTTTTTTATACTTCGAAAAGATTTTTAGTAGCCAGCCGCAACCAGGTTCTGTATGATGCAAAAAGCTTGTTAAACCAGCGGGGCACCGGTGGGCAATTTAGTATTTTTAGAAAAATTATTTTTATGAGTACAGCAGTTGAAGCTTGGTTGGAAAAGGATTCTATGGCGTCTAATGTAAGTCGCGGATTAATTTCCGGGGTACTGGGGGGATTGGCAGGAACGGTGGTCAAAACAGCAATTGAAAGCTTGCTTCCGGTAAGAAAGCCAAATACCCAATCAGCGCAAATGAAGCTGGTTGATGATCTTTCGGTGAAGATAACCGGTGAGCCTTTGAGCAAAAGCAACAGCGAGATTGCCGGCCAACTTGTGAACATCCCATTTGGTGCCAGCTTGGGCGCAACTTATGGCTATGCCAAACGTGACAAACTCGATACCAGTATTATGGAAGGTGCAATTATGGGCGCCTCCACTTGGGTGGGTACGCATGAAACGTCCCTACCGCTTTTAGGACTTAAGGACAAACCTACAGATGTACCTGTAAAACTACAGATTAACGAACTTCTTGCCCACGTGGCATTTGGTGTTACCTGCGAACTGGTTCGTGGCTTGGTTGCCAAGAGACTGCGGAGTTAGAATTCATCATATAAAAAAAATCAGGTCGTCCAGAACTATATTCTGGACGACCTGATTTTTTGAATGCTGGTTGTGTCCTGTGCCTTTATTGTTCTAGTTTTTTACTAAAAAGATTTGGGTTGATCACCAGCATCGCCCATCCCCAATTGTTCGTATTGTCTGAAGCGCGACCTCCTTTTATCAAACTCATACTGTCTGAAGCGAACATTTGCGAATAGCCTAGATTTAGTTTTACATTCTTAAAAAGCGGCTGGGTAAAAACCACATCGACTTCAGTGCCCAGATAGGAATCTGCATCATTGGCCAAAGCAGCATTGGCGCTAAAATAATGTGCTTTTAAAAGCAGTGTTGAAGTGGTTCCAGTCTTAATGACCGTCTTGGCATAGAGGTCATTTAGTCCTACATTGTTAGCGTGGTTGCCCACATAAAAATAATCCATAAAACCATTGAATTTATGGTTGGTTCCATATAAAGGGAAAAAGGAATTGTTATCACCAGTACTTCCCTGGTCGGTTCCGCTCAAGGCTTCAAAACCCAATCCGTACAAACAGCTTCCCGGTTTATATGTGGCTTCAATGGAGGCCTGGCAAGCGCTCAGACTTTGCTCAGCCGCATTGGCATCACCAAATTGATAATAGGCGCTTCCGGCCAAATTTACTTTTCCCAGTGGAAACTTAAAATACGTGCCAGCCGTTTGCCTGTTGTAAAGTCCGTCAGGAACAGTAACTCCATCTGTAGTTTCAGACTTTTGGAAACCGTTGTTCAAAAGCAATAAACTTACCGAAGATTTATTCCATTTCTTATTTATGTGTACGAACTGCATCGTCTTGTAGCTAAAAAAACCATTTACGCTATAAAGACTGTTGAGCTGGGGTTCGCCTTGGTTGCTGTAAGCAAACCCTAAATCTGCCTTCAGACCGTTTTTGACATATTTTAAAAGGGCCGCATCGTGAAAACGACCTTGCATGGCCCAATCCAGTCCCCCAAAAATACGCTGATCGTCATAAGAAAGAACCTGACGGCCCAATTTGGTCGACCAATTTTCATCAATACGTAGTGACGCCCACGCCTGAAACAACATAAAGGAATCGTTGCCATCCTGTGGAAGAATCTGCCGGGTGTCGCCCCAGGTACTGATATCCTGAACAGCGATAAATACCTTTAATTTTTCTGCGGAATACTCAAAATTGAGCCGGGCCCGTTGGCGTATAAAAGCCGTGGGATCTGCATCGTCTGGGAATAAGTTGTTGAAACCGTGACGGTACTCAAAGCGTTGCCTCAAGTCTGCGCCTAGTGAAAATTCTTGTGCGATTGTGGCACTGGCCGATAGCACAAAGAAAGCCAAGAATAAGTTTTTTAAATACATGGTTTAAAGTGTTAATTAATTGATCGAAAACAAACATACGTATTTATACTTATATTTAAAGCCTAAATACTTATTTTTTTATATTTTTGGTACGTAGTACTCAAAAATTCCCAATGATGACTAAAACACCTCAATTGATTTTGATAGGAGCCGGGCCAGGCGATCCAGAATTATTAACCCTTAAGGCCGTAAGGGCTCTGCAGTCAGCTGATGTTGTGCTTTATGACGCCCTGGTCAACCAAGCGATTTTAAATCACGCCCCTCAAGCCGAGCAGATTTTCGTCGGGAAGCGATTGGGGTGTCACGCCTACCTTCAAGATCAGATCAATGAGCTAATAGTACAGCGCGCGCTTCTTGGTAAGGTCGTAGTACGATTGAAGGGAGGCGACCCATTCATTTTTGGCCGAGGGGCAGAAGAAATGGAATTTGCCGCTAATGCCGGAATTAAGACCGAAATCATTCCGGGGATTTCTTCGGCAATGGCGGTACCTGCACAGGTGGACATACCGCTGACCAAGAGAGGAAGCTCACAAAGTTTTTGGGTAATCACTGGAACGACCAAAAACCATAAGCTATCAGAAGATGTATATCTAGCTGCGAAGTCAAAGGCTACCGTAGTCATCCTGATGGGAATGAGCAAACTCGAGGAAATCACATCCATCTTTGAAAAGGAGGACAAGGCGAATCTTCCCGTAGCCATAATCCAAAACGGCACGTTGCCTGCGATGAATTTTGCAATAGGTACCGTTACAACAATTGTTAAGCTCGCAGCAGAAAAGAAATTGGCAAATCCTGCTATCATAATAATCGGGGAAGTGGTAAAGCACCATCACTGTATGCAGTCGCTTCAAAACGAGTTTGGCAAGAAGGTGCTGTTACACCGCTGATACCGCCGCCCACCTGATTTCTTATTCCTGCAACCTCACAAAGGGTCAAAGATTATATCACGAGAAGAATTTTAAGCGTAACTATTAGATCCCAAACCTAAAGGTCATCCTCTTAAATCCACCGATGGCACGTGGGCAAAGGCCAGAAATCAAGCTTAATGTACTTCGCGTAAATGCTTTATTTTTATACCTAATATTTCATCTCTGAAAAGGATAAAAACAGAAGCAACTGAGTAACTTTGAGTGAAATTTGCCAAAGTGGACAAAACTTTGAAAACCCCTAAAACGAAAAAGAAAAGAACTCGATTGACCAAGTGGCTACGCCGTATCGGGCTCGTTGTGGTACTTATCATTTTTGTGCCCTCCTTATTATTTATAGTAGGTTGGCAAAATCGGGGAATTCTTATTCAAGAGGTACAACTCTGGTATAAAATTAACCATACCGGAGTACTGGAAATAGGTAGCGTAGATGCTAACTTCCTTGCCGGCTTTACCAACATAGGCTTTACCATCAAGGATATTTACCACAGTGAGAACAACCCTGTGTCTTTTAAACAGGATTCTTTGACCATAGATGTGGCGACCGTAATCGTTAATGCCAGCGATTTACTTCAGGGTAATTTTAAGTTCAAGCGCATCACGATCAACGAGGCTGCATTTTATTCTAAAAGGGTTTCAGACCAATCTTACGATTACCACGCCCAGCTAAAGTTAGCAAAACCCGAAACGGATAGCGTACCCATTGTTTTGCCTTCCTGGCTAAACCCAAAGAAGACTAAATTCAGTATAAATAATTTTAAAGTTCAGATTAAAGACAGCATTTTAAACAAGCATTTTGATTTGGAATTCAGCGAAATGGAGGGAACCTTGACCCGGGAACAAGAAAACCTCATCGGCTCTATGTCTTTTGAAGCAGTGGTAAACAGATTGGGTTTTAATACTGAAAAAGGAAGTTATCTCAAGAATACCAAGCTGCGGGGGGAGCCCAAATTCAACTTGGATACAAAACAGAAGATCTTGAATATTTCAGAATTCCTCCTGGCTCTTGATGCTGAAAAATTTGTGACCAGGGCAAATTTTGACCTATTCCACAAATCTTATCACTTGGGCTTGGCCAATGAAAATCTAGACTTTTCATCGTTACAAAAATTTCTGGCAGATAGTATTTCAAAGAAAGTAGCCCCTTATTCCGTGACAATGCCTATACAAACCAGTTTGACTTTGGATGGTAAGTTTCGGTTTAAGGATATGCCAAAATTAAATGCCCAGTTTGCCACGACAAACAATGAGATTGTTTACAACGACACGTACACCTTTGAAGATGTAGATTTTCAGGGGTCTGCAACCACCGATCTTTACAATTCTGATCTTGACGACCATCTGAGATCACCTAAGGATTTCAAGTTGTTTTTGGAACAAATCAGCGGAAAACTTGACAGTATAAAACTGAAAGCAAAAAATTCCTACTTTCAATCTACTGATGAACATGCAAACTATATAGCGGCCGACTTAGACATTCACGGCCCCAATGCATCCCTTGCGCGCATTCTTGAAAACGAAAATTTTGATTTTCGTGGAGGTGAATTTTCTTTTACTGCCAACGTACGGGGAGATATTGACGAACCGGATCGCATCTTGGCATTTTCACAGGGAAAATTCCTATTGAAGGACTCCCGCATAATCTATAGAAAAAACGGACTGCAATTGCCGGTGGAGAGCATTGCGCTCCAACTTGATAACGAAATTACCACATTGGAGGAACTGAGTATTCAATTGCCGAAAAGCGAAAATCTTGTTTTAACCGGAAATCTGACCAATCTTTCCTCCCTTGTTACAAACAATCCGCTAGAACCAACTACAAGTTTCCTTCAATTAGCCTCAAAGTCCTTGGATGTTGACGAGCTCATCAGCACAGCCCTCGAAATGATTCCAGAGAAATCAGCAGAGCGTCTGGATGGCCGTAAGTCATTAAATGAAGTGTTATATACCGTCTTTAATCAATTTCAGCCGCAGTTTGCCCTTGACCTCGACGAGGTGAAATACAACAGTATTCAACTGCAAAATCTAAACGCAAATGTGACACTCGCAGGGCCAGAAACCATAACGATCAATACCGTTAATTTTGACTATCAGAAGTCAAAAACCGCTGTTGCAGGCAGTCTAATCATACCACAATCAGAACCATCAACTATACAGCCACTGGTTCTTGACGTTCAGGTAAATTCTCAGGGAGCCCTAAAAGTGTTTCAGGAACTGTTCGATATTCAATTGGTCGATATTAACGGAGGGGATTATTCCTTTTCAGGGTTTATAGCTGGAGACCTTCAACATTTTGAAGAAGTACTTGACAATACAAGTGGAGACCTAAAATTAAAAGATGCACGCTTCTACTATCCCGCCGCAGGATTGGACGTAGTGTTTGATTCTCTGGGCGTAAAAGTGGCTCGGGGCAACATCACTTTGGAAAAAGTAGCCCTGGAAGTAGGAGAGCTTTATCCCTTTATTTTGAATGGAAACATAAAAAACTTCCCCAAAATCCTTCTTGACGAGTCGAGCGATGCTGGCAGCATTTTCCTTAACATCAATGCTCCATACCTAAACGGGGATGAATGGATTAAAATGATCGCATCGCTAGGGAACGAGAAGGATACTCCAGATAAAAAAACACGGGTTTTGTCTAAAGTTTTCAAGGACGTCAACAGACTTCATCCTAAAGTGAACCTGACCATTGATTCACTTAAATATAAAGGTCTTATTACCAAAAAAGTCAATGGCTCCGCTTATTTTGAGAATGATTCCGTTTTAAAACTAGACCACCTCGACATCAGGTATAAAAATTCGGAAGCGCACCTCGCCGGAATTTTGAAGTCGTTGCCAGGGGATACTACCGAATCCGCCAACAATCCATTTGTTTTTGAAGTTACCGCTGATGCGTCGGGTCAAACGGAAGACTTAAATGATTACCTGAAAACCATCAACTTTATCTTTGATTCCGGGAGATACAAGTTTAGCAGTTCGTACCGCGGGGAAGCTTTAGACGTTTCCATTCTCAATGCGGATACAAAAGGAAATCTGGAAATCTTTGATTCCACCGTCAATTTTACGGCTGCAGATCTGCTCATTCCCATTGATCGCATGCATTTGGAAATCAATAATGACTTTGCCAGTCTAAAAACGCTTCAAATAGATCTACCCGGTAAAAGCGCACTCAACATAAATGGATCGATAGACAACTTTTCGTCCTTTATCAACCAGGACAACACAACCCATGAACACATATCCCTTTTCAACATCGAGTCGGCTTACCTGAACACTTCAGACATCAACACGCTATTTGAGGAGACAACCAAAGAAAACGATAGTGCTGTGCAAAAACCGCTGGATATCGAGAATTTTAAAACGACACTTAATAGCCTTAACACTACGTATTCTCCCATTGTAAGTCTTCAAATAGATTCTTTAATACACCAAAATTTACACCTTTCCAACTTCACAACAGACATTCGTTTTGATAATAACAAGAATCTCAAAATCGAAAATGCCAATGTCCTTTTCAACGAGGAGCAGGTAGCGCTTGAAGTTACTATGAATCCTACCGAAGCGAAAAATCTTCCCATAAAGGTATCTCTAAAAGCTGATAGTTTGAACCTCCAAAAATTGATGAAAGGATTAAATTATGTAGGGGATAAATATTTGGTTGAAGCCGATACACTCGGTGGCCTTCTGGATCTAAATCTAAATGCCAGCGGAATCCTGATGGACGACGGCAGTTTAAATACAAACAGTCTAAACGGCGAGCTCTATGTAAATCTGCAAAACCTGAAATTATATAATTACAAACCTATTATGGAGAGCGTGTTTTTAATGAAAGAAGAGCGGTTTGAAAAACTGGAATTCAGGCCGATTGTACAAACATTTAAAGTAACTGATGGTATAATCAGCATTCCCAGAACTGAAATTCAATCTTCTGCCCTACATCTTTTTATCGAAGGAAAACTTAAACTCGAAGAATCCATTGACCTATGGATTTCTGTTCCGTGGAAGAATCTAAAAGTCAACGACGGGCTAGGTTTACCCAAATCTAAATCCTTCGACGAAGCTGGCTCTAAATTTTATATCAATATGGTTCAAGATCAGGAAGGAGATTCACGGAGAGAACAAAAATTACGCTTTAAATTCCGGCTATGGAGCAGTAAGCTCAATGATTAGGTACTGTTTTGATAAAAAGTTCCTTATCCGTTATGATCTCTGAGCTTGCTGTTGGATTAATGTTTGAAACAGCTTTCTTTTCAGCCGGGTTACTTCACTTGCTTTTGAACAACGAGTTCCTCAAACTGAGCCTTTGGCGTGTCGCAAAGTGAGCATACGTAGTTTTCCGGCAGGTCTTCGAATAAAGTTCCGGGATCAATACCCTGATCAGAATCTCCAAATTCAGCATCATAAATAGTCTGGCAATCGGGACATTGATAAACTTTCTCATCCACCTTAAGTACTGCCTTTAACGCCTTAGCTTCCACCTCAGAAGTTGTGCCCAATCGATCAAAATACATTTGGCTCAATTCAATTAAAAGATCGGTAAGCTGTGTATGATCAACATCCTGCACGTGCACGATATATTTACGGGTGTTTGGGTCAAAATTTTTCGCGTAAAGCAGATTATACGTACTACGCAGTTGAACATGCTCATCAACGACCAGCGGTTTGTTTTTTTCGATAACTATCGAAGTAAAATAATACGCCTTCCGGATACAGTTGGTAATGCTGAAAGTAAGCCCGTAGGTACTGATATCCTTTTTGTCAAAATTGTTGACCAAATATTGTTTAAGCTCCAAAGCTTCGGCATCGCAGACCGGCAAATGCCAGTTCAATTCCAACATAGAATGCCTGATGTTGATCCCAAACTTTCCAAGGAATTTTTCCCAGACCAGTTTATATTCCGAAGGAATTCCCTTAATGATCAGGGATTTCCACGGGGTGATACTGATCTTACCGATCCTGCACGTGGCGCAGAGGTCGCACATCTCTTCTAAAAATTGGGTGTCATAACTGTTGTTGCGCCAGTACAGGCCCAGCCAATAATGGGAGTCCCCTATCCTATTCATCCCCTCGTAATACGGAAAAGGATAAAATGGAATTTCAAGCGGTTTATCGACCGTGCGGCTGTTGAGGTCCAGATTGCCTATAAGCAATTCAAAGATCATCTCGACCGTTTCAGGTTCCTCCTTTAAAATACCTTGAATAGCTTTTGATATTTTTGAAATGTCCCAACTGTAAATGAGCGCCGGAAACATTTTAGTGTTATCCCATTCTGGCAACCTAATGTATAAATACCAGTAATCTTCGTGTCCGGAAGCAATAAAATTAAGGTGCCCGGTGAATAGCGGGACCAGTCGTTGCTGAGGATCGGTTATATTGATCTTTAATATTGGCTTAAACTGAAATTGTTCCAGAATATAGAGGTACCGGTCTGCTTTGAGCCAAGGTGTGGCCTGAAAAATATCTGAAGCCAAATAGCTGGAAACTATATTTTCACTTTTCTCCTTTCCGGGGATCACGATATCGCTATCCAAAGGTTCTCTTGAGACATCATCCGGTATTTTGAACAATATATCTTGCCTAGAACCGAGGCTAATTGAATTGAGCCCCATAGCGGACACCTGCTGTACAACGGCTTTTAATTCTGCAGGTGACAAAACCCCACCCTTTAAAAGCTTGCGGGACAATTGCTTTCTCATACCGCCACTTTATTTGCGTTCAGAATTTCCCTGACTTCGGTCTTACAACTTCCACAGCCAAGACCTGCGCCTGTGGTAGTGCATAATTGGGTGAAGTCCCCACAGCCGTTACGTATGGCTTCAATAATGTTGCCATCACCTACCTGACTGCAGGAACACACCAATTTACCTTTCATGGGTTCCTGATTGGAACTTCCGCGGAGCAAAATGTCACGCTTGTCTGCCAATTCTATCTTGCTCTCAATGAGGTTCTTGAATTCAGCAAAGTCCGTTTTGTCGCCCATAAGCACGGCACCTACGAGCAGGTCGTCTTTTATAATACACTTTTTATAGTATCGTTTTGCGACATCCATCAAAACCACTTCATCATATCCCGCACGGTTTTTCGGAATTGTAAGATTGCCAATGCTGCAAAGGCTAAGATCACTGAATTTTAATATATTCATCAATACAGATCCCTCATAGGTACTGCTTCCATCGCCCGCTAAATAATTTGCAAGCACATTGGCCTGTTCCTCAGCCGCTGATGTTATTCCGAAAAGTTGATTATTGAATTCGGCAATTTCGCCAATGGCGTGAATAAATGTGTCAGAAGTAGTCAGGTGATGATCTACCTTGATACCGCGGGCTGTTTGCAGTCCACTCTTTTTGGCGATCTCGATGTTGGGGCGCGTCCCAATGGCATACACAATGGCGTGAGCGTTGATCAACTTTCCGCTTTTCAACGTAATATTAAGGCTGTCATTTTCATCATCGTCAAAGACAGTGCTCACCTCGTTGTCAAAGTAAACCTGAATCCCACGCTCTTGGACATCCTGTGCAAGCAAACCGCAGGAAACCCCGTCGAGTTGACGCTCCATAAGTCGCGAAGAACGCTGCACAATGGTGATTTTATGATTACGGTGTTTCAGTGCAGCCGCCAACTCAAGACCCAAAAGCCCTCCACCTACGATAACGACGTGCTGCTCGTTTCTGGGAATATTCTTTTCATCCAGAAAGGATTTAAATTTGTCTGCATCATTTTTGGTCCTCAATGTAAACCGACCCGGCAGGTTTAACTGAGCTTCCTTTGGAATAAATGCACGGCTACCGGTTGCCAATATGAGCCGGTCATAACTGTGGTACAGACCGTTAGCGTCAAGGACTACTTTTGCTTTTCGGTCTATGGAGACGATGGAATTATTTCCGTACAGACCAATTTTGAGCTTGACAATTTCCTGCTCTTTTATTTTTTGAAGTTGCTCCCAAGTAAGCTCTTCGGTTATATATTCTGGAAGCAGGACACGGTTGTAGAACGGGTTTGGTTCCTGCGAAAAAACACTGATCTTGTCTACCGAATTCAAATCCCTGTAATTCTGCACAAACCGAAACGCCGCGGCTCCTGCTCCAACCACGATGATTTTTTCGGGTGGCTTTTTATATTTGGAAACAGCAACCGCGGTAAATTTATAATCCGGCTCCATCGATTGTGGATCTACAAGCAGATTGGTCAGGTTGTTGGCGCGGCTCAGGTCATTTTGTAACTGTTTGCCCCAATGCATCGGGAGAAAAACAACACCTCTTTTGATGGCTTCTGTCACTTTTGCCTTTACCCGAACGTTTCCATTTTTACTTTTTACCTCAGCGATATCACCTTCCCGAATTCCATAAATGTGGGCATCCACAGGATTGATTTCCAGTATGGGTTTCGGGTAGTGCGTGCGCAAGCGGGACACCTTGCCTGTTTTGGTCATGGTGTGCCATTGGTCGCGTACCCGGCCCGTGGTAAGGATCACCGGAAAATGTTCGGTAACAGGAAGCGATGTATTGGTTACTTGATTGGGTATGTTAAACACCGCTTTCCCTGATGGGGTATAAAACTTTTTATCCTCAAACAACCGCGGCGTACCTGCGTGACGGTATTCTGGAACCGGCCATTGAAAACTTCCCTCGCTTTTGAGCCTATCATAATTGAGGTAGGAAATATCGATGTTGGTACCTTTGGTCATCTCACAATATTCCTGGTAGATTTCGTCATTGTTGGCAAAGCCAAAACCACGATATCCCATACGTTGGGCAAAATCACAGAGAATATCCACGTCAGGCCTGGCTTCACCGGGGGGATCGACGACCTTTGGTAAGTAAGTGATTCGCCGTTCAGAATTGGTCATCGTGCCTTCTTTCTCCAGCCAGCCGGCGGCAGGCAGCACGAGATCTGCAAATTCAAGCGTATTTGATTTTTCTGAAATTTCCTGAACCACGACAAATCGCGCTTTTTTCAGTGCTTTTTCTACACGTCGGGCTTCCGGCAAGCTGACGGCCGGATTGGTACAAATAATCCAAATGGCTTTAAGATCGCCCTTTTCAAGCGCTTGGATCATTTCGGTAGCGGTATGGCCACGTTGTGCTGATATTTCATTGACACCCCAAAACTGAGCGACCTCGCGGCGGTGTTCCGGATTCATAAGGTCTTTGTGCACAGCAAGCAGATTGGCCATTCCCCCCACTTCCCGACCACCCATCGCGTTGGGCTGTCCGGTAAGTGAAAAAGGACCCGCTCCGGGTTTGCCCACCTGACCAGTGATAAGCGAAAGATTCAGCAGGGCAAAGTTTTTATCTGTGCCCACGACGCTTTGATTAAGCCCCATTGCCCACATACTGATGAAGCCCTTTGAAGCCCCGATAATATCTGCGGCCTTCTTAATATCTTCCACCGAAACGCCACATTTTTTTGAGGCTTCTTTCAGCGAAAGCGAATACGTCTGACGTTTGTAAGCCTCAAATCCTTCGGTGTGTTTTTTTATGAAATTGCGGTCGACAAGCCCCTTTTCCAGAAGCCTTCGGCCTATGGCGTTGTATAGGATAATATCGGTTCCCGGAAGCAGTTGCAAATGAAGATCTGCATATTGAGCGGTATCGGTTTTTCGGGGGTCAACGGCAATGATTTTCACATCAGGATTGGCTTCCTTATGCTGCTCGATACGCCTGAAAAGTATAGGATGACACCAAGCGGGATTCGCACCGGTAATCAGAAAGGTATCGGCCAGCTCGATATCTGCATAGGAAATGGGAACACTGTCTTCCCCAAAGGTTTTTTTATAGCCCACCACCGCAGAACTCATGCACAAGCGCGAGTTGGTATCTATGTTGTTTGTACCTATAAAACCCTTGACGAGTTTATTGGCAATATAATATTCTTCGGTAAGGCATTGTCCGGAAACGTAAAAACCCACACTGTCCGGACCATACTTCTTAATGATGGATTTAAAAACCTGCGAAGCCCTGTCCAGCGCGGTGTCCCAACTTACCCGATCCATAGGATGGGAACGGCTCCAGCGCATCCTGGGATAGAGGATTCGGTCTGAAGTATCGTTGACCACATAATGCAGGTTTCTGCCTTTTGAGCAGAGCATACCTCGGTTTACAGGGTGTTCCTGATCGCCTTCTAAGCTTACCTTGCCATTGGTGTCTTTCTTAATGACCATCCCACAACCAACACCACAATAGGAACAGGTTGTTTTAATATTTTCAGATGATGTCATAAGACTGATTTTGTACTAAGGTGATGAAAATTAGTTCGTGATAAAAGACCAAGGGCCTATTATTATCAATGCTCCAAAAAATTGATAAGATGCTCCCGATATCTGTAAAAATCAGGGTGCTCCAAGATGGCTTTTCGATTACGAGGTCTTTCAAAATTTATTTTCAGCACATCGCCCACTTGGGCGCGAGGTCCGGAAGTCATCATAATGACCCGGTCTGCCAGAAAAATGGATTCATCAACGTCGTGGGTGATCATCAAGGCGGTTATTTTTTCTTTGTTCCAAATTTCCAGTAGTACATCCTGAAGCTCGCCACGGGTCAAGGAATCGAGCATACCGAAGGGTTCATCGAGCAAAAGCATTTTTGGTTTTAAGGCAAAAGCGCGGGCAATGCCCACACGCTGCCGCATTCCCTGCGAAAGTTCGCGTGCTTTTTTGTGAAAAGAATTGGCAAGGCCCACTTTTGCCAAATAATATTTGCAAATATCCTCGCGCTCTTTTTTAGTGGCGTGGGCAAAAACCTGCTTGACGCCCAGCATGACATTCTCCAATGCCGTCATCCACGGAAAAAGACTTGGTGACTGAAAAATCACTCCCCGGTCTGGACCAGGCCCTTTAATGGGCTCCTCATTCAATATAATGTGCCCGCCCGAAATAGGATTTAATCCTGCAATCATAGAAAGTAAGGTCGTCTTCCCACAACCAGAGTGACCGATAATGGAAATAAACTCGCCCTTATCTACGTGCAGATTGAGGCCGTCGAGGACTACGTAGTCCCCTTTTGGAGTGGGATAGACTTTTTTAAGATTGTTGATCTCCAGGGCGTGACCGCCAAAATCAATACCGTTTTGCAATCCTGGCTTCTTTTTGGCTTCTTGTTGTTCTAATGTCAAATTTGCCATTGTCTCGATTATGTTAGGTTAAAACGTCTTCGTTTGATAATTGGGGATATTTCAGGCAGGAAAAATTCTTCGGCGTTGTTCTGAGCGCGGTTCTTTTCACCTAGATCCATCAAATACTCAATGATTTCGTTACGAAGATTTTTGAAGTTTTCATTTTTATTGAGTGCCGTTTTATCACGGGGTCTTTCAATATCAATTTTGAACTCAGGGCCCAAAGTCGCATTGGGTCCCAAAGTAAGCGGTATGATTCGGTCTGCCATCAGGATGCCTTCATCAACATCATTGGTGATCAGCAATGCCGTACGTTTTTCTTGACTCCAAATCTTTAGTATCTCTTCCTGCAGGTTACCGCGGGTCAAGGCATCAAGCGCACTCAGGGGTTCGTCCATAAGAAGCAACTCAGGATTCATAGAAAGCGCCCTGGAAACTGCTACACGTTGTCGCATACCTCCACTGAGTTCGCTGGGCATTTTACCTATGGCAGGTGAAAGGTTCACCTTGTTAACATAATCCCGAATGCGGTCGTCCTTTTCCTTTTTGGTCGAAGACTTAAACACTTCCTTGACGCCCATCCCGACGTTATTGTAAACATTGAGCCAGGGCAAAAGTGAATAATTCTGAAATATAACGCCCCGCTCGTGACTGGTACCGTTTACCGGTTTTCCTTTAAACAGCACTTCGCCAGAATCGGGTTCCAAAAGTCCTGAAATCATATTGACAAGCGTCGTTTTCCCACTTCCTGTAAAGCCTACGATGGCAACAAACTCCCCTTCTTCGATAGACAGGTTGATGTCTTTGAGTACTTCGGTTTTGTTCTTTTCGCTTCCGTAGGATTTGTTGACATTTTTAAGTTCCAGATAGGCCATAATTATGCAGTTTGAGCTTCGTAAGTAAACATCTTTTGGAGCATCAGCATAATTCGGTCTAACATAAAACCGATGAACCCGATGACGAACATGGCCACAATAATTTTTGCATTACTATCATTAGCGCCATTCTGAAATTCTTCCCAAACAAAAGAACCCAGACCTGGACTTTGTGCCAAAAGTTCAATGGCGATAAGCACCATCCACGCTACAGAAAGCGTAATTCTAAGTCCCGTAAAGATCATAGGAAAGGAGGACGGAAGCACAATCTTGAAAATTTTCTGCCCTAAACCCAACTGAAGCACTTTGGCCACATTGATATAATCCTTGTCCACCGAAGAAACACCCACGCTGGTGTTGACCAACGTTGCCCACATCGAACATAAACCAACGCTGATAAAGGAAATAATAAATGCACTGTCTATGTCTGAGTTTTTTGTCAGCGTTTTTACGATCATAAAGACAAGTAAGAGCCAAACTACCGGCGAAACTGGCTTCAGTATTTGTATTAGCCAATTAAATGAGGTGCGCAGGGTTGGGCTGAGACCGATGATTATCCCGATGGGTACCGCAATCACCAATGCCAGGAGAAATCCCGCGAATACCGTTTTTAGACTCGTAAGGATTTGATCAATAAAAGACGGTCTTCCGGTGTAGGTGATTGCCGCTTCTCCATCAGCTTCCCGCTTTTCATTGACCGCTGCGACTTTTTCTTCAAAAGCATCTTTTTTAGCATTAATTGTCTGGTGATCTTCCCAAAGGGTTTTTGATGAAGCCCAAACCTGTGCAGGTGAAGGGAGTGAATTGGGTTGACAGCTCACATCGCCAGAGTCGATGCAGTTACGCATTTCTGCTGCTGCGGCGTCGCCCTGTTCATTTTGCGCTTTAACGATGCGTGCCTCTGCTTCAATATTATAAAGCGCTTTGGCGCCCAAATGCCAGATCAATATGAAAGCAACTATGGAAAGAATGGGCACAATAATTTTTTGAAAAGCCTCCTTGCCGTTTTTCTTGGGCTGCTCCCCACTGATCAACCTAATCAAAGGCTCCAGAAACCCAAGCCCAATAAATTTCAACCGTTTGATTGTTTTGTCTTTCATGATGTTTTGTTTTGAGTGAAAAAGATGTTTTAAGTAGGGAAGACCGCTTTTTGCGCATACGGCTTCCCATACTCAAAACAATAAGCATTAATTATCCTTGTTGCCTATGTTAAAGCTGTTGATGTAACCTATGGGGTCTTTTCCATCATAGTTTTTGCCATCGATAAAGTCTGAAGTGGCCACTTTGTAACCATCTGTTTCCGGAATATCACCTGCTTCTAGGTTTCCTTCTGCAACGAGCAGGTCTGCCGCTTTCTTCCAAATATCGGGTCTGTAAATTTCTTTGATGGTCTCGCTGTACCACTCAGCAGGCTTTTCTTCTGGGATCTGTCCCCAGCGACGCATTTGGGTAAGAAACCAAATACCATCAGAATAAAATGGATAGGTCGCATCGTGACGAAAGAACACATTAAAGTCTTCCATTTCCCGTTTGTCGCCTTTTTCAAATTCAAAAGTTCCGGTCATACTGTTGGCAAGTACCACTTCATCCGCACCTACGTATGCTGACATACTTAGAATTTTTACAGCTTCTTCACGATTCCCTGGAGTATCCAGCCATTTACCGGCGCGAATGAGGGCTTTGGTCACTGCGATTGCCGTATTTGGATTTTCTTCCACAAATTTTTTCGTCATTACAAAAACCTTCTCGGGATTGTTTTTCCAGATGTCGTAATTCGTAACCACAGGTACGCCAATTCCTTTAAAAACCGCTTGCTGGTTCCAAGGTTCCCCAACGCAATAGCCGTAAATCGTACCGGCCTCAAGGGTAGCTGGCATTTGCGGTGGTGGTGTTACAGAAAGCAGTACATCGGCATCAATCTGACCCTGCACATTGCTCTGACTGTACATACCCGGATGGATACCGGCTGCGGCCAACCAGTAGCGCAATTCATAATTGTGCGTGGAAACCGGGAAAACCATTCCCATTTTGAAAGGTTTGCCACTGTCTTTATATTCTTTGACCACGGGAGCGAGCGCTTCCGCAGAAATAGGATGTTGTGGTTTGCCATCTTCTCGAGTGGGAACATTAGGCTTCATTTTAGCCCACACATCATTAGAGACCGTGATGCCATTTCCATTAAGATCCATCGAGAAAGGGGTAACCAATTCTGCCTGACGGCCAAAACCAGCACCGGCGGCGATAGGCTGACCGGCCAGCATATGTGAACCATCCAGGCCACCATCGATAACGCGGTCCAGTACATTTTTCCAATTGGACTGTGCTTCTACGGAAACGAAAAGCCCTTCATCCTCAAAAAACCCTTTTTCCTTGGCGATGGCCAGTGGTGCCATATCCGTTAGCTTGATAAAACCAAAGGTCAGCTGCGGTTTTTCAATATCAAGGGTTTTGGTAGTTGATGTATCCTCCTCTGAGGCTGCTGCAGTTTGTGTTTTCTTTTCGCCTTCTCCACAAGAAAGAAGAAGAACGGTGCAAAAGAAAAATAAGGATTTGAGAATTGAAGTTTTCATGTTCCGATAATTAAAGATTACTTAGCGAATATACGTAGTAGTACGTATATATACGTATTTAAGTACGTAATCTTTCTAAGAATTATTGAATTATCAGAATGAGGTTTATTAAATTAGGGATTGTCATTTTTTATTATAATAAAACTGAGAATCTGCCGGTTATTCCCAAAATGGTCAACTAGCTAATATATCAGGATACTTACGCTAAGTCGTATTCTGCGGCCTTATTGGCCAGTTCCATTAAGTTTTTAACGTCAAGCTTTTTCATCAAATTAAAACGATGTACTTCAGCTGTACGTTTACTGATGTCAAGTTCCTCCCCTATTTCCTTGTTACTTTTACCATCAAGGACCAGCGTGAGGATTTGTGATTCCCTTTTGGTCAGGTTAAAATCTTCCTTGAGATCGCTGCTGCTTTTGCTTTGTTCTGTATTGACCTTACCGTTTATGAAGTTCTTCATTATTATAGATGAAATATCACCGGTAAAATATTTTTCCCCAGATGCCACTAGAGACACCGCCTTAAGGAATTCCTTCTTACTGGCCCCTTTGAGGAGATACCCGTCTGCACCGGCATTGATGGACTGTACAACATACTCTTCAGAATCGTGCATGGAAAGTACCAAGGTACGGATATCGCTATACTCTTTATTAATTCGTTCGACCACTTCGATCCCGTTCATTTCAGGCATACGTATATCAACAATCAAAAGGTCCGGCTTGTTTTTAGCCACTACCTCAAGCCCTTCCTTACCGTTTGACGCCTCGTCGATGACGTTTAAATACTCTTCGTCTTCTAACATGGCCTTGATACCGTCCCGCACAAGCGCATGGTCATCTATCAAAATAATATTTATGGTTTTCATCTCGTGAAATTTATGTAATACGTAGTAAATGTACCTAATTTCAAAAACAAGAAGAGGGCTATAAAGGAATGTTTAAGGTTATGCGGGTACCCTTACCAGGTTCTGAAGAAACAAACAGCCTACCGTTGATATACTTGACGCGCTCTTTCATAAAGGTCATACCCATACCGCCAGTGGCTTCCATTTTTGGTTGCTTTTCGTTGGTATCAAAACCTTTTCCGTTATCATCAATGATGATGCTCAACAGCTGATCACTGTGGGAAAGTGTGGTTATTATATGTGTACTTTCGGCATATTTGATAGCGTTATTGATTGCCTCCTGAACGATGCGGTACGTATTGATCTCTACCAAAGAGTCCAGCCTTTTCGAAAAATCGCTTTTGTTGACAAAATGTATTTCCTTGCCGGTCAATTTATTAAGCTCTAATGCCAGTTTACTCAAGGCTGGGGCAATACCATGGTCTGAAAGTTCTGGTGGTGTAAGATTGAAGGTTGCTGTTCGCACACCTTTTATAATGTTATAAGAAAGCTCCTTGAGGTTTTCAATCTTGGCTTTAGACTTTTCTGGATTTCCAAGATCAATACTCTCCAGATTAAACTTTAGCCCGGTAAGCATCTGCCCGATACCGTCGTGCAGATCTTTGGCGATGCGGTTTTGCTCGTTTTCCTGATTTTCAATTATTTTCCGTGAAACATTTTTCTGCTGTTTCATGCGCTCTTCAAAGCTTTTCTGATTGAGCCGCTGTATCTCTTTCTGCGCCTCGACCCTTTTACTGATATCTACACCTATCACCAGCAATCCCGGAAGCTGATCGTCGTGACTAAATGGAATAAGGGTCATATCAAGCCAAACCGGATTGTCATTACGCGTGGCCTTGAACTCGCCCTGCCAACCGGTACGCTGATTTTCCTGTATCATAGAATCCAGAAAGAGCCGCTCCCCTTCTACATCAGAAATTATGTTGGAAAGTTTTTCGTTAGCGGTGAACTTTCGGTAATTGAATAATTGTAAAAAGCGGTGCCCCAGATTTATCACGTTGCCCTGGGCATCAATGCGGGCGAAGAGCAGTGTTTGATCCATAGCCTGTTGAAGGGCACGCAGTTCCCTTACAGACCGGTCTTTTTCCTTGCTCAGCGCATCCGCGTTCCGCGCCATATTCTCGGCTGTTTTCTGTGCCCCGATAAGCTTGCTCATCGCATTTTTTACCATTTTTGCGGTGGGCCAGAAAATAAAGAGTAGTTCGCCCAAAAGAATCAAAAGCGTGGCAGTCATCAGGATCAGCTCAATGTTGCGCAGTTCCTCAACCTTGGTTTTGGCCTCCAGGTCGTACTGGTTCACAATCGCATCCATCTGCTTTAGAAAATTCGGTTCATTTTCCATTACGGTCTGTAATGCGTTACCGAAAATACTGTCGCTAGCAGTGTCTCTTCCGAAATTGTTCAGAATGGCTCCCGAAGCCTCATAAATCCTATTAAAATAAGGGTCGATCTGCTGAAACATTTCGGTTATGACCGCGCTGTTTTCGCCGCCAAGGCCCAGGCTGTCGCTCCCTGCCTGTAGCGCTTCGTGTGAATTTTTCCACAATTGACGGGTATCTGCAATGGTTGCAATTAACTTTTTTTGAGCCGAACTGTCCCGCCGCTGGGGAAGTAAAAGCAGTTCTTTAGTAAGTTTTTGGCTCAACATACGCTGCCGACCGGCAACATTGACCACACGGGAATCGTCCTGCTGATCGTTTAAATATTGACGAATAAAAAGTTGGCTTACAATTACGGATATCGCGATGGCGCTAAGGGCAAAGATATAGAGCTGCCTGAGTTTCTTTAATGTGCTTTGAACGCCTTCTGCCATAAATTGAACTTACCCTCAAGTCATTGAATAAAATGGGTTTCCAAAAATAGTATATTTTACCCTACAGAATCGCTAATCCGCAAAGCCTACGTAAACGGTTCCATTCTCAACTTTTACAGGGTAGACGGCAATACTGTAATCCTCACCGTTGAGATTGCTTCCATCTTCCAGGGAAAATGTTTTTTTGTGCATAGGGCAGGCCACTTTGGGAATTCCTTCTGTATCGCCTATCATTCCGCGGGAAAGCACCATTTCCAGTTTATGTGGACACAGGTTTTGGCAAGCATACCAGCTTGCCTTTCGGCGAAAGTTAAAAACGGCGATCTGCTTGTTCTGATACTTGATACAGGCACCGCCGTCCTCCGGAAAGTCTTTGGTCTTGCCCACTTTGAACCAGAGGGCAGGTTTTGAAACTGTGCTATATTGATTGAGTAATTCTTCCATTTTTTTGATTTACAGTTGTGAATCCGGTTTAGTCATAGTTTAAAATCACCAAGGTTTTGGCATTTTTTGATCACGAAGGGGGACATAGGCGATATTGTCATCGGTATCGTCAGTATTGACGAAGTGTTTAAAGCGCTTCATCATTATAGGGTCCTCAATAGCTTGCTTCCACTCACATTCATAACTGTTGACCAAAGCCTGCATTTCACGCTCCAGTTCTTCGGCGATACCCAGTGAATCTTCGATCACGACCTTTTTAAGGTAGTCTATCCCCCCTTCCAACTTATCCAGCCAAGGGGCAGTACGAACCAGTGGACCGGCGGTACGTATGTAGTACATTAAGAAGCGGTCTAAGTATTTGACGCAGGTCGCATCATCCAGTTTTTCGGCCAAAAGAACGGCGTGCTTCGGAGTTGCCCCACCATTGCCGCATACGTAGAGGTTCCAGCCATCTTCAACGGCAATTAAACCAAAATCCTTTCCTCTTGCTTCCGCACACTCCCGGATACAACCGGATACGCCACCTTTCAGTTTATGTGGAGAGCGAAGTCCGCGGTAGCGTTCTTCAATTTCAATAGCAAAACTTACACTTTCGTGCATTCCGTAGCGGCACCAGGTAGAACCAACGCAGCTTTTTACCGTGCGCAGGGATTTTCCGTAAGCGTGACCGCTTTCAAAACCGGCATCGATCAATTCTTTCCAGATTAACGGCAATTCGTGCAGCTGGGCACCAAAAAGGTCAATACGCTGACCTCCCGTTATCTTGGTGTAGAGGTCGTATTTTTTTGCCACCTCGCCCAGAACAATCATCTTTTCCGGCGTGATTTCCCCACCGGGTACCCGTGGCACCACCGAATACGTTCCGTTACGCTGTATGTTCGCTAAGAATCTATCGTTAGAATCCTGAATGGTTGGCTGCCTGTTTGCAGTTTCCATATAAATACTCGCAAAAACCGAAGCAAGCACGGGTTTACAAACCTCACAACCATCGCCTTTGCCAAAAGTATCCAGCGCCTGATCGTACGAATTGATCTTATTGATTTTGACCAGATCGTAAATTTCCTGCCTGCTGTACTCAAAATGCTCGCAGACGGTATTTTTCACCTCCAGCCCCATCGACTTAAGGGTTTCATTGACGAGATCAACCACCATTGGTTTACAACCACCACATCCCGTGGTCGCTTTGGTGCACTTGACGATATCCTTGAGATTGGTAGCACTTCCATCTTCCAGCGAACCGCAAATGTCCCCTTTGGAAACACTTTCGCAGGAACATATTTGAGCGGTATTTGGCAGGTCGAGAACGCTTCCCAAAATACTGGAACCTTCTCCGCGGGAACCAAGTATTAAATCTTCCGGGTTTTCCGGCAGTTTCATCGCATTATAGTATATCTGAAAAAGACTGTTATAATCTGAAGAATCACCTACCAAAATCCCGCCGAATAAACGCGAACCGTCCTTCGCCACATTGATGCGTTTATAGACGCCGCGATGTTTGTTTTCATATACAATAGCGGTAATATCATTATTTTCAACAAAAGGATCACCAAAACTCGCAACTTCGGTACCAATAAGTTTCAATTGCGTGGACATATCGATTGAAGCTGCCATGGTTTTTTCACCACCGGTAATCTGCTCGACCACAACATCTGCCATCTCGTACCCAGGCGCGACCAGACCGTAAATTCCGCCATTGTACAGCGCTACTTCGCCAATTGCAAAAATGGCCGCATCTGAAGTCTGCATATGATGATCGACCCAGATGCCCCCTCGCTCACCTATTTTTAGTCCACAGCTTTTTCCCAGTTCGTCCCTGGGACGTATGCCTGCGGAAATGATCAGCATATCCACATCTAGAACAGTGTCATCAGCAAATTCCATTTTCTCTATCAGACCATTGCCACCAATGTTTTTTGTCGCTTTATTGAGATGAATGCCAATGCCTAGATCTTCTATTTTTGACTGAAGCATATCGCTCGCTGCCTGATCGAGCTGCCGGGGCATCAAACGTGGGGCAAATTCCACAACGTGTGCTTCAAGACCAAGTTCCTTGGCTGCATTGGCCGCTTCCAGACCCAGGAGACCACCACCCAAAATAGCCGCTTTGGCTTGCTTTGTGGACTTTAAGTGGGAAGCATAATCCTTCATCGCATCGAGATCCTCAATGGTCCGGTACACGAAAACCCCCTTTTTATCACGCCCTTCTATAGGCGGCACAAAAGGATATGAACCCGTCGCAAGAACCAGGTAATCGTAGGAAAGTATATTTTCCCGATGTGTTTTTATTGATTTTTGGTCACGGTCTATTTCGGTGACCAGCTCTGAAGTACGTAGTTCGATATCATTATCGGCATACCAAGCCGCAGGAGCCATTAACAGATCGTCTGCTTCTTTCTGCGAAAAATATTCACTCAAATGCACGCGATCGTAAGCAGGTCGCGGTTCTTCACCAAAAACAGTGATCTTATAATCTGTCCCCAGGTTCTTGGCTACAAACTTCTCACAGAATTTATAGCCTACCATTCCATTACCGATGACAACAATATTTTTCATACTTACGTAGATTTATATCAAAAGTAAGTATTTGTACTTATATATACTACGTAATGTTGCCTTTTTTTTAAAGTTTTTCAGCGAAGGGTTTGAATAACCTCCATTGGGATTTGATTCTAAAAGAAATAGCTGACTTCTGTCGGAAGGAAGAGTACTAGTAAAATGATGTGGGCCAATTTGAAAATAACTCTAAACTAGCATTGACGCTTGCCAAATGGGTGGCAATAACATCTTTAAAGGAAGACAGCCTGGTTTTTCCCTCATTTTTGTTTTGCCTGTTGGCTTTTTTCTCTGTCTGGTATTGTACCATTTAAGAAATTTAAAGTGCACCAAATGCTTATAATGGAATATTATACAAGATTTTTCTAGTACTTTTTAGTGGTATTGTAGGTTGTTCGGTCATTATATTTTGCAGAACGATTATTGTCTTATCGCTGTCTAAATGTCTTTCAATATGTGTTACGAAACCTGGCCATCCTCCACTATGCTTTACGTATTTTCCAAATTTTACATCCTCTACAATGTACCATCCATAGCCATAGCCTGTAGGAATACTGTCAAAAAATTTTAATGATTGAAATATTCTTTCTTTGTCGGATTGATTAACTAATTTTTCAGTCCTTAAGATTCTATCCCAATTATATAGGTCTTTAACATTAGAATTAACCATTCCATCCCCCACGATGCCATCCAAATAGGTTACAAAGTCATAGTCAGTCATATTGTCTGGTAAATGAGTTACTTGCAAACTATCTGAATATATATATCCAACGGCTAGATTTTCGATTTTTTTAGGCGCGTATCTTCGATTATATACAAAGGTATTCTCCATTTTTGCAGGTTTGAAAATACTCTTCTTCAAATAGTCGCCATACGCTAAACCGCTTACTTTCTCAATAATACTCGCCAAGATCATATAACCGGTATTACTGTATTCATAATCTGTGCTTGTCTCAAAATAAAGTTCTGGTTCCTGTTGTGCAAAAAGGTTGAGAATGTCTTGATTGGTGGCAATCTTACTTTTGTCCCAATACTCGTCAGCCAGGTTAAAATAGTCGGGTAATCCAGAAGTATGGTAAAGTAGATTTTCAATTGTAATCGTATTGTAAAATGAAAGTTCAGGGATAAATTTTGAAATGGTATCGTCATAATTCAATTTTCCTTCCTTAACCAATTGAACAATAGCCATGGCGGTAAACTGTTTTGACACAGAAGCGAGTTCGAAAATCGTACCCTCATTTAAATCAAGTTCCTTTTCCTTATTGGCTATACCGTAGCTCTTATTAAAAATTATATTCCCGTTTTCTGCGATAAGAACATTCCCATTAAATAGATTCTGTTTGTATAAATCCGAATATATACTGTCTAATTGAATTGATTTTTTGTTAGAGCCAACTTCAGCTTTGGCAGTATGGTCAATTTTCTTACAGGAATTGATTAATAAGGCAAGTGAAAATATCGTTAATAGTTTTTTCATAGTGATTTTGATGATTCCGATTTTAATATTGCAGGTTACATTTCTATAACAGTAAACTTACCCCATATCCACTATATATCAGAAATTCGAGTAAACTAAAGGTGGCCTTTTATTTTCACAGAACAACATAATTTTAATGCTACATCTCAACGAGTAGGAGTAATCTTAGCAACTTTATTTAATTGGAATGGGAAAGTTCTTGATCCCATTTGTGCAGCCTCATGACCTGTTAATTGTATTTACCCCTTGCCCACTCTACCATTAGCTCAATCCACACATCTCAAGGTTTAAAAAGGAATCACTGGGGCATATCTTTATTCAGCTCAATTTTTTTAAAATGCAGTAAGAATTGCGTTGTGTTCAGTTCTGCCAGATTCAGGATGAAGTTCTTCTAAAACCAAGCTCTTCAGGGAATCTGTTATGTTGAAAGAAAATATAGCGGTCGTTATTTTCTTTTCGGAAAGTGTTCCAGGCAAAGCATCGAAGAATTCCGATTAAAACTTTAATTTTCAAAAGGCAATTTTTTGGAGGGATCAGTTCTTTTTCAATGACCTTAATTTATGGAACAATTTGTTACCTAATACCTTATAGTCGCATTGAGTAACTTTTATTACTTAATTGTTTTCCAAATACTCCTGTATACTTGTCCTTAAGTTACCTATCTTTTGCTTCCCGTATACACCGGCTTGATAACGGTCTTGTTTTCCCATAGCTATTTTCCAGAGGTAACTTTTTAATAGGCTACTTTTTTCTTCATCCAACGCCAAAGGAAGGTGAATCCCTGTTATATTGTTTGCGTTGTCATACTCAAAATTAGGTGCAAGAACATCATTGATCTTATGGAAATAATTATCAACAAACTTATATTCGCTATGCTCCTCATTGAACTTTCTGGACAGCTCATAATCTACTTCATAGAGATCAATAATCTTAGACCGTAATGAATCGTTCTTAATCGTTTCTAACCCTCTCGATTTTAAAGCTTCATAACCGGATTTGTTTTGAACAACAATGCTTTCACGGGCGAAATAGAAATAATAAATAGCCAAAGAGTCGGTTGCTACAATTTTACCTTCTACGATATCATTGAAGTAATTGAGCCCGCTAAAGGCTATTTTGAAGTACTGCTCATCGTTGGCGATATCCAGGCTATCACGCCCCAGCCCATTATAAATTTCCTTTAGGATCTTATCTTCAGCAAGGCTGTCCCTACGCTTGTCGTTCCACCGGTCCAAAAAAAAGGCCAGGCAAACCGCAAGGAAGATGGAAAGAAATTCAAAAAGGTATTTCCGCCAGTTTTTTACTTTAAATCTATTTTTATATTTCAAGGGTTGTGATTTTTAGTGGGGCTGAACATTATTTTCGAGCTAGTATCTTAGGACTATAAAGTAACGAAATTTGAGAGATAGGGACGGAATGGATAATTAACGGCTATTAAATAACTATGTCGGGTATATACGTATTGATGTTGTATTGGGGGAGCTATCATAAAGAAAATTTGACAAGCCTCAATAAGTCACCAACGGCTCAACTACACGGTTGCATTTAAGTACTACCAATACGGTTATCCTATCAGTTACAGTGCTGGCAAATGGATAGCTCAAAAAAAGGAATAAATGTAACAGCTAAAATCTAGAATTACAGATTATTGGCCAAGGAAAGATAGGTCTCAAATTTAATCAAGATGCAGCGTTGTTTTTAACATCGTTTATTCGTTGTAAAACTTTTCTTAATCTTTATCTTCAATCACATAAATCCCCATAATCATCCAAGAATCTTTTGATTTCATCACCTCTAAATGGAAAATAATTTCCATCTTCTATTTTTTGAACAATTATTGGGCAATGGGAAAGATTTTTTCCAGCAGTTCGTATAAAAGGTTTCTGCTCATGCACAGATATAGAATAGGTTACACCTTCATATATGTTATTTTCTTTTGATTGAATATAATATAGATGATTTAAATTAGGTGCAACAGCCTTAAATAATCTTACATTTTCGTTCTCATACATCAAAACGTACATCATATTATTCTTCAATACTATGTTCGGATTTTTTTTTATCATGTAAATTTTAGACGTGTCAAGTACTGTGATTTGTTTATCTTTTTTTTCATTCGGATGTGTTGAGTCCAATATTTTTGTTTTCTCAAGAAGTTCTTTCAGTTTAGTGCTTATGTTTTTTTCATAAATTTCAACATATCTAAATTTTTCAATAGTCCAATCTTTAGTTGTTTCTTCTACGGGTTTTTCTTTTATAAAAACAATTGATGAATAATCAACAGGATTCACAAAACCAAATCCTGTACCTATACTATCGTTAGATGTTCTGTACATAAGTGGTTTAAAACTTTCGGAATTTTGTTTTACATTCAAAACTCTATATCCAATTTGTGCTTGTGTATAAAAATTAAATGATAAAAAAAGTATGATTAATAAATAATGGGTTCTTTTCATTTTTTTTTAATTATTTGTTTGAAAATACATATGACAAAGACAATCCTACAGAATTTGCCGAGAATTTTTCGCCCATTTCTGATTTATAATCTAATATAGTATAGGTTACAGCAATCCAATTGTATCCAATTTCAAATCTCGTTCCCAGTGTACCCTTAAAACCAATATCCTCTACGAATCCATCTCCCTTGAATCTTACATTTTGATGAGATGTAATTCCAACGCCTAATCTAAAGTCTTCCTTTATTATCCAATAAGGCATAAGATCAATAGGCAATCGTGTCAAACGAATATTTGCGTTGTCAGCTGCAGTAGTAGTGTATTTTATACCCATCGAAGCACGTAACATAAAATTCTTCGGTTCTTGAAATTCAAACTGTCCTCCAAGAGCAAGAAATACTCCTTGACCAGCTCTCATCTTTTGGTCACCGCCATCTGTAAAAAAGACAGTTAAAATCTCGTCTCCTCCATATTCACCACCACCTTCAATAAGGAATTTGGCAATCAAGGGGTTTTTGATTTCTTGTGAATGAGCATCTGCGAACACCAGAATTAGGCTCAAATTAAATAACAATAGTCTTTTTTTCATTCATGAATAATGTTTATTGTTTGCTTTACATTCTTCTTAAATATATATTATTGTAGTCTTACTTTTTCAAAATTGCAATGGTCTAAGTATTAATTTTTTTACTTAATATACTTATTATCATTTAGTTAAATTAAATATACTTTTGTTAGATTTTAATGGATTATTTGCGGATAAACAAATAAAACCTCAAAATTATTCGAGTTATAGTGCATTACTTTGCGAATTACTCAATCATAAAATCTAATGTCGAAAATATTAGTAAAATTTTAACTAAAACCCTTGATATTGACAGCCTTGCGACGACAAGAAATTCTTCTAGCGGTAGTATTAATTGCTATTGGTAGTTCTAATACAGTATTAAATTGAGCTAGTCTAAATGGTTCTGAATCTGGTGGGGCTCTATGTTTTTCGTATATATTGTCTAAAATGATTGAAGCCTTGATTCGGGACGGGTTACGTTATAAAAAGTACTTCATCTGCTTTTATTCTGCTCAATTTAGGTCAAATGTTTTACAAAGTATGTATTACCGTAAACTTACTCCTATCCCACTTTTCTACCACTATAAAATTTCTCTTATCCCCAAAATACCAGAAATAAGTGTACTCTTTAAGACTTATGAGTTATCCCTTTAGGCAACCTTCCTACCATCAAAAAAGGTTAATCCACCATCTCAAAGAACAGGGGTTTGGTTCGAGTCGCGTTCGTACTTTGTTCGAGTCTTGTTAGGTAAAGGGTTTGAAGCCGTTAGAGGTTAATTTTGTACAGTTTGTAAAAAATAGGTTTTTCCGAAGTAAGGTAGGACCAAATCCGCAGCAATACGTTACAGGTTTACTTGGCAAACCTCGTCCTGCCGGAAACCGGGCCGGCAATAGGCCATTATTGCAGGTTCTAAGGCCTTTTTAAAGTTGCCGGTTTTTAAGTCCATTCCAATTTACATCGAGCCCAGAGCAATCGATACTTCAGCATTCTTTTGCGCTTGCAAGACTACATCAATAAAAAAGAAGATCCACTCAGTGATCTCGTTGGACTTTTGTGCTGCCAGCAGCGCATTAAAATATTCCTTTTTAAGCGGCTCAAGCGCGCTGGATAGGCTCATCAAAACTGGACGGTCTCCATTTTGGGACAATGCCTTTTCTGATATAGCCCGGCCCATTCTCCCGTTGCCATCCTCAAAAGGATGGATGGTCTCAAAATACAAATGGGCAATCGCAGAGCGGACTATGGGCTCTTTTATAGGTGCTATACCATCGGGATGTGTGTTGTTGAACCACTTGGTAAAAGCGCTCATTTCTTTAGGTACAAAACTTGAAGGCGGCGCTTCAAAAACCACTTTCTCCCTTCCCCAGGCTCCGGACACTATTTGCATCGGTTGCCTGTGTTCGCGCCATTGTCCCTGGTTTATCCGTTTGGCACTCGCTAAAAGAATTCCGTGCCATTCAAAAAGCATATGTTCCGTCAAGGGTTTTGCAATACTGTTTTGAACCATCACCATCAGTTCTCCGGCACCTTTGGCCATTTGATCCTTTATTGATCGGCCCCTCTCAAGGCCAAATTTATTTCTGATGGTTGCAGCAACATCATCCCGGTTGAGAAATTCCCCCTCAATCTCTGAGGTTTTCATGGCCTCATTAACCATCAATGCAATAGTGGTTTCCGTTTGAAGTTCTTGTGACAAACCATCAAACAACATATCTATGCGCTCCTGCCGCTGACTGTATTCAATAAGCTTGGCATCAAATGCGTTAGTGTTGTATCTAAAATTCGGCCAGTCCCTTTGTTGCCAGTTGTACATTATTTAAACGAAAGCATTTTGGTTATGGCTTAAAGATACGGGTTTGGCGGGATGGGATCGGGCTTGTCGAGAAAACCAAATTTTCCAGCAACATTGCCAAACAAAAAACCCATCCATCAAATGATAGACAGGTTGTTGATCTCTTTATAAGTATTAAAGTAGCCTCGGCAAGAATCGAACTTGCATCTAAAGTTTAGGAAACTTCTATTCTATCCATTGAACTACGAGGCCTTGTTAGATCAGACCTGATTTGCCAGTCTGAAATGCGGTGTGCAAAAATAGAAATTATTTCAAGAAAGAAAGTTTTTTACTTACTATCTAATTTTGGCATGCCCTGTTTTTTGATCTCATCGGCAATCTGCTCGAGTTCGGCGTACCATTCCTTACCAAATTTTCGCTGTAAAGCATCTTTGGTAAATTTATAAACCGGCACCTGCAGCTCTTTGCCCAGCGTACAGGCTTCGTTGCAAATAGGCCATTTGTGATAATTGACCGCCGCAAAACTGCTGTACTGCTGAACGCGCACGGGATACAGATGGCAGGAAATTGGTTTTCTAAAATCCACTTCCCCGGCATTATATGCATCTTCGATACCGCAGGATGCCACGCCCTGTTCGGTGAAAGTAACGTAGGCACACTCAGCGCCATTGACCAGCGGGGTTTCCAGTTCGTCAAGATCTGTTTTAATGTGCGTGCCCTGTTGTTCAATGGCAGCAATACCCTCCTCCCTCAAAAACGGTTTGACTTTAGGGTAGATTTCCTTCAGTTTTTCAACTTCTGCTTCTTCAAGGGGCGCACCAGCTTCTCCTGCAACACAACACTCCCCTTTGCACGCAGCCAGATTACACACAAAATCTTTGTTGATGACCTCTTCTGAAACGATTGTTTTTCCTACTTGAAACATTTGGCAAAGATACATTTTCTACGAAAGGATGGATGCCTAAAATAATGCATCACGAAGGCCTGAAACGCAGCCTTTTTCAGAATAAAACCTATCAAAATAAATTTCACAAAAATTAAATTCTATTCAATGAAATAAGCGTACTTTTGCCGGCCTTTAAAAAACGCTATGGAATTGACATTTGATTTTAAGGAAATCGCAACGGCAAGTATGATCCTTTTTGCCATTATTGACATTGTGGGAAGCATTCCCATCATTATGGGGCTGCGTGAAAAAGTGGGTCATATCGAAAGCGAAAAAGCCAGTATTGTAGCCGCCATCCTTATGGTTGTCTTTCTCTTTATAGGTAAGGAAATTCTAAGCCTTATTGGGATTGATGTGAATTCTTTCGCGGTAGCGGGGGCATTTATCCTATTTTTTCTCGCCATTGAGATGATCCTTGGCATACAACTCTATAAAGACGACGCCCCCCAAACGGCTTCAATTGTGCCCTTGGCATTTCCACTCATTGCGGGAGCGGGAACGATGACCTCCCTTTTGTCATTACGGTCAGAGTACGCGGTGGAGAATATTATCGTTGCTATCGTTATCAACATCGTATTTGTCTATATCGTACTCAAATCTTCCGGACGCATCGAAAAAATATTGGGCAAACAAGGGATTAACATTATACGCAAGATCTTTGGCGTAATTTTACTGGCAATCGCGGTCAAGTTATTTACGACCAACATCAAAGGACTCTTTTTAGAAATATAATGAAAATCTTTACCTACATACTTTTGGGCCTGGCGGCATTACTACTGGTGTTTAATATCACAAAAATAGAATTTGAAGCACCCATGGTGGGGGACAGCAAAATAGCCATCATCTCGGTGCTTGCCTGCGCCTGTGCCATTGTTCTGCTTATAATTTTAATGCTATCCAAACGCATAGCAGAAAAGCACAACTAGGCCAACCTCTTTTTTTTGCCTAGCGGCGAAAGCTTAAAAGATTAAGATAAGTGAAGGGTTCAGGAACTCGCTGATGATCCCGGCAATAGCGGTGAGGATGGCCAAGACGGTAAAAACCTTATGCATCAACTGGCAAAACAAGGTGAACCTCAACTTTTTGCGCAACGACTCATCCTCAATTTTTGCGAGATGGGCCTTTACCACTTTTCGTTCCAGATAAAATGGTGTCACAGATATACCGTGATTGATCAAAATACCCGCACTGGTATCGAGCAGCTTAAATATAGCTGCGATACAGTAAACATAAATTGAGGCAAGTAGTATCATTCTTGTGTGGCTGTGTTTAGTTCAATAACCGTTTTGATAACAGGATCGTCTGTATTGGCAAGGATTTCAAAACTGGTGTCCCCGTAAAGTTGTTGTGCCATAACGGCCTTGAGATATTTTCTGATTATTTCCCGGTGGTTGCGCAAACGTATGGTGATATTTCGGACTGCTGCAAATTCAACAAATTGATCGATAAGTGCATCGTCAACCTGCACTTCCCCCTTGAATTCATCAAAGGACATTTTTGAAAAATACAAGCGGTCCTTCTCAATATGCTCAAAAACAAAGCGGGATGCAAAACCATTGCGCACCGCAAAAAGAATGGCCTCCTTCTCATAATCTGTTTCTTTCGGTACAAAAATATCGGGGATGATTCCGCCACCGCCGTAAACCACTTTACCCTTTGGCGTGGTAAACTTGAGGCTATCTGCCACTTGAATGCTGTCTTCTGAAACCAGTTCGCCGTTTTTATAACGGGATAGATAACTTTCAAAATAAGCATCATTCCCAGCATCATAAGGCCGTTGAATGCTCCTTCCCGTAGGTGTGTAATACCGTGCAATTGTAAGGCGTACGGCACTGCCATCGCCCAGGTCCATCTCACGTTGCACGAGCCCTTTACCAAAAGATCGGCGGCCCACGATTACCCCGCGGTCATTATCCTGAAGGGCTCCCGCCACAATCTCAGCCGCCGAGGCAGAATTCTCATTGATAAGTACATAGACCTCATTGTTCTCAAAATCGCCGGCTTCGGTAGCATAGCTGCGCTCTATTTTTCCGGTTTTGTTCTTTGTATAAAGAATAAGCTTGTCATCCTTTAAAAACTCATCGACTACCTTTTCGGCAGCAGATATATATCCTCCAGGGTTGTCCCTCAGGTCGAGTACTATAGATTTTGCGTTGTTTATCTTTAACCGGTTGATGGCACGGTTTACCTCATCAGCAGTGGTTTCGGCAAAACGCACCAGCTTGATGTACCCCAGATCATCGTTAAGCATATAACTCGCACTTACACTGCGCAAAGGCACCGAGTTACGCACCACGGTCACGTCAAAGACATTTGCCCTACCCGGCCGCTTGACGCTGAGCACGACGGGACTGTCCACTTTACCTTTAAGGTAATCTGTTATGCTGTCATCACCCACGATGCTTCCGGTCAAGGGATTGCCATCTGCCGCTATAATGCGGTCACCTCGCTTTAGTCCTGCGCGTGCACTGGGGCCTCCAGGTATAGCCTCAATGACCGCTATGGAATCCTTGTATGCGTAAAACTTTACCCCTATGCCCACAAAATCCCCTTTCATCCTTTCGGCGACACCTTGCATTTCGTCAGAAGGGATATACACCGAGTGCGGATCCAGGTTCTTGAGCACGCCATTGACCATTACATCAACGATACTGTCCGTATTGATGGGATCTACATATTCATAATCAATGTAATCAATAAGCCGGTTGAGTTTTTCCTTCTTGCTGTTCTTTGTTAAAAAAGCGGTGGAACCACCATCATAGTCCAGCTGTCCTCCTATAAGAATGCCTGCAGCAATGGCAGTGCCCAGCAGTAGTGGTAGGTATTTCTTAGAGTAGCCGCTCATCAATTTTTTAGTATGTTTATTTGTTCTATCGTTACACCGGCACGTCCTAAAAATTCGAGGCCGCTGCCATCCTTGTAATCCCTGATGTAAACCACCCTTACGATCCCTGCCTGATGAATCAGTTTGCTGCATTCCCTGCAAGGGGACAGTGTAATATATAACGTAGCGCCTTGACAGGATTGTGTGGATGCGGCAACTTTTAGTATTGCATTTGCTTCTGCGTGAAGCACGTACCATTTGGTCAACCCCTTATCGTCCTCACAGCAATTGTCAAAACCCTTGGGGGTGCCGTTATAGCCGTCTGAGATTATCATATTTTCTTTTACGATTATCGCACCTACCTGTTTCCGTTGGCAGTGGCTCAGCTTACCCCATTCCGTGGCCATGCGCAGGTATGCGGTATCATATCTTAGTTGTTTCTTGGCAGCAGGCTTTTTTTCTGTGTTCATTCAGGTTTAATTTCGCGTTGCGAAAACATTTCATTTACAAACTACCTACCATACAAAGCTTCCCGCTAGAATAGGTAGCACCATGCCGATCACCACCGCAGATAGAAACAGCACCCAGTCCCTTATGGAAATCCTCAATAAATATTGTGCTATAAAACTAAGCACCAAAACCACAAGAACGACTATGATCTGTGCACTTTCTATTCCCAATGCGAAATAAACAAGGGGAACAGACTTATAATCGAGATGGCTGGTAAGATTGACGAAAAATGATGAAAATCCAAAACCGTGAATCAATCCAAAAAACAGTGTCAGGATCAACATTAGATTAAGTTTTGAAGCTTTTTGCTTAACAGGCCGGATGACATTGTAAAGCGCCGTGAATAGAATCGTGAGCGGGATAAGAAACTCCACTACATTGCTGTTGACACTTACCACCTGATAGGATGCCAGGGCCAAGGACAGGCAGTGTCCTACCGTAAACGCAGTGACCAATGCCAAAACTTTTTTCCAGTCCTTGATGACATAAGGAACACTCAGAACGACCAAAAATAGCACGTGATCGTAAGCCGTCCAATCTAAAACATGAAAAAGACCGATTTTAAAATAAAACCAAAAGTCTGACATAGGGGCAAATTATAAGTGTCAAAATTACAAAATATCAACGTATTGCTAGAAACGTTAAACAATAGATAAATAACAGATCAAGGCAGCCGAAACTTCGTACTTTGATTTTGATTTTAAATTCATGAAACGTTTTAGCGCACTTATTCTAAGCTTCTGTTTCTTTGTAAGCTGCGGCTCTGTTGAGACCTTTCAACCGTCACGGGATACAGAAATAAACGCCGCTTCCTATCAGTACATTGATGGGTTTGGCAACCTCTATAACATATCTGCGAGACAATTTGAATATATACCGGTGTCAGCAGACGATACGGTTGATGGAGTTGAAGACCGCGGACGCCGCATACTCAAATCCATTTCGCTCAACACGTATGGCAAACTTGCTGCGGCATTTAAAAATCAATTTACCAGACAACAGCTGGAACAGGACACCCTCACCGTTGCAAACCGTTTTGCCCGGCTTATTAAAACCCACAACAACAGCGTTACTGCAAAACAGCTGGACCGCCAGGCCGTCATAAGCCTTAACGACGTGGTAGAACCCATACGTATCACCCAAGAATAAATCCAACTTTTGAAGAAAATTAAATCACTTTTCAATTTTTTGAAGAAAACCTATCAGGAATGGATTGGCAACGACCCCTTCGCCAAAAGCGCCATCATTGCCTACTACACGCTCTTTTCGCTGCCTTCCCTATTGCTCATCGTGACCAACATCGCAGGATCTTTTTTTGATAAACAGTCTGTACAGGACCGTATCATCAATCAAATAGGCGGATATATAGGTCAGGATTCTGCCAATGCCATGGAAACCATGATCGAGAATGCCACGGTGGATAGTGATAAATGGTTTATGACCGTCATCAGCATCGCTGCTTTGATCTACGGTGCTACCGGTGTATTCTTCCAGCTGAAAAAATCCATGAATGCCATTTGGAACGTGCGCGAGAAAAAAGAGAATTTTGTTCAGATGTTGATAAACAGGGCTATCTCTTTTGGGATGGTGATCGCATTAGGATTTTTGTTGCTCGTGTCTCTGGTGATCTCTGCAGCAATGGCGGCTTTGGGTGAAAATATCGAAAGGTGGGCACCCAATATGGCCAAGTTTACTGCTGATATAATCAACTTTGTGCTTTCCATAACTATAATCACTGCCTTGTTTGCAGCCATTTTTAAAATTCTCCCGGATGTTAAAATGAAATATTCTACGACCATTCGTGGTGCTTTTGTGACCGCCATACTTTTCGTTCTGGGAGAATTTGCACTAGGGCATTACTTTGCTCAGAGCAATCCTGCATCAGCTTACGGGGGAGCGGCTTCTGTAGTCTTGATTTTACTTTGGGTGAACTATACATGTCTCATTCTATTCTTTGGAGCTGAAATAACCGTACAATTTGCCATTAAGAAGCAGGATCACATTATTCCTACGAAAAATGCCGAACTCGCTTATGAGCAGCAGGTGGAGGAATTGGAAGAGAAGAAAGAAGAATTAGAAAAAAAAAAACGCCAGTCAGAGGAACTGAAGAATAACCCCGAAAATCCCTAATCACTGGTCTGAACTTCACGAATTAAATATACATACACCGGGAAGTGATCACTATACCCGCCTGTAAAAGCCCCATTGGCAAAACTTCGAAAAGGATACCCTTTATACTGCCCATCTGGTGTAAACAGATAAGGAGCATTGAAAATCCCGGATTTAAAATATTGCCAACCGTTAAATTCCTTTCGCAGAAACGGTTCTGAAAGCAGCATTTGATCAAAAAGGTTCCACGTATCCCGGTAGGCCAAAGTACCCAACCCTTTTTTGTACATATTCTCAAAAGGGTTATAGAGAGCATGCCTGTCCAGTTTTTTATAATCTTCCTCGGTTCTCAGCACCTTCTTTAAACTGCTGTTAGTGGGGTCATCGTTCAAGTCACCCATCGAGATTATTTTAGCGTTTGGAAAATTTGCGTTTATCGAATCTATAATGGTTACATTCAACGCGGCGGCGGCTTCCCGCTTGTGCCGGCTTTTGGCCTCACCGCCACTACGGGACGGCCAGTGATTTACTATAAAATGTATCAATTCACGATCAAGATATCCACTCACTACAAGCTGGTCGCGGGTAAACACACGTTTGTTGGCATCTTCGGAATGGTATAAGTATAAAGTATGAGTCGTAGAATTTTTGACCTGAAAAACAGACTTAAGATAAAGCAGACCCACATCAATACCGCGACGGTCTGGCGAGTCAAATTGTACAATTCCATATTCTTCTTTCCGCAATTGCTTCTCATTGAGAAGGTCTTCCAAAACCTGATGGTTCTCAATTTCAGCAACTCCTACGATGGCAGGAGGCATTTGGGCAACCTCCCTTCCTATTTCATGAATCACTTTGGCCATATTGGCCAGTTTTTGCCGATAAACCTTTCCCGTCCAGTGATCTTTTCCCATCGGCGTACGGTCATCATCAAAAGTGATTGGATCATTTATGGTATCAAAAAGGTTTTCCAAATTGTAAAAAGCTATCGTCCTGACCTGATAGCTTCTAGCCTCTTGACCTAAAATTTGATTGCTGAAAATGATGAAAATCGACAATCCCAATAACAAATATTTAAGATTTTGGAATTTACTTGTCAATAATGTAAAAATACTCACAACATACTGGTATTTAAATTCTTATGTTATTTTTAAAGATAATAAAATACTTGTAAGTGAAATTGATTTCGAAAAAATTATTTTTAGTGACCATATTTTATATATCAACATGTGCGCCCATTTTCAGCCAAGAATATACCATCTCCGGAAAAGTGCAAGACGCCATTACCTCTGCTGCCTTACCAGATATTTCTGTCGTTATTGGCAAAACCTCCTATTCCACCAATACCGATGCCAACGGAAACTTTGTGCTAACCGGAAACTTTCCTGCAGGGCCAAAAACATTGATCATCAACGGAAACGGTTACGTCACTATGCGATTACCAATTCTCATTGAAAACGGGATTTCGCTGCAATTTAAAACCATTCCACTCAAACCCGATGTCACCGCAGAACAGATGGATATGGGTCTGATCACCCTCACCGATAACGAACTCGCCAATGAGGACGACCAAGCCAACTTTAATGTGAATGGACTTTTGGGAGCATCCAACGATGCCTTCTTCAATGCAGCCGCGTATGACTTCAGCGCGACGTTTTTCAGACCTCGTGGCCTGGGCAGTGAAGATGGAAAACTGCTGATAAATGGGATGATCATGAACAAGCAGTTCAACGGCAGGCCGCAATGGGGCAATTGGGGCGGGCTCAATGACCTGCAGCGCAACCGGGAATTCAGCATCGGCCTTGAGGCAAACAATTTCGCATTTGGCGATCTGGCGGGAGTGACCAATTTGACTATGCGCGCCTCCCAGTTCCGTCAGGGAGGCCGCATCAGCTATGCTTCCTCAAACAGGACGTACACTAACCGGGTGATGGGCAGCTACAGTACTGGGCTTACCGCTTCGGGCTGGGCTTTCAGTCTGCTGTTGTCGCGACGGGCAGGAGAAACGGGTATCATTGATGGAACGCCGTATAACTCCAATTCAGTTTTTGTTTCCGTCGAGCGGAAATTTAACGACAGTCACAGTTTAAACTTCTCCGGATTTTACACGCCTAACCAACGTGGCCGAGGCACGGCGATAACCCAAGAAGTTACCGGGCTCAAAGGCGTTCGGTACAATCCCAATTGGGGTTATCAAAATGGGGAACTGAGAAACTTTCGCGTACGCGAAATAAAAGAGCCCATCCTTATGCTCAACCATCATTGGAAACTAAATTCAAAAACCAAGATCAACACCAACCTTTCCTATCAGTTTGGTGAGATTGCCAACTCCCGGCTGGAAAACGGGGGAACACGACTGATAACCAGCCCTACCGGACAGAAAAGCTATGTGGGCGGCGCCCGAAATCCAGCACCAAACTATTACCAGAACCTACCCGGGTATTTCTTACGTTTTGAAAATCCCGATCCGGTTGATTTTCAGTATGCCTACTTGGCCGAAAAAGAATTTGTTGCCAACGGTCAGCTCGATTGGGAAGCACTGTATGCCGAAAATTTAGTAAGCACTTCGACCGGTGGAAATAGTATTTATTTGCTTCAGGAAGATGTTGTGGCAGACGATCGGTTTGCGGTCAATACGCTTATCGATCATCACGTAAATGACCATTTATCGCTGAACGCTGCGTTGCGTTTTCACCATTTGAGAAGTGAAAATTTTGCCAGAGTTAAGGATTTGCTGGGTGGAACAGGGTATTTGGACATTGACAATTTTGTGGATGCTGACATAGAAATCAGCAGCAACCTTGCGCAAAGCGATCTTCGCAATCCTGACCGTTTGGTGACCGAAGGTGATCGCTACAAATACAATTACGAGATCAAATCCCGCTTTTCGGAGGTATTTGTCCAGGCGGATTTTACGTATGCCAAAGTTGATTTTTTCTTGGCAGCTAATGTGGGCAGCACCTCGTATCAGCGCAACGGTATTTATGAAAACGGCTATTATACTGGCGATGCTTCCTTCGGCGAAAGCCAAAAACTCAACTTTACCTCTTATGGTGCCAAAGCCGGATTGGTATATAAAATCACCGGCCGCCATCTGGTTCAATTGAACTCAGCAATCTTTACCGAAGCGCCAACGATCCGCAACAGTTTTCCCAATGCCCGGCAGAACAACTTCACAACTCCCGGCCTAAAACCAGAACAAACCCACGCCGCAGACCTCAGCTACATCTACCGGTCACCCATTCTCAAAGCACGGTTGACGGGCTACTTGGCTCAATTTCATAACGGCAATGATGTGGGCTTTTTCTTTACCCAATCGATCCCCGGTCGCGGGATTGAAAATCAAAATGCGTTTGTTCAGGAAATAGTAACGGGCATCGAGCGGCAGAATCTCGGACTGGAATTTGGTGCCGAAATTCAAATAACGCCGACACTCAAAATTAAAGCAGCCGCGGCCGCTGGACAGTTTATTTATACCAACAATCCCAACCTGTTCTATACCAGTGACGATTTTGACAATGTTTTACAATTGGGCGATGGCACTGCAAAACTCAAGAATTATCACATCGCCGGCGGCCCGGAAAACGCCTTCCAACTGGGCTTGGAATACCGCGATCCCGATTACTGGTGGGTGGGCGTGACCGGCAATTATTTCAGCAATGCTTTTGTTGACGTGAGCGCACTACGGCGGTCGCCCGCTTTTACCACGGCCTCTGATGGGCAGCCCATCGGTAATTACGATATTCAATTGGGACGGGAACTCTTAAGACAGGAAAAACTGGATTCCTACTCACTTGTCAATATCGTCGGCGGGAAATCTTGGCGTATTAAGGATTATTACCTGGGCCTTTTTGCCACGATCAACAATGTGCTTGATCAAGAATACCGTTCCGGCGGGTTCGAGGATTCCCGAATTGCAGATTATGAGGGCCTGCTCGAAGAACACAGCCGGCAAACGCCCTTGTTTGGCAACCGCTATTTCTTTGGCTACGGAAGCACCTATTACTTTAATGTGTATGTGCGTTTTTAAAAAAATTGGTGATCGGATACCATTTCGCGCAAGCGAAATAAAACCTGGAGATTATGAATAAACTAAACTTGATCCTGGCAACCTTACTGGTTACAATGGCGACCGCCTGTGTAAATCTGGACGACTTTGAAACGCCAGACCTCACCGAAACCCCTGTACAGTTGGACGGTCCCGTTGTGACAATTGCTTCGGTACTTGGCAATTTCGCGCAAAGCGAAAACGGGCTGTACACCTTCTCCGGAAGCGATTCGTATATGGAAGGGTACGTGATCAGCAGCGATGAGGCCGGCAATTTTTTTGAAGAGCTCATCGTGCAGGACGCCCCCGAAAACCCAACCGCCGGAATCGGGATTCAGGTAGATGTGAGTCCGTTGTTTACTCGTTACGAACTGGGTCGAAAAGTTTACATCCGTCTCGAGGGCCTCACGGTCGCAGAAGACAACGGAACAGTTCAATTGGGTATTCGGGATGGTCAAAGTATCGGGCCCATACCTCGTGCGATTTTTGAGCAGCACATCATCCGCAGCACCGAAACCGCTGAGATTGTTCCACTACCGATTGCTATAGACGATTTTTCGGACGACGTGGAAAATCTATTCGTAAAACTTGAAAATGTACAATTTGCCAACACGGAATTTTTTGGCGACTTGCCAAGCACTTTTGCCGCCAATCCAGATGACGAATTTGATGGAGAACGGTTGTTGGTCAGTTGCAATTCGGCCTTTACCACAGTGGTCAGTACGAGCACATTTTCCGACTTTAAGTCGCTGACGCTTCCGGAAGGAAACGGCAGTGTGGAAGGGGTGCTGTCCCGTGATTTTTTTGATGACTTCTTTATCCTGCAGGTCAATCTGCCTAACGCAGTGCAAATGTATGGCGAGCGTTGTGCGCAGGCCCAATTTACTTGTGAGCATGCTGATTTAGTGGGCGAAACCGTGATCTTCAGCGACAATTTTGAAACCGAAAGAACCAACCGCGCAATCTCCAAGAACGGCTGGACCAATTATGTGGAAGCCGGTTCGGAAACTTGGGAAGCCTACTCCAGTACAAGTAGCAATGCGTCGTTGGGGATTTCGGCGCGTGTGGGTGCGTTTGGCACCGGCGACCGCAGCAATATTGCCTGGCTGGTCACGCCACCTATGGAGTTGGACACGCTTTCAAACATAAATCTGCAGTTTAAAACCTCGACCAGCTTTGCCGATGGCAGTGTACTGCAACCGCTTATCAGTACGGATTGGGATAGCGTTCCTGAAAATATTCCATTGGCGAAATGGGAAATTCTTGAGGATGCTTACATTGCCCAGAATAGCGATGACTTTACCCAATTTTATTCTTCGGGAACAATAAACCTTTCCTGTGCCTCGGGTACGGCTTATATCGCGTTTAAATACATCGGCAACACCCGGCTGCAGTATGATGGGACTTATGAATTGGATGATATTTTGATCACCGGTGACTGAAAATGGAGAGTGGATAATTAGTGGTATTTTTGGGCTCTCGCTTTCGCGGAGATGCTTCCGGCGGAAAAAGACTGAACTATGAAACAAGGATTTTCGCTAATTACAGTTGTTGCCTCACTGCTCATTGCCTTGCATATGACCTCCTGCAATCCTACCGAAGAGAAAGCGCCAGCAGTAGCAAGCATTTTTTCACCGGAGCAGGAAAATAGGATCACAGCAGCAGATTCGACCACCCCGATGCGGGTTTTTAAAATCACCAAGGAAAGTGATTCCCTGCTTTTACGAACGCCCAGCGAAGACGTGGTATTCACCGAAAATGATTTCGTCTTAAAACTGCTCGTTGACCGGATGTACGCGACCGTGCGCGACAGCCTTTCGTTAGGTGCCGGTATCGCCGCACCACAGGTCGGGATTTTAAAAAATATTGTTTGGGTACAACGGTTTGACAAGGATAACTTTCCGTTTGAGGTGTTTATCAATCCGAAAATTATTCAGTATTCAAAAAAGAAACAGGATTGCCGGAAAGGTTGCCTTTCTATCCCAGGAAGGAGCGATACCTTAAACACGCGTGCCTATGCGATGCTCCTCAAATATCAAAACCTGAAAGGCAAGGACACCATGGAAATGATGGAAGATTTTACCGCCGTGATCGTACAGCACGAAGTGGATCACCTCAACGGCATCCTCTACCTCGACCACCTCAAACAGGAAGTTAAAGACGCCCAAAAATTAAAAACCAGAGACCTTTAGCCTATGGCACTTACCAACAACGATATCTTTAAAAAACTGCGTGTCGCCCACAAATTGCGCGATGACCAGATCGTAGAAGTTATGAAACTCGCCGGCTTTAATGCGACCAAAAGTGAACTGGGCGCTATCTTTCGCGCCGAGGACCATCCCAAATATGTAGAGTGTGGCGATCAGTTTCTGCGCAATTTTCTGGATGGTTTGATCATTCATTTGCGTGGACCGATGCCAGACAAGCGAAAGAAATAAAATCTGTTTTAATCTTCTGATTTACAACCTGCTTTCCCATAAGCGGGTTTTTTTGTGCCTTAATTTTCCCAGTTAACGAAAATACCTGTATTTCAAGGAATTATAATTTTTGGCGTTAGATTTTAAGGTATTTTTAAGAGTAGGGAAATATACCGGGTATTGGGGATTTTTCCCTATTACAAACAAGTATAAATTTACCTATTATCCAACTCAAAACCATCGATAATGAAAAACAACTTCTCATTAGGAAAATCAATTATTTTCATAACGCTCATTACATTGGGCTGTGCTGATAATAAAAATAAAACTGATAAATCATCTTCTAAACATAACCAAGCCGGCATAACAAGCGTAGGACAAAGCGCACGCAAAAACCCTAATGAAGATTTTTTTTTAACAATTGTTCCATCTCAGAAAGACAAAAGAAAACAGGTTCTGTTTACTGGTCACTTTGAACTAGGAGATATTTCTCGTAAATTTTCAATTGCTTCTGAAGTTGCAGGCAAATACGATGAAAGTAAAAAAGAATTTACTCAACTAAAATTCAAAAAGATATCTCTAAAACCACATTGTGGAGATGGTTATGAAATCACCAAAGTTGATTCAAATACAAGTGAAAAAGGTTCACTTTTTTCCATTTATCTGGATGACAATTCGACTTATACAAATGGCCATTATGAAGCCGGTAGCGTTAATGTCAAAAATGTACCAGAAAATAGCATCGTGCGTATAGAAATTCATCCTTCCAACAAAGATCTCATTGTAGGCCCTCAAATTTGTGAAGTGAGTTTTGCAAAAGAATAATTTGAAATCTAAAACATCAGCTCTTTTATGCTTTTTGGTTTGTTTTAGTGGATTGGCTCAATTTTCCAAAAAGATCTCAAATGGTAATACAGGCAATTTCGATGCGCTTCGTACTTTTCAAATTGAAGAAAATCTGAACACCATAACCGAAAAAAAACAAAGAGCACATTTCCTTAAACAACAGCGTGCCTATTTGCGCGATGGTGATACATATTTTGTACCAGACACCTTAGCAAGAAATATTGATCCGGAAGAGGAAATTTTTTATCACCTGTCCAGTGGAGATTATCTTGTCAATAACTTTCAGGATGTATCAAAAGACAGCTTGGTCACCAGCCATTACGTAATGGCCCTCCGTAAAGCTGAAACGATCAAATCTGACACTTTAATATGTGAAGCGTTAAAAAGAATTCTATTGCTACAGGGGAAAAACCAGCAGGATTTTAAAAGGTATTTCAAGTATGCTGATCAATACAAGAGTCAAGCATATGACAGCCACGAAAATCTTTATGCAGATTATTTTATCCTAAAGGGCATGGTCATCAAGCGCTACCATTTCAAGGATAGCACAGTCAACATTCAAGCGTATGCCGAGAAATCGTTGAGTGAAATTAAGTCCGGACAATCTCTTTTTCTTAAAGGAAGAATACTTCAGATTCTAGGAGTTGATTATCATCTAAATGAAGAAAATTTACCTAAGGCCAAAGAGTATTACAAATCTTCGCTTATATGCTTTCAGAAAATCAAATACTATTACGCAAAAAAGCACGTCAACGATATGCTTTACAATTTGGGAACAGTTGCATTTGCCGAAAATAAGTTTTCCGAAGCTTTGAGCTGGTTCTATCAGATCAAATTAAAAAAGATTGAAAAACGTGATTATGCCGACTTGATTAAAATATTTGATTTTATGTACCAAACTCACAAAAAATCCAATAACCTTGACAGCTCACTCTATTATTTAGAAAAGAGATCATTTTACAACGACAGTCTCAAATTAATTGAAAGAGCCAACCTCGTCTCTGAAATTGATACCAAATACCAAACCGAAAAAAAAGATCAAGAAAACACCCGACTTAAAAAAGAGAAAAGGAACATTTTTATTGGCGGAACCATCATCACCCTACTGCTGATCACAGTCGGAGGACTTATCTATAAAAACAGCCTTAAAAAACAAAAACTCGCCCAGCAACAGCAACAACTGGAACAACAAAAAGTAGCTGCCCTGCTTAAAGAACAGGAACTCAACACCATTGACGCGATGATTGAAGGACAAGAAAAAGAACGCCAGCGAATCGCTAACGAACTGCACGACGATCTGGGTGGACTGATGGCCAATGTCAAACTTCACTTTGATGCACTGCGCGAAAAACAATCGGACGCGCTTTTCTCTAAAACAGATTTGCTCCTCGACGAAGCCTATAACAAAGTACGTACCGTGGCCCACGCTAAAAACTCCGGGGTCATTGCCAACGAAGGGCTGCTTAAGGCTATTAACCATATGGCCGACAAGGTTTCTTCGGCCAATAGGCTAAAAATTGATGTGAAGCACTTTGGCCTGAACGAACGCTTGGAGAACAGCCTCGAACTTACCATTTTTAGAATAGTGCAGGAACTGGTCACCAACATCATCAAACACGCCAACGCCACCGAAGCCACCATCCATTTGACCAACCACAACGATACACTTAATATTATGGTAGAGGACAATGGGCAAGGTTTTAGCCTTACTCAAACTGCTCCGGCATCACGAGGTATGGGCATCAGCAGTATTGATAAGCGGGTGGACAACCTCAACGGCACCATCGAAATCGATTCTCGTCCCGGAAAGGGCACTTCAATCATTATAGACATACCGTTATGATCACAGTAGCCTTGGCCGAAGACCACCAATCCCTCATTGACGGGATCGTTCTTTTCCTTGATCTTGAAGATGACATTAAAATCGTGGGAACAGCCAACAATGGTGAAGATCTTTTAATTCTGGCCAAAACAAAGCGGCCTAAAGTTATCATAATGGATATCCGAATGCCAAAACTGGATGGAATTCAGGCCACCAAAAAAATCAAGGCCACACAACCTGAAATCAAAGTGCTTGCCTTTACCATGTTTGATCAGACCGAAGCGATACAGCAGATGCTTGCCGCTGGTGCCGATGGTTATATCTTAAAAAACTCTTCGCTCAAAACCGTACTCAGCGCCATACGCACCGTGGCTTCTGGCAATGCATTCTATGATAAGGCCATAGACCACGAAATAAGCGATCTTGAGAATCCTTCGACCCAAAAAACCTTGCTGACCCCACGCCAAATTCAGATTTTATCGCTAATTGGCCAAGGGATGACCAGTCGGGAAATAGCCGAAAAACTCTTCATTGGCACCCATACCGTAGATACCCACCGCAAAAACATGGCCCGCATCCTCGGGCTCAAAGGCAAAGGGGAACTTTTGCGGTATGCTTTGGAAAAAAAATATGATTTCAATTGACCCCCTATTTTACAAATGACGAATTCCTGTCAATTCCGCAGTTAATAATACCGCATATTGGGTATTTCTAGAGGATAAAGGCACTCCTATATTTGCTTGAATAAATAACAATGCTGATTGACAAAACTACAGTTTCCATTATTAAATCTTTATAAGTGAATTGATAACGAATTATTTGAAAAAGTCATTACATCTTTCAGCAACTCGATTTATGGATGTAACGAACTCATTCAATAAGCTATATTTGACCAGATTTTAACAAGTAATTAAGATTTTTATGAAACGTGCATTGAAAATTTCCGTATTGCTAATAGCATTCACATTTTACCTCAACGCAACCGCACAGTCCTTTGTGGGCCATAATCTTGATAATTATTCGGGAATTCATGGAGTAGTATTTAACCCTGCCAATGTTGTGGGTTCGAACTTTAAAACGGATATTAACTTGGTATCCTTTAGCACCCTGTTGGGGAGCGATTACGTGGGTATCAGTCTTTCGGAAGGGCTTAGCGATCTGGAAGAATCAGACTTTGACAACTATGGCGAAATCTTTCCGAAGGAAAACAATCAGTTCTTTAATAATTTAAATGTCCTCGGACCTTCATTCATGTTCAACCTTTCGCCCAAAAGCAGCATTGCCCTTACAACACGGGCACGCTTTTTTACAAACCTGAATAATTTGAACGGCAAACTTTTTGAAACCCTGATCGAAGATTTTGATGAAACTGAAGATTTTCCTTTTGATGTCCGTAATTTTTCGGGAACAGTCCACTCTTGGGCAGAGGTAGGCCTAACCTACGGCCGCATATTATTACAGAGTGAGAAAAACCTGCTCAAGGCCGGGCTGACCGTTAGGTATCTGCAAGGAGCGGGAGCGATATATATGAGCGCCCCCGTACTCAGCGGGAACTATGACGCCACACAAGAAATCCTAACTACCACGGGAAGTCTGGAATATGGCTCGACCCAGGGCTTTGAAGAAGATTCTTTTGAATTTAATAGTGGCAATTCTGGTTTTGGTGCAGACATTGGCTTCAGTTATGAGTTTACCAGTGCCAATAAATTGGAAGCAGCCAAACGTGTACACAACAATTATACTTTGAAATTGGCAGCTTCAATAACTGACATTGGATCGCTTAGCTATAATGATGTTCGGGTTAAGTCCTATGATATGGATGCTTCGGTGGATGAAAATATATTTAGGGACAGTGAGGATTTTGAAGAAACCCTGGACGAAGCCTATATTGGTCAGGAGTCCTTTCAGACCTTAGAGGTAAATCTGCCTACAGCACTGCACCTTGTCGCAGATTATTCTTTAACACGACGCCTTTTTATATCGGCAAAAGGGACGTTCTCTCTCGTAGATGCAGCTGAGCCCTTGGCCAACCGTGTCCTGAACACTTTCGTCCTAGCTCCAAGAATGGAGACCAAATGGTTTAGCCTATATTCTCCCCTGAGTTTTAGACAGTATGACGGTCTGGCCTGGGGTGCAGGATTACGCCTAGGGCCTTTCCACGTGGGGTCTGGCTCCGTTTTGACCAACCTGCTTAGCGAAAGCAGCAAAACCGTAGATGTTTTCGCCGGTGTGAAAATTCCTATTTATAGGAAATAAATATCCTAGGTGATAGCAAAAACCACATACACCGGAAAATGATCACTCGCTCCACCCAGATAGCGTGGCCCGGCATAGGTTCGGTGCGGATTTCCGTCAAAACGGCCGCCTTGTTCCTGCAAGGCCTCTGGATCGTGAATGTCTGACTTCACGTATTTTATTGGGTTGTCGTACGCCTTCATCCAGTTGGTTGAAAGAATGATCTGATCAAACAAAAACCAGTCTCCGCGATGCACCGACGAACCGGCATAACGGGTGTGCAAAAAGACCATCGGGTTGTAAAGATCGGTTCCCACCAAATGCTCCCGGATGGCCACGTCCTGCGGACCATCATTAAAATCGCCCATTACCACAATCCGGGCGTCAGGATCGTTTGATGTAATTTGTTGAATGATTTCCCGATTGGCTTCCGCGGCAGCGATTCGTTTGGGTTGACTCGCTTCCACACCTTCGCGACGGGATGGCCAGTGGTTGACCAAAAGGTGTATTTCGATATTCAATAATTTTCCGTGAACGTAAAGAATATCCCGCGTAAAATCCCTTACGCCCGGTCTTGACTCGATATGCAGGGTTTTGGCTTCCGCCGAAAAAACGTTGAAATCTTCTTTTCGGTAAAGCAATGCTGTGTCGATACCCCGCTCGTCCGGCGAATTGAAATGCACATAATCATAACCAGCAGCTTTCAAGGCAGGTTGGTCGATCAGGTCATTGAGAACTTTTTTGTTTTCCACTTCGGCAACGCCAACGAGGCTCGGCAGTACGCCGCTGTCTAGCTTCCCGATGTTTACGATGGCCTGACTGAGTTGCTTCAGCTTTTTCCGGTAACGTTCTTCATCCCAACGCAGCTCTCCATTTTTAGTAAAACCATCGTCTAGAATATGGGGATCATTGATGGTATCAAAAAGGTTTTCGAGGTTGTAAAAAGCGATGGAAACATTTTCTTTCGGCATTTGTTTAACTTTACGAGAAGCAAGATATTCATTCCCGCGCAAAACCTTTCCTTATGAATTTTGAAGAACGCAAATACCGCTTTATAGAACGCTTTGTCAATGAAGTCAATGAGGATTCCATTGAGAAATATGAAAACCTTTTAGATACTGACACGGAAGATCGTGAGTACCCTCCTATTTTTTACAAGTTATTAGAGCAGAGTGAACGCGAAGCAGAACGAGGGGAAAGCATTCCTCACGAAGAGGCGATGAAACGCATTCGCGAAAAACTAAATCTCAAAGTGTGAAAATTGAATGGCGTCCTACCGCTCTATCATCGCTTGCGGAAGAGGTAGATTATATTCTCATAAAGTGGCCAGCAGTAGAGGCAGTTAAATTTTATGACCTGGTCGAAAGAACACTCATTCTCTTAGAGAATCAGCCATATTTAGGAAAGTTCGATTCCAGATCAGCGTATTATTTTCTTATCATATCAAAACAGACCACGCTAACTTACCAAGTTGATGAATCAGCTAACATCATCTACCTATACCTCTTCTGGAACAATCAAAGAAATCCAGACCAACTCCAAAATCTCCTTCGCTCCTAGTGTTTATCCCTTTGCGTATCTTTGCCATCCTAAAGAACGCTGATGTTAGAAGAAACTAATATAGAATATGAAAAGGCCGTGCTCATCGGTCTGATTACGCAATATCAGGATGAGGACAAATCAAAGGAATATCTCGACGAACTCGAATTTCTAGCTTATACCGCAGGTGCCGAAGTGATGGGACGCTTTACCCAAAAAATGGACAAGCCCAACCCAAAAACCTTTATCGGTACCGGAAAAATGGAAGATGTGCGCGCTTTTGTGCAGCAGCAAGAGATAACTTCTGCGATTTTTGATGACGAGCTCAGCCCTGCCCAGCAGAGAAATATAGAGAAGCTCTTAAAGTGTAAGGTGGTTGATCGTACCTACCTGATCTTAGATATTTTTGCGCAGCGCGCGCAGACCAGTTACGCTAGAACCCAAGTTGAATTGGCACAATACGAATACCTGCTACCTCGCCTTACGGGACTCTGGACACACCTGGAACGCCAGCGTGGTGGTATCGGGATGCGTGGTCCTGGGGAAACCGAGATCGAGACTGACCGCCGTATCGTGCGCGACCGGATTTCGTTGCTCAAAAAGAAAATCCAGAAAATCGATAAGCAGCAAGAAGTGCAGCGGGGCAACCGTGGCGCTTTGGTTCGCGTGGCTTTGGTAGGTTACACCAACGTTGGGAAGTCCACCTTGATGAACGTTATCAGCAAAAGCGAAGTTTTTGCCGAAAACAAACTCTTTGCGACCCTCGATACCACCGTACGCAAAGTGGTCATCCGCAACTTGCCATTTTTGCTGAGCGACACGGTAGGTTTTATCCGAAAGCTGCCGACACAGTTGGTAGAATCTTTTAAAAGTACGCTTGACGAAGTCAGTGAGGCCGACCTGTTGCTTCACGTCGTTGATATTTCGCATCCGCAGTTTGAAGATCATATCGCTTCGGTAAACCAAATTCTTGACGAAATTAAAAGCGGGGACAAACCCACATTGATGGTGTTCAACAAAATTGATCAGTACACCCATGAAACCATCGAAGATGATGATCTCGTCACCGAAAGAACTTCAGAACATTTCACCCTCGAAGAATGGGAACGCACCTGGATGAACCGTATGGACGGTGATGCCATTTTCATTTCGGCGATTGAGAAAGAAAACATGGAAGACTTCCGGAAGAAGGTTTATGAACGCGTACGCGAAATCCACGTCACCCGTTTTCCGTACAACAACTTTCTCTACCCGGAATATGATGAATATACCGGAGAACTGGAAGATGAGTAGAATTATGTTTGGAGTTTAAAAATTCAATGATTCAAAATTGAAGATTGAAGATTATTGGATTACGTTGATTTTTCGCTAAACAAAAAATCAACGTAATCCAATCTTTAATCTTTTCTCTTTCCTCTATTCTCTTTTTTCTCCCCTCTTTCCATACCTGATTTTCAGAAAAATGAGCACCACCGCCTGAATACTGGTCACCACATTCGCCAGAATAATGGAGATGCTTTTCATATAAATTCCATAAACCAGCCACAGCAGCAGTCCTGCCAAAAAGGTCAGGTACATCGTCAGGGACAGTCCGGCCACGTCTTTGGTCTTAATAGTGTGGATAAGCTGCGGAGCAAACGCTGATGTCGTGAGAATAGCCGCGGTCACACCGATTAGCTCCACAAAGTCAAAGTCCCACATTAGCCAACGATATTTACAATTTTACCGGGAACCACGATTACCTTTTTAGGGGTGCGGCCGTTCAGGTATTTCTGGGTTTCTTCTAAAGCCATCACCGTTTTTTCGATTTCCTCTTTGGAAAGATCCAGTGGAAGATCGTGCGTAAACTTCATTTTTCCGTTAAACGAAATCGGATAGGTCTTGGTCGATTCCACGGTATATTTTTCCTCATACTTCGGAAACGGAACGCGTGAAATACTGCCTTCGTGACCCAATTGCGACCAAAGCTCCTCAGCAATATGCGGCGCGTAAGGCGAAATCAAAACCAGCAGTGGCTCAAGCACTTCGCGCGAAGTACACTTCATCGCAGTCAGTTCATTTACCGCAATCATAAACGTCGATACCGAAGTGTTGAAACTAAAATTCTCAATATCCTCCTGCACTTTTTTGATGGTGTTGTGCAAAACCTTTAGGGAATCCCCCCCCGCCCCCGAAGGGGGAGCTTTTTGACTTCCGTTCTCATTGTTGAGAGCGCTTGGAGTTCCCCCTTCGGGGGCTAGGGGGATTTGATACAACTTCCACAGCTTCTTCAGGAAATTGTGCACGCCCGTAATCCCAGCGGTATTCCAAGGTTTTGCTTGTTCCAGCGGACCGAGGAACATCTCGTACATACGCAAAGTGTCTGCGCCATACTGCTCGCAAATATCATCGGGATTCACCACGTTGTATTTGGATTTGGACATTTTTTCTACTTCGCGGCCTACGATATATTTATTATTATTTTTATTGTCATTGTTTATTGCTTCGGTTTCTCCGATAAAAATCGCGTCTTTGAATTCTGGTCGCCAGTTTTTAAAGGCTTCGATATCTAGTTCATTTGAAATGTTTACAAAATCTACTGGAGCGTGGATTTCATTGATGTTATTTAAGGTAATATTAAACTCGAAAAGCTCATCCCCGAAGGTTTTCTTAAAATATGCAAGCAATTTATCTTCAAGAAGAACACGATATTCGTTATCGGGTAATTTTTTGTGAATTTTATTGGAAAGAATTACTGGAATACTCCTTGCTTTATCGATATTCTCCGAGTAGTTCTCTTCCAAAAATCCAAAACTACCTTCTGGGATAATCCGATAAACAAAAGCACTCTCCCCTAAAATCATCCCTTGGTTGATCAACTTTTTAAACGGCTCATCAACCGGAGCAAAGCCACGGTCTTTTAAAAATTTCACCCAGAAACGGCTGTAGAGCAAGTGGCCGGTGGCGTGCTCGCTTCCACCGATGTAGAGGTCCACGTTTTTCCAATAGTCCATCGCTTCCGCGGAAGCGAAAACTTCACCGCGCTTGGCATCTTCCATATAGCGGAAGAAGTACCAGGATGAACCTGCCCAGCCGGGCATGGTGTTCAGCTCGATCCCCCAAACCCCCGAAGGGGGCTCTTCTCCTTCTGGCACGGAAACAACTTCGCAGGTGTTTTCGTTCCAGTGCCACTGCGTGGCGCGGCCCAATGGTGGTTCGCCTTCTTCGGTGGGGAGGTATTTTTCGACTTCGGGCAGGCGCAGGGGCAGGTATTTGGCATCGATCATTTGCGGCATACCGTCCTTGTAATAAACAGGGAACGGTTCGCCCCAGTAGCGCTGTCTACTAAACACCGCATCGCGTAAACGGTAATTGATTTTACCTTTTCCGGCACCCAATTCTTCCAGTTCTTCAATAGCTTTGGGAAGCGCCTTTTTATAGGAAAGTCCGTTAAGGAAATCGGAATTTTTCAGTTTGGTTTCGTCTTTTTCGCCGTAGGCCTGCTCAGAAATATCAACTCCTTCAAAAATATTCTTGATCGGTGGCATTCCTTTCTGACCTTCAAAGTGACGCGCAAAATCCCAATCGCGCTGATCGCCGCAAGGAACTGCCATTACCGCTCCAGTACCATATCCTGCCAACACATAATCCCCAATCCAGATCGGGATAGGCTCCTTGGTAAACGGATGCTCGGCATAGGCGCCGGTAAACGCACCGGTTATGGTCTTGACATCAGCCATCCGGTCGCGCTCACTACGTTTTGCGGTTGCCTCGATATAAGCATCGACCTCGGCTTTTTGCTCCGGGGTTGTGATTTCCTGAACCAGATCAAGTTCTGGCGCCAAAGTCATAAAAGTGACGCCGAAGATGGTGTCGGGGCGGGTGGTGAAGACTGAAATCCCCCTAGCCCCCGAAGGGGGAACGCTTAGCTCTTCCTTAATTTTATTCAATACCTCTTCGAGGTTTTGAAAAATTTCGATGTTTTCAAATCTTATTACCCTAAAGCCTTTTTCATTTAGACGTAATGTACGCGCAGCATCCTGTTCGGCTTGTTCTCCATGAATTGATCCATCTACTTCAATAACTAGCTTTCTGGAAAGGCATGCAAAATCTACTATAAATTCATCGATGATGTGTTGCCTTCTAAATTTGGCACCAAGCTTTTTTCCGCTCAACACTTCCCAAAGTAATTTTTCGGCTTCTGTAGGCTGTGAACGCATTTTCTTTGCTTTTTCTAAAAGCAAAGCAGAATTGTTTCCACCAGTAAGATATCCCGGTCTGCTAGGAGTTCCCCCTTTGGGGGCTAGGGGGAACGTGACCATTGCTCCTTTACTTCTTCCAATCCAATTCGTCTGTGAATCTTTCAGCGGTTGTGGCCAGTCGATATTTTTCAGACCATCAAGCAAACGCTGTGCATAAGCACTGATGCGCATACTCCACTGGGTCATTTTTTTGCGAACAACTGGATGCCCTCCACGTTCTGAAACGCCGTTGACGATCTCGTCGTTGGCAAGTACCGTTCCCAACGCCGGACACCAGTTTACTTCGGTTTCGGCCAGATAGGTGAGACGGTACTTGAGGAGGATTTCCTGTTTTTCTTTCGCGGAAGCGGAATTCCAATCTTCTGCGGTAAACGCTTCCACATCTTCATCACAAACCGCGATGACGGAAGCGTTTCCGTCTTTTTCAAACCTGGCAATCAATGTATCGACGTGTTCCGCTTTGTCAGTGTCGTTGTTGTACCAACTTTCAAAAAGCTGAATGAAAATCCACTGCGTCCATTTGTAATATTCAGGATCTGAAGTGCGTACCTCGCGGTCCCAGTCAAACGAAAAACCCATTTTATCGAGCTGTCGCCGATATCCTTTGATGATATTTTCCTGATAGCCCTTATCATCAATATGAGTTTGTACTTGCTTATCAATCAAGGCTGCCTCTGAAATTGTTCCATCGGATTTCACATACTTAGGTAGAATTTTACCGTGATCATCCAGACAACCTTCAATATTTATTTCTGTTGTATCTGCTGGATGCTGCCCGGTCTGTATCGCATACTGTTCTGCCGGAAGCCCAAAAGAATCATACCCTTGCGGATGCAATACGTTGAAGCCTTGATGCCTCTTGTAACGTGCGTAAATATCACTGGCAATATACCCAAGCGGATGGCCTACGTGAAGGCCTGCACCGGACGGATAAGGAAACATATCGAGTACGTAGAAAGGTTTCTGGTCCTCCCCCTTGCCCCCTCCCAAGGAGGGAGAACCCAAATTTGACTCCCCTCCTTGGGAGGGGCCGAGGGAGGATGGGTTCTTTGCTTTGAAGGTTTTATGTTCTTCCCAGTATTTTTGCCATTTTGCTTCAATGGCGTTGTGGTCGTAATTCATAGTTTCAGGATACTCCAGACGGCGCAGGTATTAAAAACCTGTAAGGTCTCGCGTTCAGGGCGCAAATTTACAATTATTAATGGGGAGGCTTCCACCGGAAGTCAAGGAAACACGATCTTGGTTTTGTGAATTTCTGCCAAAACAAAAGACTTGCTTTTGCGTTACCAAAAAGACCAACTTTCATACATTTACACCAAATTTTAAAACCCTTTATGGCCAGCTCTTTTGAAAAATACCAACGCCGCCGATTGATCTCTTCCTACTTCTCGGTGGTGATCAGTATTGCGCTGGTGCTTTTTCTTTTGGGACTGTTGGGGCTACTGGTTTTAAATTCAAAAAAAGTAGCCGATCATTTTAAAGAACAGATCGCCATCACTATCTACCTTAAAGACACCGCCAAAGAAGTCGAAATAAAACAACTGCAAAAAAGCCTCGCGCTGGCAGACCACACCAAGTCGACCCAATACACCACCAAAGAGGAAGCCGCTCAAGCCTATAGCGAAGAAATAGGTGAGGACTTTATGGAGTACATCGGCGAAAACCCTTTGCAGAATTCCATTGACGTTTACCTGAAAGCCGACTTTGTTTCTGACGGGCAGGTAGAAGAAATCGTTGCTGACATTGACGAAAATGACTTTGTAGAAGAAGTGGTTTATGACCAGCCGCTCATCGCTTTACTTAATGATAATATTAAAAAAATCAGTTTTTGGATTTTGGTCATCAGTGGGATATTTACCTTTATCGCGGTACTGCTGATCAACAGTTCGATACGGCTATCGGTCTATTCTAAACGTTTTACGATTAAAACCATGCAAATGGTGGGCGCGACCAAATCATTTATCCGCCGGCCGTTTATTTGGAAAAGTATGCAACTGGGAATGCTGGGCGCGATCATCGCCTTGCTGGGAATGGGCGGTGTCCTGTATTATATGGACCAAACCTTCCCCGAACTGCAACTGCTGAGCGACCCCAAATTACTGATCGCTTTGTTTGCCATCATATTTGTGTCGAGTATTTTGATTACGTGGTTCAGTACCTTTTTGGCGACACAACGCTTTTTAAATTTGAAAACGGATGAGCTTTATTATTAGATTTTAGACTTGAGATTGTAGATTTTAGATTTTAGAAAATAGAGAAAAGAAAATAGAAGTGGGCAGTTACAGTAGGTAGTGGGCAGCGCTGAGTATAAGTGGAAAATGAGAACAGAGGACTTGTTTTAAAAAGTTTACGACACCACAAAAACCTTGAACTTCAAACATCAAACCCCAAACTAAAACCAATGGGAGAACAGAAACGAAAAAAACAGAAAGAACTTCACCGAAGCACATTTATCTTCGGAAAGAAAAATTATACGTTTATGCTCATAGGTTTGGGTGTGATTGCGTTGGGCTTTATCCTAATGTCGGGCGGTGGCAGCGATGATCCCAATGTTTTTAATCCTGAAATTTACAGCTGGCGACGCATTCGGTTAGCGCCTGGTTTGGTGCTTATCGGTTTTGGCATCGAAGTATACGCGATCCTACTGAATCCTGACAAACACAAAAATTAAATGGACGTTCTCGACGCGATCATTCTTGGGATCATTCAAGGCCTGACTGAATTTTTACCCGTTTCCTCCAGCGGCCATTTAGAACTGGGCAAGGCGATTTTGGGTGACAATTCTGTGCCCGAAGAAAGTTTACTTTTTACGGTGGTGCTTCATTTTGCAACCGCGCTCAGTACAATCGTGGTTTTCCGGAAGGATATTTGGGAGATCATTAGCGGCCTGTTTTCCTTTAAATGGAATGAAGAAACGCAGTTCTCTGCAAAAATTATTCTTTCCATGATTCCGGCGGTGGTAATCGGGATTTTCTTTGAAGAGCAGTTGGAGTCGCTTTTTGGCGGAAACATCCTGCTCGTTGGTTTTATGCTCATTGTTACTGCGTTATTGCTGTGGCTGGCAGACAAGGCTAAAGACACCCAAAAACCAGTTACTTTTCCCAACGCGTTTACCATAGGCGTTGCTCAGGCCATCGCCATGTTGCCAGGGATTTCACGAAGTGGTGCAACTATTTCGACTTCCGTGCTTTTAGGCAATGATAAGGGGAAAGCGGCTCGATTTTCATTTCTAATGGTGGTACCATTGATCTTTGGAAAAATTGCCAAAGACCTTTTGAGTGGTGACATCACCACCGAAAGTGGGAACTTCACTGCGCTCTCCATCGGGTTTGTCGCGGCATTCGTTTCCGGACTTTTTGCTTGTACATGGATGATCAAATTGGTCAAAAAAAGTAAGCTTTCCTGGTTTGCCATTTATTGTTTAATCGTCGGGGTAATCGCGATAGGATTTGGGTATTACGGGTATTAGCTTCTTTTCCCAACATGATTCAATCATATATTTTTTCTATTTAATTTCGGCGAATGCCGTAAAATTGGGATTTCCTTCCAAAAGCTGACAATGCGTTTTATTACTTAATTTTACAGTGTTATGGACGCCAAAACAAATCAAATCATCATCGACACCATCCTGCCTTACAAACCCAAGGAGATTGCGGTATTTGGTTCATATGCCCGTGGCGAAATGCGGGAGGATAGTGATATTGATATTTGTGTTGATCTTCCAGAAACCGTTTCATTGCTACAAATGGGCGGGTTGTATATGGACTTAAAAGAACGCCTAAAATCAAAAATTGATCTTGTAACCAAAAACGGAATCAATCCACTCTTTAAGCCATTTATTGAGAAAGATTTAGTTCGCATTTATGAAGACAGATGATCGGGATTTGATTCTTTGCAAGCTTATGAAGAAATACGTCAGTAACATTTTGCGTTATACTGAAAATTTGAAACGTGATGAACTTTTGAAAGATAGCGCCATTTATGACGCCTGCGTTTTGAACTTTATCAATCTTGGCGAAAGCGTAAAATCCCTCTCTGATGACTTTAAATGTGCCAATCAAGAAATTCCGTATAATTCCATACTGGGATTGAGAAATATTGCAGCCCACAATTATGAAGGCATTGAACCTTTTCGGATTTTTCTGGTTATTCAAAATGACTTGCCGGTATTATCTGACCAACTTTCAAAGATCATCGAGGATGCAGAATAAGAATCTTGAAGACTTCCAATCCGGTCAGGTTCTCCTTTTTGACAAACCCTTAAACTGGACCTCATTTGATCTGGTCAACAAAGCACGTTGGCTGATCCGAAAAAAATTTAAGATCAAAAAAATAAAAGTTGGTCACGCTGGCACTTTAGACCCATTGGCGACCGGTTTGGTTATTATCTGCACAGGAAAATTTACCAAACGGATCGAGGAATTTATGGGTCAGGAAAAGGAGTATACCGGTACCATTCAATTGGGTGCCACCACACCTTCCTACGATCTGGAAACTGAGATCAATCAAACTTTTCCCACAGATCACTTGACCGAAGAAAAAATTAAAGCCGCCACATGTCAATTTATTGGTATCATTCAGCAACAGCCACCTGTTTTTTCGGCATTAAAAAAAGACGGAAAACGCCTGTATGAATTTGCCAGAAAAGGCGAAGAAGTCGATATTCCTGCCCGGGAAGTCAACATACGTGAGTTTGAGATTACAGGAATTGACTGTGCGTCCGTACATTTTCGGGTGAGTTGTAGCAAAGGAACCTACATCCGTTCGCTGGCCAACGATTTTGGGAAAGCGCTACAAACCGGTGGCCACTTAACGAAACTCTGCCGTACGCGCATAGGTGACTATCAAATAGGCGATACCATTACCATCGAGGACTTTGAAGCTTCTTTACAGCCTGAGTAGCTTTCGCGGAAGCGATACTTACCCAACAACTTCTTTGAGGTTTTCCCGTTTAACGCAGATTAACTAAAGGTTTACTTAATTTTGCCCCATGCGATTGAACCCGGACGATAAGGCATTGATCATTACCTGTTCGGCAGCAGCCCTGCTGTTGCTGGCCTTCATGTTTGTATCCGTACCGGCTTATCATGACGTTGCCGAAGAAGAGTTTATACCCATCCCGGTTCTCGAAGAAATCCCGGAAGAAGAACCCGAAGAAAAAGAACTTACCGAAACCCAACAGCAAGAGCAAAAAATTACACATAAGGTTTCAAACAGCGACAATTTGCAGAACGAAGCCCGGCGGTTTTTTAGGGAACAGGCAAAAGCAAGGGAGAAATACCTGACTTCAGAAGATGCCACAGCCCCGGAAGTTGATGCCGGCGATGACGGCGAATTGCCCGACTATAAAAAGCGTATCGCAGACTTGAGAAAACAAGCCGCCAACCGTCCCGAATCTGCGGAAGAGGCTCCAGTAAAAAAGCTCGTCGAGAAAGCTGCGTATAATAAAAGCACCGTGAGCTTCCAGTTGCGGGATCGCGATGCCATACGCATTCCCAACCCGGTTTACACCTGCGACGCCACAGGTAAAATCACAATCAATATTACCGTAAGTGCGCAAGGTGGAGTGACCAAAATGACCTTCAACAAAGCGGCCTCAACAACCACTAATGGTTGCCTCATCGACCAGGCGATGTCCTATGCAGAACGGGCGATTTTCACGTCAAGTTCGCGCGAAAGTCAGTTGGGCTCCATTTCCTTTTTATTTCAAGGGTAAATTTTGCGACAGCTCTATGAGCTCCTTTAAAGTGGTTTGACCTTTGTCTTTATTATACCAGCGCTGCACCTCTTCTTTAAATTCTGGCTGTATGCTTCCGTGAATCGCTTTGTGTTTTGCAACCAGTTGGGCCAAAGGTCCTGGTCGCGGTCCCCAAGTACCAAGAACAGTTTCTGTATTAACATCTGTAATGACCAACTTCGGGATGGACATCGCGCCATTGGTCAAAAATTGTTGCATCGTATCAGGATGATCGTCACGTAGAACTACCTTAAAATCAATATTGGTATTCAGCTGGGCAATAGCGTTCATAACTGGCAAAGTGGGAGCAGCATCACCACACCAGCTTTCGGTAAGGACGAGCCAGGTTTGCGGAGTTTTTATTTTTGAGATGGCATTAAATTCGATTTCTCCTATTTTAAAAGTCTTGTCCCAACGGCGCATACGGCGGTCGTTGAGCTGTGTATATTCGCTCAGGGCTTCGGTTTGCGTAGTGCCGGTACTCGTAGAACGTATTGCGTGATCAGCAACTAACTTGCGATATTCGGCATATGCCATCGCCTGTTTTTTTGTTTCTTTTATAACTTCTAAGTTGAAGGTGGTTTCGGGTTTTTCCATAGCTTTATTGTCGGAATTTTTTACGAGAATTACAAGGATTTTTTGCTACCGCGAAAAGATTTCAGTTTAAGAAGGCTATATGAAAAAATTAAAACGCTGCGGCTGGTGCGTAGGTGACCCGCTTTATGAAAAGTACCACGATACCGAATGGGGCGTGCCTGTCTATGATGATGCCACTTTGTTTGAATTTTTAATTTTGGAAACTTTTCAGGCGGGACTGAGCTGGATCACGATTTTGCGCAAGCGGGAAAACTTCAAAAAGGCCTTTGATGATTTTGACTATCATAAAATCGCCAACTATCCTGAAGAGAAAATAGAAAGCCTGCTGAACGATCCCGGAATTATACGTAACAAACTGAAAGTAAACGCAGCCGTGAGCAATGCCAGGGCTTTTATGAATGTTCAGAAGGAATTTGGAAGCTTTTCAGAATACATCTGGGGGTTTGTTGATCATAAGCCCATTCAGAATACAGTAATAGATTATAAGACAGCTCCTGCGACAACACCGCTAAGCGACTTCCTGTCTAAAGATCTGAAAAAACGCGGTTTCAAATTTACCGGATCGACCGTGGTTTATGCGCATATGCAGGCCACCGGAATGGTGAATGATCATGAAGAAAGTTGTTTTCGCAACAGCGAAATAAAAAATAAAACGTAATGAAGCATCTAATTGTATGGATGATGGTCTTTGGCTTTTCGGTAGGGACTTTCGCCCAAAAGACCAAACAGGAGCGTGAGCGCGGCATCGACCAAAATGAGATGCCACCAGCTGCCCTGCAATTTTTGGAAGAAATGCCATTTACACCAAAAAGACAGAAATTTTATCTGGAACAAGATGGGGATTCGAGGAGTTATGAATCAAAATTTAAACACAACAAGACCAAATACAGTGTAGAATTCAATCCCGAAGGACAACTGGAAGATATTGAAGTAATCGTTGAAGATGACTTTCTAGGCGATGCGGTTTTTGGTAAAATCGAAACCTATCTTGAAAACAACTTTGCCCGTCACAAAACAGAAAAAATCCAGGCGCAATATTTACCACCTGACCAGACTGCAGCATTTGATCTGAAAATTCCCAATAATTACGAGATGATTGTCGCCACTAAGAACGACAAGAACAAACTGCAAAAATTTGAAATGACCTTTAATGCCCAGGGAAATTTCATCAGTTCCCGGAAAATCGAAAGACGCTCTTATGATTTTTTACTGTTTTAGAGTTTTTCCGGCCTTCTTAATTTTCGTTGTTACTTGTCAAACTCAAGCTCAACAGACAGAATTTTACTGGCAGCCAGAAACATCATTCAATTACAGCCCGCCCAATCGCTGGAGTTTCAACTGGGAACTGAACAACCGCAGCCAACTGGATGCAGATCCCAAAGGTTTTCAAGCCAAGCACTTGGAAGTTTCTCATTTTACTACCTACGAAAGTGGTTTTTATGGTAAAATAAGCCTTGGCGTGCGCTACCGCAACCGCGACTGGTTTGAAGCCAGAAGCAATGAATTTCGGCTAACGGAGCAGTACAACTATGCGAAGTATTACAATCAATTTCGGTTGGGACACCGCGCTCGTTTTGAACAACGGTTTTTTGACGATGAAACTGTCTTTAGGCTGCGCTATCGTCTGGCTCTTGATTTTCCTTTGCAAGGGATTACTTTAAACACGGGTGAATTTTATACGGCACTATCCCTGGAAACCCTGTACAGTTTAGGCAAACAGCAAAAATTAGAATTCAGCCAGCGGTTAAACTGGACCATAGGCAACCAAATTCAGGACAACCTGAAAATTCAGGTCTCGGTAGAATACCGTAAGGAAGATTATTTAAACCCCACGGCCAATCGGGCATTTATTTATACCTCTTCAGTTTTCAATTTTTAGATAATTCAGAAATTCCTCCCGACGTATTTCCCGGGCGCCCATACTGGCCAGATGCTCCGTATAGACCTGACAATCGATCAGTTTATACTTTTGTTCCTGAAGTTTTCGCGATAGCGCTATCAAAGCCACTTTACTGGCGTTGCTCACTTTGCTGAACATACTTTCACCACAGAATATCTTTTGATCCTTGAGATTTACTCCGTAAAGCCCTCCGACTAATTTTCCATTTTGAAATACCTCAACGGATTCAGCAAAACCCCGTTTGTGAAGCTCAACATAGGTTTTTACCATCTCATTGGTGATCCAGGTACCGTGCTGCCCGTCCCGATCAATACGTTTGCAGGCCAACATCACTTCAAGAAATTGGGTATTGTGACGAACTTGAAAAGCATTGTCCCGAAATAGTTTACGCATGGATTTTGAAATATGGATTTCATCAGGAAATAAAACCATTCTTGGGTCTGGGGTCCACCATAAAACAGGCTCACCGTCATTGTACCACGGAAATATACCTTGATGATAGGCAGAGAGTACCAGCTCTGGCGAAAGGCCTTTGCTGGCACACAATAAGCCTGCGACATCAGCCTGTGAAGGATTGGGAAAGGAAAAAGAATAGTCATTTTTGGGCATCAGAAATAATTTTCTGCAAAAAAACAGGGATATATTTTGTGATTATGAAAATTTTAACGACATTTATGCTAATCTATTTGACTAATTTTTTTGTTCATCATTGCTTTTTTAGTTTTTCAAATAGGTTAACCTAATAACCAATTAAAAAGCTTTTTTGCTAACGCAGAAAGGCTTTTTTCTTTTTCCACGCACTCGTAATCCACTTTCTGAGGTAGTCACACTTTGCGACGGATAAAATCTTCCAATGCTGCAAAAAGTAAAACAAAGCGCTTCCAGAGAAATACAAAATCACATCCACAGGGTCCGCTGTATAGCGAGCATGTATTGGCGGTAAGTAAATCTCAAAGTAAAAGGAATAAAAAAGCGTCAAGCAAAGAACAGGAAAAAGGGATAGCCGCAATTGATTATTCCGTTTTAAGATATGTACAGTTTTGAGGCATACCGTTAAAATTATGGGCATACATAGGAAGTCATTTGCATAGCCCGATATCCAAACAGGGAGAGAGACGTCATAATACCCAAGAAGATTAATGAACAGAAATGCAACCACTGCACAGAAGAAAAATCCATCGAGTGCTTTCATACAGCGATAAATGCCACTAAAAAAGCCAGGCCAACACCCACGGCCATCACAATAAGCCACACGGTAAATCCTGTTTTTGCCAAAAACCTAACAAAAGGATTGCTGTGATCTCGCCAAGAACGGCTTTCCTCTTTATTCAATACTATTTCCTTTTCCTCAACTTTTGGACTTGACTTAGTTGGATTTTCAGCTTGGCTCGATGCATCCGGTCGAGATGAATATCTTTTACTTGATTTCTTTTCCATTGTTCCCCTTTTCTACCTTGAATTTAATTAAAAAGAAAGGTTTAAGCAGAAACCATAAGGTTAGTTTAACGCTTTTAAAATGGAATTAAATAGTCTTTTTCTACCAATCCCATATAAAAACGCCCGCTGCGTTTTCTCGCGAAGCGGGCGTTTTGACAATGAAAAAAAAGTCATTTAAAACGGAAGATCGTCGTGATCCTCATCACTAAAATCAGATGCTGGCTCAAACTGATCTGCTGGCGGTGCCGGTGGTGCTCCGGCGGCACCTGCCTGCATTTTATCAATTCGCCAACCATTGATGCTGTTAAAATATTTTGTTTCCCCTTGCGGGCTTACCCATTCGCGACCACGCAAGTTGATCGCTATCTTTACCGGCTCGCCTACCTTAAAATTGTTCAATAAGTCTGCCTTATCTTGGGTAAACTCGATCATCAGGTCTTGCGGATATTGCTCTTCTGTGGTTACTACGACTTCGCGTTTTCTAAAGCCATTGCTTCCAAAGGTTTTGGTCTCTCCTATAAGTTTGATTTTTCCCTGTACTTCCATTATTCTTGTTTTGCGGTTATTATTTATTTTTTGGCCAGTAAAAGCTTCCACGCTTCGGCCACTTTATCATCGTGTAACAGTTCCTGGGCTTTGCGGTGCAGGCGATTTTCATCCATCGCGCTTACCAATTTGTACAGCTCGCTGTTTGCCGCCATAAATGCCTCAATGGCGTCCTCGTTTGGCAATGTTGGGGCAGTGCCCAATTTTCCCAGATCGTTACCGGTTAAGATTTGGCTGTGCTTGATATTTTCGGGAATTTGATCCACCCCGACCCCAACCTCCTGCGTGGGCTTAGGTACCTCAAACATTCCCGGCGCAGCGCGGGTGTACCAGTTACCGCCCATTCTTGCGACCTGGTCTATTTTCCGTTGATCTATTTTTCCGTCTTGCAGGATATCCTCACTAAAATGCATCCGCGTTACCTCGCAGATCACTAAGTTACCGGCGCCACCTTCTTCTCCCAACGAAACTATTTCGCGCAAGCGGCATTCAAAAGATGCCGGAGATTCTTCTACGCGGAAAGGCTTCACGGTTTCCGAAGGTACTTTGGTAAATCCTGATTTCACAAATTCATCCACACCCCTGTCGTAAGACGCACTCGAAAGCGACATCTGTTGCACCATCGCATAGTTGACAATATTGATTACCACTTCACCGGTTTCCTCAATATTCTTCAGCGTATCCTTTACCGAATTGTCCTGAACCCGCCTTACCGGCGAAAAGATCACCACTGGTGGATTGGCACTGAATACATTAAAGAAGCTGTACGGGGACAGGTTGGGGTTTCCCTGAGCATCCACGGTACTGGCGAAAGCGATGGGACGCGGCCCAATGGCACCTACGAGATATCCGTAATTTTTTGCAGTAGGATGTTCTTTGGGATCTATGGTCACGCTGATGTATTTTGGCAAAGGTAACGATATACCGCTTTCTTTAAAACCGAAGCACGGACAATAATTTTACTGCGAAAGCATTATATTTAGTCAAATTCAGAAATCGATGCGATTCAATCCCAACCAGCAGTTTTCGCGCTGGTTCATTATCCTTTCGGCCATCATCATTACCGCTTTGATCCTTTGGAACACTTCGCTGTTCTTTGATCAATTGAAACAGGCCGAACGCGACCGTATGGAAATCTGGGCTAAATCTGTTGAAGCGGTCAATGAGATTCCGCTGGATGCCAACTTGAACGCGACCAATACGCTGATTCAGATCATTGGTCAAAAGAACACATCGATCCCCGTCATCATCACAGACGAAAACGACAACATCCTCAACAGCATCAATATTCCGCAACGTAAACTGGAAGATTCAATTGAAACTAAAAACCTGCTGCGCGAGATGGGCAACGAGAACCCGCCCATACGCATCGATATTACCGGTGTTGACCTGCAGTATGCCTACTACAGCCACTCGCCCATCATCAACCAGCTCAAATGGTTTCCGCTGGCGGTAATTATTATTGTCTTTCTTTTTATTGCGCTGATCTATTTCTTTTATGCAACTTCTAAAGCTTCGGAACAAAACCTGCTCTGGGCGGGAATGGCCAAGGAGACCGCCCATCAGATCGGCACACCACTTTCTTCCCTCGTAGGTTGGACCGAAATTTTAAAGACCGAAAACGTAAATCCAGAGTACATCGATGAAATCAACAACGACATCAGCAGGCTGGAGGTAATCACCGGAAGGTTTTCTAAGATAGGGAGCGTGCCCATTCTAGAGACGGCAAACATCGCCCAAGAAACCGAAAAGACAATTAATTACCTTAGAAGCCGGAGTTCAAAACTTATCGACTTTCAACTAAACCTGCCACCGGGGAATTTGTTTGTCAATTTGAATCCATCGCTATTCAGCTGGACGATTGAGAATTTGGTGAAAAACGCCATTGACGCCATGAAGGGCAAGGGAAAACTCACCATAACCTTAACCCGGGACGCACGATATGCAAAAATTCAAATTTCAGATACCGGTAAGGGAATTCCCAAAAACAATTTTGCTTCAGTTTTCAACCCGGGCTTTACGACCAAAAAAAGAGGCTGGGGTTTGGGGCTTTCGCTGGCCAAACGTATTATCGAGGAATACCACGATGGCCAGATTAAGGTCCTGAAAAGTGAGGTGAACAAGGGTACCACCTTCCAGATTTCCTTAAAACTTTTAGAACAATGAGCGACAAATTGAGAAACCTTACCGTAGAAACTTTGGTCGATAAATTTATAAAGGTCGAAAAGATCGATTGTGAGTACAAAAACAAAAACGGGGAATGGAAACCTATGAGCCGCGAAATTTTGGTGCGTGGTGATGCCGTGGCGGTGCTGCTTTATGATCCAGAAAGGAGAAAGTTGTTGTTGACAAGACAGTTCCGGATGCCTGTGTACCGCAATAATCCTGAAGATGCTATGATCACCGAAGTCTGTGCCGGTATGCTTGATGACAACGATCCAGAGACGGCAGTATTAAAAGAAATTGAAGAGGAAACCGGGTTCCGGCTTTCGCCAAAAGATCTCAACAAAATCTACGAGGCTTATTCCTCCTGCGGCACGACCACCGAATACCTGCACTACTTTACCGGCAGATACAATTTGGCACAACAAGTAAACAAAGGCGGTGGCGCACAGGATGAAAACGAGGACATCACCGTACTGGAATGGTCGTATGAAATGGCGATAGCAGCAATGGAAAATGGAGAGATCAAAGACCTCAAAATGCTCATGCTCCTGCAGTATGCGCAAATGCATCTATTTTAGTTTGAATATTACTTTTGAGGCAGGATAAATTGAGATAGTTTTGCCGCTGCTATGCCTAAAAACTACATCAAGTATAAAGAGACAGCCTTGCGAAACAACTGCCCGGAATGCTTTAGCAACTCCGGCTTGCGGCTTTCATTTTCTCAGGAAATTATCGAGAATACCTTTTATACCAAGGCGACAAAGAATCGAAAACCTTCCATTCTTTGTGTGCAGTGCGAGACCCCGATCTATCCCGCTCGCTGGACAGACGATATTGACCGCGTGGTGGACTATACGTACGAAAGAGCTGTTCCCGAAAACATCTATTTTAAGTTAAAACCGTTGTCTTGGGTGCTGATAGGTACGTCAACGGTATTAATTGCTCTGGGAATTTACCTGCTGCTCCATCCTGATTTTTTGTACGGAAACTAAAAGTTTTTTGAGATGGCCAAAGCCAATGCCTGAAACTCCTGTTCGTTCATAGAAAATTTATCTAGGAAACGGGCATCATCCATAGTCGTAAGCGGAATTAAATGCACGTGCACGTGCGGCACTTCCAACCCAATCACTGAAATACCAATACGCTCACAGTCCACCGTTTTCTCTAAGGCTTTGGCTATTTTTCGGGAGAATTTCATTAATGATAAGTAATCTGTTTCGGGCAGGTCAAAAATTTTATTCACCTCCTTTTTCGGAATACATAAGGTATGTCCCTTGGCATTGGGATTGATATCGAGGATGGCGATATGATCGTCCGTTTCGGCAATGATATGACCGGGGATTTCCTTATTGATAATTTTAGTGAAAATAGATGCCATAGGATTTTAGTTTTATTGAAAAGATTACAGCCGTGGCCGAAGCCGCTAGTCCTCACGGGTGATCTCGATTACTTCAAATTTCACAATCCCGTTAGGCACTTGCACATCTGCAACTTCACCTACTTTTTTGCCAAGTAATCCTTTGCCAATGGGAGAATCCACAGAGATTTTACCAGCTTTTAGATCGGCTTCGCTCTGGGCGACGAGCTTGTATTTCATCTCCACACCGTTTGCCTGGTTTTTGATTTTGACGGTACTGTGCACCAATACCTTTGACGTATCCAGTTGTGATTCGTCAATTATACGGGCGTTTGCCACGGTTCCTTCCAGTTTACTTATGCGCATCTCGAGCATTCCCTGTGCTTCTTTTGCAGCGTCATATTCTGCATTCTCGCTCAAGTCACCTTTATCGCGGGCTTCTGCAATGGCCTGGGAAGCCTTGGGACGTTCTACATCTTTGAGTTGGTTGAGTTCTGCTTTTAGTTTTTTTAGGCCTTCTTCGGTATAATAGGATACTTTGCTCATAATTGCTTCATTTTTGCCCACTGGGCGGGCTCCTGTACGATACTTGTTGTCATTTACTTCTTTTTCGCGCTGCGAAAGTCATAAACACAAAAAATCCCATGCTTCACGGGATTTCTTGCTGTAAATATACGAATTTATTAATTCAGCGTTTCTATAATTGTAAATTCACCAGTTTAAAGTCCGTTTATGTCCAGGTATATTTTTGTTGTGATGACCTTATTTTTTGCTGTTTCCTGTGAAACGGACGATGTCAATACCAATCGCAATCCAAATTTATTGAACATCAATGTTAACCTCAATGTCAATACCAACCTACCGCAGTACAGCCTCCTTCAGTTTCCCAGCAACGCCGTCTATATACCCAACGTAGGCAATAAAGGTATATTTGTGATTAATACCGGCACCGGGATACGTGCTTGGGAAGCCAGTGATCCCAATCATACGCCCAACGACTGCAGCCAGATGAAGCTTAATGGCATTGAAGCCACCTGTGACTGTGAGGACAATACCTATATCCTGGTTAACGGTCTTCCCAAAAATAACGGTGACCTCCCCTATCCCTTGCTCGAATACCGCGCAACGCAGAGCGGTAATTTGATAGTCATAAGTAACTAAAAAGAAAAAGCCAGCTCTCGCCGGCTTTTTCAACAATCACCCGATCCCCCTAAAACCGAATGGTTGCTCCTACCAAAAAATTTCTGGTGGCTTGAGGATAGTATCCAACACCTTCTATTGTCGTAATAACATTAGGTACAGAGAAATCATCGTCAAAAGTAAAAAAGTAGCCGTTTGAGATATATTCATTTCCAAAAACGTTGTTGACCAGAGCAGTTAGCGTTATGGAATCAACAAAATCCAGATCATTAAAATCGTACTGAATGTTTATGTCGTTAATGAAATAGGAGTCAAGCTTTGATAGCGGCGCATCGATATTGCCCAGGTACTGCTCGCCCACAAATTTTGAAAGCAGCGATACCCTAAAATTTTCAACTGGGAAAATATCCAGACGGTTTCCGGCAACGATTTCCGGGGAATAGGAAATGTTAGTATTCCCTAGATTCTGTATTTGACCGTCCCGTTCGAATACAAAATCCCGGTTTTTATTGGTACTCAAGGAAATGTTGGGCTGAATGGCCACTTTACTTCCTATCTGAAAACCACCTTCGATCTCAATCCCCAGTCGGTAACTCGATCCACTATTGGTACGAATGGGTGCCCCTACATCATCGATCGCACCGGTAAGAACCAACTGATCCTGATAATTCATATAGTACAGGTTGGCATAGACCCGGGCACGATCTGTAGTATAGCGGTAGCCCAGCTCAAAATCATCAAGGGTTTCTGGTACGGGATTGCCGTTTTCAAAATCGGTACGGTTGGGTTCCCGGTTGGCACGGCCGTAAGATGCATACAATCGCTGCTCCTCATCAACGGTTACCGTTAATCCCATCTTGGGATTAAAAAAAGAATAGGATTCATCAACCAGAAATTCTTCGGTTTTGTCATCCTGACCTTGTGTCTCATAGCTTATGAAGCGCTGCTGCAAATCGCCATACACGCTCCAGGTATCGTCAATTCTCCACGTCGTTTTCGCAAAAGCGGTAAATTCATTTTTATCTGCCGTACCAAAATAATACCGATGCGGTGTTTCTTCAGTCTGTGAAAAATAACGCGCCCAGGTCACTTCGCCAAAATGATCCCCACCATAAAGACTGGCAAACAATCCGAAATCGACATTGACAGCTTCGTCTTTATAATTGGTGGTCAAATTAGCCACCCAGTAATCATTATCAAGCCAGCGACGGCGTATGAGGTCTGTGGAATTAATCTCTTCACCATCAACTGTATACGGCTGCCAACCTACAAATTCAAAGGTTGGGCTTTCGTCAAACAAAACGTTGGTATAATAAAAATCATCCACATATTCCTCAAAGAAACCACGGCCGTACGTGTAGTTAAGGCTCACGTTGGTTGACCAGCCATTAAAATACTTTTGGTTCCAGTGCAGCTGTACGTGGTCCTGTGCGTAATTATCCACTTGGTTGTTGTAAAAACCGGTTTGATTTCCGTCATCATCAAATTGAAAACCAATAGGATTGTACCTCCGCCCCTCTGCGGCAAGTGTGGCGGGATCGATCCCGTTCCAGGCCTGCTGGGTAATTTCCTTTCCGCCAAAACCGATGAGTTTTACCAAAGTGTTCTCGTCCCGAAAAGCTCCCTGTAAATAATACGATTTGAGATCAGAGGCTGAACGGTCAAGATATCCATCAGATTTTATGATAGAAAGCCTTCCGCTTACGCTAAAATGATCACTGAGCAGACCGCTGCCAAATTTCACGTTGGCCCGGCGTGTATCAAACGATCCTCCAGAAAGGGCTACCTGACCGTAGGCCTTTTCTTCAGAAACATCGGTCAGGATATTAAGACTGGCGCCAAATGCCCCGGCACCGTTGGTTGAAGTCCCCACGCCACGTTGCAGCTGTACACTTTCGATCGACGAACTGAAATCCTGAAGGTTTACAAAAAACGAGGTAAGACTTTCAGAATCGTTGTAAGGAATCCCGTTAATGGTCACGTTGATCCCTTGATTGCCCGTTCCGCGAACGCGAAAACCTGTGTAGCCAATTCCAGCTCCAGCGTCTGAAGTGGTCACGAGATTGGGCATGTAATTCAATAAAATGGGTAAATCCTGCCCCAGGTTGCGGCCTTTGATCTCCTCCTTGTCGAGGTTGCTGTAAGTGATGGGCGAGTCTGCATCCACGCGTACCGATTGTACCAAAACGGCATCAAGTTTTTCAACTTTAGAAGAGTCCTGTGGTGTTGTTTGCTGTGCGAGCGCTCCAAATGCAGTTAACGAAGCAGCACAAGCGAATAAGAGTTTTTTCATCCGTAAAATGATTTACGAATAAAAGGGGCAATTATTCTTGTGTTTAAATAAATATTGGTTTTTCCCGTTATGCGGAAGGGACGATCCCCACCGTTTACAGTATGTCCCTTGGCGGCATTACCCGCCCAGGTTCTTGGGTATAATCTCAGCCATTGCAAAAGCAATAAGCACCCCTTTGAGATAGGCTGCGAATATATAATAAAAGAATATCCCCAAGCCGTCTGGTAACCGTTAATTTTGAAGAATTATTTAAGGCCACACCCATACCCAGAAACCCTTGAAAAACCAGCAAAGTCCCATAACTATTAAGATCATCCTGGGCTACCTGACCTTGATTGGTATTCTGGTGTTTGCGCTGTATTCAATTTATCCGCAGCTGCGAAAACTTATTTATCCAAAAACATCCACCGGGATCACAGAGCAGAAGCTGGGCTACGTTAGCAACGCTTTGAGCTACCTCTACGAAGCCGAAACTACCGGAAGATCTGCCATGACCACAGGATCAGAAACGCAGCTGGACAATTATCAATCGTACACAGACAGTCTCGTTTTTCAGCTGGACAGTTTGCGGCTTTTGGTGGGCAACCCTTCCCAAAAAAAGCAGCTCGATTCCATCAAGTCCCTGCTTGACCTTAAAAATGATAACCTGCAGAATATGGTTGCGCTGCGCCGGCAACAGACGGGACGTAGTTTTTATGATGAGGCCATTGCCGCGCTTATTCAGGAGGATATTTACTTTGAAGATTATGAGAACGACCCCAGTCTTGATACCGTTGATCCCTATGTAAAAAAAGTGTTGGTCGATTGGGCAAAATACATTCGGATGGACAATGCAGACCCTGACGCAGACCGTACCGCTCTGGCCCAGACCGTACGGGAAGTGCTTGCCAAAGTGGAACGGCGTAAGGATCAATTGCAAGCGGCTATCCTGAGCCGTGAGAAAAACCTTTTACAAACTGACCGTATCCTTACCCAGAACATCAGGCAATTGCTCTCGGGGTTGGACCGGGAAGCGCTGTTGCTCAACCGCACCCGGCAGCGCGAACTCAATAAACAGGTTGATGAAATTTCAGATACGCTGCTCATCTTTGGGCTGTTGAGCATTGTTCTGGTCATTGCCTTTATCACTACCATCGCCCGTGACAATGCCCGGAACAAACAGTATAGCGACGCGCTGGAAGCCAGCAGGAACCGCGCTGAAAAACTCCTGCAAAGCCGGGAAAACCTAATGAACACCATTAACCACGACATTAGGGCACCGCTCAATACCATTTCAGGCTTTACGAGGTTGCTCAAGGAGAGTCGGCTCGATGCTCACCAAAAAGAACTCACCCAGCAGATCAGCAAGGCTTCGGGGTATATGAACACGCTGGTTCAGGGTCTTCTGGAATACTCAAAAATTGAATCCGGAAATTATAAACTGATCAAAAGCGATTTTCATCCCAAGCAATTGATCGATGACGTTCTTATGATGGTACTTCCGGAACCACTTAAATCTGGGCTACAAGTAAAAGTGAATGTGGCTAAAAACGCTGAAAAACATCTTAAAAGCGATGTTACTAAACTGAAACAAATTTTGGGCAACCTCATCACTAACGCGTACAACCACACCGAGGCTGGGTGCATTTTGGTGTCTGCCTCGGTAGCATCCAGCAATCCGCTTACCCTTAGATTTTCTGTGAGCGATACCGGTCCGGGAATTCCAAAAGCAGAACAAAAGCAGATTTTTCAAGCATTTCAGCAGGCCAAATCCAGTTTGAAAAAGGAGAACGGATTTGGCCTGGGCCTCGCCATCGTCAAAAAATTGACGGAAGCTTTAAAAGGGAAAATCGATTTGGAAAGCAGGGAGGGGGAAGGCAGCACGTTTATACTGATCCTACCTGTGGAAATTGGCGCAAAGCCAAATGAAATTCTGATATCCAACAATGATAACGGGACTGAAAACCTTTCTATCACCTACAGCAACATCCTGCTCGTGGACGACGACCCCAGCCAACTGATGCTTGCCGAAAGCCTGATTAAAAAAACCGGTACCGCCACCATCAGGAAAACCTCAGCCACGGAAGCCTTAAAGTATTTAAATGAGACCAATGAACTGCCCGATCTTATTTTGACAGACATCCAAATGCCAGAAATGAGCGGCGTGCAATTTTTAAAAGCGTTACAGGCAAATGCCCGGTTGGGTTTGATTCCGGTGGTTGCAATTTCAGGGAATACGATATATAGCAGTGATGATTATAAAAAGATGGGGTTTAAATCCAGCTTGAGCAAGCCGTATACTCCACATGATTTTAGGAAACTGTTGTCAATCCCATTTCCAGTGGTTGAGCCTTTCGGCGAAAAAGATAAAGGTGATGGAGAATCCGAACTTTTTTCGTTGGAAACCATTCATCAATTTACCGATAATGATCCGGAAGCACTTCGGCATATTCTGGAAGTTTTCATTAAAAATTCCGAAGAAAATTTAGGCCAACTGCAAATTGCCTTTGCGGAAAATGACCGGGAAGCCATTCAGCAAATCAGCCATAAGGTGTTACCGATGCTGCGCCAGTTACAGGCCAAAAAACTGATTGTACTGCTAGAACCGTTGGAAAAAAAAGAGGATTCCCTTTCGCGAAGCGAAAATTTACAAACAATTAAAAGCGAATTTAAAGAGCTGCTCGCTGCACTGAAAGCTAAAGGTTAATCTGGTATTGTTTCAGCTTATTATAAAGGGTTTTTCGGTCAATTTTAAGGATACGGGCAGCCTTGCTCTTGTTTCCGCCGGCGGTTTTGACGGCGTCGAGAATCAGTTCCCGTTCGCCGGCGTTGTGGTAGAGCCCACGATCTGCTTCGGCGATAGTATCACTTTTAAGGATTTCAGCGGGAAGGATATGCGCCGGGATTTCCTGAACCTGCGTCAACAGCACCGAGCGTCGCACCACATTTTTGAGTTCGCGCAAATTTCCGGGCCAGGCATAACTGGTCATAAACGACAACGCTTCCTTGGAAAATCCAGTTACCTGACGTTCCAGATCGTTGTTGGCCTGTGCTAAAAAGAACTCGATAAATTCTGGCAGATCTGCTTTTCTTTCGCGCAGGCTGGGCATTTTAATCGTAAACTCATTGAGGCGGTGGTACAGGTCCTCCCGAAAATTTCCCTCTGCAATGGCTTCGTTCAAATCCTCATTGGTCGCTGCGATCACGCGAATGTCAATTTTCTTCTCTTCATTGCTGCCCACCGGTTTGATGACCCGCTCCTGAAGTGCACGCAACAGCTTCACTTGGAGCTCGTATCCCAGATTCCCGATTTCGTCCAAAAAAAGCGTCCCGCCATCGGCAGCTTCAAAATGACCCTTTTTATCGTTGATCGCTCCCGTGAACGAACCCTTAAGATGACCAAAAAATTCGCTGGAAGCAATTTCTTTCGGTATTGCCCCGCAGTCGACCGCTATAAAAGATGCATCACTGCGCTTGCTGTTGTCGTGAATACTTTTGGCAGCAAATTCCTTGCCCGTCCCGCTGTCGCCAATGATCAGCACAGACATAGGCGTGGGCGCCACCAAGCCGATGTATTTTTGCAGCTGTTTTGAAGCTTCGCCAACGCCCTGAATGTTGCCGGTTATAGGTTTTATTTCTAATGGCGCAGGGTTTGTCGTTTCCTTTTTGTCGAGAGTACTTATAGGTGCTGGGTTTTTTAATACTTTTTCAATCAGGGCGAGCAACTGGTCGGGACGCACCGGTTTTTCCATATAATCTGAAGCTCCTTCCTGAATGGCGGAGACGGCAGTTTGAATTTCGGCATAACCGGTCATCAGGATTACGGGGAGTTTGGGATGGTCGGTCTTGATGTTCTTCAGTATTTCCAGACCGTTCTGATCGGGTAGGCGAACGTCTGTGATGACCAGCTCCGGTTTTTCGGTTTGTAGTTTTTTCAAGCCATCCCCAGCGGTGTATGCGGTAGAAACGTTGTAATTCCGTTTCTTGAGATATACCGAAAGCATTTCGCAGAAAGGAACGTCGTCCTCGATGATTAGGATTTTTACCATTAGACTGTAAACAGACTGTAAAAATAATTATTGTTTGAGCAATAACAGGTTTAAAAAGAAGAGATAAATCAGAACCATTTCTCAAATAGCAGGGTTCGTCCGGTTTTGCTGCTGGTAATAATGGCCGTTGCTTCATTCCCCTGAAAATAATGATCAATAATTTTGTTTTGAGGCCGGATCCTATAAACAATGTAATTGTTTTTATCCACTATTCCCTTTCTGATATTTGGATGTTTTGACGCAGGTGGACAGATTTTTGGATACTTTGAGATTCGCTCCAAAAGATCTATAATTCGCTTCTCAAGTGCTCGTATTTCTTTGGAAGACCATTCCTCCATCAAATATTTCAATACACTATCAAGACCTTTTTCCGCTTGCGGAGTCCAAACGATTTTTAATGCTATTTATCAAAATGCTTCATCACTGTCCTATGTGCTGCTAGGTTACCTTCATCAATTCCTATTCTAACCTCATCGCGCTCCTCATCACTCATTTCATCCCACCAATCCATTTGCTCATCTTGAAGTACTTTCTTGACCTTTTCCAAAAGACTCTCCTTTTGAGTCTGCAAAAGCAAGTGCATCATTTCTAATTTTGTTGCTTCGATGCTCACAATGAAAGTTTTGTGCCTTTCACGAAGGTAACGGATTATTTAAAAATTTTTGTAGATCCTCTTTACTATTACTTCATTTAAACTGGTCTTAGTAAGAGGGTGGGTAGATAATTTGAGTGAAGATTGCTTTAAACAAAAAAAGACCGTCTTGCGACGGTCTTTAATCAATCTAGGGGTGATTTATAAAACTATTCTCCAACATTTAAATCTTCTGGCTTCAACCAGTTACCTTCTGCATCTGCATATAAGGTCTTACTAGGAACTGTAGTGTCTGCTGTAGTCGCAGCAACTACCAGTTTATACGTCTTAGTCTCTTCTTCATCGGCGGTGACGTAGGCTTCTTGAATAGCCATGCCATCAAGATCATTCATCACTGCATCCTTAACAGCTTGTGGCAATACAGCCTTATCTATTTTCTCAAATTCTGGTTCCTGAGTGACTACTGCTTCAGTTTCCTCTTCTGCTTGCTGAGGTACTTCTGGTTCCTGTGCGTTTGCACTAAATGTTAATCCTAATATGACTGCAGTTGTTAACAATAACTTTTTCATCTTTTGTACTTTTTAGTTTCTATTGGTTCGAAGCTCGATAGCTTCGTTGTTGTAAAGTATTGATGGAAAATTGTACCAAACGCGCCAAATAACCCAATGCATAGACAACTGGCTAATATTTACATATTTAATCATTTTTGAATAAATGATGAAATTGTGTTTACTGTTGAATTCCACAACCACAAGTGTGGAAACTGTAGAAAAATTCCCCACCTTCCCCATGGCTCGCACCGGCGCATAAAAAAACCGCCTAGAATTCTGGCGGTTTTCGGTTTGCTTTTTTGTCGGATTGTTGCTTTTTGGCTTTTAGCCGTTTTAGTTTTGCCATTTTGGAAGGTCTAGTCTTTCTTCTGGCCTTGCGGCGAAAAAGTCCGCGTTCCAGTTCGGCAAAAAACTGTTTGATAACCGCGTCTTTGTTGCTGTGCTGGCTGCGGCTGCTGTCATTGGTCAGTATCAAATCCCCGGCTCTAGATAATTTATTGGAAAGTCGATCCCGCAACTGCTGCTTTTGAGGTTCATCAAATTCTACCGAAGCCTCGAGGTTCCACGTCAACACCACTTTGGTAGAAGTTTTGTTAACGTGCTGCCCGCCGGCACCACCGCTGCGCACTGCTTTAAAATCACATTCCCTGAGTAATAGATCCCTGTTCACCGCTATTTAACCTGATGCGAAGGTTTGAGCAGGTCATTGACCGTCTTCACTGGATTAAACGTTTCCACCGGAACTTCTACAAATAGGGTGTTCCATTTTGCCATAGCGCCGTTCCAAAGACCGGGCAGTTCGAGTGCTTTCAGGGGTTTTCCATCAAGGGTTTTGCTGGCGATAAAACTCAGATCCCGGTTTACAAAATCAAGCAGATCGTACGATTTGCCGTTGTGGTCCTTTACACTGCAGACCACATCAACCGGATTGAAATGTGTGGAATCCTGAAAAATATCCTGCTGTGCAGCGTCGTCTTCGTTAACCTGTGCGCTTTCGATGATCTGTAAGGCTGTTTTCCCGCTACTGTCTTTTACCCAGAATGGTCCACCACCAGGTTCGCCCTCGTTTTTAACCATACCGCAGATACGAATGGGGCGGTGCAACAGATCGTACAGAAACGATTTCTTTTCGCCGAAAGGCAATTCTTTATAATAGCTATCCAACTTGGTGCTGAAGTCTTCGGTTAAGAATTTCTCCAGTTCCGGAAGATTGTCCTCTTTAAAAGTATCATTTTCCAAAGCGCTGAGGTATTCAAAAACAGTGGTCTCAAGCTTGAGCAACATCCCGCCCAGAATCTTTTTATAATGGGCGAGCAAGGGCACATCATCCCGAACCAGCACATTGTCAATATTTTTAATGAAAATCACATCGCCATCCACATCGTTAAGGTTCTCGATAAGCGCACCGTGACCTCCCGGCCTAAAGAGCATCGAGCCATCGGCTTTTCGGAAGAGTTTGTTCTCAGGGGTTACCGCAACGGTATCTGTTTCTGGTTTTTGAAAGGAATAGCTCACATCATATTTGATCCCGGTAAGGTTAGAAATGGAGGTGCCAATTTCTTTAAAGTGCTTCTCAAAACCTTCCTTGTGCTCAGGCGAAACGGTAAAGTGCAGGATCGCCTTGCCATCTGTAGCCGCATAGGTTTCAGCTTCATACAAATGCTCTTCAAAAGCAGTGGCAGCATATGCATTATAATCGTGAAAAGGAAGCAACCCCTTGGGCAAACCACCAAAATTGAGATGATCAGATCCCATAACCACTTCTACAAATTTTCGGGCCTTAAAGTTTTTGTCAGCAAGTTTTCCTTCGGAATACTCCTTTTTAAGAATGTCGTTGACTTTTCTGTAAAAAGGAAATTGTTGCAAGTTGTCAAAGAAGTGCTTCATAAAATCGTCACCCGTGCGGTCAAAGTATTCTTGAAGCGTTTCTTTGGTGGAATCATACTCGTCCAAAAACTGAAAAACCGACTTGAACATACGTGAGGCCGCCCCGGAAGCCGGGATGAACTTTACGATCTTTTTATCGCCCATCGATTTTTGGTAAGCAGTCACGTAGTCTGCTTGTTGTTTATCGCTCAGTTTATAAATGCCGTCGCCCACGGTAGCGGCAGCGACGAGTTCTACGTTAGGCACCCCGTTCACAAACAGGTCCACCTGAGATTCCACGATTTCCTGAGTCAGGCCGTGCTTCTTGATTTCCTGAATTTCGTTGTCTGAAAATGTCAAAATAAATTGGTATTAATATGGTTAGTAGCTTTGTTCAGTCGTTTTTGTTCGTTGCCGCTCAGGGTTATAAAGTGCCTGTCGTATTTGACAAGCGCCTCTTTAAAGCGCAGAAACATTTCCTCTCGCCGGTCAGGACGGTCCCGAAGATCATCCGGTTCCCAAGGGACGTCGATATCAGTGAGCAGGTAAAGGTCATAGGTATTGCTCAGGGCATATTGCTCGAGCAAGGGATCGCAAAATCCATAATAGGCCTCGCTGTAAACCTTTGTTTCCAAAAGGTCTGTATCGCAAAATAGGATTTTTTTTGCTTTTGAAGCGGCATTATTTTCCAGCGCGATCTGTCCTTCAGCAATGGGCAGTAGATCCTCTGGCCCGCAAATGGTACCGGTACGGTCCCACTTTTCCTGCAAATAATCACGTGCAAATTCCGGTATCCAAATCGTATTATAAAATTTGGCCAATTGTCTGGACAGCGTGGTTTTACCACTGCTCTCAGGGCCAAAAAGAACGACTTTTAGACAGGTTGCGGGGTATTGTTCAAGAGTTTTTTCCAAGCGAAATAGCCGTAAATTGCAAGTACCGTAAAAATAACATACTGCAGGCTGCTGAACGTTAATCCTTTGTAAAAATATAAGGGAATGGTGATGAAATCCCCGACTATCCAGTAAATCCAGTTTTCAATTTTGCGCTTGGCCATCAGCCACATTCCTACAAAAAAGATGGACGTGGTGACGATATCCACACCAGATACCCAGGTCTCCCATTTATCAAAAAATGTATAGACGAGGGCGACAAAAGCCATCGTCCCAAAGAAGATACCAATAGAAGTAAGGTGTTCCTTTTTGGTCGTGGTCGTAATGGGCGTCACGTGCCCGGCATCAACCTTGCGAGTCCATACCCACCAGCCATAGATGCTCATTATAAAATAGTACCCGTTGATCATCATATCGCCCAGCAAGCCAAACTTGAGTAGGATATAAACGAAAATGGCGGTACTGATTATGCCGGTCGGAAACACCAATATATTATTGCGCATTGAAAAAAACACCGAAAGTATCCCGAAGAAAACTCCCAGCAGCTCCAGAACGATATCGATAGTCTCGTAATCGCGGTACTGCCCAAAAAGGAACTCAAAAATGGGCTGCATATTCGCTTCTATCTGACTTGACAATTTTAATGTAAAGCAGTCCCCGCGCTACTGCTTCTAATGCGGTTTTCATCTCTTTGGTCAGGACACGCATTACGGCATCGTACTCGCCGTACACCTGCGTGCTCAGCGGGTTTTCGAGCACGGTCAAACCGGAAGCCCTCAAATTTTTGATGAAATTGATTATGGCAGGTTCATAATCATCCTGCAAAGGGGTAAGTGTCAATTCTACGGAAATGTCCATTTTTCTAATAATTATTTGATTCTTTCATTTCACAATATTTCTTGTACTTGCCTAATATATAATCCCAGCCATACGTACCGTTCATAACGTTGCGATACTCTTTGGCACCATCGCCGTGGTTTTCAAAATTAAGATGTTCAAAAAGCAGTGTAGTTCCTTGATCATTTGTAATGAGTACAATGGAAAGGTCGCTCGCCCGGTCAGGATTGGGAATAGGTTCTCGTTTTGGACTGATCTGCCATTTCAATTTGATGCGATGATTTTCCTCAAGAGCTGTCACACGGCCCCAATCGCATCTAAAACCGTGAGGACCTATTTCAAAACATAAACCGTTTATTTTTGGGTCAATCCCAATTTTTATCAGTTTCTCTTGTGACCACGTATATTCTCGCGGCCACCACCCACCAAGTTCATTTAGGAAAATATGATAGGCTTTTTCCCTGGCAATTTTGACATTCAATTTCTTTGCAATTTTTTCCACGGCTGAAAGCTTTTGGTTTTCGCATTTCCTTTATCGGTATTCGCAAACGCGCTATTCACGAGGTACAGGAGTTTTGTTCGCCAGCGCATATACACAGGTGAAGTCCTCAAACTCCAAGAAATGTACCTTATAATCTGAAATCTTTCCGCGGAAGCAAATCGTCGCAGTTGTCCTGTAATCGTCAAAATCAAAATCAACGACATTGATATGCTGCAAAAAGCTCAACCCCTGCTGACCGTAAATTTTATACAAGCTCTCCTTGGCGCCCCATACGATGGTCAATTTGCGTATCAAGGCTTCTTCATTAGCCAAAGTATGATATTCTTTGAGTGGCGTGAATTTATGGGCAATGCGCAAAATTTTGTCCCGCTGCATCTCGATATCAATGCCCACTTCAACTGATTTGCTTACGATAATCGCCGTAAAATTGTACGAGTGGGTTATACTTATGTAATTTCCATCAAGGAGGTGGGGTTTTCCAAAATCGTCGTAGCACAGATCGTGATCTACATAGCCTGCTTTCTTAAGCAAATGCCTAATGCTCATAAAAGCCCGCTGGTGCAACTGGGACTTCATACTTTTTAAACGTGCCTCACAATGGGAAGTGAGCTGTATCCCGGCAGAAAGTTCCTCGAGGGTTTCAGTAACTTTCCAGATATAGATAGCAACTTCAGGAGCAGGCTCGATGACTTTATATATTGGCAAGTTGGCTGGTTTTGAAAATTTAAAAATAATGAAAGTGCCATCTTTTAAGGAAATAATCCACGGCTTTTTTATTTTTTTAGAACTTAAAAATTTTCTCCTACCAAGAAAAATGTTTTACGCTGCAAGCCCCATAGGCTATTGAAAAGCTACGATAAGAAAGCTTTATTAATATTAGTATGCAAATGCGATGGATTATGTAGTTTTGTACAAAACAAAAATTACTATGCCAACAAAAACAGTAGCTTACGAAAAATATAAAGTAAAAGATATTTCCCTTGCCGCCTACGGGCGAAAAGAAATCAGTCTTGCCGAAGCAGAAATGCCCGGACTTATGGCTCTACGCGAAGAATATGGCGCCGAACAACCTCTTAAGGGCGCGCGTATCGCCGGATGCCTGCATATGACCATACAGACTGCCGTACTGATCGAAACGCTGGTCGCCCTAGGAGCTGATGTTACCTGGAGTTCTTGCAACATTTTTTCCACACAGGACCACGCCGCTGCCGCAATTGCCGCAGCCGGAATCCCGGTTTACGCATGGAAAGGAATGAACGAAGAGGAATTTAACTGGTGTATCGAGCAGACTTTGTTTTTTGGCGAAGAGCGCGAGCCTTTAAACATGATCCTTGACGATGGTGGCGATCTGACCAATATGGTTTTTGATAAATATCCTGAACTTGCTCACGGAATCCGTGGTCTGTCTGAGGAAACGACCACCGGTGTTCACCGTTTGTACGAGCGTATGAAAAAAGGCACTTTGGTGATGCCCGCCATCAACGTGAACGACAGTGTGACCAAAAGTAAGTTTGATAACAAATTTGGCTGCCGCGAAAGTGCTGTTGATGCCATCCGCCGTGCTACAGACGTAATGCTGGCAGGAAAACGTGTTGTCGTTTGTGGCTATGGTGATGTAGGTAAAGGTACCGCTGCCTCTTTTAAAGGAGCGGGCTCTATAGTCACCGTCACTGAAATCGATCCTATCTGCGCACTTCAGGCCGCTATGGACGGTTTTGAAGTAAAACGTCTGGAAACTGTGCTTCCCAAAGCGGATATCGTAATTACCACTACCGGGAACAAGGACATCGTACGTGGCGAGCACTTTAAGGCGATGAAAGACAAAACGATAGTGGCAAATATTGGTCACTTTGATAACGAAATTGCTGTTGCTTGGTTGAACGATAATTATGGCGACACCAAGGACGAGATCAAACCACAGGTTGACAAATACACCATTGACGGAAAGGACATCATCCTCTTGGCCGAAGGTCGCTTGGTCAACTTAGGTTGCGCCACCGGTCATCCAAGTTTTGTGATGAGCAACTCATTTACCAACCAAACTTTGGCACAGATCGAACTTTGGAAAAACAGTGACAAGTACGAGAACGAAGTGTATATGCTTCCGAAGCACTTGGATGAAAAAGTAGCTGCACTGCACCTGGAGAAAATTGGCGTGGAGCTTACTAAATTGGAGCCTTACCAGGCTGAATATATTGGCGTAGAAGTGGAAGGTCCTTATAAACCGGAGTATTACAGGTACTAGGTTTCCAACTTAATTTATATATCAAAGCCGCACAAATCCAATTTGTGCGGCTTTTGTATTTGAAAATGAGAATAAGATGAATTAGTTCCCTACCACCACATTTTCATATTTTGCAAACTTGTAGTTATGGGCAGCATACTCCACGTATTGCTGATTTTGCAATATGGATTTTGCAGGATCGATCTTTACTTTTTCGCCATTGGGCAAATACACCATCTGGAAACCCTCTTCATACGAAGCGAGTTTGACGAGTTCGCCATCTTTTACCGCGTTCCAGGATTTTTCATTTTCCAGATAGATCATTTCCAGAGTATTTCCCTTATTTTCCCCTTTCAGGACATTGATCTCAAATTTGTTTTTTGAGGCGATGACTTCATAGCTGGCACCTTTATAATCAATGATCTGTCTTTGCATCTCTCCATCGGCCATCGCGATGGGATTGTCCCCGCTCCAGAATTCGATAAGGTTAAAAATCACCACATCTCCAAATGCAAATATTTGGTAAACAGGAATGATGGTGAGCGCCCAAAAGACAGCATTGTTGACAAATTTATTGTCGCTTACCTGATCGTTCCATTCCTTTAACCCAGTTACGGCACTGAACGAACCCAGACAGCTGGTGCACAAAATACAGGCGGATAGTGCTACGGAAATAGTTAGTTTTTTCATAATAAATTGATTAATTGTTTAGAGAAAAATACGATCAATTTAGAGGAACAGACTTCTACTAAAGAAATTTTTAACGTTTTAGAAATTGCGATAAAACGTAAGCCTGATAAAAGCTGAAGGCTGAATGCTCACTCAAAATTATAGGTATATTTCCCGTTTCTGATCATTGACCAGTAAACATTATGTTTTTTAGCCAGTGCATTTTGAAGATTGATTGCGACCTCCTTCTGCAATACACCCTCAGGATCTCTTACTACATCATTAATAATTGCGATGTTTCGATCTGCTTTAGCATATTTGCTAGCACGCCTTCTTGATTCTGCCAAGGTCAACGGAGGTTTTTCTCCTGCTTTCTTGCGCTCTACCGCTTCAAAGGCTTCTGCTGTGTTTTCAATAAAACTTTTATAGGCCTTTTTTACTGCATTTTGAAAAGTTGATTCCCTTGGCACGTTTTCAGGCAAGGCGGGCATAGTGAAAGGCCACTTTTTTACAAAACTTGATGGTTTAATGCTTACGTTGTCTTTGAAAGAAGCGTACACCTTTGCAGCGTTGTGTGCACCAATGACGGTACCATAAACCGCGCCGGCCACTTCTGCGTGAATTTTTGGTGCGTCTTCACCTATAATAATCAATCCATTAATTATAAAAGCGATCTGCCCGGCGATTGCGGCCCCACCTCCTAAGGCTGTAGGTCCTATTAGCGCATTCGCAAGACCGGCTGGTTTAGTCACCGTACTCACATACTCAACACCTACTTCAACGATATCTGGTTTTTTGGTTTCGTCTATAGTTGGCGTATGCTCTTTTTCCGGGTCTATTTGCTCTATTTCTTCAATCTTTACTTTATCAGGTTTAGGTTTGTCTTCCTTCTTTTGCTTTCGCCCGGGAGAATCAAAAAATATTGAAACCCGTCGTTGACCTGCTTCATTCTTGTTTCCTGCTACTTCACCGAAAGCTTCAAAGGTGATGTTATAATTTGAACTGTGCTTTTTCAGTGTTGCTTCAAGATAGTATTTGACGTTGGCAACTCGATCTGCAGCTAAAAAGATATTCTTTGTTTTAGATCCACGATAATCGGCATAACCGTAGAGAATTATATTCACTTTTCTTCCCAACATATAGGTGTTAAACTGCCGGGAGATTTTATCTAGAACTTTTTTATCCTGGCTGTCTAATACAGCATTATCAGTTTTAAAATAAATTTCGGCAGCAGCCCTACCATTTCCATCGGCAAGACCTACATCTTCATGTCCCCAACTTTGCAACTGATCCACAGAATTACGTGCAGAGAAAAATGGAGTTTTAGTTTGATGTTTAACTGCATTTGTTGAGCTTGACGCTTCCTTAATTGTTTTGGGATTTCTAGCCACGATATTTACACTTAATGAGATTTTATACAAAATCTACCCCAAAGTAAACATAAATGTTTTAAAATCAAACAAGTCTTGTTAGTTCAAAATGGTTTACTTTTTAAAAAAGGGAGGCGTGTCTGTTGCGAATAACGCCCTAGCAAAACTGCTAGGTCTTACTCGCAACCTTATGAAGGAATATAAGGCCTCGATTTGTGAAAACTAATTTTTTCTTTCATCAAAAGGCATTAGCCAGTCGTTATGCCAAAAGTAATCCCATTCTGCCTGTGCCATATCGACTTCAGGATCGATCAAAACCCGATAAGGCCGCCCGTTGACCGAAACTTTGCAATTAACATAAATAGCCACTTCCTTGCCTTCAGCATCATATCTTTTCCTAAGGCGCTGACAAAACTGCCAGATCATATCGGGTTTTGTAGCGATTCCCCGTTGCTGCTTGCGCGAAAGCATTTCCCGGTAGTTTAACGGCGTACGGATTCCGGTTTCCTTGTCCTCGATCATAAAGCTAATACGACCGCTTTTGGTACGTAACATCATCCGCCAACTGAGCCGATGGCCTTCTTCCGTCCAGAGGACATTGTCCTTAATGAACCAATGCCGCAACGGCAGCCCGATCTGAAAAAGAAAATAGGTCACAAATACCACAATAACCGGTTGCGCAAACTTCGGTTTGATGACTTCATTGCCGGTATATAAAATTTTCTTCGGAAGAAAAATGCGCCGAACCTTATCTACCGGAAAAAAGAACAAGGTAAATGCCAGCGACAAATACGGAAAAATCCCGATCTGGAAAACAAACGAATTGAACAAATGGAAAAAGATCGAAACGCCAAATGCAATCTTACTGGTGGGCTTGTAAAGTAACGCCGGAATGATCAACCCATCATAAAGAATCCCGGTATAAGAAATGGTGTAATGCGCCCAGCGCTGTTGCAACAAATCGCCTACTAACCAGTAATCCGCCTTCGACTTCATCAAAAGCTGTGGCACGGTTGCGTCCAGCCAATCTGGGTACAGTTTGGCAATGGAACCGTAGGTATAAACAATCCACAGTTGGGCAATGATCACGATATAAACCCAGCGTCCCATCGAACCTTTTTTCAGTTTAGGTTTCCGAAGGACGTCAAGGGAAAAATAACGGTTCGCCGGAAGGGTCGCCATAATTCCAAGAAGGAGCATCAGTAAATAATAATGGTTGTTGTATGACGACTTCTGCATCAAATAAACCGAAGCCCACATCACACCATAGCCCAAGGTTGCCAGACGGTAGCGGTAGCCCAGCATAACAAAAACGCCAAACAAGCCCATAAGGCCATAATAGAAATACATACCGTTACCGGACAACGGCTGCAGAAAATCAAAGCCGATAAAATTAAAGGTAAAACCGCCTTCCAGCAAGGTACGTGTGATCCAACCCGTAGCGATAGCACCCCAAGCTTCAAAAGTAATCAGGAGTCCGAAAATGACCCTGAAGACTACGAGCGCCGAATTGTCAACCTGTCGAAACAACCATTTAGCCCCCATGATATTTGGCAATAAACGATTTCGCGAAGGCCTCATCCTTTTTCATGGCCTCGACCAGGTGCTCCATCGAGTCAAACTTTTTTTCTTCCCTAATGTATTTCAATACAGAAATTTGCAGTTTGAGGTCATACAGGTCCCGGTCGAGATCAAAGAAAAACGTTTCGACCGTCAAGGCGCTGCCGCCCACTGTGGGATTGGTACCAATGCTCATCATCCCAAAGTGCCGCTCGCCCTCTATTTTGGCACTCACCACATAGACCCCAATAGCCGGAATGAGCTTGTAATTTTCTAAAATCTCAAGGTTTGCGGTGGGGTAGTTCATTTTACGCCCCAGCCCCCGGCCACGGGATACGGTACCGGTCAACATAAACGGTTCGCCCAGATACCCATTGGCAAGACTGATCTTTCCAGCCTCCAGGGCTTTTCTGATTTTGGTAGAACTCACGGCCACCTCGTCAACGTCCTGTTTGGATATTTCTTCCACCTCAAAACCATATTCTTGGCCAAAGCGTTTAAGATCATCAATATTGGCATTGCGGTTTCGGCCAAAGTGATGATCGTACCCAATGATGACCTTTTTGGCCCGCAACTGATCAACGAGATATTCCTTGACAAATTCATGTGCGGTCATTCGTGAAAATTCCATCGTAAAAGGATGGATGACCAGATGATCGAGGCCTGTTTTTTCCAACAGCTCGGCTCGCTCCCCGATGGTGTTGATCAATTTGATACTGCTGTCCTTTTGTACCACCATCCGCGGATGCGGAAAAAAAGTTAGTACCACAGACTCATAATCATTGGCCAAGGCACTATTGGTCAAGCGTTCGATGATCTTGCGGTGCCCCAAATGTACCCCATCAAAGGTACCTATGGTCACCACGGTGGCCTTATCGCTGGTAAACTGCTGTGCTGCTGCGTGTGTCTTCAAGCTATTTGCCGTTATGGGTGTTCATGGTGTTGTTAAGGCCTGCGGCCACAAAATCATACAGTACAGCAACAGATTTATCGAGGCGTTCAGGCAGATCTGCTTGCTCGGCATCGTCCCATTGGCCAAGCACATAGTCAACCTGTTTGCCCTTGTTAAAACGGTCACCTATCCCAAACCGGAACCTGGGATATACCGTTGACCCCAACTGTGCTTGAATATCTTTCAAGCCATTGTGACCGCCGTCGCTGCCCTTGCCCTTAATGCGCAGAGTGCCAAATTCCAGATTAAGATCATCGGTCACAACCAGCAGGTTTTCGACCTTAACGTTTTCCTGATTGAGCCAATAACGCACCGCCTTGCCGCTCAGGTTCATAAAAGTGTTGGGTTTAAGCAGAGCAACCGGCCTGCCCTTGATTTTTAACTTGGCCACATCGCCCAGTTTCTGTGTCTCCCAGGACAACGATTGCGCTTCCGCGAAAGCATCAAGGATTTTAAAACCGATATTGTGCCGGGTATCGACATATTTGGGACCAATATTACCGAGGCCAACCAAGAGGTATTTATTCATAGCAGCTGTTGAAGCTTCCTTTTTGTTGCCGAAAATTTCACGTAAAAAGGACAGCATATACGTTTTCCATTTTTGGAAATGTAAAGTTACTATTTTGGATGTAAGGGCAGGCGTGAACGAAAACATATCGCAAGGAAATCCCAATTAATTTAAAAATATGGAACGCTATAAATAGTATCGACACACTTTTACTGTTTTATAACTTTTTTTACAATCGCATACTTTTGAGTCTGCAGGCGCAGCAAATACATTCCCGCCGGAAATCTCTGTAAGTCAAGCGGACTGCCTCTCCACACCTCCCCGCTTTCTATCAATCTTCCGTCAAGGTCAAAAATCTGAAAGGAAACCGTGGGAATATTGGCTAGATCAACGATCAAGACGCTCTTGACCGGATTGGGAAATACACTCACTTGAGACCAAAATTCAGTTTCGGCATCCAAAATAGCATCGCTCGATCCCGTGATCACCGTGTCCCCGCTAGAGCCGCTACCGTTGCCCTGCACCGTGGCATAATAGAATGTGACCGGGCCTTCATCTGTTACCGGAGCTTTCCAGGAAAGGAACCACGACCTGTTTGTATTGCCATCTGAGGTATGTGTAAGGCCGCCACTGTCATCGCGCAGCTGTGTGCCTTCAGTTATTTGCCACTGGCCCACCTTGGTATTTGCGGTAGTCTCTGCAACGATATTAAAACCACGCCGCACCGACTCCCCGCCTTGGATCATCAAATTAAGCGGGTAGGTCATTCCTGGCACATAGCCGTCCGGGATTCCCGTCAACGTGACCTGACCGTCAAAGTTTCCGCCGTCGTGACAAGTGGTACAGCTCAAATTGTTATCTCCAGGAGAACCACTAAACGAACCGGCCTGACCATGGGAAAAGACCAAAAAAAGCAATGCCAACGTCGGGGTGACGGCCAAGGACAGGTAAAAGGTAATTTTGTTCATAGGTTCTTTTCTTAATCAGGCAGCTATAACAAAGCGACGGGTAGCATAATATTGATGACCAAGATATTGATAATCTAGTTGAAGATAACCATTAAACCAAAATTTGAGCTCAGGTTTCATAATTGCATCACAAGAGGACACGAGCTTTATACTTTTCAAACAAAAAAACACCTGCCCCAACCGGGACAGGTGTTTTACAACTTAATGTTTCTGTACGCTTATGCGTTTTCTTCAGCAGCTTCTTCAGTAGAATCTCCTTCCGCCGTAGCCTCAGCTCCTTCTTCAAGTTCTTCATCATCTTCTTCATCCTCGATGATGTTACGGGAAGTTCGAACCTGACACACCACGGTGTTGTCCGGGTGCATAAACTTCCATTCGCCCTGTTCCACATCGGTAAGATACAGTTTGTCACCAATTTTCAATTTGGTAATATCGGCGATGATATAATCCGGAAGGTTTTTGGGCAGTGCCTTTACCTTTAAAGTACGGTAGGTCTTACGCAGAACCCCACCGTTACGCACACCTCGCGAATTTCCTTCGTAGTGCACCGGTACGGTCATAGCCACTTCCTTACCTTCAAATATTTGGTAAAAATCTATATGCAGGATGCGATCTGTCACCGGGTGAAACTGGATGTCCTGAAGGATCGCCATATAGGTTTCTCCATCAAGCTCCAAAGTCGCGGTGTGCGCATCTGGGGTATAGACCAAATCCTTGAACGCGATTTCTGCTGCGTTAAAATGAACTGGCTCATCCCCTCCGTAGATTACGCAAGGGACCTCTCCAGCATTACGTAGGGCCTTAGTTGCCTTTTTGCCCACGCTTTCTCTTTTAGATCCTGTGATCGTGATTGACTTCATTTAGTTATAGTTAAAAATTAAAAAATTACATTACAAAAGTAGAGGCGATCGAGGTATTATTGTGCACCCGGTGCATCACATCGGCAAACAGTTCGGCGCAGCTTACCACGCGCAATTTCTTACTTTCCCGTTTTAACGGGATACTGTCTGTGATGATCATTTCTTCCAGTTTGCTCGCCTCGATCCTGTCTACGGCATTGCCGCTCAAAATGGCGTGCGTACATATTGCGCGTACGCTCAAAGCTCCTTTTTCCATCATCAAGTCGGCTGCTCTCGTAAGAGTACCGGCGGTATCGACCATGTCATCCACCAAAACCACATTTCGCCCTTCCACGTTCCCTATTAGCTCCATGTGACTGATGACGTTGGCCTTTGCGCGTTGTTTGTAACAGATCACCACATCGCTTTCCAAAGCTTTTGAATAGGCATAAGCCCTTTTTGAACCGCCCATATCCGGCGACGCGATGGTCAGGTTATCCAATTTGAGATCTCTTAAATGTGGTAGAAAAATGTTTGAAGCAAACAAGTGATCTACCGGTTTCTCAAAAAAACCTTGTATCTGATCCGCGTGCAGATCCATCGTAATGATGCGTGTTGCTCCCGCAGTTTCCAAGATGCTGGCAATCATTTTTGCCGCGATGGGAACACGAGGTTTGTCCTTGCGATCCTGTCTGGCCCAACCAAAATAGGGCATTACGGCCGTGATGTGCCTGGCGGAAGCCCTTTTTGCCGCATCTAGCATCAGGAGCATTTCCATCAGGTTGTCGCTTCCCGGGTGTGTGCTTCCTATAAGGAAAACCCTCGACCCGCGTACTGACTCTTCAAAAGATGGCTGAAATTCCCCGTCACTGTAGTGGCTGGTAATGATCTTTCCCAACTCCTGCCCGTAATGCGCGGCGATTTTCTCGGCGAGCACGTGGGACTGGGTACAGGGGAAAATCTTTACATCTGGCAGGACAGACATTGCTTTGGTTTTTAAAGGGGTGCAAATTTAAAAATTAAATTGGGGGTACGAATTTAATTTACCTAAAATTTGAACGGGAATTAAAATAATTTTTTACTTTTGCCATCCCATTTGCCTTGGTGGCGGAATTGGTAGACGCGCGCGACTCAAACTCGCGTTCTTCGGAGTGTGGGTTCGATTCCCACCCAAGGTACTTTTATTTTATATTAAACCCTGTAAAATTAATGCTTTACGGGGTTTTTTATTCATTACCCTCACATTCGTAATCAACATAATACCCACGATCAATCTGTGAATCCTTAATAAAAATAGTGTTCTGAAAGCAATTCAGAAAGATTGGAAATTAAAAACGCTACTTATTAAGATGCTTGGGTGTAGAAAGCTTATTAACCACAACATCTACTATTTCCTCAATACTAGGTGCAATATCAACGTGCAGCCCATACTCCGGCACTTCTAAAGCGTCGAATTGCGACTTGAGCATTTCCGCTTTCATAAAATGGTTTTTACGGTCGCTGATGCGGTCGAGGATCAAATCGTAACTTCCGTCGAGATAGACCCATTTTACAGTATCCAATGTGGAAGATAGAATTTCCCGGTAGGATTCTTTTAGTGCAGAACAGGCAAGGACAGCACCTTCCTGCTTTTCCCAATGGGCGATCTGCTTGGCAAGTTCTTCCAGCCAGGGCCTGCGGTCATGATCGTTGAGCGGATGGCCGGATGCCATTTTTTCAATGTTCTTTTTAGAATGGTAGTCGTCTGCATCAAAATAAGGAAAATTCAACCTATCTGCCAGTTTGATGGCAATTGTGCTTTTTCCGCTGCCGCTGACGCCCATTACGATGATAACCATGATTTTAATTTTGGATTAAAGATACGGGTTTGAGAATGGAAGTCTTTCTGATGGAATTAATAGATACTGAATACGTGGAAGTGGGCAATTGCAGTGGGCAGCCACAGTTAAGGATTATAAAAACTGTTTACTGCGACTGCACACTGAACTCCTATTAAATTCTGATCCTACTCCAACACCGCATAAACATCAATCGCCTCCTTTTTATTTTTGATAGTCAAGCGGCCCAGACTTTCGCAACGAAAGGATTCCTTCACCTTTTCATGACAACTGTGGGTTATGACGATCTGGTTGGGTTTGGCGAGATCTTGCAGCCGGGCAGCCGTATTGACCGTATCGCCGATCACCGTATAATCCAAACGTTTTAAGCTTGCCGAACCAATATTTCCTGAGATCATTTCCCCACTCTTGATCCCAATGGAAACCTGCGGTTGGTATGCGTGCCCATCCCCTTCTGAAGGGAGTTGTTCTATGCGTTTCCGTACGGCCAGGGCGGCATCGATGGCCCGGTCCAGATGGTAATCACCTTTAAAAACCGCCATCACCGCATCACCTATAAATTTGTCCACAAAACCTTCGTGAGCCATAATTTCTTTGACCATCACATCAAAATAAGCGTTGATCAGGGTTACGACCGTATTGGGATCGGCATTTTCACTAATAGCGGTAAAACCACAAACGTCAATAAACATGACCGTGGCTTCAATATTTTCATTAGCCGTCAAAGAAGATTCATATTCCTGACCGCCCATAAAATTGAGCACGTTTTCGTCCACATACATTTTGAGGATGTTGTTCTCCTTAATGGCTTGCAAGGTTTTTTTGACCTGAAGTGCGTGTTCCAGCGTTTTTTTTACGGTGATGGAAAGATCTTCAAAGTTGATGGGCTTGGTCACAAAATCAAAAGCACCGCGGTTCATCGCTGTGCGTATATTTTCCATATCGCCATAAGCCGAAACAATGACCGATTTTATCAACGGGCTGCTCTCGTGCAGTTTGGTGAGCAGCGTGAGGCCATCCATTTCTGGCATATTAATGTCAGTGAGGACAATGTCAATATCCTGCTGATCGCTGAGTTTTTCGAGCGCGGCACGGCCGTTTTCGGCAAAAAGAAAATCATACTCCTTATTTCGTATCTGCTTCCTGAACTTCTGTTTGATCAGTACTTCCAGATCGGCCTCATCATCTACCACAAGTATTTTAGACATCAGTCAATGCGTTTAGTTTTCCTTTAAGTTGCTTAAAATCGAGGGGCTTGGTCAGAAAGTCATCGGCTCCCAATTCTTTGGCGGTGTTGTAGTTCTGGTCATCGCCGTATGCCGTGATCATCATAACAAAGGTAGGTGGTTCATTATATTTTTTCTTGATGCGCTCCAACAATTCTAGACCACTCATACCGGGCATATTGATATCGCTAAGGATCAAAACGGATTCTCTGGGGATTCCCTCCAGATAAAACAGAGCCTCCTTGCCGGAAAAAGCAAATGAAAAATCCATCTGGCCTTCCCGTATTTCTTTTCTAAAGCGCTGCTGAAAAAGTGCTTTTACATCCTGCTCATCATCTACTACTAAGATTTTCATATGTTGTTATTTTGGTAATCGTATAGTGAATGTTGTTCCGGAGCCTATTTTGGTTTCCAGATCAATTTTCCCCCCGTGGGCGTGCACAATGTCGTAACTCAGCGAAAGTCCCAGCCCAGTACCGCGGCCAGAAGGCTTGGTGGTAAAGAAGGGCTGAAAAATCTTCTCCTTTACTTCTGCCGGAATCCCGTCTGCATTGTCGCTGATCGCAATGCTGATGTCTTGCCCGGTATCTTTGGTACTCACTTTGACAAGCGGTTGATAATTTTCTGCGGAAACAGCTCCTTCCGGAATTTTAACCTTCTTATCTGCACACGCATGAAAGGCGTTGGTAATTAGATTAAGTATGACCCGTCCCACATCCTGAGGAACTACCTCGATTTGCGGAAGGTTTTCTTCAAATTGCGTTTCTAGGGTTGCGTTAAAAGATTTGTCCTTCGCCCGAAGCCCGTGATAGGCCAACCGCAGGTACTCGTCACAGAGCGCATTAATGTTGGTCGTTTCCTTTACGCCTTTGCTGCTACGGGAATGTTGCAACATCCCTTTTACGATGGAATCAGCACGTTCTCCGTGATGCTGAATTTTGAGTTGATTGCTTTTAATATCTTCCGAAATGGCTACCGCTTCTTCAAAATCGCCTTTTTTAATCTCCTCCTGCATCTCATCAATAAGCTCAACATTGACCTCACTGAAATTATTGACAAAATTGAGCGGATTCTGGATCTCATGCGCAATCCCGGCTGTCAATTCTCCCAGTGACGCCATCTTTTCAGATTGTATGAGTTGCGATTGTGTGGCCTTGAGTTCGGTGAGGGTTTTTTCTATTTCCCGGGTGCGCTCCAGTACCTTTCCCTCCAGGTTTTCGTATAGTAAAGCGTTTTCGACAGAAATACCTATCTGCCCCGATAGCATTTGCAGCAAGGTCGCCCGGTCACTATCAAAGACGCCTTTGAGTACCGTATTTTCCAGATAGAGCAATCCGTTGACCTTTCCCAATGCCGAGATGGGCAGGCACATCATCGAGAGCACTCTTTGGTTTTTCACATAACTGTCATTTCCAAACTGCTTATCTGCCAGCGCATCGTCAAGGATCACCGTTTCCTGTGTCCTCCAGCAGTAATTTATAAACGATTTGGGAATCTCATCAACCACATCCAGCGGCAGCGAATTTAGCAGCTTGACCTTTTTTTCACCGGTCAGTGCTTTGGCTTCCAAGTGTAGCTTTTCGTTTTTGTATAAAAGGAAATACCCCTTCTCAGCGCCGGCATTCTCGATGATGATATGCATCAATGTTTTTAGAAGGTCTTTGTATTTTACCTGACTGGCAATGCTTTGGGAGGCTTTTATCAAACTTGCCAGGTCAAGGGCAGCGGTATTGGAAAATGCCATGCCGCTACTGGTTTTGCTAACACCATCATTAATTTTATCAGCGAGCAAAGCAGGATGATGGGCTTCCAGTTCACGACATTTTAGCATCGCCCCCCAACGCTGATAGGCCGCCCAGGTTTCCTTGATAAAATGTGATCGCAACTGCCCATATCCCATTTTTTGACAGGAAGCGGCCACCCGCTCTTTGGCAATCGCCTCTACATAACGTATTTTGCTGGTAGCGGCAGACTCGATGGCCCGCTCATAGCAAGGGAAAGCATCTTGCCATTTTTGATGCATCCCCAAATATTCTGCAGATAACAAATGCAAATAGGGTTCAAAATTTTCTGGACACCCTTTTGCCCACCGTTTAAAATCCCTGAAGTGTGTTTTAAATACATTAAGATTTGCCCTGCGCTCTCGTTCCTCCATTTGGCCGTAAACCGCAGCGATGGACATGGCATGGAAAAATGCTATCCACGCCTGAGTGGCATCCCCCAACATATTCTCGGTATATTGCGTGCATATGGAAATGGCCTTTTTAAAGTTTCCTGTGAAATAATATCTGGCAATTTCTGCGGCGTTATAAAATCCCAACTTGGTTTTGTTGCCCTCGTTCCTGAGCCTTTCAAATGTATCCGAAGATTTATCAAGGTCCTCCCAATCACTTGGTCTGTCACTAAGCATTACAGCGAGCCTGTGAAGACCCAGAATAAAATCAAAACCTACCGAGCCCGTACTGAGAAGATGCCATTGATCGCGTGAAGTGATCAACACATCGGCCAGATTTTCCCCCGCCATTATCCTGATCCTAAAATAAAGGGAAACGGTGTACCCTGTCCAGATGGGATCGCCAATTGATACACAGGATTTTATATTTTCTAAAATTTCATCATAACCAGCGGCAAAGGGTTTCCGCCAGGGATTGTAAAAACAAACTACGGTATAATCCAACCGTGCGCGCATCAGGGCCGAACTTGTTTTTTTGTTCAACCTTAGCGTGAGCTCCCAAAGTTTAAACCCTAGTTTTTGAAGTTTTAGGGCCGAAAGTGCCGTCACCGAAAAACCTGCAAATCCAAAGGCACTGCTGTTTGTAAAACCGTATTTGATGTGAAATTCAATAATCTTCAGCACCACGAGCATCATAAGGTTTTTGTCCTGCTGATAGGCGCTGGTAGAAAGGTCAATTAAGAAACGGTTAAGGGCAATGATCTCCTCATCTGTGCAGTCTTTTCTGGATAGGATTAGTTCAGTGTCCCGATATTTGGTCGAAAAAAGAAAAAGGTATTTGGCCACCTTCCGCATGGCTGCAAACTGAATGGCACTCTTTTTTTTCGGAAAACGCATATTATACAGCCGCATCGCATCCATTCCTAACTGAAGCGACTTGCTGGTATTGCCTATTTTGAGGTACAGGGATGCGTGCAAGTAATATACCTGAAGTTTTTCGAAGCGCGTTTTTGCCCGATTCAACAGATTTTTAAAATGACTTTCAGCTTTTTTGGGATTGTCACTGAGATACTCACACTCGCCCAACTCGATCGTGATGTTGTAAGTAAGGCCGTAATGAGACGACCAACTGTCTTTGGGAAGCAGATTTTTCCCCATATCGAGAACCCTTACTCCCAGACTGTATGAGATGGAATCCTTGGCTTTTCGGCCAGCGGCCAAACAATATCCGGCGATTTTTAATTTTTCAGGCTTGTCTTCAAGCAGATGCAACCCCTGAGCGTACAGGTTGAGCAGTTCAAAAACATTCTCCTGAAGTTGCAGTTCGCTCCAATTTTCCACCAGCAACCGCGCGATTTTTAAATGCATAAAGGCGTTCTCGTCTTCGTCGATCAACCCGTAGGCCGCCTGCTGTATTTTGTCGTGACCAAAGCTAAAAACCAAACTTTCATAAGACGCTGATACATCGTGGTATAAAGCTGGATCATCTGAGGCACTTTCGGGAATGTTTGGGTTTGTGGTCGCAGTGGTGAGATAGCCTTCGCGAACGGCTGGAAGCAACTCCTTAAAAACCTCATTTGGCGTTGCCGAAACAATACTCACCAAATCTTTGAGATAGAACGTGTTCCCCAGTACGGCGGCATTTTTTAAGAGGTTCTGGGTCGGTTTGGGCAGATCGGTAAGTCCCTCGGTCATCAGGTCAACCACATTTTCAGTATAACCCAGGGCATCAATATCCCCAGCGTTCCATATCCATTTGCCTTTCTGGTCTGTCCGCACCAATTTTTTGTCATAAAGCGACTTTAAAAAATTATGTGTGAAGAATGGGTTGCCCTTGGTCTTGCCAAAAACCATGGCCCCCAACTTCTCAGCATTCTTGACAGACATCCCCAGAGAACCTTCGGTTATTTTGCAAGTGGTTTCCAGATCGAGCGGTTCCAGGTGGAGCTTCTTTATTTTCTGGGTCTCGTCTATCTGACCCACCGTTATCATCAAAGGATGTCCTTTGCCAACCTCATTGTCGCGATAGGCACTGAGGATAAATACATTTTTGTTTCTGGGAGCCTGAAGAATTCTTTTGACCAGATTGAGCGATGAAAGATCTGCCCACTGAAGATCGTCCAGAAACAGCACAAGTGGATTTTCCGCGGAAGCGAAAACATAGACAAAATCGAGCAGCACTTTGTTAAAACGGCTTTCCTGTTCTGCTGGTTGCAGTTTTATGACCGTATCCGTAGCTGGGATGATCTTCGATAAAAGAGGGATGACCTCAACAATAAGTGCAGCGTTATCGCCCAGGACACTTAAAATGCGTTTTCGCCACTGCGTAATAATCTCTTCCGGTTGAGAAAGTAGGTTTTTGATAAACTCCTGAATGGCCTCTATAAAGGCGTAATAGGGAATATCCTTCTTGAACTGGTCAAACTTTCCGCTCAGGAAAACCCCGTTGTCATCTACAACAAGAGGTTTGATGTGGGTGATGATTGCAGATTTGCCCACTCCGGAATAGCCCGACACCAACACCAAAATTGATTTGAGCTGGTCTAATTCCTCATAATATTGAAGCAGCCGGCTGATGTCTGCATCCCGCCCGTAAAGCTTAGAAACTTTTTGGTACTGTCCTGCATTATCCTCGCGACCGGCCTTGAACTCGACAAGCGGTGTAGAAGATTCAAAGTGATGGAATACGCGTTTAAGGTCTGCCAGCAGGCCCTGTGCCGTGCGATACCGGTCTGCCGGGTCTTTCTGTAAAAGTTTGGTAACGATCTTGTGCAGCCCTTCGGGCAGGTTTTTTACAATGGCATTTAGGGAAATGGGATTTCTCGACAGGTGAAAGTGAATAATCTCCAACGGATCTGCAGAATCAAACGGTGGTTTGCCGGCAAGCATCTCGTACAGCACGATACCGAACGAATAAAAATCTGATGCCCGGGTTAGCGAAAATGTGGTCCTGCCCGTCTGTTCTGGCGAAATGTAGCAGAGCGAACCTTCCATCTGCCCCTGGATTTTGGCTGCACCTTCGCCCGTCCCCACCGATGTGGCAATGGCAAAGTCGATAAGTTTGACCGAATCCATTTGAGTAATTAAAATATTTTCAGGATTGATGTCCCGGTGAATGAGCTCTTGATCGTGAACATACTCAAGAATTTCAGTAAGCTGAACAGCGATTTTGAGTACTTCGGAAACACTAAGTTCCTTTTTGAATAAGCGCTCCTTTAAGTTCTGACCCTCGACAAATTCCTTGACCAATGCCAAGGATTTTCCGTCTGATGCGAGTTCGTAGGCTTTTGGGATTCCGGAATGGTTTAGGTTTTTAAGAACGTCGTGTTCGTGCGCAACCGGATTGGTTTTTGGAGCAGATCGGGTCTGAGCGAGCGATTTTTTCAGAATCACCTGACGCGCGTTGATTTGATCAAAAGCCAGATAGATTTCTGAGTTTTGATTTTTGAAAATGAGTCGTTTCAGCTCATAATCCGTTTTTGTGGTAAGCCCCGAAAACAAGCTCATCTCAATCCTTTTTTAAATGAATAAGCCCATAATACCAGAGGTCTTGCTCCAAAGCCTCGTATTGCTTTATCGAGGCATACTGGTTGCCATGGTTAATCTCGTTGCGCAGGCCAATCTTCTTAAGGAGCTTGCCCAAATTCCAGAGTTTGCGGGACATCGAGTGCAGGTGCTGCAAAGAGGGACGGGTGTTTGCCGTGATATCATTGATTTCAAAATGGGAGAATCCACAGGTTTTGGCATGTTGCTTATGTTCTGCGTGAGTATCGAGGTCTTTGATCGACCACCCGTCCAGCCAATCGTGCAACAGGTTTTCGCCCTGCGGGGACAATGGCCGTTTACGTCGTATATAATCTGCCGAAATAAGCCTGCCGCCCGGTTTCAGCAACCTATATGCTTCCTTGTAGAAATCGAGTTTGTCCTGCGCGTGGCACATGCTTTCGCAGGCCCAGATCACGGAAAAGGATTCGTCCTCAAAATGGGTACTGCAGTAATCCTGAACCGAAAACGAGACTTTTTCCCCCAGACCCCTTTTTGCACTTTCCCTCTTTGCCACAGCCACCTGATGCGGGACAATAGTCACCCCGTTGACCTCAACATCGTAATTTTTAGCCAGCCAAACGGAGCTTCCGCCCTGACCACAACCGGCGTCCAAGATCTTATCACCAGAGGAGACCTTGGCTTTTTTAGCCATCACCCTATTGAGGTTGAGAAGTGCTTCACCGTGTGATTTGATACCTTTCTCATAATAGCCAAAATGCACCGAGCGTGGCCCCTTGCTGAACCAAAGCAACCTGTAATCAAGCTTGGTATGGTCGTAATAGTCAACAATGGCCTTCTTGTATTCCTTATCCATAGCAGTCTATCCTTTTAGCTTCCAGTTTTCTTTAAGATCCTTGGGCATCCTAAAGCCTGAGTTTTTTCCAGCTCTGAAATATTCTGTTAAAATGCCAACCATAATCCCTCCAAAAATGCCCATTAACTCCATAACACCATCCTCTTCCAGTTTCTCTATGACCTCGCCATTCTCATCGTGAATAAAATCGCCCAATTTGTCGAGATGTACATCCAAAAGATGCATCCCCCCTCTTCCAAGACCAAAAAAAACAAGAATCATCTGCAAGATTCGATTCAGTAAACCAGGCGGTTTTGTTTTTTTGATTTCGTGTTTTTTCACTTGCAGGATATCGTGATATCCTTTGGTCTTCAGCTTTAATTCTTGGTTGAGTTGTTCTTTGTGGGCTTCAGCCGCTTCGTCAGAAATATGTTTTTCGAACAAATGAGAATACCGCTCATCTTCAGCATAGGACGGCCCGAGCATACGCTCAAAACAATCTGGAAATTGCTCATCTTTAAGCATACGCTTCATCAAATGAAGGACTAGATGCTCATCCATATGAAAATGATCAAGCGCCAAAACCAGGCTTTTTGCCAATTGGACACCTGCAGAAGTCTCATCCTTGAACAGATGTGCATAAACCTTGTGCTGCAATTCCCACGCCTCGGGGACCGTATCACAAATCAACCGTTCCTGAACGCCCATCAATTTACCAATGGTTTTCCAAGTGTGGAACCAGGCCTTTTGTTCTGAATCGCTCAGTTGCTTGCCCAACATCATCATGCCTTTAAAAAACTCCAGAGAAAAAACCTGATTGGTGGCAATAAGGTCTTCCTGGCTAATGGGTTTCCCCCATTTCGGGTTCCAGGTATTGTTCTTGGAGTGAAGGATCACGTGCCGCATGCCGGCATGCATTATCCTGATTTTTAAAGCGGTGAGAATCCCACGTTTGTGAGGCGTCCACCATTTGCGGTCCATCACATCAAAGACAAATTGAGCGGTTTCAAAAATACGTCGCTGCGCATGCTCCACGAGCAACTTTGTGGTTGTCAGTACATTTGCCGGTTTTTCGGCCATATAAGTGTAAGGCAATGCCCTAAAGAACAGGATAAAGACGAATTTCATCCCGTCACGCTTCCAGATATGGTGAGCCTGTTTGAACATCTCGAGATCGTGCGCAGTAAATTTCGTTTTAAGTTCCTCCTGCACCAGATCGTGCATAGGTTCGGGAAGTTCACGAGACACAAAATCGTCGTTCTGAGCCATATCCTTGAGTAGCGCACCCAGATGGCGCAAGGACTCATTGGGGTCAAAAATGGATTGTACCGCCTTATCTGCCGGGGGATCCATAACCTGTCTCAAATCTTCGAGATCGATGCCGTTCCAGATAAACTTTTCTTCTTCAGTCATATCTTATAAGTTGGGGACAAACCCGGTAGGATTGCCAAAATTTAGTTTGAAATAATCTTTCATATCGCTCAAACCCCTAATGCCAGCGCCAATTTCCCTAGCTAAAAATTGCAATTACACTACGCTACGAATTGGCTCAAAAACTCTTAGGATTCAACCTGTTCTAATATCCCTGAAACCGATGTTTTCCTTTAGGCAACCATAAAGTTGGAGCAATACATATCCCCTTTTTGATCGAGATTGGACAGAGGTGTGATTTGGGCTCATCCTGAGCCCATCAGGCTTTAAAAAATTTTCATTATCTAAGCGTGGGAGGTTGATTTTAGCATGTTATGGTTTGAGTTGATTTTGTGAAAATTACTTTAAATTTTTGACTTATCGTTCTGAAAGAGAGTTACTGGCATAAATGTGAACGCCAGCCCAAAATTTATTGCAGTTGCTATAATCAGAGCCAATTAAGTTTATCCGAAATAGTTTTGAAAACCTTAAAATCATTGAAAATTATAATGCAAGTTCTCAATTAGGCAGACCTATAAATTCAACAACCATCTGCCCAAAAAGATCATTATCACCTAAATAATTATAAATTTACAGCACGGAACCCAAACCGTTGATCAAGAAATCACTAAGCCTATGCGAGACGAACCGGAAGATGCCAATCTTTTCCCTCCAGTACCCAAATCAGGACATACTGAAGAACTCGTTGACCACTACTGGGGAAGCATCAACTATGTTTTTAGCCTTATCCGGGCGTCAGAAATCAAAGCAGGCCTGATCCTTTCTTTTTATGGTATCCTACTCAATTTTACCTATCAGCAACTGGAGGTTTTTCTGGAAGCTGCGTCAACTCAGGTATTGTTATACCTGCCCTTGGTGCTGTGGGTACTTGCCACGGCAGCATCCATTTATTTTTGTGTGCGCTGTTTTATGCCGCGCATAGAGGGGAAATTCGATAAGAATGTGTTTTTCTTTAAAGATGTCATCACCAAGTTTGGGGATATCAAAACATTTTCAAGCACTTTTTATAAGATAAGCCTGGACGAACGCGAACTCTTTGACCAACTGGGCCAGCAGATTTACATCAACTCAAAAATCGCGGCACTCAAGTTCAAATTCGTAAATCGTGCCATACGGATGCTGGCGGTAAGCCTAGGGCTGTTGTTTATACTGATCATTACGTTCAGCATAATTTAGCAGGCTTCTAAAGAAAATCCTGAAACCGCTGAGTTCCCAGAAAATTTACAGCCACTTAACACAAAGTCCGTTTCGTGTATCTATCTTTCTGTTATGGCAATTCGCACACTTTTTCTGACTTTGCTTTTACTTTTGAATTCTTGTAAATACAAGATCAAAAAAGTGGATAAACCTTCAGTTATGGCGCAACAAACCACATTTCAATTCGATCTACAAGGCCATCGAGGCACCCGTGGCCTTGCTCCAGAAAATACCATACCCGCATTTAAAAAAGCGCTCGAACTCGGCGTAAATACACTCGAAATGGATGTGGTCATTTCCAAGGATGGTCAGGTCGTCGTTTCTCATGAGTCCTTTTTTAATCCCCAGATCTGTCTGGATCCTGATGAAAATAGAATTCCTGAAGACCAGAGAAAGAATCTCTATCAAATGGATTATGCCGAGATCAAAAAATACGATTGCGGCAGCTTGGGCCATCCCAACTACCCAGATCAGGAAAAGCAGGTTGCTTGTAAACCGTTGTTGCGTGATGTTTTGGCTTTCGCCGAAAAATTTTCCGATGAAAACGAAGTGGAAGTAAAATACAATATCGAACTAAAAAGCCACGCCGCGACAGACGGGAGCTTTCATCCCACCCCGGAAGTTTTCGCGGAAGCGGTATTAAAAGAAGTTTCAAGAATTAACTATAAGCACTTTACACTTCAAAGTTTTGATTACCGCATCTTGCGCTACCTCCACCGAAACTATCCCAAAGTTACCCTCGCCGCGCTTGCTGAACTTGGCACTTTTTCCGAAAATATGCTCGCCCTAGGTTTTGAACCGAAGATTTACAGTCCGCTATACAAATTGCTGACCGAAGCCCAGGTGCAGGCCATCAAGGCAAAAGGTGTTAAAGTCATCCCGTGGACGGTCAACCGCCGGAAGGATATGCTGGAACTGTTGCAATGGGGCGTTGATGGAATAATTACAGATTATCCCAACAAAGCGCTGCAATTCCGAAAGCACTAATCACGCACCTTGGCCCCATCTAAAAGATTGACAATACGCGAACCATACTCCGCATTAGACTCTGAATGCGTCGCCTGAATAATAGTCACACCATCTTCGTTGAGTTCCTTAAACAGTTCCATAATTTCCCCGCTTTGTTTTGAATTGAGGTTTCCGGTGGGTTCATCTGCCAGCAGGAGCTTGGGTTTGCCAATCAGTGCGCGGGCCACGCCCACAAGTTGCTGCTGGCCACCGCTCAACTGAGTGGGGAACAGGTCTTTTTTGCCCACAATATTAAAACGGTCGAGCATATCTGATACCAATGCCTTACGTTCAGAACTTTTTACGTTTTTGTAGAGCAAGGGCGTTTCTATGTTTTCATATACCGTCAGCTCATCGATTAAATGGTACGCCTGAAACACAAAGCCGATGTACTCCTTGTATAACTGGGCGCGCTTTTTTTCCTTCAGTTGGTGAACCGGTTCATCCATAAAAAGGTATTCCCCTTCATCAAAACCATCCAACATTCCGATGACATTGAGCAATGTGGATTTCCCCGAGCCCGACGGCCCCATCACGGAAATAAACTCGCCTTCCTCGATATCAAGATTCAACCCGTTGAGCAAAAAAGTGCGACGGCCGCCGGTGGTGACCCATTTGTACATATCCTTGATTTGTAACAGCATACTGTTTGTTTTATAGTTCTTTTATTTTTTTGCAATTTATTCTGTTCTCAAACTATTGACTGGATTGGAAACTGCTGCGCGCCACGAGACTCCAGCCACCAAAACTACCGTAACAGTCAGCGTCAATAGGGCTATTAAAGCAAATACCGGTTGCTCCACTTCTATCTGGTACGCAAAATTATTAAGCCAGGATCGGGTTACAAACCAAGCCAAGGGCCAAGCGATCAGAAATGCAACAGCCACAAACCCTACATATTCCTTGACCGAAATTTTTAAGATACTTCCCACCGATGCTCCAAGCAGTTTCCTGATCCCTATTTCTTTGGTGCGACCGGCAATGAGCAATAAAGTTATGCCCACAATACCAAGCAGCGCCAGAAAAACAGCAATGGCGTTGAGCACGAATATCAACCGAGCCATTTGTTTGTCCTTGCGGTGAAGTTCGCTGAAATTTTCGTCCAAAAATTCTATTTCGAGCGGGTACTGCTCGTTTAGCTGGTTATGTACCGCGGCAATATCCTGAAGTACCTCGGCGGTTCGGGAAGGATCAAAGGCTACAATGCTTTGACCATACATCCTCACATTTTCAGAAAGGACAATAAAATAGGGTTTGATTTTTTCGCGCAGCGAAAACAAATGGATATCCTCATAAAACCCGGAAATGATAAATGGAAATCCAATCGTTCCATCCTCGTTTTGATATTCCGGCTCTGAGATAATCGTAGTACCGATGAGTGCATTGATGGGTATGTTTTTAACAGCTGCAAACCTTTCTGCCGCCGTTATGTTGATGAGCGTGCGTACCGGTTGAGCGGCATCAGTTACAAGAGAACGGCCGTCTTGATTCAGGGTGGTTTTAATTCCGTAAGCTTTCAGTGCCTTATAATCGAGATAGATTCGGTTGGCATCGTCAAATATGGTCTCTTCACCTTCCAGTTTGTAGGTTTCTTGATTGAAGGTTTCGATGCCTAAGGCAGAACCGTTGCCCACAATTTCGACTCCGGGTATTTGAGAGATTTTCTGTTGAAAAACATCGAGATTTTCTTCGGAAGAGTTGGTATAGACAATTCCACTTTTGCGAAAACCCAAATCCTTGTTTTCAATAAATGCGACCTGTTTGTAAACAAAGTAAGAAATCGACGTCACACCGATCATTATTACAAATTGACTGACCACTAAATATTTTCGTACCGAAAACTGCTCAAACCCTTTGTTCTTCAACTTTTCACGGAATAAATTCAGCGTATCCTGTTTGGACAGATAAAGTGCAGGAAGCGCACTTGCGATCAGGCCGAGCAGCATCGCCAAAACAATTAAGAGTCCCATCAATTCCACAGAAGCCAACGGAAACGTATTGACCTGTGTGTCCATAAGTTGGTTAAAGGATGGCACAACCACTGAAATCAGCATTACCACAACCGGAATTGCGATAATGGCCAAAAGCACACCCTCTATCACAAACTGTGTGGCAATGGACTGCTCACTCGCCCCAAGCGCCTTGCGTACGCCAATCGTTTTGGCTTGCTTGGTTTTGATCGCAAGCGTGAAATTTGTATAGTTAAATAGCGTGATGATCAGGATAAAAAGGGCAAATCCACCAATGAGCAGACAGTATTGATAATTTCCGGGCTGCTTCAATTCATAGAGCAGATTTGATTTTAAATGAATATCCGTAATGGGCTGGAAGAAATGACCCTTGTAAATTTCGCTTTCACCCAGCGACGTATTGATGTCCAGAATAGCCTCATTGTACCGCTGCTCGACCGCTTTTGGATCACTGTTTTGGGCTAGTTGCAAATACATATGAGTGCCCCAATAGTCAATTTGTTCTTTGTTCAGGGCTATGTTGAAATCAAAATGCGAATTGCCGGGAACATCTTTAATAATTGCCGCCACCGCATAATTTTCGGAACCAATGTTGATTGATTTGTTGATGGCATTTCCCGGATTTTCAGTACCAAAAAGGGTTTCGGCGGTAGATTGGGTGAGGATGATGCTGTTTTGCCTTTCGGCGAAAGTGATAAAGCTTCCGTACTGCAGTTGCCACGAAAAAACATTGGCGAATGCCTCAGGCGTATTGGTGGTCAAAATCTTATCCTGTACGATCTTATTATTTTCAGTCTCAACAAATTCTGAAGCGGGTGAAATCATAAACTGCACAGCAGCTTCCACACCGGGAATCTCTTCTATCTGTTGAGCCTGTGCCGTTTGATCTCTGGCACTGGTGCTGTTCCAATCCTGAAAACCGATCACTGCATAATCCTGTGCTCTAAGGGTACGGGCCACGCGGTAGATTTGTTCAGAATTTTTGTGGAATTTATCGTACCCAAACTCAAATCGTAAATAGCCGACGGCGACATACATCACCAATAGACCACCTACCAAACTCACAAAGTTCAATCCGGTGAAAATCCTATTGACCTTCAAGCTTCTAAATGCTGCAACTAAATAGTGTTTGATCATAACTTTGTGTTTTAGGATTGATTTTATATTTCCCCTGCGAGTGTCAAGGGCATTATTCCGTCCTTAGACTGTTTACGGGATTCTGCCTGGCCGCTTGCAACGTTTTTAAACCAATGGTGAGCACGGCTATAATCACTGCAATCAAACCAGCAGCAATAAAAATGGTAACATTTAATTGTGTGCGATATGGATAATCTTGAAGCCACTGGGAGGTGAAATAATAGGCCAATGGTGCAGCGACTAAAAAGGCAACTAGTACCAAAACCACAAAATCCTTTACCAGCAATACCATAAGGTTCATCACCGAGGCACCAACTACCTTCCTCACGCCAATTTCCTTAGTCCTCTGCTTGACCACCAATACAGAGATCGCGAATAAACCGATACAGCTTAGTACAATTGCCAAGATAGAACCGCTGGTTATCATGGTTGCCATCTTTTTTTCGGACTTAAATGTGCGGTCAACATTTTCGTCAAGAAACGAACCCAAAAAATTGGCATTGGGTTCTATTTCCTTCCAAACATCTTCAAGAAGGGTCAATGCATTAGCCGCCTGATTGGGAGCTACTTTAATGTAGGCGTAATGCATATTCCAATTCGGTTTGAGAAACAGCATCAACGGTTCTACGGTAGTATTCAGATTTTGAAAGTTATAATCTTTTAGCACTCCTATCACCTGAAAGCTGATACTGTCATCCAGATAAAAGCGAGTTTCCAAAGGGTTTTCTGTTTGAAACTGGGCTGCCATTTGCTCATTGATAAGCACCGCAGAACTGTCTGATGCGAAGCCTCGTTCAAAAGAACGGCCGGCAACCAGATTCATATCCAAAGTTTCAGGATAGTCGTAATCAACCATGAGCATATGGCTGGTTACCCCACGTCCCTGAAATTCAAATCCTATCTGGCTGGTCATGCTGCTACCATCTTTTCCCAAACCCAGAATGTTGTTTGCGGCGGTGACATTAAGAATCTCAGGCCTACTCTGTAATTTATCCCTCAACAGCCGCATCACCTCGGCATCAGACCTTTTTCCGTTGAGCGGAAGTGATATCACCTGTTCTTTATTATAGCCCAGATCCTTATTTCGCATAAAATCGATTTGCTGCCAAAGGACAAACGTTCCGCTAATCAATAAAATCGCAATCCCAAACTGAATCACCATCAGCACATCCCGAACCCTGTTTTTGCTCCTAAGATCAAGTTTTCCCTTTAAAGCCTGAAGTGTCCCTAGTTTGGTAAGCAACGAGGCCGGATATCCTCCCGCGATCAATGTTATTAGAATAAATGCTATTATAAATCCAAATGTTATTTCAAATGAAAAAAGCGTTTCAAAACTGGCTCGTGTGGAAAACAAGGTCTTGAACGAATCAGCCAATGCAAAGGCCAGCAGACCTCCCAAAATAGCCGCTCCAAGGAATATAAAAACACTTTCTCCCCAAAATTGAAAAAACAGCTGACCTTTGCCTGCACCCAAGGTTTTGCGCATCCCGATCTCCCGCAAACGCTCAGCACTTTTAGCAATGCTCATATTGATGAAATTTACACAAGCGATAAAGATTATGAGAAAGCCAACTCCCAAGACCAGATAGGGCAGGGTCTTTTCTACGCGTGCAACCCCTGTGTCAAAATTGGCATAGGATACATCTTTAAACGGAAGCAGTCGTATTTGTTTGAAAAATCCATTTTCATCAGGTTGCGCGCCATCACGCTTGGCAGCATCCATTTCTTCCTGATAATGCAGTTGGGTAAATGGCTGGGTTGCCTTTTCAAACTGTTCTGCCGTCACGCCTTTCTCCAGTCGTACATAAACTTCGTGATTCTCTTTGCTCCAGTCATCCTTTATCTCTGCATATGAAAAAGGCGCCTGATTGCTAAAATCTAAAGCCAAGTCAAACTTCAAACTGCTTTGTTCGGGGAAATCCTCTACCAATGCCGAAACCTTAAACAATTGTTCATCGCCTTCGGAAATTACACGGAATGTTTTTCCCAACACATCCTGGGACCCAAAGATTCTAATGGCGGCATGTTCGGTGATACTTACCGAACTTTTATCGGCTGTTGGAGTTTCCTGTTTTCCTTTGAGGATCGGAAAACTGAACATGGAGAAGAAATCAGGATCAATATAAGCAGCGCTCAAATACAATTCTTTATCCCCTGCAATGACCAAAACGCCCTTGCTATTGTAACGCGAAATTTGAGCCACACCCGGCACTTCTTCCTGTAGCGCAGGTGCGAAGGGAACTGACTTCGGTTCGCTCGCCTTAATACCTGCTGGCGTTTGTTCGGTTGAATAGACCTGATACAACGAAGCCTTATTCTCATGAAAACCATCGTACGATAGTTCGAAGAAAGCATACATTCCCAAAAGGACGGCTACGGCAAAAGCTGCACTTAAACCTAAAAGGTTCAGAAAGGTAAATGTCTTGTCCTTCCATAAATTCCGCCAGGCGATTTTGATATAGTTTCTGAACATGGTTGATTCTTATTGGTATTCTTGTTATTCGGTTCTTAAGGACTTTACAGGGTTTGCACGAGCAGTCCTTAAGGTTTTAAAGCTTATGATCGCTAGTGCCAAAACAAACATTCCAGTACCGCTCAGGGCAAAAATCCACCAGCTCATCTCTGTTTTATATGGGAAATCTTCCAGCCAAATGGTTACCCTCCAATACGCCAACGGGATTGCAATCAGAAAGGCAATTCCTATAAGTTTTATAAAATCTTTACACAACAACACCTGAAGTTCCAGCAATGAAGCACCCAGTACCTTACGTATGCCTATCTCTTTGACACGGCGCTCTGTTGTGAATACAACCAATGCTAGCAAGCCCAGAACACTAATAGCTACTGCCAGGCCAGCAGCCCAATTGAGAAGCAAGTTTGTTCTGCGCTGCGAATTGTAAAAATTGGCCACCGTCTCATCCATAAACAGAATTTTAAAATCGGAGTCGGGATAGATGGATTTCCATACATCTTCAACTTTGGCAATTGTAGCCGATAAATCACCGGATTTGGGTTCAACTTTAAAATGAATGGTGTTAAACTGCGAATACCAATCTCGATGGATATCACCCACAAAAACCACAGGTTTCATTTCGGAGGTCAACGGTTTTTGATTGAAATCTGACATAACCCCTACCACGGGATATGACTTCTCACCCTGCATCAATTGGGCACCTACCGCTTCAGCAGGATTCTTAAATCCCAATACGTGAAGCATGGTTTCATTGATTACAAATTCTTTGATCGTGTCGTTTAACGGCTTGCGCCCGGCCAAAAGTTGTAGCCCGTACAGGTCAAAATAATCGGCATCGCCAAAACGTTGTTCCTGAACCACTTCAATAGTCTCCCCGTCTCTAACAAAATCAACCACTGTAGAATTGATGTACAGTGATGCCGGGGGTGCACCTCCCAGACTGATTGTTGAAAGCTCTGGCATGGTTTCTAGCTTATTTTTAAACCGCTCTTTTTTGTTCATCGAATCGTCATTCCAGGGGATCTGGAGATATGCAATGTCATCAATGCGAACTCCTATTTCCTTGTTCATCAAAAAATGAACTTGCTTACCCACAAGTAAGGTCCCTATTATAAAAATCTGAGCAATTACAAATTGAAATACCGTAAGTCCCTTTCTAAAATTAGCGCTGCCGCTTTGCTCGGATAGTTTGTTCTTCAATATGGAAACTGGTTTAAAACCAGAAAGTATAAATGCTGGATACGCACCAGACAGCAGTGCCACAACTACAAGAAGTAAAATCGAAAAGCCTATCACTAATGGATTTACGAAAAGTCTGAAAGACAGACCAGAAGGAATAAATTCTGCAAAAACCCTAAGTAACAAAAAGGCCAAGAGCATTGATAGAATCCCGGCAAAAACGGTCAGCAAAAAAGTCTCTCCCAAGAACTGAAAAATCAGTTGCCTTCTAGAACTCCCCAGCGTTTTACGTATCCCTATCTCACGGGCACGTTGTGTTGCCTGGGCTGTTGTAAGATTTACAAAGTTTATACTGCCCAACAACAAGAGGAATATGGCAACAATGCCCAAGTTCCTCAGCACCTTTTTACTCGCCTGGGGTGTATTGTAATCAAAGGTTCCGTATCGCGTGTCAAAATGAAGTTCTTCGAGGGGCTGCGGGTAAAAACGCGTCCATTCCCCAGCCTCAAGTTTCTCTGGAACTGTGTGACTTTTACTCAGTTGATCCAGCTGTTTTTGAATGCTGCTTATCGCTGTTCCCGGTTGACGTTTAAGCAATACTTGCGAATTGGAATTGTAACTGCCCCAGCTCGTATTGGTAACCGAAGATTTTATTGATGACTGAACAGCCGTAGGCAGGGAAATAAACTCCTCAAAAACAAGGTCGGTACGCTCTTTAAAATTGGCTACAATCCCGGTTATTTTGGCGGGCAAGGAGTCGTTATAAATTAAACTTTTGCCAATAATATTTTCCGGTGAGATATTTGGAAAATACTTATGGGCACGTTGCTCCGTGAGTACCACTTCGTTGGGTTGCTGCAAGCTTGTTGCCTTAAATCCAGCTATCCATTCATAATCAATCACATCAAAATAACTGCTGTCAGCGAAAATTACAGAATTGGGGTCTTTAAATACCTCATCACGGGTTTCGGTTTCTACCTTTAAGGGCTTGTAGGTAAAAAAAGCACTTACACTTTCAAGTCCGGTCACCTCAGTTTTTAAAGCATCTGCCAAAACTGCATTGACTCCATTGAAGTAGCTTGTTCCCTCCAGACCGATAAATTGAGGCACAACCCTATAAATGCGATCTCCGTCCTTATGGAATTTATCAAAGGTAAAATCATAATACACCATCAAGCCGATGACAAAAGAGGCACTTAACCCAATAGCCAGACTTATGATATTTATGGCCGAAAAAAGCTTGTTTTTCCAGATGTTCCGCCAGGCAATTTTGATATAGTTTCTAAGCATGATCTGTTGTTATTACTATTGTTATTTTTATCACTATTCATTCCCCCTTTAGGGGTTAGGGGGCCAGAGGGTCACTCCGTTCTCAAAGATTTTACAGGATTGGCAATGGCAGCCTTGATGGCTTGAAAGCTCACCGTAATAACCGCGATAGCTAAAGAAATCATTCCTGAAATGATAAAAACGCTCCAGCCTATTTCAATTCTATAAGCATAATCCATCAACCAGGTATTCATAAAGTAATACGCGACTGGAAAGGCTATGACCAAAGCGGCAAGTACAAGTTTTATAAATTCCGAAGAAAGCAAGCGGGTGATACCCAGAACGCTTGCGCCAAGAACCTTTCGCACACCTATTTCTTTTTTGCGCTGTTCTGCCGTAAATGCGGCAAGGCCAAAAAGACCAAGACAGGCCACAAAAATGGCGAGAATAGAAAATACTAAGCCTACGCGGGCAGTTTTCTGATCTTCGGCATAAAGCTGTTCTAAGTCCTGATCTAAAAACGTATAATCAAAAGCAGCCTCGGGAATCATTTCTTTAAAGGTATTTTCCAGTGCTTTTAGCGTATTAGCTAAATTTTGTGTGCTGACGCGGATCAACACAAAATTTTTACGTTCCCTATCGGCATTGTGAAATGCATAAGCTCCAATGGGCTCGCGAAGCGAGGCATAGTTAAAATCTTCAACCACTCCAACGATGCGTGATTCCTGTCCCAGTTGTGCCATTGCGTTCTGCCCAATTGCTTCTTCCGGAGTGAAACCAAGATATTCTACCGCTTTCTTATTAAGAACCACTTCTATCAGGGTATCGCCTTCTTGCTTTACACTTGGCAAACTCCTTCCAGCGAGAATATTTAATTTGAGTACCTCCAATACTTCAGGGTCAACGCGGTTGGTTTGTAAACTGATCCCGGTCTGGTCTGTCAGGTCTTTTAGCAAAACCCTACCGCTCACCCTTCGGCCGGGAAAGCCCTGTGCCCCTGAAATGCCCTTAACGGCAGGTAGCTTTTTTAGTGCGTTTATATAACTTTCAACTTTACCGCTTTCGGCTACGCCGGAAGTAGAAATGGCAAGCACGTTTTCTGGTTTGTACCCTAAATACTGATTCTGAACAAAATCCAGTTGCCTATTGATCACTAAAACACCTATAATAAGAACAACGGAAGCTGCAAACTGCAGTACCACCAACCCCTTGCGCACGGCAGAAGCGTTACTGTTACTTCCTGCCATAGGCTGCATCACACGCAAAGGAGAATATCGGGTAAGGTGCAGGGCAGGGTAAGAACCTGCGATCAAGGTTGTCAATACCCAAATCAATACCAAAGCACCCAGGACACTTAGCGAGAATACCGATTCAACCGGGATATTCTTACCAGCAATTTCATTGAAATACGGAATGGCCAAAACACCAATCAATAAGGCTAAGGCGATTGAAATCGCCGTGATAACTCCGGTTTCGGTATAAAAACGAAGAATCAAATCCTTTGATGATGCCCCCAGCGTTTTATTGATCCCTACTTCCTTGCCACGTTTTTGCGAGCGCGCTGTCATCAGGTTCATATAATTGATACAGGCGATGATCAATATTAAAAAGGCCAAAAGGGTCAAACTGCGTACCTGGGCTATTGAACCTAAGCGGGCGCTGTACCCGTGTGTAATACCATCAGAATATAAATGGATTTTGGACAGCGGCTGAAGATCCAACGCATACCACTGGTTGTCTTTTGGAATATTTTCGTCCAGCATGGCTTGCATTTGAGACACTATAAAATCAGCTTTCACCTCTTTTTCCAGCACCAGAAACGTTTCGAGACTGGCATTGCTCCAACTTGGGTTTTTATAAAAATTACTGGAGAGCAGCGAAGCGATCAGATTACAATTCAATGAACTGTTATTGGGAAGATCTTTATATATTCCGGTTACTTCAAGTTCAAGGTCACTATCAACTTTTATCAACCTCCCAAGGACATTGAGATTGCCGTAATAGCGAAGTGCCGTACTTTCTGAAAGAACGACTGTATTGGGCCTGATCAGGGCTTCGTCAGGCACTCCTTTTATAAATTGAAAATCAAAAACATCAAAAATTTCAGGATCGGACCAGTACAGGTTTTCTTCGGTGAGTTCTTTTTCTTCAACATTAAAATATGCCGTTTGCCCAAAGTTGTGGTGCAACAACCGTACTGCTGTTTCCACTTGAGGAATTTCAGAAGCTGCTGTAGGTGCCACCATAGCCGGTGCACTTGCCCAGACCTGATTCTCAAAGCTATCTCCAGTTTTGACCAAAACCCTAAAAGTACGTGCTGCCTTGTTGTGCATGGAATCAAAACTATGCTCGTGAACCACAAATAGAAACAACAAAAGTGTTATGGCCAGACCAATTGAAAGGCCCAAGATATTTATCGCAGAAAATGTGAAATCTGCTCTCAAATTCCGCCAGGCGATTTTGAAATAATTTTTAAGCATGGTTGATCAGTATTTTATTTTCTATCATTATTCTTTAAGCATAAACTCCTTCTCTCCCTCTGGGAGACCAGCCAGCCGTCATAGGCAGGGATGCCCAGCGGACAGAAAGGGTCACTCCGTTCTCAAAGATTTCACCGGATTGGCAACCGCTGCTTTAATTGCCTGAAAACTAACCGCCAGAATAGCCGTAATTAAAAGGGCAGCACCAGAGATGGCATACACCCACCAACTGATCATCGTCTTATAGGCAAACCCATTTAACCAGGAGGTCATCAAGTACCAACCTACGGGCGCTGCAAAAACAAAAGCGACGCACACCCATTTTAAAAAATCTTTATTCAGTAAGGTCAGAATTTGCAGTACCGAAGCTCCACTTACTTTTCGTATTCCGATTTCCTTTCGGCGTTTTAAAATAGTATATGAGGAGAGGCCAAAAAGACCCAGTGCTGCAATAAAAATGGCAAGCCCCGTAAAAATCTGAAAAGCAATACCAAATTTTCTATCCTCTTCGTACTGAGCACCAAATTTCTGGTCGAGAAAAGTGTAGTCCAAGGTGCTCTGCGGAAAAATAGCTTTCCATTTCTTCTGTATCACTGCGAGGCTGTTTGCTATACCCACAGTAGAATTTTCACTATTGTTTATTTTGACCAAAAGATTTTCCATTCCAAAAACCTGACACACGATCAAAGGGGCAATTTTGTCCTTCAGTCCAAAATGGTGATAATCTTCAACAACCCCGGAAACCTTCCAGTCCCTGCCCCAAAACTTGACCGTTTTACCTACAATTTCTTCGGGATTTGCAAAACCCATTTGCCTGGAGAAAGTCTCGTTCATCACGATGTTTTCCTCATTTGGCAAGAAAGCGCCGCCAGCAGCAAAGTGAAGGTTTAAGGTTTTAAAGTAATCTGGAGTTGCGCTGTAGATGTAGAACAATTGGCGTTCATCAGTCTCTCCATTAGGCCCCGTGATACCCACGGTAGAAGAAAGATTGTCATAGCCATCACCGGGATAGGTGCTGGATCGGGAAATTGCATCCACAAAAGGCAGTTGGTTAAGTTCTCCTTCCAAGGTTTTAAATTTTTGTTGCGTTAAGGAGTCTGGTTGCGTTTCGAGGATCTCGCCTTTGATCGCCACTACTTGAGCAAGGTCAACACCTATGGGCTGTTCCCTGAGAAAATGCAATTGTTCACCCACGACCAAGGTCCCGATGACCAAGACGGCGGTGGCAAAAAACTGCAAGGTGATCAGGCCCTTACGTATCCCAATGCTGCTGCGGTTTACCTGTACTTTGCCCTTTAACGCTTTGACCGGGGCAAAACCACTGATAACAAAAGCAGGATACAGCCCGGCCAAAAGAGTACCGATCAGGATAAATCCAAATATGGAAATTAGCCCAGACAAATCCATAAAGTCAAATTGTAGCGGTTTGCCCACGAAACCGTTAAAGACCGGTAGCAGAAGATAAACCAGTACAATTGCCAGAAGAAAAGCAAGGACATTCAGCACCAGTGATTCGGTAAGGGATTGAAGCACCAACTGGCTGCGGTTTGCACCGGCAACCTTCCTCACGCCCACTTCCCGGGAACGCTCCAGTGATTTTGCAGTGGCCAGGTTGATGTAGTTCAACCATGACAAAATAAGGATTGCAAAGGCTATTGCAGAAAGAAACCGAACACGCTCGATGCTTCCGTTTGCTTCTGCCTCATAAGGCTTGTCTGAATATAAATGTATCTCTGAAATAGGCTCTATATTGTGCCGCTCATCCGGATCTTCCTCAAAATCGCTAGCTGTTATCTTTGCCCGTAAAGCTTCGGCATCTGCATTTTTGGGAACTTTTAAATAAGTAAAAAAATTGTTCTGGTTCCAGTTGGGTTCCGCCTGTCCTGACACGGCTCCCCAAGTTTTCATAGTTTCAAAAGAAATCAGGAAATTCATCCGCATATGGGTATTTTCAGGAATATCTTCAATAACGGCAACCACTTCCATTAAACCCTCGCTTCCGTAAAAAACAGACAATGTCTGACCGATAGGGTTTTCGTTTCCAAAGATCTTTTTGGATAAAGAACGCGTAAGAATAATGGTGTTTGGTTTATTGAAATCGCTTTGCGAACCCTTAATCACTTTTAAATTGAAAATGTCGAAAAAAGTAGGGTCTGTCAAGGAACCGTTGGGCTGCTCAATAACCTTTTCCCCATGGGTAAAAGTGACTTTCTCCAAACGATACAGCCTGACTTGTTCCTCAATTTCGGGAAACTCATTTTTTAAAGTAGGTCCGCTAAGATTATAGGTTTGGGCATCTCCGGGAACAAACCGATTGCCTTCCAGATAATCCATGTACACCCGATATACATTTTCAGAACCGTCAAAAGTATCGTAGCTTTTTTCATAATTTACATATAGCGAGATCACGATAAAGGCCGCCAAGCCCAGGGCAAGCCCAAATATATTTAGGAGCGAAAATGACCTGTTCTTCAACAGATGTCTTATGCCAATCTTAAAATAGTTTCTGAGCATGGTTGTTTATCATTTTTATTGCTGTTCTTGTTCTCCTCAATCTTTTTTCTCACTCACTGGGTGTACTGCCTGCGCCAAAGGCAGGGATGCTCACCGGGCAGAGCGGGCTACTTCGCTCCGGCCGTGGCTGAAGAATCCAGTTCTGTTTCAGGAATGCGCTTGTATTCTGAAAGTATATTTTCAGTAACCTTCTGGCCATCGAGCATACGTATAATGCGGTGGCTGTATTTGGCATCGTGCTCACTGTGGGTTACCATAATGATGGTAGTTCCTGCGGCGTTGAGTTCCGTAAGTAAATCCATCACCTCGTTCCCGTTGCTGCTGTCCAGATTACCGGTGGGCTCATCGGCCAGGATCAATTTTGGTTTGTTGACCACAGCGCGGGCAACGGCTACACGCTGCTGCTGACCACCTGATAATTGCTGCGGAAAATGCTTCCGGCGGTGCATGATCTGCATTTTCTCAAGTACTTCGTGTACGCGTTTCTCGCGGTCGGCAGCTTTTACACCCGTGTAGATCAACGGAAGCTCTACGTTTTCGAAAACAGTAAGCTCATCAATAAGGTTAAAGCTTTGAAATACAAAACCAATATTGTGCTTGCGCAAATCAGCTCTTTTGCGTTCGTTAAAGCCAGCTACTTCAATACCATTGAAAATGAAACTGCCACCGTCCGGGTCATCGAGCAAGCCCAGAATATTTAACAAGGTGGACTTCCCACAACCGGAAGGCCCCATCACTGCCACAAATTCCCCTTCCTGAACCTGAAAGGAAAGTTTGTTAAGGGCAATAGTTTGTACCTCTTCGGTAGCGTAGTATTTTTCTAGGTCGGTGATTTTAATCATGATTTGTCGGCTTTCTTTGAAATGAATATAAACTGTACAGTTGTTTTCAGAATGATTGAAACACTGCGGTGATTACTTCGATGATGATTGTGATCATAATTGTTTAATTTGTTGATTTGATTGATTTATTTTAAGACCTACAAGGATCGCTCGCGCAATGCTCATAGCTTGCAGGTCAGAGATTTTCAGATTCCCCCTTTGGGGGCTAGGGGGATTCATTTAAGAACCAGCTCTTCTATATCCCCATAATTGTCATAGCTACTGGTGATTACTTTATCCCCTGGCTTTAAGCCTTGCAGCACTTCATAATTGCTGGTGTTTTGGCTGCCTAGCGAGATATCTACCCGGTACGCCGTATTCCCATCTTCACTCAACTTAAAAATCCAGTTGCCACCGGTTTCTTGAAAAAAGCCGCCTTTAGGTATCATCACAGCCTGCTTTTCTTGACTGAGCGCTACACGAATTTGCAACGTTTGCCCACGACGAATACCTTCTGGGGTTTCACCTTCAAATTCCATATCCACCTGAAAGCGGCCGTTATTCACTTGCGTATATACCTTTCTAATGGTCAGCACATATTCTTTTCCGTCGAAGTTAAAGGTGCCCTGCTGCCCGGAATAAATTCTGGAAATATAATGCTCATCAACATCCACGCGCACTTTGAAGCCGCTCAGCACATCAATTTGCCCCAAACGTTCGCCTTTGTTTTTGCTTTCTCCTATTTCGGCATCCAATGAGGTAAGCTGACCATCTACCGGAGCACGAACGACAAGGTCTCCCACCTTTTTGCGCATCAGTTCCAGGGCACTTTGGGTACGGGCATACGAACTTTGGGCTTGACTCATTTCCAACCGGGAGGAGATACTGTCTTGGGCAAGAACTTCCTTGGCCAGCGCCAATCGCTCTTTTTGATAATCAAAATTATTCTTGGACTGCTCAAAATCCTGACGCGCGATGACACCTTTTTCATACAGATTTTTATTCATCTCATACACCCGTCTGGCTTCCACATAACCGTTTTCCACATCGGTCATTTGATTGAGGCGGTTTATGGTATTCTGTCGCGCTTGGTTCTGTGAAATCTGCATTTGCGTCAACAGGTTGTACACTGAAGTTTCCTGATTCACAAGCGTAAGTTCCAGGTCTGTATTGGAGAGTCTTAAAATGGGCTCGCCTTTTTTCATGATCGCACCGTCTTCGACAAATTTTTCTTCTACGCGACCGCCTTCCAAGGCATCGAGATATATGGTCGTGATAGGAAGCACCACGCCATTCACCGGAATATTTTCTTGAAAAATCCCCTCTTCGGCCGTACTGATCGCAAGACGTTCACGTTGTACGTTCAGTTTAGAACTTCCCGTGCTTGACGTTATCACAAAAACGATCAGCGCCACCACTGCAACAATTCCGGCAACGATAAGTATTTTTTTGGTTGTGTATTTTTTCTTTTCAATCGGGATATCCATCAGTACGTTTCATTTTCATCAAGATTAAAGGGAACAGTGTGCCATAACTTTAAATTACTGATTTATAGGTTTTTAAAATCATTCGTTTTAAAAAGAGTGTTCGGTTTTGATACACTTGGTGTTCGGTTTCGTACAGGGGTATCACTCCGATAGATAGAAAAGGACCAGACTTTAAAAAAGAAAGTTTGGCTTTCGCCGAAAGGCAAAACTTGACATACAGAAAATCGTTAATATTGTGTTATGCTCCTAAAAAATGCAAAAATCCTTATCGTTGATGACGACGCCGATGTGCTCATCGCACTCAAGCTGATGCTTAAACCTTTGGCAAATACAGTGGTCACCGAAGAAAATCCCAATCAGCTGACCTCACTGCTGCAGCGGGAAAAGTTTGACCTCGTAATCCTCGATATGAATTTTGACAGCCACGTAAATACTGGTAATGAGGGTATTTTTTGGCTGAATAAAATCAACGGGCAACCGGCACCACCAGACGTTATCCTGATCACGGCTTATGCAGATATCGATCTGGCCGTACGCTCGCTAAAACAGGGCGCCTGCGACTTCATCGTCAAGCCTTGGAAAAATGAAAAGCTCATCGACGCCATAAAAAACTGTCTCGAAAAGAAAAAAACGGTAACCATGCCAAGCGCCGGACTTCAAGCAGATGGTCAACAAATTGTGGGCGAAAGCGAGGCGATGCAAGCGGTTTTTACCAAAATTGCCAAGATTGCCCCAACCGATGCCAATGTCTTGATTTTAGGCGAAAACGGTACGGGAAAAGACCTGCTCGCCAAGGCCATCCACCAACAATCTGCCCGGAAAAACAAGCCTTTTGTAAAAGTAGATGTGGGCGCGCTCACCGAAAGCCTTTTTGAAAGTGAGCTTTTCGGGTATAAAAAGGGAGCCTTTACCGATGCCCGGACAGATCGTGAGGGCCGGTTTGAAAGTGCCAATGGGGGAACCTTGTTTTTAGATGAGATCGGCAATATATCTTTGCGGCAACAAGCCCGCTTGCTCACGGTTTTGCAGAACCGGGTGGTCACGCCCCTGGGCAGCAACTCGCCCATCCCCATTGACATCCGCTTGATCTGTGCCACCAATGTGGGCCTGGCCAATCTGGCTGATGAAAACAAGTTTAGAAAAGACCTCATCTATCGTATCAATACCGTGGAGATGAACGTGCCACCGCTTCGTGATAGGGACGACGATCTTTTGCTTTTAGCGAAATATTTCACGACAACATACGCAGAAAAATATGGGAAAGAGCCGTTTTCGCTAACGAAAGCTTTTGAAGAAAAATTGATGAAACACCCTTTTCCGGGTAATGTACGTGAATTGCAATATGCCCTGGAACGTGCGGTGATCATGGCTGACGACACCATACTCGATGCAGAAAACCTGATTTTTTCCCCCATTGAAAACAGCGCTCTGGAGAATACCGCAAAATCGGGAACCAATGCGATTACCAATCTCGATGCTTTGGAAAAAACCACCATTCTCAACGTGATCGAAAAGAACAAGGGGAATATTTCAAAATCAGCCAAGGAACTCGGGATTACACGTACGGCGCTTTACCGCAGACTCGATAAATATGATATATAAACGGTTTGTCGTCGTCCTGTTAATTCAGGTTTTGGTGCTTGCGGGGACCCTCACGGTGCTTGCTTTTGGCATCGTTGCCCAAGAAACCTACTGGATTCTAGGCGCCGCAGTTCTGTCAATTATCCAGACCTACCGCATGTACCGTTACGCCACCCGCCGATTTCAGGAGATGGATGATTATTTTGAAGCGGTAAAATATCGTGATTTCTCACGTACATTTTCAGAAAAACATGGGCCGCAGGATATAAAACAATTGCATGCGGGATTTAATTTGATCAACAGGACGTTTCGCGAAATCAATTCTGACAAGGAAATTCAGTTTACCTATTTGCAGAAAATTCTTCAGATGGTAGATGTGGGCATCATCGCTTATGACCTCAACAGCGGTAAGGTGCTTTGGTCCAACGACAGTTTCTGTGACCTGCTGGATTTTCCGGCGTTTAAGAATGTCAGTTTTGTTGCCTCAAGGCGAAAGCAACTCTATCATGACCTTTTTGAGACCTACCATCAACAGGCCAATACCATTAGCGTGCAAATACGCTCCCAGAACCTGAAGATGCTGGTATCAGATACGGTTTTTAACGTAGAAGACGGTTCGTTTAAACTCATCGTGCTTCAAAATATTGACGAAACTTTAGACAAAAATGAGAGCGAAGCCTGGAAAAAACTGCTGAGCGTGATGACTCACGAAATTATGAACAGCATCGCCCCAATTTCTTCCCTGGCGGAAACCATGCAGCATCAGTTGCACGCATCCGCGGAAAACCCAACCGAAAATCCCATTGACTTTGGTGACTTTAAAGATGCCACCGATACCATACGGAAACGCAGCGAGGGCCTCTTGAAATTTGCCAAAACCTACCGAAGCCTTAATAAAGTAACCCACATTAACCGAAGCCCGGTCAAGATAGCATCCCTTTTCAAAAGTCTTGACCTGCTGATGCGGCCCACTTTGGAAACTGAAAATATAACATTTCTATCACAGATCGAGCCGCCCGGTCTTACGGTAAGTATCGACAATTACCTTATTGAGCAGGTGATGATCAACCTGTTGCTAAACGCCAAGGACGCCTGTTTTGTAAAATCTGAACCCGAAATTAGCATCACGGCTGTCAAAACCATACAGAATGAAGTGGTCATTGAGGTTGCTGATAATGGCGAGGGCATTCCCGAAGATATTATCGAGACCATATTTGTGCCCTTTTTCAGCACTAAAAAAAACGGTAGCGGTATCGGCCTCGCACTTTGTAAACAAATTATGTTATTGCACAACGGAAAAATTTCGGTGAACAGTATCTTGGGTAAAGGTACTGTGGTAAGCTTACGTTTTTCAGGGCATTTACGTTCTTAAACACTACACCTTCAATCAAATATTTATAACCATTCCGTCCTAAATCTTGATTTAAAAGATTCTGAATCTGGGCATTACTATATTTACGTGTTATGAAACCTATCAAAGATCTTTCAGCATTTAAGCAACAGATCATCTTAACACTAAAGATGCTGATCGAAGTACGACTGAAAAAATTAAATGGAAACCTGGATGATTTGATAGAGTCGCGCGACAGCGACACCAAAAGCAGTATGGGTGACAAGTATGAAACCGGCCGGGAGATGATTCAGGCAGAAATGAATAACGTGGAGCGGCAGATTAGGCTTGCCGAAGATCAGCGTAAACTTCTTGAAAGATTACAGTCTAAGGAAGAAGGAGTTGCAGGTTTGGGAAGTTTAGTGTGCACTAGCAACGGCAACTACTTTTTGGGTATTGGCCTGGGTGCCTTGGAAGTCGAAAAAAAATCGGTATTCTGTATATCAACCGCTTCACCCATTGGTAAAATACTTTTAGGCACCAAAAAAGGAGAACGAATTACCTTCCGCCAGAAAGAAATTGAAATTCTGGAGGTTATTTGATACTGTCAAAGTTTTCGTCATAAACTTCGGTCAATATGGACTTCAACTTGTTTTTTGAAATGGGCTTGACGATATATCCGGTAAGTAAGCCAAACTCATCAGCACGACGCTTTTCATCAGGGTTTTCTGATGAGGTGACCAAATAAATCTGTACTTCTTTAGTAATGTTTGGCCTCAGTTTCTGAAATTCCCTAAGAAAGCCCCAACCGTCCATATAGGGCATATTGATATCGAGCAAAATGACTTCGGGCAATGGGTCTGGAACGCCTGCCTTTCTTTTAATAAAATCCATTGCGCGTTCTCCATCTGTAAAAGTCTGTACGCTCAATTTTTTTGACAGGAGTTTTAAAATTTTGGTCGCAATAAAAAGGTAAACCTCATCATCATCAACAAGTACTATGTTTGAGCTTTTCTCTGTCATCTGAAAATTATTTTGAACGAGGTTCCCTCATCAACAGTACTGCTCGCTTCGATCTGGGCACCTAGGGCATTCAAATGCGATTTGATCAGGAAGAGGCCCATACCCTTACCGGAAAAACCCCTATGAAATCTCTTGTGCAGCTTAAAGAGGTTCTCCCTGTTTCTTTCCATATCTATACCCAACCCGTTGTCCCGCACGTAAAGAACCTTGCGCCCATCTTCCCAAGCCGTCTCAAAAAGCATATAGGATGCACCGCCGGTCTTTCTGTACTTAATGGCATTAGAGATGAAGTTACGCAAAATACTGTTTAAATAAAATTTTGAGAAGTCAATTATTTTCCATGATTTTAAATCGTACCTAATCTCAAAGTCACTGGGGATTAAAATTTCAGAAAAATCATACTGGACCGTCTCGATCATCTGCTTGATATTTATAGGCTCTAAAGTCTCATTGTCCTCGTCGAGAATGGAAACATAAGTTGTAATATCGTCCGTAAGACTTATGATATTGCTGGAAACCTGAACAAGCTTGGGCAGTAGGGTTTTTGTTTCTGCTTCGTCGTCGCTCTCCTCGAGCATATCCACCAGTGCAGACATACTTGTGACGGGCGCCCGGAGATTGTGGGAAACCAGATAATTAAAATCCTTTAACTGCTGGTTGCGCACCTTGAGGGTATTGTTCACCCGTTTTACCTCCTGGTATCCCGACTCGATGGCTTTCTTACTTTCAAGCAGTACTCGGTTTTTGTCCTCGATTGCATCGTAGAGCTTTTCACGCTCTGCGCGCTTCCTCATCAGTAAGTATGCGATAAGTCCGGTCATGAGTGCAGCGATAAGGTTGATCAAATAATAGGCACTGTTGAGACCGCCCAAACGCTGCTGAAGCAATTCTGGAGTAATTTGGTGTACGACAGCCCAAGTGGTAGGTGTTATGATCCTATCGACTACCCCAAAGTCTGTAGAAGGATTGTTGAAAGATTCAGCCAGGTCTATAGTACTTATCGCCACTATGTTTTGATTGCTATAAAAAGCGGTGTCCCGTACCAATGGCGTTTCCCACGCCTTTGATGTATCGTATTTTTTTGGCACGAGCAAAGAATCCGTGGTGAGTTGATAACTTAAGGGATCGGCTCCACGATTTGAAGTAATGATATTGAGATCTTCATCGATAAGGTAAAAATCACTTGCCGCTACCGTTTTACGAAGTTCTTCCAAAATACGGAGCATCCTAAAATTGATCACCGCTAGGCCCAATTGGTTCCCTTCTACATCATAAATGGGGGAGACGCAGCGCACCACAGGGTTGAGTGGATACTCAATTTTGCCGTATTCCTCATTAAGATTAATTTCCGAAACGTAGATTTCGTCATTCTTCAAAGTAATTCCCTCCTTAAAATATTGTCGCTCGCTTTTATCCTGTAGCGGTTCGCGCTGCATCTTGCCATCACCTCCGCGCTCGTAACGCAGTATCTCTTGTCCCTGCATATTTATAAACCGAAACTGCTCATAATCTGATGAACCCTCGATGAACTGAAGATAGGGTTTCATCATTAGGGAGTCTTGCCCCGTTGGCGAAAAGGACATCGGAAATTTTACGTTTGACCAGTTGTGGGAACTGTAAACCAAATACTGTAAAAGGTCTAGAAAATAGCTTTTTTTATAATCTGTAGCGCGTTTTTCGGCCTGTACAAATTCGTTGATCTGAGATTCCCGTTGCAGGTATTCCCAGACCGTGGTCAATATCAATATCGGAATGAAAAGGGATAAGAAAAGTTTTATAAATCTTGTCCACATAAATTATCAATAGTAGGAGGGCAAGCGCCTTAGTTTATTACTGTTGACCCGGCAATTATTCCCCAAAGTTACGCGAACTCAATCGACCCGGCAATTGACGGCGTTCATTGCAGAAGCCATTCAAACTTATGTAAAGTTACGCCTACCCTATTTAAGTACCTCTAAATTCCCTCTATAATGACACGGGAATCAGTAATATTATCTGATTTTTTTTTGGCCTAAGCCATAAAGCTCATGAATTTCTTGACATGAGAGCCACAACCGCATTACTTACAACAAAAGCAACAAGAGACGGAAGCATCCACCCAAAACCCAGTTCGGCCAAAGGCAGATATGTCTTGATCGCTGAAACGTCAACATTCAGGCTTTCCAAAAAGTCCGGAAGATAAAAAAGCACAGTCACTGCGATCACCGACTTGAAGACCCAGTGGTTGAGAAACCGTTCTGGCAGCACGTTGAGCAGAATAAGTACGATGATCACAGGATAAATGAGATAAAGCGCGGGAACGGCCACGGCAATGATAAAGTCCACCTCAAACTGCCCTACCAAAACCCCAATAAGGCAGGCAACAATTGCCGTGATTGTATACGCCCTTTGAGAATCGTTACAGATACCCTTTACAAAATCGGCGGTACCGGTTACTGCTCCCGTCGCGGTCGTAAAGCATGCCACCCCGATCAAGATTCCCAGCATCGCAAGTCCTTTTTTCCCCAAAGCATCGCCAGATATGGCGGCCAATAATTCCGTACGCGAAGTGATACCGGGATTAGAACTGTACAGATGCCCTATGTAAATAAGGCCTGCATACACCAGAAGCAGTGCGAGACCAGCCAGAATACCGCCCCTCGCAATCACCAGCCGATTTACTTTAATGTTGACAGACTTTGAAAGTTTTAGTGAAATAATCACCACCGCACCCACCACAATTGCCGCCATCGCGTCAAAGGTTTGATACCCTTCCATAAACCCCGCGGAGAATGGATCGTCAACACGCGTCTGCAAGGCTCCCGGCCCAACTTCGGAAAAAGCTGCCACCCCAATCAGAAGTAAAAGTGTAAGGAACAAAATGGGAGTCAAATACTTCCCGATGATGTTTAAAAGTCGGGAGCGGTTGAGCGCAAATACCAAAACCAGTATAAAATAGATCGTGCTGAATCCTAGCGAACTCAACGTAAAATAAGGTTCGACGCCCATTTCATACGTCATCGCAGCGGTACGCGGTACGGGAATCGATACAGCAACCAGATATACACAACTGCAAAAAACAAGACTGAAAACCGGATGCACCTTATTGGCGAAATCAAGCATCGTACCCTGTAGCCGGGCGTGCCCCATAATTCCCAAAATAGGAATTACAACCGCAGATATGGCAAAACCTACCGCCACCAGTTGCCAGTCCAGACCGTTGGTATATCCTAGGTATGGCGGAAGCACCAGGTTTCCTGCACCAAAAAAAAGGGAAAATATGGCAAATGCGACAACTAAGGTCTGTTTGGTCATAGGAAATACAAAATAAGTCGTGCAAATATAGTATTACCTAAAGTTCGGCAAGAATTCATTTTATATACTTAATTGATGCAAGGCCGAAAGATATAGGAGGCAGCTTCGGTAGGAACAATCATTGTAAAGCTTCAACCTTTCTGCCTGTTAACTGCCACGTTTGAAACGAAAAACTTAGATCTTACAGCAATTAAGACCACTACGGCAACCAGCAAATAAGCGACAAACCCAAAAATGGAAGGCTCCATTTCTTGGGAATGTGCCAAAATCATTTCGCCCTTAGGCCCATTTGAAAAGATAGTGTGGTTGATAAGATTCCAGCCTATATGAAGCCCAAACGGCAGCAGAATAGACCGGGTCCTGTCAAAGGCAACCGCAAAAGCATACCCCATAAAACCGGTCACCAGAAAAACCAAAACCATTGCCAAGGGATTTCCCAAAACCCCGTTTGTAAACCAGTGATAAACACCAAAGGCTATCGCGGAAATACAAATACTCGTACGCAAACTGAAAAATTTGATTAATAGATAAAGCGCTATTCCCCTAAAAACAAGTTCCTCAAACAGCACGGAATTCAAATCATAAACCATCGATGACAGCAGCTTCTCAACCGTCCAAGTTTCGGAAACGGAATATTCCATATCATTGGTTACCGCAAAACCCAGCTGAGCCAGCACACATAATATTGCCGTAAGCATAAACCCTTTTGTAAGTTCTGCAAGCCGCTTTTTCCAGGGCAGCAACCAAGTTTTAAAAAGATTTTTTCTTTCAATAAAATAATAGATGATCCAGGATACTGCGATCAGAATAATGTTGAAAACCATAAAGCCAGTAAAACTTTATCCTTAACTATTCTTCCTCGTTGAAATTCTTCCACCCTTGGGCAATGATCGGCACAAACTCACCACCTCGGGTAACCAAATTCAGCGCATCGGCTTCGCTGGTAATGTGGCCTATTACAGTCAAGTTGGGGTTTCCTTTGATTTTCTCAAAATCGTCAGACGAAATGGTAAAGAGCAGTTCATAATCCTCACCACCACTTAATGCAACTGTCGTACTGTCAAGTTTGAATTCTTCACAGACTGAAATAAACTGTGGATCTAACGGAAACTTCTCTTCATACAACCGCACACCCGTTTTGGAACTTTTGCAGATATGTATTATTTCGGAAGAAAGTCCGTCGCTGATATCAATCATCGCGGTAGGCTTGACTTCCAGTTTTTCCAAAAGCTCGACAATGTCCTTACGCGCTTCGGGCTTGAGTTGGCGTTCTATGAGATAGGAATAAGGCTCCAGATCTGGAGTGTCATTGGGATTGACCTGTTGCACCTGTCGCTCGCGTTCCAAAACCTGCAATCCCATATAAGCACCGCCAAGGTCGCCACTCACGACCACAAGATCGTTTTCCTTAGCGCCGTCCCTGCTGGTGATTTTTTCAGCTTCAGCTTGACCAATTGCGGTCACGCTGATCAAAAGTCCTTTAGTGCTCGAGGTGGTGTCGCCGCCTATCAGATCGACTTTGTAAATTTCGCAAGCCAGTTGTATGCCGGCATACAGTTCCTCAACAGCTTCCAGCGGAAAGCGGTTTGATACGGCGATCGAGACCGTAATCTGAGTCGCTTTGGCATTCATCGCATACACATCAGAAAGGTTGACCATAACGGCCTTGTACCCCAAATGTTTCAGCGGCATAAAAGCGAGGTCAAAATGTACGCCTTCTACCAATAAATCTGTGGTAATTACCGTTTGTCCTTCAGACAGGTCCAGAACGGCCGCATCATCCCCCACACTTTTAACAGTTGTTTTTTGCTGTGTGGTAAAGTTTTTGGTCAAATGTTCTATGAGTCCAAATTCACCCAGCGAACTCAATGGCGTACGGGATTGCTCTTTATTTTCAAACATAAACTTAAATTAGCTGCAAAGTTAAACGGAATATCCACAACCCGTCAACATACACAGAACAAACATTTGCTATGAAATATTTTTTAATGACCCTGTGCACAGCCCTCTTTCTAATGAGCTGCAAAAAGGACGATGATGTTAGCCCGCCAAGTATGGATGTCGGCCAGCAGGATCCTGCGACCAATCAAGGCCGCGTTCCCTGTGAGGGTGGTTTTGCAGACGGTTTTCCGTGTGGGGACTATGACCTGATGAGCAGGGTTACACTAAGTGAAATGAATGCTGAAGGCGGCAACGACTGCTGGGGCTGGACAGATCCCTCTTCCGGTATGGAATATGCCATTATGGGTCTCGGCAATGGCACTGCATTCATTAATGTTTCCAATCCTGAACAGCCCGTTTACCTTGGCAAGTTACCCACCGCAACCGTAGATTCTCCCTGGCGTGATATTAAGGTTTATCAAAATCATGCCTTCATTGTAAGTGAGGCACTTGAACACGGCTTGCAGGTTTTTGACCTCACGCAATTGCGAAATGTAACCAGCCCAAAAGCGTTTAGTGCATTTACCGTGCTTGAGGATTTTGGCAGCGCCCATAATATTGTGATCAACGAGGATACGGGGTTTGCATACGTCGTCGGAACCAAAAGTACTTTTAATGGCGGGTTGCATATTGTGGACATCCGTAATCCCAAGAATCCCATAACCGTTGGAGGTTTCGGCGGGGACGGGTATACCCACGATGCCCAGGCAGTGGTATATGACGGCCCCGACCCGGATTATTTTGGCAGGGAAATCGTTGCGGCCAGCAACGAGAATACGGTCACCCTGGTAGATGTTACCAATAAGGACAATCCTGTGCTGATTTCAAAAATAAGTTATACCAATCCGGGCTACACCCATCAAGGTTGGTTTACACCAGATCACCGTTATTTTGTGGCCAATGACGAACTCGATGAACGGGATTTTGGTTTTAGGACTCGAACGCTGCTCTTTGATTTTGAAGACCTCGACAATCCCAGGGTAATGGGTACGTATTTGGGCAGTACCAACGCCATAGACCACAACCACTACATAAACGGAAACTTGCTATCGATGAGCAATTATAACGCTGGCGTACGTTTCCTTAGCACTACGGATATTGCCAATGGAACGCTCGAAGAGATCGGTTTTTTTGATACTCATCCCGAAAATAATATTACCGACTTTAAAGGAAGCTGGAGCAATTATCCCTTTTTTGAAAGTGGTAATATCGTCATCAGCGACATCAACCGCGGTCTTTTTATAGTACGTAGGTCAGGGACTTGAATGTTGGTAAATAGTGGCAGTCAATAGTTGGCAGCTATTTGCTATAAACAACATCTGCCAACTGCGACTGCAAACTAATGGCTTCTTTAGCTAAAGCTCAATTACAGGAAAACAAAACTAGATAAAATTATTAAAGATGAAACGATTGGAACTTACTGTATTGCTTGCGCGAAAATTATTCCTGTTGGTTTTCCTGACTTCCTTAGTTGGCTGTTCTCCCGACGATGCTTCGGAAGTAACTGGTAGCACCCAAAAGCTAGAACCCATAAACTTTGAGGGCAAACTGATTGCTAAAAAATCTTTTGGCGGAAGCCAAAACGATAAAGCTGCAGATGTCATCGTAACCTCAGATGGGGGATTCGCCATACTTGGTGCAGCTGAAAGTATGGATGGTGACCTGACTGATAAATCCCGTCCCGGCAACGACTATTGGTTGATCAAAACCGACGCCCAAGGCGAAATGCTTTGGTCAAAAACCTATGGCGGCAGCAAGGACGATCCCGGGACGGCGGTTGTACAGACCCGTGACGGCGGCTATTTGATGGCTGGCTATTCCATGAGTGAGGATGGTTTGGCCTCAAACAATGAGGGTTTTCACGACAACTGGTTTGTAAAAACAGATGCCAGCGGAAATTTTGAGTGGGAAAGCAGTTACGGCTTTGCAGGGCACGACCATTCCTATGCGATTATTCAGACAGCAGATGGGGGGTATTTTAGTGCGGGTTTTTTGGATGTTACAGCTTCAAAAGGCGCCGGAAACGAAACCTTGACCCGTCACGGCATTGGTGAATTCTGGGGTCAAAAACTGGATGCCGAAGGAAAATTAATGTGGCGCCGCTATTTTGGTGGATCCAATAACGACCGGGCTTACCAAGTCATCGAAACGCCAGATGGTGGATTGGTACTTTTTGGCTATACCGAAAGCAACGATTTTGACATCACCCATACTAACGGAGGCTACGATTACTGGGCACTTAAAATTTCAGGGTACGGCGATCTTTTGTGGCAGGAAACCTATGGCGGCAGTGGTATTGAGCAGGGCTTTGACGCGGCGATAACCGCTGAGGGTGATTTTATCTTTGTGGGTCAGGGCTTTAGTACAGATGGCGATGCAACAGGAAATCACGGCGGGTCTGATGCTTGGGTGATCAAAATATCCGGCAACGGAAAATTGCTGTGGCAAAAGATGCTGGGCAGCAGCGACTTTGACGTCACCAAAGCAGTGACCCTAGCCGCAGACGGAAGCATTTTTATCGCCGGAAACAGCCGCGGCAGCAATCTTGGCAACAACTCCAATCAAGGTGAGAATGATTTTTGGATTGCCCATCTCGATGCTTCCGGCGAACTCCTTTGGCAGGAAACCTACGGTGGCAGCGGCATCGATCAGGCAGAAGCCCTCGCAATCAATGCAGAAAATCAATTGATGGTAGTGGGCAGTACCGCAAGCAGTGATGGTAACGTGACCGGATCTCACGGCAACCTTGAAGCCTGGATGTTGCTTTTTGAGTGAATTTTTCACCTATTAGTTTAAATAAATTTTCAGTGTTTTCGCCCTCTGCCCGCCGGCAGGCATGGAAGCAGAAAAATCCACAACTTATTATTTCATAGTAATTCGTGATCCTACTGCGTGGCACTTACTTTACCTATATTTGTGAGCCCTATTTTTAGATCCAACCAATCTTTCATCCTATGCCTTTTGAAATCACCGAAGCGTATCTAGAGCAGGTCCGGCAGCTTATTGAGGCCAAGGATGACAAGGCCTTGCTAGAAATGTTCAGCGAGGTACACCACGCCGATATCGCTGAACTCTTTGACGAGATCGAGACCGAAGAATCGACCTACCTCATCAAGTTGCTGGACAGTTCCAAAACCTCGGAGGCACTTATGGAGCTGGACGAGGATTTGCGGGAGCGGCTGTTGGACAACCTTTCGCCTCAGGAAATCGCCGAAGAACTTGACGAGCTCGACACCGATGACGCGGTAGATTTCCTTTCAGAACTTGATACAAACGTACGCAAGGAAGTCATCAACAACATCGCTGACGAGGAGCACGCCCGCCATATCGTGGATATGATGCGCTACGATGACAACTCGGCCGGTGGGCTGATGGCCCGTGAGTTGGTACGCGTCCGTGAAACCTGGACGGTAGCTGGCTGTGTGCGTAAAATGAGGATGCAGGCCAAGCATGTGACCCGGGTGCATTCGGTGTATGTGGTGGACCATAAGGACAAGCTTATCGGGCGGCTGTCGCTAAAAGACCTGCTTACTGCAGATACCAAAAGCAAAATTTCGGACATTTATATACCAAACGTCGATGCGGTAAATGTCTATGACAGCGGCGAAGATGTGGCCAAACTGATGCAAAAATACGACCTCGAAGCCGTACCGGTTGTCAACGACCTCGGTGTACTCCTCGGAAGAATAACCATTGACGATATTGTTGACTTTATTCGAGAAGAAGCAGATAAAGACTACCAGATGGCAGCCGGTATTTCAAAGGATGTTGAGGCCGATGATTCCATTTGGCAACTTACCCGCGCCCGTTTGCCTTGGCTGATCTTGGGTCTTTTTGGTGGGCTGGGATCCGTCTATGTGATGAAAGGATTTGAAAACGCCCTGAGCGAATATCCCATTCTCTTTTTCTTTACGCCACTTATTGCCGCAATGGCGGGAAATGTAGGTGTACAATCTAGCGCGATCATTGTGCAGGGTATAGCCAATGATAGCGTTAAAGGAAGCCTTTGGCACCGTTTGCTCAAGGAAATTGGGCTCAGCCTGATCAATGGGATAGCATTGGGAATTTTGGTGATTATCTTCGGCTTTATTGCACCGCTTCCTCAGTTGGTAAGCATCACCATTGCTGTCGCTATGCTTTCCGTGATTATTGTTGCGGCACTGATAGGCACTTTTGTACCCATTATTCTAGACAAGCAAGGCATTGATCCCGCGATTGCCACCGGACCATTTATCACGACCAGTAACGATATTTTTGGGATTTTCCTGTTCTTTTATCTGGCGAAAGTGATTTTGGGGTTTTAGCCTTCCGGCGAAAAATTTTTAGCTAGACGACAATAAAAAACACTTTTCTTCGGAAATTTGACACATTCCATTGTTCAACCTTTCAATCTTATTCCTTTTGAATATCCTTCACCTCGACAGCAACCACCCTCTAATGATCAAGCAGCTTGATGCGCTGGGTCATACCAACGACACCGATTTCCTTTCGCCCAAAGAAGAGATTTTAAAAAAAATAGGGAGCTACGATGGTATTGTCATCCGAAGCCGGTTTCGCATTGACCGTGAGTTTATGGATGCCGCGATAAAGCTGAAATTTATCGCCCGGGTAGGTGCCGGACTGGAAAATATCGATCTGGATTATGCCGAAGAAAAAAACATCACCACCCTTGCTGCCCCTGAAGGAAACCGCAATGCCGTGGGCGAGCACAGCCTGGGGCTGCTGCTTTCCCTTTTTAACAAACTGAACCAAGCGGATGACGAAGTCCGTTCTGGCCAATGGCGCCGGGAAGAAAACCGCGGCCACGAACTCGATGGCAAGACCGTGGGCCTGATCGGTTATGGAAATATGGGAAAGGCCTTTGCCAAAAAACTGAGGGGCTTTGATTGCGAGGTGATCTGTTATGATATCAAGGACGCGGTTGGTGATGCCAATTGTAAACAGGTCTCGTTAGAAGAATTTCAGCGGCGGGCAGATGTGGTCAGTTTGCACACGCCCTGGACACCGCTCACTGATAAAATGGTGGATGGAGAGTTTATCAATAGTTTTTCGAAACCTTTCTGGCTGATCAATACCGCGCGCGGAAAGAGCGTTGTGACCGAAGATTTGGTCGCTGCATTGGAAAGCGGAAAAATTTTGGGTGCGGGACTTGATGTTTTGGAATATGAAAAATCCTCATTTGAAAACCTCTTTGAAAGCGGAAATATGCCGGAAGCTTTTCGATATTTGATTTCAGCAAAAAATGTAATTCTCACGCCACACGTAGCCGGCTGGACGGTGGAAAGCCACATCAAACTGGCGCAGACTATCGTTGACAAGATCAATGCATTTGCCGACCAAAATTCCTGACTTCGAAGAGCGCGTTAGGCACCGGTGGATCGTTAACTAAATTTAAAAATCCCATTGCGGTCATAAAATGGTACCAAAAACATTTGGTAAACCCGACAGATCAATACAGCTGAACGTTTTGGTGGAAGGATGAGAACGGCAAAAATTGTTCCGTTCCATAGAGCCCATTTGATCAGAACACCGGGGATTTCGCGCCAAGCGAAAAAACCATTAATGAAGAATTATAGAATAGATTATCTCAAGGAACTACCCGCAGTCTTTAAGGAAGAGGGTTTGACCGTAGTGGGTGAGTTTGAGGAATACGTTTATGGGAAACTTGGCTGTATCCTCGATACCGAAGGCCGTAAAATGAAACTTTAAAAGCCGGACGGACGCCTCATTTCATTAAGCGCTTAAAAACGCCTGCTCTTTTGCAACGTGCGGGAAAAGGGACTCTGGGCTCTGTACAAATCGCTTTTCATCTCTGGAAACCCCCATCAAAACGATCATTTTTTGCTTGTCACAATCCTTACCGACCTTATATTTAAGACGGACTTTATAGGAAATGGGTCGGGCTTCGAGGTGAAACTCGCCACTATCGAGATCAAAACCGCCATCTGTGGTATAGGCAAGACTTGTAATATTTAACCGGCAGAGATAATCAATGTATTCTTTATCGATCTTAAATTTGGGAAAATTGCGCTGTAGCCATTTTAGGGCAGAACCAAGTTGGGATTGATTTTTCATGGTTTAGTGAATTAGAAGGTAATAAACATATTTTATTTCTATTGAAAATATATTTGATACAAAAATAATACAGCAAATTACGCTAACGTTATAGCTAGAGGTTAAACATTATTTAAAATTCACCCAAATAGCAAGGGCATTCAAAATTACTTGTGTTTTTCTGAAACCCAATAAATGAGGCGGGAGTAGCCTATTTTGCCGGTGGCGGTCATTGCCTCCACAATAATTTGCACCTGTCCCTCAATATCTGCATTGTAAAAAGAAAGTTTTGCTTTTCCGTTGTCATCTATTTTGAGGTGGGGTTCCCAATGGATTACCGCCCGAACATCTTTTTCCTGATTCACAAATCCTGAAGCTTCCGGATAGGTAGGTGCATAAAAGGTTTTTTGTGGCTCAAAAACAGGTACTGAAGTTGTCAATATACCTTTAGATTCCTGAGTGCCGGAAAGTCCCCTGCCCCCGTGGGTATAGATTGCGATCACGTGCCCTATGTTTGGCCATTCCCTAGGATCGGATTGAGGGTATGCAGTTGCATACAAGGTTGAGATATTTTTAGCAAATTCAATAATTTCAACACTCTTAACCTCACTGGGGTCTATGTTTGGGATTAAATCATACTCATAATCCAACACCGGGATTCCATCGACAACTACCAAAGTGGTATCAAACAAAACCTGTGCCCTCATGACTTGATTGCTATCCCGATCGATCCTCACGATATCGGCATATTCAAAAAGCAGTATGCTATACAGCCCATACGACCATTTGCGTTCCTTACCCTGTATTTCCTTGCCATCTACTACCACATCAGGTTCACCGTATTCATCCATCACCTTCTGGCGTTCTGGTGTCATCGTGTAGTTGCTCAGGAGCACTTCGTCAAGAACTTCAGTGCCCGTTTCTAATTCAGGTGGTTGTACTGCTACAATAGGGATTTTTATTTCCCTTGGGTAATTACGGGTCAAAGATTGTGCTACTGGGTTTGCAACAGTCCTATTTTCATAAAGCACCTCTGGGACATCTACCTCATCGAGTTGCAGTGTATAATTGCGGTTCTTTCCTGATTTATTGGCGGTTTGTATCAAAACTTCAAGATCGCTGTCTTCAAAGGCGTGAAGATCAAAAACAAATTTTCCCAAACTATCGGTTTCCTGAACCTGCACGGAAGTTTGATTCCCAAAGGTCATCAGGCTTACCTCAACGTTTTCTTTAGCCTTGCTCTTTGCAAAGGCAGCGCTCACCCTTCCGCCAAGGGTAAGTCTGGGTTCTGGGAAGAACTTGACGTTTTTTTGTTCTTCCGCAAAACGGTACTTGCGCCAACCCTGGGTGAGCATTAGCGCATCAAGGTCATCCCAACGTACACCGCTTTGGGTGAAATAAAATCCCGGACTTTCAATCTCACCCCGCAGTTCAGATTCCAAATTCATATAGGTCAATATATTGCGGTCATTCTGGTATGAACCCGTCAAATTTGAATTCACCACGAGTACCGAAGCTTCCGAAACCATCGAGGTATCCTTCTCTTTGGGAAGACTCAACGTTAGCTGCGTTTGTTCCCTCAAATTAAATGTATCCTTACTTATTTCGGCTTCAAGTATAGATTTGTATTCTGGATTGGAATTGTAAACTAAACGCTCAGCAAGAGCATTTCCCTCAGTATCGGTAAGCTGAAATGAGAGGATACCCTCCGGCAGCTTTTTACACGGGAACAGTATTCCTATAAATCCTTTATTCAGTTTATGAACCGAATTAAAGAGCAAACGGCCGCGATGTTTGACCAAAAGTTTTAGACTGTCACTTTTTAAGTAGCTGGAAAAGATGCCCGTGTTGAGGGAATTTCCCAATTTTCTAACCATAAGTATATTTCCGTTTGGCGCTGGCTCTGGTAAGGGGTATTGCTTGGTTTGCTGCGGAAAAGATCCGTTTACCTGAGTCACTTTTGCAAAATAGGACCCGCTCACAAGGCCCTTCAAGCGTACCGCTCCCATACCAAGATCGTTGCTGGAAAATTGAGCCACAGTATCGCTGTTCTGGTTAAAAATATATCCGGAGACCGGCAATCCCCTGCCTTGATAGTCAAGCGCCTTAAAGCCTATCCTTGCAGGAAGGCCTTGAACCATTGTACCACTTTCCGGGAAAAACTGTAAATCGACCAGGGTCGTATCGAGCGCCAAAGTAGTTTTGGCACGTTTGCCATTTTTGGTTTCGATCTGAAAGGATGCATACTTCAGGTTTTCGTAAGCAGGATACCGCAACTGATAGGTGTTGTCTTCGGTGCTTTCAACCGATATTGTATCCCGCTTCCCATCCAGATTTGTATAAACCCTCAAGGCCCGTTTGTGGAGACTGTCGATGGCCAGAGGATCAATGGTCAATTGAAGCTGACTGTCAAGGACTTTTGATTCTATAAATGGGGACGCAGCTCTGACACCGCCACTGGCATAAATCTGCACATTTTCCTTAAAGAAAAATTCCTGGTCAAAATTCCGGGACCACTGGGTATAGGCCCTGATAAGATAACTGCCCGTCTGTAAGGTGCTCGATAAAAGGAAAGCACCACTACCATACCCTTCCGTAAGTTTGATACGCTGGGATTCCATAATTTTTCCCTCTGTATCTATTAAATCAACATAGAGCACGCCGCTTAGGGTCGTAGGCGTACCATCAGCAAGGGTGACTGTACCTTTAAAGTATAGGTTGTCACCGGCAAGGTGGGTGTTTGAATCCAGTTGCAGGTAAATTTTCTCCAGGGTGTTTAGGAGGCTAAAATTTTCCTGAGCCACGGTCAGCAAAGAACATTGAATCATTCCCATGAAAATATACAATAGCCATTTATTTAAAGTGCATGGCAAAACACGGTTACTTGGACTCATCTTCCGTCTGGTTTGAACCTTTTCTTGCCCCCTCCAACTTCTGCTCCAATTCTGCCTGAAATTCCTCCAGCACTGGTTTGACGGTACTTTCAGGAAGGTCTGCAATGCGAATGTACATCAGGCCGTCGATGGCATTGTTAAAAAGCGGATCGACATTAAAAGCAACTACTTTTGCGTTTTGCTTGATATATTTCTTGATCAGGACCGGTAACCGCAGATTTCCGGTTTCCATTTCTTCGATGATTTTGTCAAACTTGTTCAGATCAGCTTCCGTCTCGTCAAAAACAAACTCCTTGTCGGCATCCTTCAGTTTGACCTTGAACTCCTTTTTAGGCCGAATATACTGTGCCACGTAGGGATCGTAATAATGTGACCGCATAAACTCGATCATCAAGGATTTGGAAAAATTGGAAAACTGGTTGCTGATGCTTACACCGCCAATTAAGTATTTATGCTCCGGAAACCGCAATGTCGTATGCACGATGCCACGCCACAGCAAAAACAGCGGCATGGGTTTTTGCTGGTATTCCTTTATGATAAAAGCACGGCCCATCTCGATGCTTTCTGACATCATTTTATGCAATTCGGGCTCAAACCGAAAGAGGCTCTGCAGGTAAAAACCGTTGATCCCTTTCTCCGGCACAATCTGCGAACCCATTCCCATACGGTAGGCACCGGCGATTTTTTTGGCGTCATCGTCCCACAAAAACAAGTGATGATAATGGGTGTCAAATGCATCAATGTCCGTACTTTGATTGGTACCTTCGCCTATTTCCCTAAAGGTGATTTCGCGCAACCTGCCCAACTCTTTTAAGATGTATGGCATTTTTTCGGCGGAAGCCAAAAACACTTCGTAATTTTTGCTTTGCAGCAGGCGTTTGTCGTCATTCCGCAATTGGCCTACCTCCTTGGCGATCAGTTCGGCCTTTACGCTCTGGGCTATTTCTTCAGGTTCTTTTTGAATTTTTAAAGACCGCGGAATATTTTTCAACATGCTTTCCTTATCCTCAAAGGTTTTGGCCAACATGTAGGTTTTTCGCCTTAAGAAATCTGTGTATTCAGAAAGTGTGGGATGCTCTTCCTGCGCTTTCAGCGAAATGGCATTCCCGATGCGCACCTTGATCACGCGCTTTTTCTGCGTTAGCAGTTCTGAAGGTAATTTGGCCGTGCGTAGGGTATCGCTGATGCTTGAAAGGCCATAGAACAGTTTGCTGTTCTTGGCATGAAAATAAATGGGAACCACCGGAACCTGTGCTTTTTTGATCAATTTCATCGCCGCTTCCTCCCAGGGTTTGTCGATGATCAATTTATCATCCCGATAGGTAGAAACCTCGCCCGCCGGAAAAACCCCCAGCGGATGACCGCCACGCAAATGACCCAGCGCCTGCTTAAAACCAGCAATACTTGATTTTGCATCTTTGTGGTCCTCAAACGGGTTGACCGGCATCACATAGGGCTTTAAGGGCTCGATGCGGTGCAGCAGGAAGTTGGCGATGATCTTATAATCCGGTCGTTGCTCCAGCATCAGTTTTAGTAAAAGAATACCATCGATCCCGCCCAGCGGATGGTTGCTGATCGTGATAAAAGGCCCGGTTTTGGGCAATCTTTTTAAGTCATCTTCGGGAATCTCAAACTTTACCTCAAACTCATTGAGGATGGCGTTGAGGAATTCCAGATCGCTCAAATGTTTGTTGCGGTCGTAAATTTCGTTGGCCTTGGCAATCTTCAACACCTGCATCAATGACCAGCCCAAGAAGGTTCCTGCAAAACCGAATTTATCGGCATTGATGGCTTTGGCAACTTCCTTGGCAGTGACTAATCCCATAGTTCTGGTCTGAGGTTTTTTAGTTGTTTTGTTTAAGAATTCAAGTTATGCAATTCCCCGACTATATACACAAAGAAGTCCATCCTTTGATTTGAATCGAGGTTGAAAAGATTAGTTCAAGCTGGTAAAAAAGCACCTACCGTGTAATCAGTTGTACCGTCCCGGAAGTAATTTGCTTAAGCAGTACGTGTTTGTCCTTTTCCACGCGCTTGATGGCCGCTCTTGTGGCATGGCGTATGGTGTACAAATTCACCTTTCGCTCCACAGAAACCTTAAATTGTGTTTTCAGTTTTTCGAGTAGCAGATCGAGCTGCCTGTACTTATCCTCCACACAGACCGAGAAGCCAATGGCCGAATTCTGGATAACACCAACCTTCATCTTATATTGGCTCAGTAACCGGAAGACTTCCGCGATGTGCTCCTCGATGATAAAGGCAAAATCGCGGCTCGACAAATGAATTAAATGCTGACCGGGTTTCAGGATAAAACAAGGCACTTCTGGCAAGACATCTAGGCCTTTGGCAATGACCGTTCCTGTTGCACCAGGGTCGAGAAAGGGTTTCACATAAAGCGGTATATCCTTACCCTGAAGTGGCTGCAAGGTTTTGGGGTGGATCACAGTAGCCCCATAAAAGGCGAGTTCGATGGCTTCCTGATAGGGAATAAACTGCAGCAACTTGGCTTTTGGGAAATAGCGCGGGTCTGCATTGAGCACCCCTTGCACATCTTTCCAGATGGTCACCGAATGGGCATTAAGGCAATACGCTAAAATCGCTGCTGTATAATCACTGCCTTCCCTCCCCAGAGTTGTGGTGACATTCGTTCCAGTTGAGGCGATAAACCCTTGGGTAACCGTGATCTTGTTTGTATTTATGGCATCCGCCAAAAGTTGTTCGCTTGTTTCCCAATTGGGGTTGGCGCTGCGGAAGTAGTCATCCGTTTTCAGACAGGTACGGATGTCCAGCCAAGAGCAATCCACTTCATTTTCAGCCAAAAACGCCTGAAGGATTTTGCTCGAAAGCAGTTCGCCATAGGGAACCACCTGATCGTAAACATAACTGTAATCTTCTGAAGTGTTTTGGTTTAAAAACCCACGCAATGCTTCAAAATGATCGTCAATGATCTTGACAATCGATTCTTTTTTGGCGCCAGCCCTACTATCTGGCAAAAATGCAGATTCAACAATATCCAGATGAAATTGCTTCACCTGTTGCAGCTCAAACGCCAGACGGTCCGGGAAGTTGAAGTAGGCGTTCAGCACGTCTTCCAGCGCATTGGTCGTTTTGCCCATCGCCGAGACGACGATAACCAGATCGTTATTCTTATCAAAATGCCGAAGCACCTTAAGCACGTTGCCCAGACCTGCAGCATCTTTAACCGAAGCACCACCAAACTTGAATATTTCCAACAGCAGAATTCTTGATTAGATTTAAAGGATTCCCTTTCGCTCCAAAAACATTTTCATTTTTTCAGCATCCATCTGTACCGTGTGCCATTCCTGCAACAGCGTCGCGCCAGAAGCTTCGTAAAAGTCGATGGCAGTTTTGTTCCAGTCGAGCACTACCCACTCGATGCGCCGCACGCCGAGCTCGTGGGCATATTTGATTGTTTCGGTATAGAGTTGCATCCCAATGCCCTGCCCACGTTTTTCCTGTTTTACGACCAGGTCTTCCAAATGTATGGTGCGCCCCTTCCAAGTGGAAAACCGAAAGTACAACAATGCAATGCCCACCACGCCATCCTCTGGATTTTCTGCGATAAAACAGGTGAATTCTGGGTTGTTTCCTGTGCCGTAAGCGATTAGATCGTCAACGGTTACCTCAACGGCATCGGGCTCTTTCTCAAAGGCCGCGAGCTCCTTGATCAACCGCAGCACCGAAGCCATATCCTGGGCTTCAGCTGGGCGAATAGTGGTTTTCATAAACTTGGTTTGCCACAAATATACGGGTATGTAATGTTTGTTCCAGCTCAATCCAAAAACCTTCTCTAAAACAAACAGCAATGAAGATATAATCTAAAAGCGGTCTAAAGAACTTTTAACGTCAATATTCCAACTGGTATTTAATGTGGTGCCCGCCATTCGAGAAAACTTAAATGAAATGACCCAATCCTATCTTGGGGTCTATTCCACTCTATATTTTAAACGATCGATTTCCTCGCACTGGTCGCGCGATGAATACTCTTTGCGATCATTGCAAATAACAGAGTCAGCATTAATCGCTGCGCAGAAAACTTGCTTTTGCCCAAGTGCTTTAACGCTGATCAAACGAAACGTATGAGAAAAAATAAAATTTCAGATCATGATACACACACTAGGGATTTTAGTATCAAAGCAAACCGCGGGCGGTATACTACTCACATCAATATATCCAGCTGTCCAAAAACCGTCCAAGAACAAAATAGGTCGCGACATTTGAGTACGATTATGTCAAAATTAGTCAAATCAATTTCACATTTCTAATCAAAAACATACATTTGCACGCTCAAGAGGAAAGATTTGACTGATTGCAACCTCTCAAAAAAATGCTAAAGGCAGTGCATACTTCCTCAGCATTTTTTCTGCGAATTACTTTCGGTCACTTTTCTGAAAATTTTAAATTTTTAAGAAAGTCATTATGTCCTATCAATTTACTTCAGAGAGCGTTTCTGAAGGCCATCCCGATAAAATTGCAGACCAGATCAGCGATGCGCTGCTCGATAATTTTTTAGCCTTTGACCCAGAATCCAAAGTCGCTTGTGAAACCTTGGTGACCACAGGCCAAGTTGTTCTTGCTGGCGAGGTAAAAAGCGACACCTACCTTGATGTGCAGAACATTGCCCGGGAGGTCATTAACGATATTGGTTATACCAAAGGGGAATATAAATTCAGCGGGGACAGTTGCGGGGTCATTTCATTGATCCACGAGCAATCGCAGGACATTAGCCAAGGCGTTGACCGTGATTCTAAGGAAGAACAGGGAGCCGGGGATCAGGGGATGATGTTTGGTTATGCCACCAATGAAACCGAAAATTACATGCCGCTGGGAATTGACATCTCCCACCGTATTATGATCGAACTGGCCAAATTGCGCCGCGAAAATGATGCAATTAAATACCTGCGTCCAGACGCAAAGGCTCAGGTGACCATTGAGTACAACGATGACAATACGCCACACAAGATTGTGGCCATTGTGGTTTCTACGCAGCATGACGATTTTGATGAGGACAAAAAAATGCTCGCCAAGATCAAAAAAGACATTATTGAAATTTTGATTCCAAGGGTGCAGAAAAACCTGCCGGAAGCCCAGGCAAAACTTTTTAATGCCGACATCACCTACCACATCAATCCCACCGGAAAATTTGTAATTGGTGGACCCCACGGCGATACAGGCCTCACTGGAAGAAAGATCATCGTGGACACCTACGGTGGAAAAGGCGCTCACGGTGGTGGTGCTTTCTCAGGGAAAGACCCTAGTAAAGTTGATCGATCTGCAGCTTATGCTGCGCGTCATATTGCCAAAAACCTGGTTGCTGCCGGAGTTGCAGATGAGATTTTGGTACAGGTTTCTTATGCCATTGGTGTGGTCGAGCCGACCTCAATTTTTGTAGAAACCTACGGAACTTCCAAAATTAAAATGAGTGATGGGGAAATCGCCAAGAAAGTGCGTGAATTGTTTGATCTGCGACCTGCCGCGATTGAAGAACGCCTAAAATTGCGAAATCCCATTTACCGCGAAACAGCGGCTTATGGCCATTTAGGCAAGACTCCCGCAACAGTTACAAAAATCTTCAAAAGCCCATACAGCGGCAAAGTCACCAAAGAAGTAGAGCTGTTTACTTGGGAAAAACTGGATTATCTGGAAAAGGTGAAGGAGGTTTTCGGAATTTAAGACGAATGGTAGATTGTTTCATTCCTGCGAAGGAAAAACAATATCTCCCTTTCTACTCAGATACCTTTTCGCCAAAAACTCAACAATAAAGAGTAGGACAAAAAGTCCGCGTGAGATTATGAAGGGTACAAAGGGTGTGATGAGCAATGCTATCAACCAGACGAACACGGCGTTCAATGATTTAAATTTCAGATACTTCGCCGTTGTAGATGTGATGGGATGTACTGGATTTTTAACCGTTTTACGAATCATTAGATAATTACAAAATCCAAGCATTACCAAGTTCCCGCAGTACCACATAAAAGGGCCATCTAGCGCAACACTGCCCACATAAAAAGCCGTGGAAAAAGGCAAAAGGATCACAAAGAACAATAGAAAAATATTCAGCCATAACAGTTGGGTGTCGTACGCTTTTATAAACCGGCTAAAGGTCAGGTGTGAAATCCAATACAGCGCGGTGACCAGGAAACTTACCACAAAGCCGATAAAACTTGGGAATAATTTGGCCAAGGCACCAAATGTACCCTGGCGCTGAATAATATCAGCATTGGGGATATTGATCTCTAAAATCAAAAGCGTTATCGCAATAGAAAAAATAGCATCACTAAAAGCTATTACCCGATTTTTAGAAAATATTATCATAGGCATCAGTGCGGGTTACTAGGCGGTTAGTATTTTTGGTACGCGACTAAAATACTACAATACCATTAAAACCTAACGCTTATGGCACTGCTTCTTTTACGAAATGATAACCGTTATGATAGATGGCTCGATGCCCTCAAGGAGGTCGATCCTGAGATGCAAGTCTTCACTCCAGAAACTCTTGAGGACAGAAATAAGATCACAATGGCCCTCTCGTGGAAAGCGCCTAAAGGCAGCTACGATAATCTCCCCAATCTTAAAGCGATAGGCTCGATGGGCGCAGGTGCCGATCATCTCTTTGAAGATCCCTCCCTGCCTGAGGACGTTGTACTCACCCGCCTCGTCGATGATAAACTGGCCGGTGATATGCAGGAATATGTGCTCACCGTCTGCCTCAGCCACATTAAGCATCTCGATTATTACCGCGACCTTCAAGAGGCCAATACGTGGAAGCCCAAACGGTACAAACGAACCGAAAATGTTCAGGTAGGCATTTTAGGACTGGGAACTTTAGGCCAGGCCGTTGGTAAAAAATTGCATAACAATGGTTTTAAAGTTTCCGGATACTCGCATTCGCGGAAGGAAATTGAAGGCATTACCAGTTGTGCCGATGGCGAAATGGATGAATTTCTGAAAGACGTGGATATATTAGTCTGCCTTTTACCACTTACCGAAAACACCCGGGGCATCCTAAACGTTGAACTGTTTGAAAAACTTCCGGATGGGGCCTATCTTGTAAATGTTGCCCGCGGTCCGCATTTGGTGGATGATGACCTTATTAAATTTTTAGATTCCGAAAAACTGAGCGGTGCTACCCTGGATGTCTTTCATCAGGAACCCTTACCCAAAGACCACCCCTTTTGGAACCATCCCAAAATAAAAATCACGCCGCACGTCGCAAGCATGAGTAGCCCATCGTCTGTAGCGCCTCAGATTGTGGACAACTACCATCGTTTGGAAAAAGGGGAAGAATTGAGGAATCAAGTTTCGCGGGAGCGGGAATATTGAAATTTACCTTTTAAATATCACCCATCCCACCCGAAAATTCAAGTGTGGAAAAAGACCATCAGAAAATGAGGGGAGCACTTTGGCCACATCATAGATCAAACCCGTTTCAAACCCCCAGCTAAAACCGCTGCTATAAGTGCGTTGCAAGCCATAAACAGCAGCCATATAGGTGTCGCCGCCGCTGTAATCGTAGTCGTTGATAAAACTGTCTCCGCCTATGCGCTGAAGCATTCCGGCGAGGTAGTTTCCAGAATTCCCGGAGATGGTTTTACCTTTTCGCTCCCTGCGGCCCAGATTGGTGTAGTACCTCAATTGCCCTTGCAGATTAGGATACACGCCCACATTAAAAGAATCACGGTTTTGTATGTCAAAAACGGTAACCGCTGTGCCCAGTTCGGCCAAGAGCGAGAAGGTGTCAGATAATCCCAACTCATAACTTAGTGATGGTGTAAGAAACAAATTGCCCTTGACCAGATGCTTTTCAAGCGAAGTTGTGTTTTCCTGTTGCGCTTCCGCGGAAAATATTCCGATTAATAAGATGACCAAAACAGTCAATAGGCTTGTACTTGTTTGTCTTTGCATGTTAAGTTGCAATAGGATTATTCCTGCTAATATACTCCGCTAGCAGCAAAATCTGTTTTCTACGTAGCGTAAAGTTTTTCAGATATCTAAAATTTAATAGCTTTCGGTAAAAATTAATTCTTTATTTTCAAATCTTGTACATAATATTGTATTCATTCTAGTAAAAAGGCTATGTTAGTTACAAACGTTTCTGATTTTAGGAAGGACATAAAATCCTATTTGGACAAGGTTATAAGAAATTTTGAAACTTTAATTATCAATCGGGGAAAGGACAAGGGCATTGTTGTTATGTCGCTCGATGAGTACAATTCCCTGATGTCAACCAACCACGAGCTTTCTTCAATGAAAAATGAAAAAAGATTGGATTCCGCAGTAAATAAGCTAAACCTGGGCGACTCTTTTTCCAAAGAGTTAATTGAAGATTGAGATGCAATTTATTTTCGTTGATGAATCTTGGGAAGATTATCTGTACTGGCAGAAAACAGACAGAAAAAAACTTAAGAAAATTAACGCACTTCTCAAAGATATCGCTAGGAATCCATTTGATGGCCTAGGCAAACCAGAGCCACTCAAGCATAGGTATTCTGGGTTATGGTCAAGACGAATTGATAGTGAACATAGACTGATTTACAAATACACCGATGGCAAAATACTTATTGCTAAATGTAGGTTCCACTATGACTAATACTATGTAAACGTAACGGTTTTTCTCAAAAACTTAAAGATTATACCGCACCGAAAACAAAACGATCCTCGGCATCACAAAATATTCAGAAGTGCTGCTGAAATTATCATTAAAATTGTCGCGGTTAAGCGATTCTACATCTAGAAGATTGGTTCCATCAATGCGAAATTCCCACGGGCTGTCCTTCTTTTTATAAAACAAACTGGCTTCAAAAAATGCATATTCGTTCTGTACCCGGTCATCGTCGCTGCGGTAATTGTAGTAGTTCCAGTCTGCGGTAAAGGTAAAGTCCTTGAGGAAGATAAGCTGTACATTGGCAAAGGGACGATCTGTAAAAAAGGTATTTACCACCCCACCATTGTCGTAATCGTTTTTTGTAAAACTGTATCCTACTTCAAAGTTGGGGGCGTTTTTAAAATTAGTCTCCAAGCTGCCGCGGTAGGTCTGTGTGAAACTTTGAGAATTGCGGTACACCTCGGCGGTATCGGTATTCCCGTTTCGGGTATTGACAATATTAAAGAGGTCGCTATAATTGACATTCGCACTCAGGTTTGCCTTAAATTTCTTGAAGGTTTTCTGAAACCTACCATTGGCGCTAAAAGTCTCATCAACTTCCGCACTATTAATGGGTATGGAAACCTGATTAATTTGATCAATCAAGGTTCGCGTTTTTATAGCATCAACCCTACGGTTATAGCTCACTCCACCGTTAATGTTGGTAAAATTGAACATATTAAAATTGAAATAATTCAAGCTTACATTGTGGAAAATTCCATTCTGGAGCAGCGCGTTTCCGCCATTTAAGCGGTTGTAATTATTAAAGACGAAGCCTTCGGCAAAATTGTTCACGTCTGAAAAATCTGCAGTCATCCGGTAATTAAAACGTATGCTTTCGCTCTTTTTCAATTCCGCGATAGCGAAAAGATCAGGCAACAAGAGTATGGGACTGTCTTTTGTCTCGACATTTTGTTGAACGGTCTTCACCTGATAACTATGTAGCGTCACGCCAGGAGTGAATGTAAAAAGTCCCTCTTTAAACTTGTAATGTGCTCCTACGAAATAGTCACTAAAATTATAGCGCACATCGTTGGCCAATTGGTCTTGATTAAAGTCTAAAATGCTTCCGTTGTCCAAACGTTGAAAAATTGAAGTATTAAAATCCTGCCGGCTCAGCGTCGTCCCCACCGAAAAATTGATGTTGCTCTTATCGTTGATGATGTAGTAATAATCGATACGGGAATCAAATTTGCTGGATTTCAACAACTTGTCCTGATTGATGTCAAAATTGCTCTGGTTCATATCTAGCGGGATAGTCTGTGCAAACGGCTGCAAAGTCACGATGGCATTATAAAGCGGATCGTCCTGTTGCAATAAATGCTGGGCATAACCTGCAAAAATGTGCTTTTCGCTGAGCGTATAGTAGGCATTTAAGTTTTGGTTTATGGAATACGGCTGGTTGTCCTTGATCTCTGTGATGGGATTTGAAGTGATGGTACTGTCTGTGACCACCGATAGTAAATCTCCAAATTCGCTTTGGTCTGAAGCGCGCGCAATGAGATCATAATCCATTTGAAGCCTGGCATTGGGTTTATAAACTCCACTGAATTTGCCCATCGCCAACCGGTTACGCTGGGTACTGTTGTCAGACCGGTTTTCGGTGGCACCTGTACCGATATACTGCGTAAGCGTACGCTGAACAAAATCAGTCTGGTTATCTGAAAAGATGGTGAAGCCGCTCAGGTCTAAAGCTTCCGAAGCTTCTATGCTAAAGTTTGCGGCTGCAAAATCTGCCTCAATCTCGTTTGCACGGTCGTTTTGGGTGATTAAAAAACCAAGTCCGCTATCGCTGATGTTGAATGATGTCCCGCCACGGCTATTGAAATTTCTAAAGCCCCCGGTAAAATTGAAATAATCCCGAAACGTAAACGGTACATCGCCCGTGTTGTTTGAATTTCCGATGAAATTAATACTCGTCTTGGGGCTGTAATAAAACAGTTTGGCGCTGCCCAGATAACGTGTCCTGTCGCTTGCCCCGAGTCCACCCTGTACTTCGCCAAACCAAAAATTCTCTTTGCCTTCTTTAAGTTTCAGGTTGATTGCGATGTTTCCCTGATCGTTGCCCAAACCGCGCATTTGATCGACTTCGTTGTAATTCTTCAACACTTCTACCTTAGAAAGCGCATCTGCAGGAATATTCTTGGTCGCCAGTTTAGAATCGCCGTCAAAGAAATCCTTGCCCTCAATCATCACCTTTTGCACGCGCTGGCCTTCTACCTCAATCTCACCGTCATCGGTCACGGTCACGCCTGGCAGTTTTTTGAGCACATCACCCAGTTTTTGTTCTGTGCCGTTGGTGAAGCTGTCTGTATTGTACACGATGGTGTCGCCGCGCACGACGACGGGCATTTCGTAAATGAGCTCCACATCATTTAACTGGTCTGCCGCAGGGAACAGGACAAAATCAAGGGTTTGGTTCTCGTTAGCTTCGGTGAGGTCAACTTCTTTTGTGGTGGGTGCCAACCCTAAAAAGCTGGCAACGATTGTGTATTTTTCGCCGCTAGGCAAACTAAATTGATAATACCCGCTGGTGTTGCTGATGCCGTAGGATTCCATGGCACCATCGCTGGTTTTGGTGGCGATCACGTTGGCCAGCTCCAAAGGTGTACCTAAACTATCCTTTACCGTACCGGTCAATTTAATGTTCTGTGCCGACAATATGGCTGTGGAAAAAATTAATAATAGAGGGAAATAAAACTTCATTTTTGGTTTTGATTGGTGGTTTTGGCATATGCCTCCAGCTACCCAGCTAGCTGCCGTAGCGGGAATTGTAACTACTTAAAAACTGAAATTATGAACACCACGAGGCGGATTTGAGACCCCGGGCAATCTGAAAGGGATTATCCTCGACCCCCACGACGACCGCCGCCGCCAGACCGAAGCCGCTCTGCCATCTCCCTGGTCTTCTCTTCAACAATGGCATTGTACTCGCCTTTGCCGACTTCTTTCCCTTTGTCTGGTATCGCTATTGCAACTTTCTCTTTGGGATTGAGCACAATCTTGTTGCAAAGGATGATCGTATTGCTGGTGGACACTTCAAGGATAAGTCCGGGCAGGCCCCAAAAGTCACCCGGCCCTTGATTGATGGGTATCTGTGGCGTGTACCACGCGGTGATCACCTCCTCGCGCAACTCTTCTGGGGGTACTTCCTCGCCATTGCGTTCTGCATTGCGCCTTCTACTGAATGAACCCATAAGGTCACCTTCTATCTTTCTGGTGGCCGTTGCTTTAAAAGCAGCATACTGACCTATCATTTTACTATCCTTCTCCAATTTCCATTGCAGTTCTGGGAGGCTGTCCTTGATGAGGAATATTTTTCCCATCAAGTCGTTTTTCTGGGCATAGATGCTGTCGGCTACATTTTTGTAAACACCACCTTGAGAGAACATTGCACCCCAGCGCATTCTACCACCACCAGCTGCTCCCGGGGCTTCAAGTTTCTCGTCTTCGGTGTACAGGGATTCTGCTTTGGTGAATTTTAGGGTGAAGTCCTTTTCGAGCATTGATTTCATACGCTCGGCAATCTGCTTTTTCTGTTGTTCAGACATTTGCCGGCCTTCAAAGCGGCCTTCCATATCAAAGGAGGTCTTGCTCTGATAACTGGCTATTCCTGTAAACTCCTGAGCGTTGGTATGGGTTATCGTAAAAAGAGCGGCTAATATGACGGTGAATAGGTATTTCATCAAGAAGTGTTTTTCACCATTTGACATTTTTCTAAGCCTTTGGTTTAACAGGTAATTCTAAGAACCACCAATTTTTATGGTAATGTTTCCATCCTTACCATTGCCCGTGCTGTTGCGCTCGATCCATTCTTTCATTTTGTCATCCTGAATCTCCTTGAAATTGGCCTCATTGACTTCCTTGCCACGATCTGGAGCTTCAATGGTTATGGCTTCCTTGGGATTTAGGACGATCTCACTGCAAAGAATACTTTGTTTTCCGTTTTGAATTTCCAGAATTAGGCCGGGAAGTCCCCAGTAGTCCTCAGGACCGTTGCTTACGGGGATCTGTGGGGTGTACCATGCAACGATTTCCCTGGTGATCAAGGTGTCCACAAGTTCTAGGCCATCGTCCATTGTGCTGTGTTTTTCAGACTTTGTCCAGATGGCTTTATAACAGGTATATTGACCAATGTTTTTGGTTTCCTTTTGCATTTTCCAATGTGGCATCTCCAGCGAATCTTTCACCAAAAAGATTTTTCCCATCACATCTTCCTTTCGCACATACCTTTTCTGGCTGGTATTCTTATATAAAATGTCCTGGCTTTCAGAAATTTTTATTTGCATACCACCTGTGGGAGCTGATGGCGCCGCAAGTTTTTCGTCCTCGGTATACAGGGATTCGGTACGATTAAAATTAAGCGTATGGGTTTTCTCAAATTGTTTTTTGAGCTGTTCCTCCATCTGTTTTTGCATAGCATCGGTCATTCCTTTGTTTGAGCTCATTTTGAGATCGATGGAACGGCGGGATTTGTATGTTGCGGTACCCTGAAAGTCCTGTGCGGTCATCGCTTCCCCTCCTGTCGGCGGGCACAGCGCGAAAGCGATACAGAATACAATAATATTGGCGAGTTTGAATTTCATAACATTTTGGTTCTTGATCCCGAAAAACCTTCGGGAAGTGATGATTTTTCTGAATTATTTTTTCTTTTCCATGGCATTGATGATTCCACCGGTCAATTTTACAAGATCAGCCTTTAGTTTTTCCAGTTCAGCGGCAGTACCGTCAACCTTAACCTTCATCGATTTTTCTACCTTGACCCCACCTTTCTTTTTCGATTCTATCTCATATTTTAGGGAGACTGATATTTCTTCATTTTCATCTTTGTTTTCAGCAAACGGTGATAGTAAGAGATCCCAATCCATATTTTTCAATTCATCCAGATCATCGGTTGTGATGCTCATTTCGGTAACATTGGCCTTGGGTAATTTTTTATTTTCGTCCTGACCAAGGGCAACCGTCGAAATAGTAAGTAATACGTAAAGAATAGCAGTTTTCATAAGTTCTGTGTTTTTGTTTAGACCAAAATTGGACAAATTAATCCAGCCCCTACGTTAACCAATGTTAACGAGTGTTAACCAAAAAACGCCTACTCGATTATTCAACATATTTTTGAACTATGCAAAACAGGAAGTTTACCTATATTATCTATTTCGTATCTGCCGTGATCGCCATTACGCTGGCCATACAGGTATATTGGAACTTTAAAAATTATGAAGCCAGCCGCCGGCAGCTCATCAATGAGGTACAGACAAGTATAGATCTTGCCGCTGATAACTACTTTATTGACCTAGCTGAAAAAAACACCATTGGTTTTACTGGAGACGGAGATTTTTTTGATAGTGTCAGGTTGGATACAATTGCCAAACAGATTGATGAATCCAGTCAAGGCTTTGAGGGTTTTGATAGCCTTAAAGTCGAGAATATTGCAGGGCTAAGGGTTTTTCGCGGTAGCGAAGTTGACAATATGGATACTGTCGATAATACTGTCAAATTTAATTTTGGTGAAAATGTGGAAGCCTTTAAGAAAGTTTTTAGCAGTAAGAACAGTGACAGCACACAGCGCGTCAAAACGCTTATCTCACGACTTGTTATTGCAATCACTTCAGACACGCTGGAGATGAATACGCTTGCAGATTATGTCGAGGAGCAATTGAAGACCAAAGATCTAGATATTCCCTATGGTTTAAGATTTGTATCAAAAAAAGGTCAGGTACAGACTTATGCACCTCATATTATAGATAGCCTGGCACTGATCGCAGATTCAAGATCAGCCTATTTGCCCAAAAAAAGCACCTTGCAGCTTTATTACTCGCAGATTGGCAAAGAAGTCTGGAAGCGTAATCTGCTGGGCATCCTTCTTTCTACACTCTTAGTAGGTTCAGTCATCATTTGCTTAATGATTTTACTGCAAATCATCAACCGGCAAAAACAACTGGCCGAAATAAAAACCGACCTCATCAGCAACATCACCCACGAGTTTAAAACGCCCATCGCAACCATAGGTGTGGCACTCGAAGGGATTGGGAATTTTAATAGGGAAAATGATCCCGAAAAAAACCGCAAATACGTCGCCGCCGGCAATCAGCAGCTGGTCAAACTCAATACGATGGTCGAAAAAATACTGGAAACGGCCACACTTGATGGTGACGACCTCAACCTGAAAAAAGAGGAAATTAACCTTGGTGAAATCCTGCGCAACCTGATTGAAAAGCACAAGACTTTGGCCGCTACCAAAAATTTTTATTTGGAAAACAACCGCGACCAATTGTGGATACTGGGAGATAGTTTTCATCTGGAAAACGCGTTCAACAATTTACTGGACAACGCGGTAAAGTATGGAGGCGAAAAGATTCAGATTTCGGTCAACGCTGTTGGCGAAAAGATTACGGTTACCATCAGCGATGACGGAAAAACGCTCACTTCGGCGGAAGCCAAACAAATTTTTGAAAAATTCTACCGCGTGCCCCAAGGCAATACCCACGATGTAAAAGGCTTTGGCATCGGTCTGTATTATACTAAAAAGATAATTGAAAAACACGGGGGGCATATTTCTGTATCCGTCGATAAAGGAACTCACTTTAAAATCATATTGCCCCATGGCTGAAAAAATACATGTCCTGCTCGCAGAAGACGAACCTGCCCTGGGGCAGATCGTCAAAGAAAGTCTGGAAACCCGGGATTTCAAGGTTCACCTTGTGGAAGATGGAGAAAAAGCGCTAAGATATTTTCAGGAGCAGCAGCCTCAAATTTTAGTGCTCGATGTGATGATGCCCAAAATGGATGGGTTTACGCTGGCGAAAAAAATAAGGCAGGAAGACGATACCGTCCCTATCATATTCTTGACGGCAAAATCTCAGACCAGTGATGTGGTCGAGGGATTCAGTATCGGCGGGAACGATTACCTGAAGAAGCCTTTCAGTATGGAAGAGCTCATCGTGCGGATCAAGAACCTCGTACAGCGGAAAACCCTTCAGCAAAAAACCGAAATCCTTAAAATTGGTCAGTACACCTTTGACTTTCCCAAACAGACCTTGCAATTTTCTGGAGATGAAAAGAAACTTCTTACCCACCGGGAGGCACACCTGCTCTTCCACCTCGTTAAAAACCGCAATCAAGTCCTCGACCGCTCCCTCATCCTCAACAAACTTTGGGGCAATGACGATTTCTTCAACGCCCGAAGCATGGATGTTTTCATCTCCAAGCTCCGGAAGAAACTGGCCAGGGATGAAAATATACAGATTGTAAATGTGCGTGGGTTTGGGTATAAGCTCATTGTTTAGGCGTTCCTATTTTTACGCGATACTCTCGAGAACCAAGATGGGGTGGTTGTTCTAAATAAAAGCTATTTTTTGAGAGATTTTATTTAGAACTTTGCGTTTCTGTATATTTATTCATCAATGCAAAAAGCATGGATGTGTTCATCTCCAAGCTCCGGAAGAAACTGGCTAGGGAGGAAAGCATACAGATTGTAAATGTGCGTGGGTTTGGGTATAAGCTGATATCCCCCTAGACCCTAAAGCCCCCTAACCCCCGAAGGGCGAATTTAAGCAGGTCGGTATTTTTCCTACGGAAAAAAGAGTTAGAAGGCTTTTTCGTAATTTCCCACAATGCGCTGGCTATATCTTTTCCTTTGCCTTTCTAACTGGACTTCCGCTCAGGAAATCACCATTTCCGTACCGTTGGATACCGTGACGCCTGCGCTGGGCAACCAGTTCGTGGGTGTGGATAAGTACAACAATGTGTACACACAGACCGGCAATACCCTTCACAAAACCGGTGTGCAAAAGGCAGTTCAATTCAGTGATGTGCAGCTTGGGGATATTACCACTGTTGACCTGATCAATCCGTTGCGGATTACGCTCTTTTACGATCAGTTTAATACCGCAGTCATTATTGATAATACCCTAAACGAAATCACACGTGTAGATTTTAACCGCATCGAGAATTTCAAGAACGTAAGCCACGCCAACACCGCCAGCGACCGCCAACTCTGGATTTTTAATGTTGACAGTCAGCGTCTGGAACTTTTTGACTACCGCCAGGAAAGAATGGCCTTGGCTTTCCCACCGTTGCGGGAACTAGCCGTGGCAATGGTTTCAGACTTCAATAATTGTTACGTTTTCACCATAAACAAACTATACCACTACAACCGCTACGGAAGCCTTTTGGAACAACAAAACATAGAACCGCTCGAAGAAATGAAAATGGTTGAGGGAAGACTCTTTGGACGAAAAAAAGACAAAATTTTTTACTTAAATGGAGATCAATGGACTGCCTTGACTACTGCTGCCAATGACGGAAACCGGTTTTTCATACAGGGCCAAATCCTGTATATTTACCGTGACGGTATGCTTTCGTACCATTCCCTGAATTTTTCAAAAACCTAGATTATGCACGTAGCCATCGCAGGCAACATTGGCGCCGGAAAAACCACCCTCACACGTTTGCTTGCCAAGCACTACAAATGGAACCCACAGTTTGAAGATGTGGTTGACAATCCTTACCTCGACGATTTTTACAACGCGATGGAGCGCTGGTCCTTTAACTTGCAGGTGTATTTCCTAAACAGCCGTTTTCGGCAATTGCTCGACATTCGCGAGGGCGATAATGATGTCATTCAGGATCGTACGATTTATGAAGATGCTTACATTTTTGCACCCAACTTGCACGCCATGGGCTTGTTGACCAACAGGGATTTTAATAATTACCGTTCGCTTTTTGATCTGATGGAAAGCGTGGTACAACCACCAGACCTATTGATCTACCTGCGCAGCTCGATCCCAAATCTTGTCGCCCAGATTCATAAGCGCGGAAGGGAGTATGAGAATACCATTTCCATCGACTATTTGAGCAGGCTGAATGAACGGTATGAAGCTTGGATTCACGATTATGACAAGGGAAACCTTCTGATCGTCAATGTGGATAACATCAATTTTGTGGATAATCCCGAAGATCTGGGCGATGTTATCAACCGTATCGATGCCCAGTTAAATGGGCTTTTTTAAGCCAAAGAAAATTAGTGCCAACTCCCCGGCGTCCACCTCACAGTTGATAATTTTTTTGAGCCCGTATGAAACCCGGCGGCAGTCTTTTGCCCGATTATCGCTAAGCCTTTGTTAAAGGGAATCTTTTGGCAAAATCGTCTTCGTAAATTCCGAGTTAGAAATACGAATGACCTATATGCCCAGTTTACAGGAAAATGAGATCGAAAATGAAATTGCAGCCCTGCCCGATAATCTGGAATCTGGCGAGCGTACAATAAAAAAACTGCCGCACGGCGGTTTACTCGTTTTGGAACATGACGTTCCTTACCTGACCATCTACCGCAAAAAGCCCGATGACAAATCTACCAAGCGGCTGGCAAAGACGGGTTCCTCCTATCTTATTCTTGGTAGATCACATTATGGCTATTTTAAGGAATTTCTGTTTAAGCTCACCCGAAAAATGGCAGACCGTTTTGGTGCATTTCTTTTATTTGAAATTTATGCCGGTCCCCAAGAAAGCAAGAAATTTGTTATAAAAGGACCAATTAATAAATTGCCCAGTTCCATTTCTGTGCTGGACGAAGCACTCTGTAAAATAGAGAGCAGGCAATATCAGGTCAATCTAAAAACTGAAATCCAGGAAACCAAGGACCGCCACGGCATTGAGACCGAGCCTCTTTTTTATACCGACGATTTAAAGTCGTTGGGAGGCACGCTAATAGGCATTGAGATCCCACCCGTTTACCGCGATGTGGACGGATACCTTTTTCCGGTATATTTCAGGCACTTCAGGACGCAATTTGCCGAAGCCCTGCAACGCACCGCTTTTGAATTTTTGAGGGTACAGACCACCTCAGGCATACACAACTACAATGCGCTGGGACGGCGTCAGATTCACGAGGGAGTTCTTACAATTGACAAAAAAATCTGTGCCATTCAGAACAGCTACAGTTTCCTGATGCAGGTAGCCCCGGTCAACATCCACGAACTAAAAAGCAAATTCTACAGTTCGGGGTTTGAGAAGATCGATCCGTATCACTACCGTTTATTACCTGTGGATCCTGACCTTTTAAAACGAAAACTTTACAATCTGGACATTCACGAGATCGACGATCCTGCCCTGGCCTATATTTATGATGAAAAACGGGAAGAAATCGATCAGGAGCTTACCATGCTCAAAGAACGGGGCTCACAGAATTTCTTTTACAGCAGTATAAGGCTTTATGGCGATGTTTCGGAAAAACTTTTGGCGGAAGCAAAACTTATCCTGCAATACAATGCCGAAGAACCCGAACATCAGGAGGAATCGCTGCTTACCGTTCAAAATTTCAAAGAATTGGCGCAAAAGGAATTTGAATACTTTCGAAGCCAATCTGATGATTTCACCAGTAAAATCCACATCCGTGATGACGTTAATATTATGATGGTTTATCAGGGAGAACTTTACCTGCCATCAGCTTACACCATGACCACGCTCGAAGCTGACGCTTTGATACAGCATGAGATCGGTACGCACGTCCTTACGTATTATAACGGCAGTAAACAACAATTAAAACAACTATCGGTAGGGCTTGCGGGATACGATGCGCTTCAGGAAGGCATCGCTGTGCTGTCTGAATATCTTACCGGATCCTTATGCTGCAACCGGCTAAGGATTCTTGCCGGCCGTGTGGTGGCCGGAAGGTTGCTGCTTGACGGCGCAGACTTTCATACAATGTTCCACAGCTTGCGCACCGAGTATGGTTTTTCAAAAGATCCAGCCTTTAACATTACCTCGCGGATGTTTCAGGGGGGCGGGCTGCTCAAGGACATCGTTTACCTAAAAGGACTTTTACAGTTACGGGAACATTTGGCAAGCGGTGGCAACCTGGAGCCACTCCTCGCCGGAAAATTTGCATTAAAACATTTACCCACGATCGCGGATTTAACGACCAGGAAATTATTGAAACCTGCCAAAATCCTTCCGCGGTATTTGAAAGAATCGGCAGTTGCCGAAAAACTGAGCGTGTTCAAAAATGAACTTCCGCTTTATAAAATGATCTAAACCCATAATAACTATGAAAATATGTTTTGTAATCAGTGAACTGGAAGCGGAAGCTTGCGGAACCTCTTGTGTATTGATTAAAAAAGCCTTTGAACGTGGCCACGAGGTATATGTAATGAACGTGGGTGGCTTCAATTTCGTTCATGGCAAACCCTTAAGAATCACGTGTAAACAGGTGCCAGAAGACCTCAAATATGAAAACAAGGAAGAATTCCTCGAAAAATTGAAAAGTGATGAGATAGCTTGGTCAAACCTCAGCAGTAAAAACCTTGACGTCCTGTTCTTGAGAAACAACCCTACCGAGGAACCTCAGGACCGTCACTGGGCAGAACATTCCGGGCTTGCCTTTGCGCGTATGATCCAGCAACAGGGCGTGCTTGTCCTTAATGACGCCGACGCCATGGCACATTCCTTTATTGACAAAATGTACTTTGAGGAACTGCCGGAGGCCATTAAGCCAAAAAGCCTAATAACACGGGATAAAGAGGAAATCCTCAAATTCTGGGAGAAAAACAACAACAAGATCGTCTTGAAACCTTTGGAAGGTTCCGGCGGCCAGAACATCTATCTCATCGAAGAAGAGAAGCACAACTTTAACCAGATTATAGACGCCTTGCTGACCAAAGGTTATGTGATCGCTCAGGAATTCCTACCAGCCGTAAGTGAGGGCGATGTACGTGTTATTTTGATGAACGGAAAAATTTTGGAACACAATGGTGATCTGGCACTCATTAGAAGAAAGAGCACGGACAAGGCAGAATTTAGAAGCAACCTCTCCCTGGGTGCGGTGGCCGAAAAAGCTGAAATGACCCCATCGATCAAACGTATTGTAGAGCTGACTGCTCCCAAGCTTATTCGTGATGGGTTTTTCTTTGTGGGCCTAGATGTTGTTGACGACAAATTGATCGAGATCAACTGTATGAGTCCCGGTGGTCTGTCTTACGCCATGGATGTTGGCCTGCCAGACTTTACCGATGCGGTCATTGAATCTATCGAGCGTAAGATAGAATTTAAAACGATGAACAAAAACAACGAGATGTCAAACAAGGAACTGGCAACGATGCAGTAGGCATTTCATCTCAATACTTTAACCGAAACACATCAGAAATCGTGAATACTGAAAACGATCATATCATCGGCACCTATACATCAGGAAAAAAAGGGCCATTACTTTTTATTTCCGCAGGAATACACGGCAACGAACCCAGCGGCATCGAGGCATTCCGGAAAGTCTATAAAATCCTGGAAGCCAAAAAACCCGAGATCAACGGAACAATTGTCGCCGTACGCGGCAACCAAAGCGCGTTGAAAGAAGGCGCCCGCTATATCGACGAGGACCTCAACCGCACCTGGACGGAAGAAAACGTAAAAGGCAAAAAAACAGATACCTCTGAAAAAAAGGAGATGTTTGAGATCATCAATACGCTCGAGAAATATCCTTTGGAAGATTTTACCAAACGCTATTTTCTGGATTGCCACACCACATCTTCTGCCAGTGAGCCGTATATCTCGGTACAGGAAGTAAATGATAACGATGGTTGGGCGCACAAATTCCCAACCTACATCATTCGCGGATTTTCAGATATCGTGTATGGATGTATTGACCATTACCTGAGCCGCATTGGCGTAACCGGCTTTGTGTTTGAGGGTGGTCAACACGACGAACCGGCAGCGGTCGAGAACCACGAAGGAATGATCTGGCTGGCGATTTCCAACGCCTGCGGTCTCGATCTGGAAGCGTTGGACACCTTTCCGGAAGCGGCCAAAAAGCTCGTGGCCAAACGGGAGAACCAAAAAACCTTTGAGATCAAATACCGCCACGCTCTAAAAGATGATGATACCTTTAAAATGCAACCGGGCTTTGAAAACTTTCAGAAAATAGAAAAAGGGGAATTACTGGCAATCCACAACGGCAAAGAGATAAAAAGTGAATGGGATGCGTTTATTTTTATGCCACTTTATCAGGCACAAGGGAATGACGGGTTTTTTGTGGTGGAGGATGTGGCTTAAGATTTTTCGAATTAATTAAATCACAAATTATAATCAATTCAGTAAATAATCAAGATCATATAAATTATTTCTTGGAATGTTTAAACCTGTAGTACTTCAAATTAGAAACAACATTTTTTTTCAATTGGCACCAAATGAGTATAATTTTGATACTAACAAATGATAGTATCAAATGGAACCTTCTTACGACATTACACCCACTGTTTTAAAATTAATCACTTCAGTTTCAGAAAAAATTGGAATGGTCAATGCCAATTACCTGGACAAACACTCCCCCAAGCTTAGAAAAGAAAATAGGATTAAAACAATTCACTCCTCTTTAAAACTAGAGGGAAATACCCTAACCAAAGCCCAGATAACTGCGCTTCTGGAAAACAAAAGAATAATCGGCCCAAAGAACGATGTGAAAGAGGTGCTCAATGCCATAGAAATTTATGAACATCTGGAAAATTACAATGCCTTTGAAGAGAAATCATTTTTAAGATGTCATAAACACCTAATGAAAAACCTACTTCAAAATGCCGGAAAATACAGGGATCAAGGTGTTGGCATAATGAAAGGATTAGAAGTAGAACATTATGCGCCGCATATCAAAATGTACCTTTCTTGATGAAAGATTTATTCGATTATTTGAAGAAATCTGAAGAAATTGAACTTATTAAAAGTTGTGTTTTCCATTATGAAATGGAATTTATCCATCCTTTTTTAGATGGTAACGGCAGAATGGGACGCTTATGGCAAACTCTTATTTTAATGAAGAAATATCCAATTTTTGAATATATACCTTTTGAGACCTTAATTAGTAAAGACCAAGAAAAATATTAATAAACCTCATCCAATTGTGACAAGGCTGGTAATTCTACAGCATTCATTGAATATATGCATGATGTGATTGACGAATCACTTAAGGAAATATTGGATTTTAACCGACGTGCATTTAACCAGAAAGATAGGCTTGAATATCTTATTTCTACAATCAGAGGAGAATTTATTAGAAAATATTATATGAACATTTTCAAAGATATTTCTGCAGCAACGGCTAGCAGAGACCTCAAAAAAGGAGTAGAATTAGAATTGTTTCAAAAAATAGGCGATAAAAATAAAACGAAGTATAATCTATAAATTGAACACAATATCTTTCAGAAACGGTGAGACAGGTTGGTCGATAAGCCAGATGGCGTGTTGAAAACGAGAAAAAGTTTAATGTAGTTTTCTATCAAATTCAACTACTTGATCAACCCAATTCCCCTGGCATGCTCCTCAGCAAATTTACTATCCTCCACCAGCACTGCCGGAATGGTTTTTAGGTCTTCTATCAGTCCGCGCACGCGAAAAACCTTCTTCTCGTGATTGACACTGCGTAAGTAAATGGCTTTGATACGATCGGGATATTCTTCGGCGATTTCCAGATAGATGTCTGCATCGTGCTCGCCGCTATCGCCTATGAGTACAAATTGCAATTCAGGATAGGTTTTCAGGATATTACGTATTTCCCGCTGCTTATGAGGTTTTTCGGGTACCGGCGTTTTGTCAAAAGGTGTCCTGAAATCCCGAAGCAAAATCGCTCCTTTCGGAAAATTATTGTGTTTGACAAAAGCCCTTAGATATTCATACAAATTCCACGGACTGTTGCTTACATAAAAGAACGGGTTGGCAGCGGTACCGGATTTTCCCAAATGCATTTTTTGATATAGCTGAGCGGCACCCTTTAGCGGAGAACGGTTGGCCACGCCCCGAAATAGCGTATTCAAGATCACCCGCCATTTTAACACTGAAGCTACCCCGGTTTCGAGAATAGTATCATCAACATCGCTTATCACTCCGTATTCTGCAGTTTTTGCAGGAATTAACATTTGACCTTGAAAACGATTTTCCTTAACAATTACACGGCCACTGTCGTTGTCGTCATAACTCAAAACATAATTAAGCCAGCCTTCGCTATTGGCCATCTCGTCAAGTACGTCACACTTCTCGTCGATTCTAAAATAACCTTCGGCATTCGTCTCGGTATAAATAACAGAATTGTCCGGAAGCGTGATGCGCAACCTGCGATTGGCGAGTTCGTCACTTTTAAACTGGTTCCAGGCATTTTTCATGGTATTGTAAAGCCCGGATTTTTCCAGGTCGACCCCTTCGTGTTCTAGCGCACGTCCCAATAAATACAGGTGATTATGGGTTCCGTAACTTTGGTATCCCTGTATTTGTAGGGGATCCTTACCTCGAACCCCTAATTTTTGAAAAACATCTTTTAGCATACTTCAAAGTAAAGGATACCATCTGGCTTCCGGCTCGCCTGAATTATAAATTTATCTTAAGAACCATTAAGAACTACCTACTTATCTTCAAAATCCCACTCCATGGTCGTCCGCTTTTTTACTTCGGAAGATTTATCATCGAAAGCAGCCAGTTGCGCATCGACCTCTTTTTCCGTTCCACGAAATTCTTTGACCAGTTTTTCCTGTTCCCCGGAAGCGTTTCTGGTAATCTTGGTCAGCGTTGCCACCATTACATTTTCCGAAGTCATTTCCTTACGGATTTCCATTTCGACCTGATTGTCGGCCAAATGGGTTTTGCCGTGATTGCCCAAAATTGGTGCGATCACCAAACCGACCAAACAGGTCAATTTGATCAGAATGTTCATCGAGGGACCGGATGTATCCTTAAATGGATCACCCACCGTGTCACCGGTCACTGCCGCTTTGTGCGCATCACTGCCCTTATAAGTCATTTCGCCATTGATCATCACCCCTGCTTCAAACGACTTTTTAGCATTGTCCCAAGCACCACCGGCATTGTTCTGAAATATCGCCCACATCACCCCAGAGACACAAACCCCGGCCATATATCCGCCCAAAGGCTCCGCCCCAAAAATCACGCCTACAAGAATAGGTGTAATAATCGTGATCAGTCCCGGAAGGATCATTTCCTTTAATGCTGCAGAGGTGGAAATTGCAACACACTTGCCATATTCCGGTTTGCCGGTTCCTTCCATAATTCCGGGGATTTCACGAAACTGACGGCGCACTTCCTGAACCATTTCCATCGCTGCTTTTCCAACAGATTCCATCGCTAACGCGGAAAAAATGACAGGGATCATACCACCAACGAAAAGAGCGGCCAAAACATCTGCTTTAAAAATATTGATCCCGTCAATTCCTGTAAAAGTGACATAGGCAGCAAAAAGTGCCAGTGCCGTCAAAGCTGCCGAAGCAATGGCAAAACCTTTACCAACGGCCGCGGTTGTATTCCCCACGGAATCCAGAATATCGGTACGTTCACGCACGTGGTCATCTAGTTCGCTCATTTCGGCAACGCCACCCGCATTATCAGCGATCGGCCCAAAAGCATCTATGGCCAATTGCATGGCCGTGGTCGCCATCATCGCAGAAGCGGCGAGTGCCACCCCGTAGAATCCTGCCAATTCGTACGAACCGTATATCGCAGCCGCGAAAAGGAGCACGGAGAAAAACGTGGACTTCATACCCACAGCTAGTCCGGCGATGATATTGGTCCCTGCCCCGGTTGACGAATTCTGAACAATGGTCATCACCGGTTTTTTGCCCAAACTGGTATAATACGCAGTTACAAATGAAATTAAAGCACCAACCGCAAGACCGATACAGGCCGACCAAAAAACATTGATGGAAGGAACTTCACGGAATCCATTTTCGCCAAAAAACTTCATTTCCATTACTTCCGGAAGCATCCAGTCGATCAGGAAATAGCTGGCGATCAAGGTCAATAAAATCGAGGCCCAGTTCCCCACATCAAGGGCGCGTTGCACCTGAGGCTCTTTAGCATCATTGTTTTTTATACCAACTAGAAACGTCCCGATTATTGAGGCCAGCACACCAACTCCTGCAATTACAATAGGCAATAAAATTGGTCCCATATTATTAAACGCATCGGTAAATTGTGTAGTGTTAGACATATCCCGAATGAGGTAATTGCCCAGTACCATCGCTGCCAAAACGGTTGCTACATAACTCCCAAATAGGTCTGCGCCCATACCTGCGACATCTCCAACGTTATCGCCAACGTTGTCAGCAATGGTGGCGGGATTCCGGGGATCATCCTCGGGAATACCGGCTTCTACTTTTCCCACAAGATCAGCACCTACATCGGCGGCCTTGGTATAAATACCTCCACCTACACGGGCGAAAAGCGCAATACTTTCGGCACCTAATGAAAAACCGGCGAGGGCTTCAAGCGTCATCGTCATTTCATAATAGAAATCGCCGCCATCGGTGAGAAACTGAGACATAAAAAAGAGAAAGAATAAACTCAAACCCAGAACAGCAAGACCGGCAACACCAAGACCCATTACCGTACCTCCCCCAAAACTGACTTTTAAGGCTTGTGGTAAACTGGTTTTTGCAGCTTCGGCGGTGCGGGCATTGGCATCTGTAGCGATGCGCATGCCAATATTCCCCGCAAGTGCGGAGAAAAATGCACCGATCACAAATGCTGGGACTATCATCCAACTGGTAGATTCAACCTGAGTGGAAACAAAAAACAATAAGGCCGATGCGATCAATACAAAAATGAGCAACAACCTGTATTCTGCAGCGAGAAAGGCAAGCGCCCCCTCTTTGATACTCTTTGAAATTTCCTGCATTTTAGTTGAACCCGCAGCCTGTTTTTTGACCCAGGCCATCTTGATTAACATAAAAAGCAATCCTAGGATTGCCAGCGCAATGGGAATGTAGATAATTAGTGTTTCCATAGGTAGAAAAGTTGATTTTAATTTAACAAAGCTAATGTAGTTAAATTGCAGGAAATAAAATAACACCCTGCCAAACTTAATAATATGGCATAAAAAAAGCCGCATTGTTGCGGCTTTATGAATTTGTAGTTAATGAGGTTATTTAATGCTCACCTCGGCCTCTGGCACATCACTATTTTGATAACGCTCGATGCACTGGACCACAATCTCTTTGGCCTCCTTCAGATCCCCCCAACCACCAACATCGACTTTTTTCTTTTCGAGGTCTTTATACACCCTAAAGAAATGCTCGATCTCCTTGATCAAGTGTGGATTTAGCTCGTTTAGGTCATTCACCTTATTGGCAATTGGGTCACTAACGGGTACACAGATAATTTTTTCATCAGGACCTTTTTCATCGGTCATGTGAAAAACGCCTATGGGTTTTACTTCGATCACACATCCAGGAAAGGTAGGCTCTGTAACCAAAACCAATACATCCAATGGATCGCCATCAAGGGCAAGGGTTTCTGGTACAAAACCATAATCTGCAGGGTACATCATCGATGAGAAGATCATCCGGTCATACCGAACCTTTTTCAATTCAAAATCGTACTCATATTTGTTTCGGCTCCCCTTTGGGATTTCGATCAAAACATCAAAGGTTGAAATGCGGTCTGCTGTCATCTTTTATAATTAAATTAATTGTCTAAGTCTATAAAGAAGGGTCGGGCAAAAATAGCACAATATGTCTTTTTAGAAAGCTAAAAAAGGAGATATCTTGTTTAATATATCAAGATATCGTTTTCGCAAATGACTAATAATCCACTACCTACGAATCCGTCATATTCCCCATTGGTAGCCGGATTGCAAAGTTTGACGTCTTCTAAAAACTAAATTCCAAAGCGCCGGTAACCCCAAAGTTTCTGGCATCTGGTAAGTAGAGGTAATTCCCCCGGAAATTGAAATCAATACGTATCGCCCTTAGGATATTGCCCACCCCAACACTATACTCGTAATACGGTTTTTTATCTGGAGCGAGATAGGGCACACCGGTTGCATTAATGGCCCGGTTTTCTTCGGAAATTTCTCCCCAGGCGGTTTTAAGGGTGACGATTTCGCGCAGGTTTAGTTTTTTTAGAAATGGAATCCTGGAGAAAAGCCTTCCGTTAAAATTGTGTTGCAGGTGTACCGAAGCATAGGTGTCTGTCACAAACTCATAAAAGTTTAACTGCGGAAACGTACCGTAAATGGAAAACAGGTTCTGGTTTCCCGGGATTACACTAAGTAGTCCCAGTGGTACTGTTCCAAAGGTCTTGCCCACTTCAATATTGGAAGTGAACGTTCCCAGGCCGCCCACCCGAACTGGCTGCCGGTAGGAAAGCTGAACCTTTTCATAATCAAAATCCCCTTCCCACAGATCAGGAATACCTTTGGTCAACCCCAAATATACGGAGGGAAACCAATCATTGCTCACCGTCCTCTCCACTCCAAAACCGGTAACCCTTCTGCCCGGTTCAAAAATAATACTGAGCGCGGCTTCCGGTTGGCGAACGGTAGAAGCGATTTCCGTACGGGCAGCATTGGTGTAATAATCCAAGTTAAAAGTTGGCGATGCCGAAGAAAGTTCGCGGTACGAGAAATCCCCACGCACCTGAAAATTCAAGAACGGCTCCACCGACAGTGCCGCAGTCGCGAGTTTGATACTGGTCAACTGGTCATTGTTTCCCACCGTCACCAATGAGGAAGACGCGAGGTTTCGGCCCAATACGTCTGTACTTGAAGTGAGGCTTGCTGCGATCTGCTCAACATCCTGACGGTAGCCCAAACTGGCGATAAGGCGGGATTTTTTTTCGACCAAAATCTTTCCGGAGATACCGTATTTGACCTTATCGTCCTTAAAACCGTAAGCGGTAAAACCTTCCAAACGCCAGGGATCGTTCTGACCAAAATAGGTGCGCGCACCCATACGCAACCGAAGCCCTTCCACATCATTAAAACCAAAAATGGAAAATACCGGGCCAATGTCAATATTGCCTTCGTCCCACTCGTAATAGCCAGAAACCAGTACGGATCCTACATCATACAAGCGCTGAAATTTTGGAACCGTTTTGAGCGTGTCAAGCATGCGGTAAACGCCTTTCTCATCCTTGCTCAGACTTTCCAAGCGTTTCTCTTCCCAAAAAGAATCGGGTTGCTGATAGATTTCAGGATCATAAGCATTTACCTGTCTTTTATAGAACTTGGGTTCTTTCTTTTCGTTAAAAACATAGTTATCGTAAAGCGTCGTCCGCTTGCCGTAAATCCCCCGGCTCTTCTCTTTTTTCTGGATGGAAAAATCCGAAAGGAAATAATCACGCGTAATTAAAAACAACGAATCGTTGAGCACATCAAACTCCTGTTCTATGTAAATCTCCTTGACCCAATTTATGTTGGCACTTTTGCTCACCTGAAGGTTGATATCAACCACTGCCCAAGTAGAATCGTTAACCCAAAAGTCGCCTTTGAAGGTTAATTCGTTGCTTCGGCGGGGATAGTACAAAATATTGTAGCACCATTTGTCCTTAATAAATGCGCTGTCTGCAAGTACATAGTTGTACACATCCACACCAGTGGTTGACAACGGGCTGGTAAAGGCCTTGTCGAAAAATTTAAGATAATTGTCGTACACGTTAAACTCGTTGTAGAGTTCTTGGATAAAAGCAATAATGGTCTGGTTCGTACTAAAACCACTATTTCTGTTTCCCAATAAAACTTCCTTCTCCTGATTCAGGTCATTGTCTCCATAAACCTCACTGCTCGCCTCATTGATAAACATGGGCAGGTAGGTCTTTCCCGTGATGCGAGAGGTATCCATCTGCTCAAAGACAAACTCAATCCCATTAAAAATAGAACTGTTGATGAGGCTGCTGTCTATGGTATTGAGATCAAATTCTACCTTCTCGTATTTGTCGTACTTGTACTGTTTGAACTGTCTGAGCCCGTTCTGTCGTTTATTCTCCCATATTTTCTTGAGGATATCGATAGCCGGATTGTTCTTCTTGGATTGCTTTCCGGAAACGATAACCACTTCATTGAGGCTGGCCGCTTCAGGCGCTAAGGTAATTTTGAGATTGAGATTGACGCGTCCCTCTAGTGGAAGCTCTTGAGTTTTAAATCCCAAAAATGTGATCCTTAATTTATCGTGGCTATTTTTAGAATCCAGATAGAAGCGGCCTTGCTCGTTGGTAATGGTTCCTTCGGTAGAACCGGGAAAGACAACGTTGGCAAAAGGTATGGGCGCGCCGGCATCATCATAAACCACTCCTCCTGCTTTGGTCTGACCTGCGACCGTAACAGTGATTAGAAACGATAGGGCTAATAGTAATTTTTTCATACAGGCAAAATGCAGTGTAAAACTACATCAACCGAGTGTAGCTTTGGTCTGTTGGCATAATCATATACGAAAAAAAAGCTCCATCAGATATACTGAGGGAGCTTTCAATTTTATACTGGTCGTACCTTATTTGTACATCACCTTCTTTACCGCCTTAATAACATCCTCACTGTTGGGCAACCATTCTTTCAGTAGAACAGGTGAATACGGTGCCGGAGTGTCTGCGGTATTTATCTTCACAATGGGAGCATCCAGATAGTCAAAAGCCTGCGACTGCACTTGATAGGTAATTTCTGTGGCGACATTGCCAAAGGGCCAGGCCTCTTCCAGAATGACCAACCGGTTGGTTTTCTTGACGGAAGTCAAAATCGCCTCGTGATCCATCGGCCGTACGGTGCGCAGGTCAATGATCTCACAGGAAATACCTTCTTCTTCGAGTTTTTCGGCAGCTTTATACGCTTCTTTGATAATTTTTCCGAAGGAAACTATCGTGACATCCGTTCCTTCCCTTTTAATATCTGCGACTCCAATGGGTATCAAGTACTCGCCTTCTGGCACTTCACCCTTGTCACCGTACATCTGCTCGCTTTCCATAAAAATAACCGGATCGTCATCACGGATGGCAGATTTGAGCAACCCTTTACAATCAGCCGGGTTGGAAGGCACAATAACCTTAAGGCCGGGCGTATTGGCAAACCAGTTTTCAAAAGCCTGTGAGTGGGTTGCCCCAAGTTGACCGGCAGAAGCAGTTGGCCCACGGAAAACAATAGGACAATTAAATTGCCCGCCAGACATCTGCCTGATTTTAGCAGCATTGTTTATGATCTGATCGATACCCACCAGAGAGAAGTTAAACGTCATATATTCAATGATAGGACGGCAACCGGTCATTGTGCTTCCTATACCAATACCGGCAAACCCAAGCTCTGAAATTGGCGTATCAACCACACGGTCCGGGCCAAATTCATCGAGCATGCCCTTTGAGGCTTTGTAGGCACCGTTATATTCGGCAACCTCCTCGCCCATAAGATAAACACTTTCGTCCCGGCGCATTTCTTCGCTCATCGCCTCGCAGACGGCTTCTCTAAACTGAATTGTTTTCATAAACTATTATTGTCAAATACGTATTCCATACCTTTTCCGGAAGGACAACAAAAATAGCATTATTTATTGGTTATGGACAAGGAATTTCGGCGCAATGGAGTGGTTATGCAAACACCTAATTTGCCTGTTGATGGATGTGAGCGGTTGCATTTAAAAGATTGCACAACAGGACGCAACTACTTATTATGAAAAAGAATAATTTTGCCAGAGAATCTTCTTCGTTATTCAGACGCCGTTTAATGGATGGCAATCTTTAACTAAAATTTACTATGCGCGCATAGTAAATTAAGAATCGAATTTGTATTTTCGCTCCGCAAACGAAATAGTCCACTTATTAAAGAGTACTTATCATGAAAATATTAGTCTGTATCAGTCAAGTCCCCGATACCACTTCAAAAATAAATTTTACCGAAAACAACACGCAATTTGACACTAACGGCGTTCAATTTGTCATTAATCCAAATGATGAGTTTGGGCTCACCCGAGCGATGTGGTTGAAAGAGAAACAAGGAGCAAGTGTGGATGTCGTCAATGTGGGTGGTGCCGAAACAGAACCTACGTTGCGCAAATGCCTCGCCATTGGTGCAGATAAGGCCATACGTATCGATACTGCCGCCAAAGATGGTTTTCAGGTGGCCGAAGAACTTAGCCACGTTGCCAAAGAAGGCAGTTATGACCTGATTATCGCCGGCCGGGAATCCATCGATTACAACGGTGGGATGGTGCCGGGGATTCTGGCAAGCTTAATAGGGGCGAGCTTTGTAAATACCTGTATTTCGCTGGAAGTTGATGGTGAAAAAGCTACTGCCATCCGTGAAATTGACGGCGGAAAGGAAACCGTAACCGCGAGTTTACCACTGGTTATAGGGGGTCAAAAGGGCTTGGTGGAAGAAAGCGATCTTAAAATTCCTAATATGCGCGGAATCATGATGGCGCGTAAAAAACCTTTGGAAGTTATTGAAGCGAAAGGTGCAGCGACTAAAACCGCTGCAAAAGAATTTGAAAAACCCGCACCAAAAGGTGCCGTAAAAATGGTGGATAAGGATAATCTTGACGAACTAATCAATTTGCTTCACAACGAGGCCAAGGTTATTTGAAAAGAATCTTTTTAATGAGTCAAAATTCTTTTCGCGGCTGCGAAAATTTTAAAAGCAATAAATATGTCAGTTTTAGTATATATAGAGTCAGATGAAGGAAAGTTTAAGAAAACCGCATACGAAGTGGCCAGTTATGGCCGTGGTGTTGCCGATGCTATGGGCACTTCGGTGACCGGGTTGACCTTCAACGCTTCAGAAACCGGATCGCTTGCTGCGTATGGTGTTGACAAAGCACTAACCGTTTCTGGTGATCAGTTTTCAAAATTCAATGCCAATGCCGTGGCAACCGCTTTGGCACAGGCTGCTGAGCAGGAAGGATCAAAAGTAGTGATCGTAAGCAGCAGCGCCAATGCCAAATACGTCGCCCCATTACTCGCGGCAAAATTGCAGGCTGGTTATGCTTCAAACGTGGTTGCCCTGCCTGACAGCACTCAACCTTTCACCGTTAAGCGAACGGCATTTACGAATAAAGCTTTCAACAGCACCATCATCGAGACCGAAGTAAAAATCATTGGCTTGAGCAAAAATGCCTACGGCCTGCACGAAAAGTCCGCCGACCTTAAGGAAGAAATCTTTTCGCCCAACATTGACGATGCAGATCTTGGCGTAACTGTTCAATCTGTGGATAAAGCAACGGATAAGGTTACTATCGCCGATGCCGAGATCGTCGTTTCTGGTGGCCGCGGTTTGAAAGGCCCTGAAAACTGGGGAATGGTTGAAGAAATGGCCAATATTCTTGGGGCGGCAACTGCCTGCTCCAAACCAGTTTCAGATATGGGCTGGCGACCACACGGTGAGCACGTGGGCCAGACCGGAAAACCTGTGGCCTCAAACCTGTACATCGCTATTGGTATTTCTGGTGCCATTCAGCATTTGGCAGGGATCAATGCCTCAAAAACCAAAGTCGTCATCAACTCTGATCCCGAAGCGCCTTTTTTTGGAGCTGCAGACTACGGGGTGGTTGGCGATGCATTTGACATCGTCCCGCAACTCAATGAGAAATTAAGGGCATTCAAAGCGAATAACAGTTAAAATGCTTTTATTTGCAAGCGAAAGGCTGTTTAAATGAAGTGACGTCTTCAGTTAAACAGCCTTTTTATATTTTTACGGTATGAGCTTAGTGCGTTTAAATATTAAGGGGATTTCGTACAGCCAAACCCAAAACGGAGCATACGCGCTGATTTTGAGCGAACTGGGAGGCGACCGAAAATTACCTATCGTTATTGGCGCCTTTGAGGCGCAATCCATTGCGATTGCCTTAGAGAAGGAAATCAGCCCTCCACGCCCATTGACCCACGACCTTTTTAAGAATTTTGCAGACCGTTTCTCAATAATGGTCAGGCAGGTGATCATACACAAACTGGTGGATGGCGTATTCTATTCGAGCATTATTTGTGAGCGGGACGGTACCGAAGAAATTATCGACGCCCGGACCAGCGATGCCATATCACTGGCACTTCGCTTTGATGCACCCATTTTTACCTATAAGAACATTTTGGACAAAGCTGGAATTTTCCTGCATGGGCAAGACAGGCCTGACAAAGAGGATGAAATCGAGAAAATGGTCGCTGATGAGTTTGCTCCACAAAAGAAAGCTCCAAGGTCAAAATCAGATTTGAGCAATTATACCCTAAAACAGCTAAATACGATGCTGGATAAAGCCGTTGATGCTGAGGATTATGAAGCTGCAGCCAAAGTACGGGATGAAATTTCTAAACGCAACTAAGCATTGATGCCCCACCTTTCCTCCATTTGCCTCCACGCGGCGACGCTTTTTCAGACCGCACAGGATACAATTGCCAAAAATGCGGGCACTGTTCAAGAAATACTACCGGTGGAAGAAGCGCCCGGACTTATTCCCAACGCTGGCTTTTCATTTGACAGTCTATGGCGGGGAGTTCTCGGTATGCTTTGCCTGTTGCTCATTGCCTATTTATTCAGTGCCAACCGAAAAGCGATCAACTGGAAGACCATTGGTATCGGGCTGGCCATTCAGGTCACGCTTGCCATCGGCATTCTGGAAGTCCCCATTGTACAACGCGTTTTTGAATTTGTCGGAAAGATTTTTATTAAAATATTGGATTTCACAGCTGCCGGAAGCGAATTCCTACTGGGCGGAATGATGAACGTGGAGAGCTATGGCTTTATTTTTATTTTTCAGGTGCTGCCTACTATCATCTTCTTTTCGGCCTTAACTTCGGTGCTTTTCTATCTGGGAATCATTCAGGTTGTTGTAAAAGGCCTTGCCTATGTTTTAACGCGCTTAATGAAAATAAGTGGTGCGGAAAGTCTCTCGGTAGCAGGGAACATCTTTTTGGGTCAGACCGAAGCCCCGTTGATGATCAAAGCATATCTGGAGCGTATGACCCGATCTGAAATTCTGCTGGTGATGATCGGCGGAATGGCGACCGTGGCCGGCGGTGTACTGGCGGCATACATCGGTTTTTTGGGAGGTGATGATGAAGCACTTCGGCTGGAATTTGCCCGTCATCTTCTTGCAGCTTCGGTAATGGCGGCGCCAGGTGCGATCGTGATTTCAAAATTGCTCTATCCACAACAGGAAGAAATTGACACCCGTGTAAGTGTCTCTTCCGAAAAAATAGGAACCAATATACTCGACGCCATTGCCAACGGTACCACAGAAGGTCTCAAACTTGCAGCAAATGTGGGTGCGATGCTATTGGTTTTCGTAGCATTTATAGCGATGATCAATTATGGTTTTGGCCTCATTGGTGGCGTGACCGGACTCAATGGCTATCTTGCCGCAAACACGCCTTACCAAGCCTTTTCCATTGAAGCCGTTTTGGGAACCATATTTGCCCCATTGATGTGGCTTATCGGGGTGGCTTCGGAAGATATTATGCTCATGGGGCAATTGCTGGGAATTAAACTCGCTGCCAGCGAATTTGTAGGCTATATTCAACTTGCTGAACTTAAAAATCCGGTAAACGCGCTCAGTTTCACGTATGAAAAGTCGGTAATCATGGCAACTTATTTATTGTGCGGATTTGCAAACTTTGCTTCCATCGGGATACAATTGGGGGGTATTGGTTCGCTGGCACCGGGTCAACGCAAAACACTCTCAGAATTTGGTCTCAAAGCAGTTTTGGGCGGGACACTAGCTTCGCTTCTATCTGCAACGCTTGCCGGGATGATCTTGGGTTAGACCACAGTTTTCGCCCAGGAAATTGCCTGTTCTAAGGTTGGGAAGTACGCAAAAGAACCATCGTAAAGTTCTTGTTCCGGGATCAGTATTTCCGGACTTTCTATATGATCGGAAACGATGGCGATACCCACCATTTGCTTGTGATCTACAAAATCATATGCTTTTGGATCGAGTTCGATCGCAGTTTTTCGGTAGGAGATCCACACATATTTTGATGCTCCGTAATGCTGACTAATATTGTTGAGGAGCTCTCTTATGTCCTTGATATCGCGCTTTTCAAGTCCATTGTTTTCAAAATATACATAGGTATCGTGACAAGTAGCTTTGCCAAAAGGGGTTTCAAAAACCTTTTTCATCGTACTGGGGTTCTGCGGTAAATATATCAAATAAATTAAGTAAGAGAAACGTTGATAACTCCTTAATAGTTATCCAGAAAAATTCGCCAAAAGTAGTACCGGTTTTACTTATTTTACCACTGTTTTCTGCATTAAAATTTTCTTATCCATGAAACAATATCACGAGCTTATCAGGCACATTTTAGATGAAGGCGTACAAAAAGGAGATCGTACCGGCACGGGCACCTTGAGCGTTTTTGGTTACCAGATGCGTTTTGATCTCAGCGAAGGATTTCCTATGGTCACCACAAAAAAACTGCACCTCAAATCCATTGTGCACGAACTGCTCTGGTTCTTAAAAGGGGAAACAAATATTGGCTACCTTCAGGAAAACGGGGTGCGTATCTGGAACGAGTGGGCTGACGAAAATGGCAATCTCGGCCCGATCTATGGTCATCAATGGCGCAACTGGAACAGCGAGGAAATCGATCAGATACAAGAATTGATCACGACCTTAAAAACCAATCCCAACAGCCGCCGCATGTTGGTAAGCGCTTGGAATCCCAGCGTTTTACCAGACACGTCAAAATCCTTTTCCAAAAATGTCGCCGAAGGAAAAGCCGCTTTGCCACCCTGCCATGCTTTCTTTCAATTCTATGTGGCACCAGCGGCAGCCAACAGCTCAGACACCAGACCGCGCTTAAGTTGTCAACTCTATCAACGCAGTGCTGATGTTTTTTTAGGCGTGCCGTTTAACATTGCCTCCTATGCCCTGTTCACCATGATGATTGCCCAGGTTTGCGATTTTGCACCAGGTGATTTTGTACATACTTTTGGCGATGCCCACATTTACAACAACCATTTAGATCAAGTGAACCTGCAACTGAGTCGCGACTTTAGACCCTTGCCCACGATGCGGTTAAACCCGGAGGTCAAGGATATTCTTGATTTTACCTTTGATGATTTTACCTTGGAGAACTACGATCCACATCCACATATCAAAGGATCTGTGGCGGTTTAGGGTTGTATCGCTTTCGCGAAAGCAAAAATTTAAGTATCCAACTTGCTTTTACGTTTAAAGAAAACTCTCAAAACCCAATACTTGTTTGAATTTGATGTTCCTAACTGGCTTTTTGTGAAATATTTAAAAGTTGGCACGAATTGCTTTGGCTAAATTTGAGTATTACTCCCGTTAGTCAAAACAAATTGTATGACCCTTGTTTCCGCTGCTATCTTACCGTTTTTCTTAGAAACCCGAGCAGATACTGAAGTTCTCTGTGCACCACTCGAAATTGAAGATTTTGTGGTACAACCCGTTGACTTTGTATCACCACCCAAATGGCATTTGGGTCATACCACTTGGTTTTTTGAGGAATTTCTCTTAAAACCTTATAAACAGGATTATCAACTTTTTGACGATAAGTTCGCCTTTGTTTTCAACAGTTACTATGAGAGCGTAGGTGCCCGGGTTGTACGCACTGACCGCGGAAATCTATCAAGACCAACTGTCAATCAAATTTATGACTACCGCAAGCACGTCACCCAAAGCATGACCGAATTGATCCAGCAAGTAGAGGGCAATGGGCGCTTTCAGGACATACTTGAAATAGGCATTCACCACGAAAAACAGCATCAGGAATTACTGCTTACCGATATCAAATATATCTTGGGAAACAACCCTCTGCTTCCGGCATATACCGAACAGTTTGAAGAAAACGACATTCCTTCTACATCAACCGAATGGATCACGATGGAAGAAGGTTTGTATAAGATAGGCCACCAAGGTGACGGTTTTTGCTATGACAATGAGACAGGACGACATCAAGTATTTCTTCAAAATTTTAAAATAGCTTCAGCACAGGTCACTAATGGCGAATATCTGGAATTTATGGAATCTGGAGGTTACGATAAAGTCCTACTGTGGCACGCTGACGGTTGGGAACATATCAACAGTAACGACATAAAAGCACCGCTCTATTGGCACAGCATAGATGGCAATTGGCATCAGTTTACACTTTCGGGACTTAAACCTCTTGACCTCAACGCGCCGCTTAGCCACGTCTCCTATTATGAAGCTTTCGCGTATGCGCAATTCAGGAACAAACGCCTTCCCACCGAATTTGAGTGGGAAGCAGCACAGTCAAAATTTGACTGGGGCAACCGTTGGGAATGGACAGAAAGTGCCTACCTGCCCTATCCCGGTTACAAAAAGGAGGATGGTGCCCTTGGGGAATACAACGGCAAATTTATGGTAAACCAAAAAATATTGCGCGGAGGATCAGTAGCCACCTCGGCAAAACATACCCGCGCGACCTACCGCAACTTTTTTCAGCCGCATCACCGCTGGCAATTTACAGGAATTCGGCTTGCCGATTATTAAATCAACACATGACCAAGAACGCAACTTTAGCAACAGCCTTCAGCAAAGAAGTGCACGAGGGCCTCACCGCCTATCCCAAATACCTTTCGTCCAAATATTTTTACGATGCCGCAGGAGACAAGCTTTTTCAGAAGATCATGGGGCTGCCTGAATATTACCTCACCGGCAAGGAGTATGATATATTAAATGAAAACAGTAAGGCTATTGTAGAACAGTTTAGCAGTAAGACGGGCTTTGACCTTATTGAACTGGGCGCCGGTGATGGCAAGAAAACCAAACTCCTCCTGGCCGAACTGCAGCAGCAACAAAAATCTTTTAAGTACAAGCCCATAGACATAAGCCCGCACGTGTTGAGAGAACTGGAAGCTTCGGTCAAAAAAGACTGGCCGGAGATAGAAGTGCATATACAAGAAGGTTCATACTTTGAAGTCTTAAAGGATATCGACAGGAGCAGCGACAGGAAAAAGGTCATCCTGTTTTTAGGTTCCAATATTGGGAATTTGCCCCACGAAAAAGCGGTTGCTTTTTTAAAGGAAATCAGAAAATCGATGAGTGCGGAGGATTTACTGCTGGCAGGTTTTGACAAAAAGAAAAATCCGAAACTCATCTTAAACGCCTACAATGACAGCCAAGGCGTAACCCAGGATTTTAACCTTAATATCCTGAGGCGCATCAACCGCGAGCTCCAAGCTGACTTTGATCTGGATCAATTTATGCATTGGCCCACTTACGATCCCGAGACCGGTACGGCCAAAAGTTATTTGGTAAGCACACAGGAACAGGACGTTCACCTTGATGCATTGGGACTTGACATCCACTTTGAGGCCTTTGAAAGCATAAACACCGAAATATCACAGAAATACGATGACGCCACGGTAGAATGGCTGGCAAAAGAATCTGGACTCTGCATCACAGAAGCATATAGCGATGGAGATGGCCATTTTACCAACTACATCTTTAAAAACAGCAACTTATGAAAGCAACTTGGAAGGATACTGTAATCGCAGAAAGTGACAATACCATTGAGATAGAAGGCAATGCTTATTTTCCGCCGCAGGATGTGGATCAAAAATTCCTGAAGAAAAGCGATAGCCATACTACCTGCCCTTGGAAAGGAGAGGCCAGCTACTATCATATAGAAGTAAATGGCGACACCTCAAAGGATGCCGCTTGGTACTACCCCAGCGCCAGTGATAAGGCAAAGAACATAGAAAACTACATTGCCTTCTGGAAAGATATCAAAGTCTTTCCGTAACCGGAGTACACTAAAGGGAAATGACGCCGTTCTCTGCAGCGGCAAACTCATTCCATTTGTACGAGTCTGCTTCGGAATCGTTTACCCAGTTCCCATCAACGAGGTATTTAAACTCATAAGAAGTTTCTACCGGAAGGTTCATCGCAGCTTTAAAATTTCCATTTTTTAGCTTTTTCATGGGCACTTCGGTCCAGTCGTTAAATTCCCCGGCAACGCTAACGCTTTCCGCATCAGCAGCTGAAAAGGTGAAGGTGACCTTACAAAGTGGCTTAGACTTCAAAAATTGTTTGGAAATAGGCATAATGGTGTGTTTTTTATTCGATCCAAATTTAATAAACTCCCTGAACTAGAAAATTTTATGCGCTGAATAATATAATTTTTATCAAAAATATAATTCTTTGTGAACTGCACTGGTTTTTTCTAAATACGCAAACGATATTTGCGTAAGCATCGTTAACCAAATCAACACTAAATTAACCCAAATCTGGTCGATAATTTGCTAAATTAACCTCAATAAGCGCTCTAAATCGTCGAGCGTGTTATAATAATGCAAACTTACCCGTAGTCCAGAACCACGCAAACTACAAATAACCCCTTCAGCCATGAGCTGTTGTTGTAAATTTTCCAAGTTTTTTAAGGGAATGGTAATGTTGAAGATTGGGCTTTGGATATTGCGCTGCACTACCCTCTTTTCCAACAGTCCCCGTGCCGCGAAGGCTTCGGCAGCCTTGCGTTGCAAATTTCTTATTTGAGTTTGAATGTTTGGCATGCCTATTTTTTCGATCAGTTCGATGGCCGTCATCAAGCTGCCAAAAGCCACGGTATCCTGATGGCCAGGTTCAAGCATCCCAATAAGCGACCGTTCCTGTTGCTTATGTTTACCACGAATGCTGTTGAAACCAATGGTCTGCGGGAAAACACGTGCCTCGATCCCTTTTTTCATTAAGAAGAAAGCATTCCCATAGCCGGCGTTCATCCACTTATATGCACTTGCCCCCAGAATATCGATCCCTGAACTTTCAAAATCAAAAATTTCCGTACCGCAATATTGGGTACCGTCAGCAATAATGAGCATCTCTGGAAAACGTTGTTTCAGTATTTCTAAGATCTCGAAGTCTATTTTGATGCCGCTGATATATTGTACCAAACTAAATGCGAATACATCAGGACGCTCTTTTTCGACTATATCCAGAATACGGTCTTCCATATTTTCATCGATTACAGATTTCACTACTTCAAATTTTCGCGATTCTATCGGCCAATTGATCGATGGATAGTCCTCTTCTAAAAGCAGAAATTTTGATTCTGGCTTGATACCGCTCAGCAAAGCATTCAAACCAATCGAAAAATTAGGTGTCAGGGCCACCCGCTCCGGGCTACAATTAAAAAAACGGCCCACTTTTTCCCGGACTTGAGTTATAAATTCGTCCTGTTTGTCTTTAAGCAGACTTCCCAAAATAAGGTAATCCAGATCGTGATCCTGGCGGAAGTCAAGCACCGTTTGAGACATCAATCCTGTCGCAGCTGTATTGAGATGCGCGTACTGCTTGGTCACCGGGAATTCTTTTTTTAGGTTTTTCATGAGAGCGCTGGGCCTTAAATTCTTGTATTTTTGAAAGACTTACCAATTTAACCGTTTATGTTTCAAAAAAACAAGGAAAGCCAGAAAATAGATACTGACCAGCGCCGCATGGTAGAATATGCCCAGGACCGCATAAAGCGTAAGAAAAACCTTTTTCGGCATTTTATAATTTTTGTGGCCGGTGCCGTACTCCTGATTATTGTGAATGAAGTGCTGGATTACGGTCAGGACTTTAAGCCATTCCAAACGCCGTGGTTTGTATGGGCAATATTGATCTGGTTCTTTATCTTCTTGGTACATTTTTTAAATGTTTTTCTCATCAATACATTTATGGGAAGAAAATGGCGGGAAGAGCAAATGGATTTATTGGTCGCAAAGCAAAAAAAGAAGATTGCCGAAATCCAACTAAAAGTAGATCAAGACCACCCGTTACCCAAAGGCAACACATTTCCCAACCGGCCGGACAAACCCTTGAATTCTGAATGAAAAAAATCATACTTATTGCAGCAGCAGCGACCAATAATGGATTGGGAAAGGACAACGACCTGGTCTGGCACCTGCCCGATGATTTTAAGCGTTTTAAAAAGCTGACCACCGGTCATCCCATTATTATGGGCCGTAAAACTTTTGAGTCGTTCCCCAAGCTACTGCCCAACCGAACGCACATCATCATCACCCGCAAGGATAACTATCAACCGGAAGGTACGCTCGTGACCCATTCGCTGAACGAAGCCCTGCAAGCAGCCTCCGGGAACGATACCGTTTTTATAATTGGTGGCGGTGAGATATATGACCTTGCGATAGACGAGGCCACCCACATCGAACTCACCCGAGTGCACGCTTCCTTTGATGCAGACACTTTTTTTCCGGAGATCGATGAAACAAAATGGCTGGTCGTCAAGGAGGAATTTCACCCTAAGGATGACAAACACGATTATGCCTTTAGTTATTTGACCTATGCTCGCCGCTGATTTTAAGGAACATCTTGAAAATTCCCTGAATGCCAAAATCCTTCAGGCAAAACCATTGACCGGTGGGGATATTAATGAAGCTCTACTCTTGACTACAGCGGCCGGTAACCGAGTGATTAAATTGAACGACAAGGACAAATTCCCAAAAATGTTTGCCCGCGAAGCGGAAGGATTACAACTTTTAGCAACCACCAAAACCTTTCAGGTACCTGAGGTTCATCTTCACGGTGAATGGGAGCATCAATCCTATCTCGTGATGGAATACATTCCGCAGGGTAGGGAAAAAGATGATTTCTGGGCACTCTTTGGTAAGAACTTGGCCAAGCTTCACCGGAACAGTAGGTCGCAATTTGGTCTGCACTACGACAATTACATTGGCAGTTTGCCGCAATACAATACGGCCAAAACTGATGCGGCTGAATTTTACATCACCCAGCGGCTTGAACCTCAATTTAAAATTGCTGCAGAAGGTGGATATTCTTTTGACAACATTTCGGCGTTCTACAAAAAAACGGAAGCAATTATCCCTAAGGAACCATCTGGGCTAATTCACGGCGACCTGTGGAGCGGCAACTATCTTGTGAATACTTTAGGAGAACCTGCACTTATCGATCCGGCAGTATCTTTTGCGCCGCGGGAGATGGATATCGGGTTGATGCATCTCTTTGGTGGTTTTGATGAAAGCCTTTATGACAGCTATAACCAAATTTATCCCCTATCAGACGGTTGGCAGGAGCGCACCAAACTCTGGCAATTGTATTATGTACTGGTTCACGTCAACCTGTTTGGCGGTGGTTATTACGCATCCGCGAAAGGGATAATGAAGAACTACTTATGAAGTACCGTTCGTAAAACTTCCGAAGAAAATAATTTCTTTCAGAGAACACTAAGTTGAACATTTTAGGCTTAACATACTTTAGGTTTTCCATCCCAAGTATTGGCATTGCTTTGACTGAAAGGCAAACTGTTTTCTACTAATTTTAAAAGAAAATATAAGACTTATGGGCACTAAAAATTTATACAACAAAGAAGCACAGGAAAAAATTGCAGAACTGGTCAACGACATTGACTTTTGTATGATGGCGACCGGTCTTACTAAGAAGCCGTTTGGAGCCATCCCTATGAGCACCAAAAAAGTAGATGACCACGGGAAAATCTGGTTTTTGAGCAATGCCAACAGTGATCATAATAAAAATCTGGAGATGGATCAAGATATTCAACTGATATATTCTGATCCAAGCGATATGGAGTTTCTCAGCTTGTACGGTCAGGCTATGATCACCCGCGACCAATCGATAATCGATGAACTTTATGGAAAAGCTGACGACAATTGGTTCAATGGCAAAAACGATCCCAACATCACTGCAATATGCGTTAGCCCTAAAGAAGCCTATTATTGGGATACCAAATCAAACAAATTGGTCACCTTGTTTAAAATGGGAGTGGGCGCCATAACTGGCGAAAAACAGGATATAGGCGAGAAAGGTAAACTTGAAGTCTAAGTAATTTCCATCAATTTATAAAAGGAGACCCACTTGGGTCTTTTTTTGTATCCACAAGCGAAGAATTTACTTATTTGCAAATCTGTACTTTTGCACCACCAAAACCAAACTATGAAAGCTTATATATTTCCCGGACAGGGAGCCCAATTCCCAGGAATGGGAAAAGATATCCACGATGCTTCCGCAAGGGCGAAAGCACTGTTCAACAAAGCCAATGAGATTCTTGGCTTTGACCTTACCAAAATTATGTTTGATGGCACCGCCGAAGAACTGAAAGAAACCAAAGTAACCCAACCCGCCATCTTCTTACATTCGGTAGCGCTGTTTAAAGCATTGGGCGAAAAAGCGCAACCCGATATGGTGGCCGGTCATTCCTTGGGTGAATTTTCGGCATTGGTTGCCAATGGAGCACTTGCCTTTGACGATGGATTGGAACTGGTATCCCAAAGAGCGCAGGCGATGCAAGAAGCCTGTGAACTGGAACCATCTGCAATGGCAGCCGTTTTGGGCCTGCCCGATGAAGAAGTAGAAGCCGTTTGCGCAGACAGCGAAGGCGTGGTGGTCGCAGCAAACTACAATTGTCCCGGCCAGTTAATTATCTCAGGAGCCACAAAGGCCGTTGAGGATGCCTGCGCGCAATTGAAAGAACGTGGTGCCAAGCGGGCATTGCTGCTTCCAGTGGGAGGCGCATTTCATTCTCCATTGATGGAACCTGCACGGGAAGAACTGGCAAAAGCGATTGAAGCTACAACCTTCAGTCAAGCCAATTGTCCTATCTATCAAAACGTAAGCACTTTCGCAGAAACAAATCCCGAGCGGATCAAAGAAAATCTTCTTTTTCAGCTGACTGCTCCCGTAAAGTGGACGCAAAGCGTGCAGCATATGATCGCTGATGGCGCTACTGAATTTATTGAAGTCGGTCCCGGTAAGGTACTTCAAGGACTGGTCAAGAAAATAGAACGTCAAGCTCTTACCAGCAGCGCTGAGCTGACTTAAAAATTTCAAAAAAATTGCATAAAAAAAGCCCCGATAGTGTCGGGGCTCTTCTTTTTTCTGATAATGCGAATTACATATCGTCGTCAGTACCTTCTACTTCAGCTTCGATCTCATCGCCGGCGTCTTCTATTGCATCTTCAGTATCTTCAGCTGCATCTTCCATATCATCACCTACGGACTCCATAGTATCTTCGGCTTTCTCTTCTGTAGTTTCTCTACAAGCAGAAACAGAAACTAGTAAACTCAATGCAAAAATGCTGTACAATAATTTTTTCATGGTGATTGTTTTAAGTGTTAAATAAGCAACGAATGTATATAAAAAGAAAATTACTTTGTAGTAAGAACGTCAAAAAAATATTATTTTAACTAGGAAAACGCAATATCTTAATAAATTTATAAAAATTTGTTAAGTTTATAGGTCGTCATTTCCCTGAATTTCGTCATTCAGCTCATCAGCTCCCTTTTTTATTGCATCACCGGTTTCTTTTACGGCACGCTCTGTTCCCTCTTCAATATCATTACCAATGGCTTTGGCAGCTTCTTCGGTTTTATCTTGCGTGCTTTCCCGGCAGGAAATTAAACCCAAAGTAAGCAAACCCAAAAGACAAATAAAAACAATTCTTTTCATACCCAATCTTGATTAAATTGATCATCAAATGTATTTCAATCACTAAAATCAGGAAGGACAATTAACAATTTGCTAGCTATTTTTTCCTAGTAGAATAATCCGGCAATTTCTCATTTAGGTATTTCCAGTAGCGTTTGGGCACATGACGCGTGTGGAGCTTTAAGTTAATACGGCTCTTAATATTAGAACTCTTAAAATAATTCTGCCACAGCGCGCTGTAGTCTGCTTCGGCTTCCGCGAAAATATTCTCGGTTGACGACTTGTTTTCGGAAAGGTCTAACGTCATAACCGTTACTGTGGTAAGATCGTAGTACAGCCCATAACCTCGTTTCAAATCATAAACAATCCAACGCTGATCTGCATACCGGCTTTTAAAATGTTTTTCCAAAACCGGAAGCACATTAAAATCAGGTTCAATCTGGGCGAAATAGATACCATCCTTGGTCAACTGAAACCGGACGAAAGCTTCCATACGATGCCGCTCACGTCCTACCATTTTAGTCCATTGCGCGAGCTGAAGCACATTCTTTTCGCCATAATCCTTATCGTTTCCCGTTTGCAAAACATAGCGTATCGCCTGAAAAATAACCAATCCAGATTCAGGAATTTCAGTTAGGAAAGAACGATAACACTGCTGCCGGAAAGTGGAATATTTTGAGAGCCCTTTCCACACGCGTTCAGCTTTGGTTTCATCCGTAAAAACTTCGATGGTTTCGTTGAAAAAGTCAGGCAGGGCGTGGATTTCGGTGGTGATCGTCAGTGGCTGGACCTTCTCTTCGTAAGCAACGAAGACGGCAGAAAGCAAACCTTCAAAGCTTCCGTCGTAAACAAGGTGCGCGGCTTTATTATTATTGCTATTCTTATTTTTATTGTGAAGTCTCACCTTTAAAATCCTTAAGTATATTTAATGAAACGCTGCAATCCTAAGTCAGGAATCTTTTATCTTTTATATTTTATATTTCCTCTATATTCTTTTCTCTAACTTTAACTCTAAAATAACCGCAACTGTGAATTGTACATCTTTTGGTATTTGCTTTGACTGCTCTGCAGGATCATACTTTTGATGCGCTCTGCGGAAAGGTCTCGTGTCTCAAATTCGCGAGAGTCGCAGGTCATAAAATATTTGGCACGATTTAGCGCAACATCGATTGCTTTTAGATTTTCCCAATTTAATCTTCGGTATTTTCGAGCATTGAGAATTTTGTTGACCGATTTTAATCCTAACCCTGGAATCCGCGCCAGCATCCTCTTTTCTGCCGTATTCACATCAATCGGAAACTGATCGAGATTGCGCAGGGCCCAACTCAATTTAGGATCAATATCGACGTCGAGGTTGGGATGGGTATCGTTGAGAATTTCACGAATGTCAAAGCCATAAAATCGAAGCAGCCAATCGGTTTGGTACAGCCGGTTTTCGCGAAGCATCGGGACTTCCGTGCCCAGCGCCGGCAAACGCTTATCAGCAATCACTGGGACGTAACCGGAATAGAACACCCGCTTCATCTGATACTTTGCATAATAATGCACCGCCGAATACATCACATCTTTGTCGCTCTCACCGGTCGCGCCCACGATAATCTGTGTGCTCTGCCCGGCTGGAGCGTACCGAGGTGTGCTTTTAATCAGTTTCTTTTCTGATTTGTAAAGATCGATGCCCTTCTTGACAGCTTGCATCGGTTTGATAAATTCTTTGTGGTCTTTTTCCGGGGCCAATAACTTCAAACCAGAAACCGTGGGAATCTCAATGTTGATGGATAAACGATCAGCGTATAAACCGGCTTCCTGCATCAGTTCGTCACTCGCTCCGGGAATGGATTTGAGATGAATATAACCATTGAAATTCTCCTCCAGCCGAAGTTTTTTCGCCACCCTGATCAAGCGCTCCATGGTGTGATCTGGAGTGTTGAAGATGCCACTACTGAGGAAAAGGCCTTCTATATAGTTGCGCCGGTAAAAATTAATTGTCAGATCAACCACCTCTTGAATCTTAAACGCCGCCCGCTTGATGTCATTACTGCTACGACTTACACAATATGCGCAGTCATAAATGCAGTGATTGGTTAAAAGGATTTTGAGCAGGGAAACACAGCGACCGTCTTCGGTGTAACTGTGACAAATACCCATCCCGCTGCTATCGCCCAGACCCTTGTTTGTGTTGGCGCGCTTACTGCCGCTGCTGCTGCACGACACGTCGTATTTGGCCGCATCGGCGAGGATGTTCAGCTTTTCGCGGATGCGTTCAAAATTCATAGCGGGACATATTTTCTAATTCAATAGCATTCAAAATTATGAATATTTCCAATATTACGGATTTTTTCCATCCCAAAATTTGGATAAATTCCGAAAAAAAGTATATTTACAGTATGGGAATCAACGACATCACAGCAGACGTACGACGTTTTAAGCAGGTACGCGAGGAAGCCGATCTGACTCAGACAGAGTTCGCAGAGACTTTGGGCATTAAAAATTCAACCGCAGATATTGAACGTGGGCGAACCAAACTTTCCGGTCAGGTCGTTACTGAATTACTTCGGATTTACAATATCAATCCGTTGTGGTTGTACGGCTTTAGTAACCAAAAACACCTCAACGCCGGCAAAGGCGATGTTAGCCCTAAAGTGGTCACTGTTGATGTCAATGACAATGAGAATCTGGTTATGGTCAACCAAAAAGCTGCAGCCGGCTATCCCCACAACATTCAAGATGTGGAATGGTACCAACAGCTTCCCGCTTTTGATCTTCCTTTACCGCAATACCGCAATGCCACCTATCGCGGTTTTCAGATCGAAGGTGATAGTATGTTGCCCAATTTTCAACCGGAAGATTGGGTGCTGGGTAAAGCCATCGGCGGAATGGATGAAGCCAGTAACAATAAAGTTTATGTGGTCGTCCTGCCGGATTCTGTATTGGTAAAAAAGCTTCAGAAACTGCCAGATCCTTCAAAGGTCTTATTGATTTCGCTCAATGAAGAATATGTTCCTTACGAAGTTTCAGTAAGCGACATTCAGGAATTGTGGCAGGTAAACAGTAAGCTGACCTTTCATTTGGACAGCCCTTCGGAAAGTTCACTGCTGAAGAGTTTACAACGCAGTATGGAAGAGTTGAAGAATCAGATTGGGACACTGCGGGCATAAAAAAAGCACATCTGGTGATGTGCCTTTTTTAATCAATTTATTGATCTCGCTTTCTTAGTTGTCGTCACCAATATTATCAATCTCTTCGTCAATTTCTTCATTGACTTCTTTATCGACTTCTTTGGCCGTCCTTTCGAGGACACCCTCAGCTTCTTCTGATTCTACCTCAACTTCGCGAATTACGGTTTTCTCTTCTGTTTCGCGACAGGCGGTTATGCTTGTAGTAAATATAGCCAAAGCCAATATTGTAAAAATTCGTTTCATAAGTAAAAATTTAGGAGTCAAATATACAGCCAGTGTATAGCTGTACTACATTACCCAACTTAAAATATTCCCAATTTCCGCAAATGCTGCGTTAAAGCAACTTAGCTTTTCAGGGTTTGATCCTTTCAAAACCTACCTTTAAAACAAAAATGTCCTTTCACAAACTCTACTCTTTTCTTCGCGAACTTCAAAAGAACAACTCCAAAGATTGGATGGACGACCATCGCAAGGAGTACCATGAGGTACGCGATTTTTATATTGATTGGCTAAACCAGATGGATATAAAGCTGGGAAAGAATTTTAAAGATTACAACCACACCACCGGTAAAAAAGCCATCAATCGCATCAACAACAATTTAATGTTTCATCCTGATAAGCCGGTTTACAAAGATCATCTTGGAGCTGGACTCGACCAAGAAGAAAAGCAAGGTGATTTTTACATTCACCTTGGCACTTCTGGAAGTTTTATCGCTGGTGGTTTTTTCAAAAGTTCAAACAAAATTCTGAGCAGCATCAGAGATGCTATCGACTATAATGGCGAGGAATTTAAAAAGATCATCAACAAAGCATCTTTTAAGAAAATGTTTGGTGAACTCATCGATGATGGGGATTCTTTAAAAACCGCGCCCAAAGGCTTTTCGCAAGACCATAAACACATTGATCTCCTACGTAGAAAAAGCTTTGCTGCAAGACACGAGCTTACCCAAAAAGAAGTGATGAGTGATGATTTTGATGAAAAAGTAATTGCGATCTATGGCGAGATCCTTCCGTTTAGGCAGTACTTGAATAAGGCCGTGAGTGTTTGATAACCATATATAACCAACTTTAATAACATCGCAGTTCATGACCGGAATTTACGTTTATCAACTAAGAACACGTGTAAATAAAAAGATTTAAACACGTGTCTAAGGATTGTTTTATAACTTTGATAAAAGTTTAGAAGATTATGAACACTAAATTGACCCTAACTATTGAGCAGAAAATAATAGAACGGGCAAAAAGCTATGCCAAAGAAAAGAACAGAAGCTTGTCTGATATTGTTGAAAATTACCTTAAAAACCTGACTGGAAATGAGGATGTAGAAGAGGAAAAGAAACTTAATCCGATAATACAGTCTCTAAAGGGCTCTTTCAAAATGCCTAAGGATATGGATTATAAAAAAGAACTTCAGAACCGTCTGGAAAAAAAATACCTCTAATTGGACAAAATTCTTTTGGATACAGATGTACTTATGGATTTCTTTTTTGATAGGGAGCCATTTGCCATATACGCGACTATGTTACTTAACCTTTGTGCAGACAAAGAAATACAGGGGTTTACAACACCGGTTATAATTTCCAACGTTTATTATTTACTTAGAAAGACAGCCAAACACGATATGGTCGTCGAGAAGATAAGACAACTCTTAACATTTATCGAAATCACGACCATGAATAAGCAATCTGTCTTAGATGCATTGAACTCCGAATTCAAAGATTTCGAAGATGCCTTGCAAAATTTTTCGGCAATTGAAAATGGACTGATAAAGATTATCCTGACTAGAAACCTAAAAGATTTTAAGAAGAGTCAACTAGCATTATTCACACCAGAAACCTATTTAAAAGGAAGAACAACCGCTTAATTTTCTTTAGAACTACAATCAAACGAGCATCAGATGAAGCATCTTTCAGTCATTTAAATACTCCATAACCTTCCGCGTCGCCCCGGTATTTGAATTCACAAAATGCCCGCAGATCATTCCAGTTTTTTGTCGAAAGTCGGGATTGTTAAAGAATTTTTCCAAAAGTTTGGTGGTTTCGGGGGAAGTATCTATTGTAAATAATCCGGCCAGTTGTTGCAGTTTTTGAGCTTCCGGGAATTTTTCGATTCTGGTACCGCATAATATGGGAATGCCAAATGTTGCCGGTTCCAAAATATTATGTAGTCCGGTACCGCCTGCTGCGCCGCCCACGAAAGCCACATCAGCATAGCTGTATAATCTTCCGAGAAACCCAATGGCATCGAGTACCAGAACTTGGTATTCCGACAGCTTTTTCCCTTCTTTTTCGGAATAGAAAATCGCTTTTTCACCGAGTTGTTTCCGAAGACTTTCCAAATGATCTTCGTGCATCTCGTGCGGTACAATGATGGTTTTTACAGCTTTCGCTTTGCTCACAAAATCCATAAAAAGCCCCTCGTCCTCTGGCCACGAACTGCCGCAGACCAACAGCGGAGCTCCGTTTTGAAATTCCTCAACAAAAGGCAATCGATTATCTGCTTCCAGTTGGCGCGACACTCGATCATAACGCGTATCGCCGCTCAGGGTGACATTTTCCAAACCTAGTTTTTTGGCAAGTTCCATAGAGGTTTGATCCTGTAAAAACAGATGGTCAAAAGCTTTCAATGCTTCGACCATCCACTTTCCGTAGGATTTGAAAAACGGTTGATTTTCACGGAAAACCCCTGAAATCAAAACGGTTTTTACACCTTCCTTTTTTAGTACTGTCAAAAAATTCGGCCAAAATTCATACTTGATAAAAATGACAATCTCCGGACTTACCGCCGAAACAAACTTATTTACATTGCTATAAGTATCCAGCGGTAGGTAAGTCACCACATCGGCCAGCGGGGTGTTTTTCTTTTGATTATAGCCTGAAGGCGAAAAAAAAGTAAGCAAGATTTTATGATCAGGGAAGCGTTCGCGTACAGCTTCCATTACCGGAACGCCTTGCTCGTATTCGCCGAGGGAAGCCGCGTGAAACCAAATGACCCGTTCACCGGGCGTAATCTGACCGTTCACTTTTCGCAGCGCCCGTCTCCGTACCTTTCGGAATTGATACAGTTTTACACTGAAAATTCCCAGTATGGGCAGGAGCAGTTCAAAAACTTTAATCAAAAATGAATACAGGTAGCGCACACGGTAAAATTAGCTTTTTGGCAGCATTCACATTGGGAAGCGCAGGTAAAATCCGTAATTTTGGTAGCGCTTACGGGAGTTGGTATTTTTTACACCCATACAGCTGCTCCCACTTTTTTCTTTGCTGAAACTTATCTATGAAAAAAATACAAATGGTTGACCTTAAAGGTCAATACGAAGGCATAAAAGATCGCATCAACGATTCCTTTACCGAGGTTCTGGAAAGCAGCGCTTTTATCAACGGGCCTGAGGTTCATGCCTTTCAAGAGGAACTCGAAGAATACCTCGACGTCAAGCACGTCATCCCTTGCGCCAACGGCACCGACGCCCTGCAAATTGCGATGATGGGATTGGGTTTACAGCCCGGCGACGAGGTCATCACCGCAGATTTTACCTTTGCCGCTACCGTTGAGGTTATCGCCTTGCTTGGGCTGACTCCCGTTTTGGTCGATGTTGATCCGCACAGTTTTAATATCAGTGTGGATGCCATCAAAAAAGCGATTACCCCAAAAACCAAAGCCATTGTTCCGGTTCACCTGTTTGGCCTTGTGGCCGAAATGGAGGCCATTATGGAAATTGCCAATGCCCACAATCTTTTCGTTATTGAGGACAACGCTCAAGGTATTGGCGCTAATTACACCCGCACCGATGGCAGCAAGGTTAAAACCGGAACCATTGGTCACGTGGGTAGTACTTCCTTTTTTCCGTCGAAAAATTTGGGGTGTTATGGGGACGGCGGAGCTATTTTCACCAATGATGATGACCTGGCACACACCATTCGAGGTATCGTAAATCACGGAATGTACGAACGGTATCATCACGATGTGGTGGGGGTGAACTCCAGATTAGATTCTTTACAGGCCGTAGTGCTTCGGGCGAAATTGCCTAATCTCGACACTTACAACAGTCAGCGACGCGAAGCTGCCCGAAAATATATGGAAGCCTTGGGCGGTCACCCAAAAATTACCGTACCGATGATCTGCAAGACTTGTGACTGTCACGTTTTTCATCAGTTCACGCTTCTCTTAAAAGATACAGACCGTGATGCGCTGGCCAAACATCTTCAGGCAGTAGGGCTTCCGTTTGGGATTTATTATCCCATCCCGTTGCATAAGCAAAAAGCGTATGCTGACTCGCGATACGACGAAGCTGATTTTCCGGTCACCAACAGGCTGGTAAAAGAAGTGATCTCGCTACCGATGCATACCGAACTCGATGACGATCAGATCGAATTTATTACCAAAACAATTTTGGAGTTTTTGGATCGATAACTTAAAAATACAATTATGGGCTTATTCAACAACATATTAGGAAACGCAAGCGAAGTTTCCAACGAAAAACTAACGGAAAAATACGAGCGACTTTTGAGCGACAGCGAGCAAATCGAACTGGGATTTCAACTTTTTCGGGATGCGTTTATTTTCACCAACAAACGACTGATCCTTATCGATGTGCAAGGTTTAACGGGTAGCAAAGCGGAATACAAATCACTCCCGTATAAGAATATCTCGCGTTTCTCATTAGAAACTGCCGGCAGCTTTGACCTTGATGCCGAACTCAAAATCTGGATTTCCAGTGAAGACTTCCCCACGGTTTCCAAAAAGTTCAATAAGAAAATCGATGTGTATGCAGTGCAACGGTTTTTGGCGGGGAAGGTCTTATAAAATCATTAACATGATATTTGCTAGAAGTGCGATTCTCAAATAATTATAATATTGCTTGAGCGATAATGACTAGAAACATAAGAAATACACAGCGGTAAGATTTTATTAAAATACTCTTATATGTGCCGCCTCTATCAACGTGGCTCTCACCAGTAATATAGGAGAAAATATCATCGATATTAAAATTTTTATCAAACACCAATCTGAAAATCGATACAGAATTTTGAATAAACATTAAAATTAAAACCGTGCTGAGAAATACTTTGAAAATATTCATCGATCTTTAAAAACTTAGAACTCATCGAGGGGTGAAATATAGAACTTTTAGTCATTCTACCTAAATCCACTCCACCTTCTCTTCCCAATTCCCACGTGTCCCCTCAAACAGCTCACCTTCATAATTCCCCAAATAGAAAAACCCATAACAGTTTTCGCCTTCGGCCAAATTGAAGAAGTCGCCCATCTCGCTGATGGTTGCGGGCGAACTCCAATACCCGCCGAGACCAAGGGCAGTGGCGGCCAGCCATAAATTTTGAACAGCCATCGCCATTGCGGCGATTTCTTCCCATTCGGGCAGGCTTTCCCTGGGGTCGCGCTGCATACAGATCGCAATCACTGCCGCGGCCATTCGCGGTTTGGCTTTGGTCTTTTTCATTTTAAATTCCGAGAACTTTTTAGGCGGAGTTGTTTCCTTATATTTTTCTGCCAAAAAATCAGCAAGGTTACCAATCGCCTCTCCTTGGCAAACTTTAAATCGCCACGGTTCTGTTTTCCGGTGGGTCGGTGCCCAGTTGGCCGCTTGCAGCAGCAGCTCAATTTTTTCTTTGGGTATGGGTTCTTTGGTAAATTGTTCGGGAAATACCGAGCGTCGCGCGGCGATGGTTTCGAGTATGTTCATTCAAATAATTTTTTAAAACGTAAAGTTAACTAGAAATAAGACATCGTCTATCATAGGACTTCGACAAGCTCAGCCTGACATTGGTTAAAAACCAGAGCTCCCCTCCTTGGGAGGGGCCGGGGGAGGACATTTCTTGGGAGGGGCCGGGGGAGAGGATTCTAATTTGAGGTAGTATCCTTTTTCGTTGCTTTTTTGATCAGCTTTCCAAAAACATTCTTAGCGGTTTGCGCTGGTGTTGCTTGGGTACTGTCGGTTTTTGTAGCGGTGGAATCTGTCGTTTTCTTACCGCCTAAAATCCCGCCCAGAACGTCTTTAATCTTGTCCTCGCCTTGTTTCTGAAGCTTTCCTTTCTGCTCGGCAATGATTTTTTGGGTGAGATCGTTCGCCGCCTGCTGCACATTTACGCTTACCTGCGGATTGGTAAATGTACCCGTCAACTGCACCGGTAAATCCACCGAATAATTGTCTAAATCCGTACTCGAAAAATTCGCCAAAGCACCACCAATGCTGCTTCCTAATAGCCGCGCCGGAACGTCAAGCGCCAAATTATAATTCATCGTGTTGTCAAAATTATGACTACCATTTACCGTCACGCCAATATTTTTGACTTCAAAATCGATAGGCTTAATATCCACCCGGCCGTCATTAAAAGAAAACTGGGCTTTTAGGTTGTCTAAGTTAAGATCTTCGAGATTGATGAAATTGAGCTTGCTGCTCAGATTTTGCAGCAACGGCATTTTATCGGGATCTACTTTTGCCGTGAGCAACTGTGCCAAAGCATCTCCGGCCAGTGAAGTTAGAATTGGTGTAAGATCGGCATTCAGGTTACCGTTGAGGTCTATGGTGGTATTGAGTTTTCCCTGTAAAGCTTTGGCGATTGGTGCCATTTGCTGAAGCATTTCCATACCCTGAAAGGATTCCGCGATACCTACAGCGTCCAGATTTAGCGCCATTTTGAAGGTTGGTGTTGTGGTTTTGGTGCTCACGTTTCCGTTGAGACTAATCCTTCCGCCAAAAAGATCACTGCTTATGTTTTCTAGCGTAGCCGTTTCGTCCTGAATGCGAAGGGTTCCCTTGGCATTGTTCAGCGTGATGTTGTCATAAATGATTTTGTTTGCCGAAAAGTCTAAAATTGCATCCAGAAAAGCAGGAATTTTTATCGCTTCGGAAGAAGAGGAAGTAGCAGCAGCATTTGATGTTTCCGAAGTGTTTTCGGCGCCTTGCCTGTCGGCAGACAGGGAAGCCACATCATTTTCAGTAGGGGCAGTTTCGGTTTCGATCACACCAAAATCCGCCAGGTTCACTGTATTCGACTGAATATTAAAACGACCTTTTAGCTTATCGTCAGACAGCATAAACGGGATTAAATTGGCGATACTTCCGGTCGCGCTTAGATCGGTACTACCGGTTTTGGCGTTCATTTCGTTAAGCGTAATCGTTCCCGGATTGAAGGTAATCGCCGCAGTGCTGATGCTCAGTGGCTGCGGAAGTTCGGGCGACGTATAGACAAAATTGCTCAACCGCGCGGTACCGTTGGTATTGATGTTTTGGTATTGTTCTTTTTCGACGCTTTCCATATCAAACTTGGCAGTCGCATCGATGGTTAACAGGCCGTTGATGTCCTGATCCAGCTCCAGCGGATAGGCTTTCTCTAGATTGCCCAGATTGAGTTTTCCTTTAGCAGCCATATCGACCAGCGGATTTGTGGTGAGCCTATCGATCCTTCCGTTCAACTGAAAAACATCCTGATCAATCCGGAATTTCATATTCCCGATTTCCAAATAGGTGTCATCCACCAATCCGGTCTCGTTCATTACCCGCGCATCGATGACGATGTCCTCCACGCTTTTGGGCAGATCGGGATATTTAAATGAGGCGTTGTTTGAGGAAATCGCGATGTTGAGTTTGGGGATGTAGGTTTCATCAACTACTCCTTTTATGCTTCCGTTGACCTGAAAATCGCCAGAAGTGGTCACCCCATCCAGGTTTTTAGAATATTCTTCCGGGATCACGGCCAAGAAGTTTTTAAAATCGCTGGATGGCGTTTCGAAGGTAAGATCGACTTCATTGTTGTTCTCGTTCACCTGAACGTAACCCTCAAAAACCAAAGGCAATTGGTTGACCATCGCCTCATTTTCCATAAAAGTATAACGCTGTTTCTCCAGATCGATACCGATGTCTGCCGTGAGCGTTACCCGGTTTTTGTTGAGGTAATTGATGCTGTCCAGCTCAAAAGAAACAAACGCTTCCGTCGTGGTGGCCAATGTGCTTTGAGAGGCCGACAAATCGCCGTTACCCTCGTGATTTACCTTAACAAGCCGAAGGAAAGTCTTGGTGCTTTCGTCAAGATAATTGATGCGGGAATTGTTGAGTTCATAATGTTTAAGATCCATTGTAAAACCGCCCTCTGAAGTTGTTGCCGCTACTTCAGAAGTGGTCGCAACCGCAGTCGTATCTGCAATTGCAATGTCATAATTGGCGTTTCCTAGCGAGTCCACTTTAATATTTACCAAAGCTTTATCCAGCACAAGCGCATCAATAGCGATGGGTTCACCACCTCCCTTAAAAAGTTGTGTAATGCCCATCTGCAGGCTGAGGCGTTCGCCTTTGGCCAGAGTATCACCGGCAAAGGGTGCTTTATTGACCACGCTAAAATTTTCAATCGTCAGGCTTGCATCCGGGAAATTGCGCAGTAGGCTCAAATCGATTTCTTCCCAGGTCACGGTCGCGTTGACATTCTTATTGATCTCCTTTTTCAGAAGATCTTCGAGCTTGCCTTTAAAAATTATCGGCGTCAGCATCAGAATTAGTAACAGTACCAGAACGGTGATTCCGGTTATTTTCAGAAATTTTTTCATTATTAAAATTTTTTAGGGGAAGAGATGATGCAGTTCATCGTTCACATTCAGTTTAAATCGCTTCCTAAAGAAATACACGCCCAGATACAGCAGCGGCGTATCTAAAATCGCCACCAGCACCTTAAACAAAAACCCACTGACCACCAGCGGCCAGAAGATCTCCCAACTTAGAATGTTGAATATACATAACAGTCCAATTACCGTAAAAGTATCCATAAACTGACTTAAGAAGGTGCTAAAATTATTGCGCAGCCAGAGGTATTTTCCACGGGTAAGTTTCTTCCAGAAATGGTAAATCCTGATGTCGATAAACTGGGCAAACAAATAGGCCATCATTGAAGCCAGAACGGCTAAAACCGACTTCCCAAAAACATTGGTAAAAACCGTATCATCAATAGGAGAGGTAGCTGTAGCCGGTACCATCTGGGCCACAAAAATGATCAACAAAGAAAAAACCGAAGCAAATATCCCCACCGTGACGATCCAATTAGCTTTCTTTTTACCGTAGATCTCACTGATAAGATCAGTGATCAAAAAGGTGATGGGATACGGTAAAATCCCAACTGAAATCTCGAAGGTATAGAGCCCAAAGAAATCCCAGAAAAAGAACTTCTGAAAAATCAGGTTAGACACCACCAGCGAGCAAATAAAGAGGGCGCCCAGGATACAATAAATGCGGTAGGCCACCCGCGCATCTTTCTGGCTATGTTTTACTTGCACCAAATGCAAAACGATTTAGGGGTTGTAATCCTCAAATTTAACAGTTGTCGTCCGTTATTTACTTAAATTGCTCATAAAATCAAACACCTAATTTCCGTCATCAATCCGCTCACTACCACGTACTTATCCTTAGGAAGCAACGAGGGTCATTCCCATCAAAACCTACAGCTGGCTGTTAATGCGATTTTTGAGCAGGTGGGCCACGTTGTGGCCCTTTCCCCAATTTACAAAACCAAGGCCTGGGGATTTGAAGGTCAGGACTTTCTTAATGCCGTAATTGAGGTGACGACTTCGCTTAGCGCGAAAAAGCTTCTCAAGAGCATCCTCAACATCGAAAAATCCCTGGGGCGCGAGCGTAACGCCGGAGCCACAGGCTATGAAGATCGTCCCATCGACATCGATATTCTTTTTTATGGCGAAAGAGTTCTGGATACCGAAAAATTGAAAGTGCCGCATCCCCTGCTTCAGGAGCGGTTATTTGTTTTAAAACCTCTTGCTGACCTCGCACCGCAAAGGATGCATCCCGTGCTGGGCAAAACCGTTAGCGAACTTTTAGAGGGACTTCCGGATCAAACTTCCGTTGAAGCATATAAGCATCCTTTAGAAAACCCTAAGGAGCGATACGACTTTTCAGCACTCAGCTATTTGGTCATTGAGGGAAACATTGGCGCTGGCAAGACTACGCTCACCCAAATGATAGCACGCGATTTTAATGCCAAGCCTATCTTAGAGCGTTTCAAGGACAACCCATTCCTGCCTAAATTCTATAAAAACCAGACGCGATATGCCTTTCCGCTAGAGATGTCTTTTTTGGCAGATCGTTATCAGCAATTGCTGGATGATCTAGGCCAGTATGACCTGTTTAAGGATTTTTTGATCGCTGATTACGACAGCCAGAAATCACTGATATTTGCACAGATCACCCTCAATTCTGACGAATTCAGCCTGTATAAAAAACTGCACGAAATGATGTATAAAGATCTTGCCAAGCCTGATCGTTACGTTTACCTCTATCAAAATACCGAACGACTACTGGCCAACATCAAAAAGCGCGGCAGGAGTTACGAGAAGGACATTTCACAGGAATACCTGACTAAAATTAATCAAGGATATCTGGACGCCATTCGTTTCCTTCCGAAGGAAAAAGTGAAGATCATTGATATTTCTACGCTTGATTTCGTTAAAAACCGAAGTGACTACCTCTCCATCCTAAATCAAATCCTAACGTAACTTTAGCTTATAGTAAGAAACCGTTAGGAAATTGCCCGTTCTCAAATGTGTAGTTTGCACATAACCAATCACTAATAGATTCATGAGCACTACTACTAAGAAATTATGCCGCGCCGGCTTGGCAACTAAAGGCCTTTTATACAGCATCATTGGTGTCCTGACCGCGATGGCTGCTTTTAATGAAGGTGGAAAAAAAACCGGAAGTACCGGAGCACTTAAATGGCTTCAGGAACAACCTTTTGGACGAATAATTCTGGGCATCGTCGCCATCGGTCTTTTGGGCTACGTCCTTTACCGGTATTACACTTCTGTCAAGGATATTGAGAACAAAGGAGATGATGCTAAGGGAATGATAGCGCGTACCGGTTATGGCGTGAGTGGTCTCTTGTATCTATCATTAGCGGTAACCGCAGCAACTATGGCTATTAAGGGCACTTCTGGTGGAGGCGGGGGATCATCATCGATGATTTCAGATATTCTAGCAAAATCCTGGGGGCCTTGGCTAATTGGTTTTGTGGCTGTTTGCCTTATTGGTTTTGGGCTTTACCAGATGTACCAAGCGTTTTCCAAGAAATTCAAGAGTGATGTATTCATCGAAGATTTAAAATATGAAATACGCAGAAACCTAGAACGTTTAGGCCGCGCCGGAATATTTTCCCGGGGTATCGTCGTCGGTATTGTTGGCTTCCTTTTCATGCGTGCCGCACTTTCTGAAAATGCCGGTCAAGCCGGAAGCAAGGTAAAAGCCTTTGAATTTCTCAAAGAAAATTTTGGCTCCGTTGTAATGGGAATCATTGCACTTGGCCTATTGGCTTATGGAATTTGGATGTTCTGCCAGGCACGTTATAAGCGTCTAAACATTTCTTAGAAACACAGCTTACTTTTTTAATTTAGCATATAAATCCCACAGGACGACTCCGGCACTCACAGCAATATTCAGTGAATGTTTGGTTCCTTCCTGTGGGATTTCCAGTACTGTATCACAGGCGCTCACCACATTTTGCTGCACACCTTTTACTTCATTGCCAAAAATTACTGCATATTTCGCTTCCCTGCCTGCCGGCACGTAAGGCGCGGAAATTTTAAAATCATTCAGCATCACCGAATTTTCAGCCTGCTCAATCGCGAGGGTTTGAAAACCAGCTGCCTTTAATTTTTCAACCGCCACTGAAGCTTCTTTTTCATATTCCCAGTCCACGGTTTCGGTCGCGCCAAGCGCGGTTTTTGTAATGTCGCGATGTGGCGGGGTTGCAGTAATTCCACATAAAATTACTTTTTCGATCAAAAACGCATCCGCCGTACGGAATACCGATCCTACATTGTTTAAACTCCGAATATTGTCAAGAACCACTACAATAGGCGTTTTTTTAGCTTCCTTGAAAGCTTCTACACTTTTTCGGTCGAGTTCGCTGTTTTTAAGTTTTCGGGGCATTTGAATGGTTTAAGATTTTTGGTCTGGGGTTCAAAGTTAGGGTTTCTGACCTGTACGAATTAAAAGGTTTCCGAGTGTTTTTCGAGGCACGAGAAAGATGTACTGAGGAGACCGGATTGTTGTTTGTTTGATATATCAACTATACAATTCTCCTATTGACCAATTCTCTATTAACCAATTCACCGATTAACCTATTTCACCGTTTAACCCATCCCTTTATTGTTGAAAAAAAAGAGATAACTCATTAGCTTTAGAAAAAGATAACTTCGGTATAATTAATAAATTGCGAGATACTCATTTTTTCAATTATGGCAGCGGCCAAAGCAAAAAAAACCACCCCATTGATGAAACAGTACAACGCCATTAAGGCAAAGTACCCGGATGCGATGTTGCTTTTTAGGGTGGGTGATTTTTATGAAACTTTTGGCGAGGATGCGGTGAAAGCAGCCCGCATTTTAGGCATAGTCCAGACCAACCGAAACAACGGTAGTGAGCGTACGGAGCTTGCAGGTTTTCCGCACCATTCGTTGAACACCTATTTGCCCAAACTGGTCAAGGCCGGCTGTCGGGTGGCAATTTGCGACCAACTCGAAGATCCCAAACAAACGAAGAAAATCGTTAAACGTGGCGTCACCGAATTGGTCACACCCGGTGTTTCCCTGAACGATGAAGTGCTCAACAGCAAAAGCAATAATTTTCTCGGTGCCGTTTATTATGGCAAAAAGCATTTGGGCATCGCTTTTTTGGATGTTTCCACCGGGGAGTTTTTGACCTCACGGGGAGACGAGGCCCACATCGATAAACTGCTTCAGAACTTTAGCCCAAGCGAAATTTTAGTTGGAAAGGGTTCTAAAAAAGGATTTCTGAAAGATTTTGGGAGCGATTACCATTGCTTTTTTCAGGAGGATTGGATCTATCAGGTGGATTACGCTTATGAGTCCCTGCACAAACATTTTGATGTCAAATCCTTGAAGGGTTTTGGCGTTGACCATCTCGAAGAAGGTGTCATTGCTGCCGGAGCGATTTTACATTATTTGGGCGAAACCCAGCACAACAGACTTTCGCACATTGTGCGCATTAGTCGGATCGCTGAGGAAGATTATGTCTGGATGGACCGGTTTACAATCCGCAATCTGGAACTCTATCAAGGTACTTCCCAAAACAGCATCACCCTGCTTGACGTAATTGACCATACCTGCTCGGCAATGGGCGGACGGTTACTGAAACGCTGGTTGGCGCTTCCGCTGAAAAACAAGGATCAAATTGAGCAGCGTCATGAAGTGGTAGCTCATCTTTTGGAAAATAGCACGCTTTACGACAAATTCACCCACCGTATCAAACAAATTGGCGACCTGGAGCGTCTGGTTTCCAAAATCGCCACAGGAAAAGTTTGTCCGAAAGAAGTCATACTATTGAAAAATTCGCTGGAAGCCGTGGTTCCCATTAAAGCTTTGGCCGAAAATTCCAGCAACGAAGCCTTGCAGATTTTAGGGGCCGAAATTCACGAACTGCAGCACCTTCGGGCGAAAATTAAGGAAACGCTACTGGAAGATGCTCCGGTCAACATCCTAAAAGGGCAGACCATCGCCGATGGTTTTCACAGCGAACTCGACGAGCTGCGCAACCTTGCCAAAAACGGTAAGGATTACCTCGACAAAATGCTGCAGCGCGAGAGCCAACGAACCGGGATCACTTCGCTGAAAATCGCTTCAAACAATGTGTTCGGCTACTATATTGAAGTCAGAAACACCCATAAAGACAAAGTGCCGCCAGAATGGATCAGGAAGCAGACTTTGGTCAACGCGGAGCGCTACATCACCGAAGAACTTAAAGAATACGAGGCCAAAATCCTGGGTGCAGAAGAACGCATTCTCGCGATTGAGCAGCAGCTTTTTGGGCAATTGGTGCAGTGGATGCTTCAGTTTATTCCCAATATTCAGTACACATCCCAGTCGATTGCAAAACTGGATTGCCTTTGCTCTTATGCCTGTTTGGCCAAAACAAATAATTATAAACGCCCCGTTCTGGATGATTCTTTCGCCCTTGAAATCGAGGCTGGTCGTCATCCAGTGATTGAAAGACAACTTCCGCCGGAAGAACCTTATATTTCTAATGACGTTTATTTGGATCGCGAGTCTCAGCAGCTCATCATGATCACTGGCCCCAATATGTCGGGTAAGTCGGCCATTTTACGGCAGACGGCGCTTATCGTACTGCTCGGTCAAATGGGGAGTTTTGTTCCCGCAGCGGCTGCCAAATTTGGCATAATCGATAAGATTTTTACCCGTGTGGGTGCGAGCGACAATATCTCGATGGGCGAATCGACCTTTATGGTTGAGATGAACGAGACCGCCAGTATTCTTAATAACATTTCGCAACGCAGTCTGGTTTTGCTTGACGAAATAGGGCGCGGCACCAGCACTTATGACGGGATATCCATTGCTTGGGCGATCAGTGAATATTTGCATGAACATCCCGCACGGCCCAAAACGCTTTTCGCCACCCACTACCACGAGCTCAATGATATGGCGAAAACTTTTGAGCGGGTGAAGAATTTTAATGTTTCGGTAAAGGAACTGAAGGACAACGTGCTTTTCTTGCGGAAGTTAATTCCCGGTGGTAGCGCACACAGTTTCGGAATACACGTGGCTAAAATGGCCGGAATGCCGCAGCAAGTACTTCGGCGGGCCAATAAAATTTTGGAACGCCTGGAAAAATCTCACGGCACCGAAAAAAATCAAGTGACGCTAAAAAAGGCCAATGAAGAAGAAATGCAGTTGAGTTTTTTCAACCTTGACGATCCTCTTTTGGAAGAAATAAAAGACGAAATCCTGCATACCGACATCGATACTCTGACACCTGTTGAAGCACTGATGAAGCTTAATGAGATCAAAAGAATGCTTATAAGAAGCGGGAAAAACAAAACAGGTTAATTGTAGTTTCCTGACAACCAAAGCGCGGTGGCGTAAAAATGACATTTTTACAGAAAAGGTTTTGCAGGTTTATTAAAACGTGTAAATTTGCATCCGCATTTGAGAATAATGTCAACTGCGAAAGTAGCTCAGGGGTAGAGCATCACCTTGCCAAGGTGGGGGTCGCGGGTTCAAATCCCGTCTTTCGCTCTAAAACCTCCGAAGCCCAAAGGCAAAGGAGGTTTTTTGTTATTAAAATACACATCACGCTCGGGTGGTGGAATTGGTAGACACGTTGGACTTAAAATCCAATGACCATTAGGTCGTACGGGTTCAAGTCCCGTCCCGAGTACTTAGAACCCTCTTAATCCTTTGATTTTGAGGGTTTTTTTGTAATGTCAGCGCAATCTTACAATATCTCAATATTTATCTCTAAGAGCGCCACAGGTGGCAATTTCTGAAACTAGCAATTTGCAGGGTCTCATACGATTTTTAAGATCCTATCTTCTATATTTTTGATATCCGGTTTTCCCTATATAATCTTAAGACACTGACCATTTGTCGTTTATTTGTGCGTTTTCGACTAAAAATGAGATACTTCCTTCATAGTAGCTTCTATATAGCCGTTATTTGAACTTTCCGTTAAGATATCAGATTATCAGGCAGTATTACTTACGGTGGTAATATGAAACATACGGCTACTTAATTGCTTAATAAAATTATATGTTCTTAGCGAAGTTATTCTCAAACAACAGGTTTATTGATGCCAATCAGGATACGCATATGCTTTTTGCGCCCAATTATCTTATCAAGGAGAAAGCCATCGAACAGGGAATGCAATATATTTTTGGAGGACATTCGGTTATCAATATCCAGACGACCAACGGAAAGAAAGAACTCAATTTCATACGGACCCGTGCCTTCAAGACCAGTCAATTGACACAAAACTGCGAGGCAGGTATTAAAATGGGATTCAAGAGCATTGATGACAACCATTATCTTGTTTTTTCTTTCAATCCTACAAGAATAAAGATTAGGGTACACGATGAGTTGCTCCTTACCTTTGAGGATGGGAAAGTTTTGAAACACACCATTAAGTTTCCAAAAATTTCCGGACAGCACGTTCACGACATTCACATCCCAGTTACCCTCGCACAATTGGAAAATATGAAAAAGCAACAGCTACACGCGTACTCCCACCTTCCCAAGGATAATTCAGATCTCGGATTGCAGTGCCTGCTGAGCGCAGAATTCACCAAGTCTTTCCAAGAAGTTGCCGAAACCTACGATTACGCATTGCGCAGCATTTATTAAAATAATCTTCTTATTAATTATTTTTTCGGCACTGGAAACTTTTCCAAGTGCGTTGTATTTTCAGTATCTTTTCACTCTAACGAAATTATTGATATGATCAACAGAATCCCCCTTGCTGTAATTTCACTCTTTCTGCTTTTGGGCTGCAGCACCCAGAAAAAAACAGCCACCGTCCTAGAAGGCAAACCCGAACGATCTAATGATTCCGGGATGAAACCCTATAACAAGGTTATTACCGATAAGGCAAAAAGCGATACCGGCCTTTTCACAACACACCGTCTGGATGACAAATTATACTATGAAATCCCAGACACGCTTCTCACCCAGGACATGTTGCTCGTAAGCCGTATTGCCAAAGTGCCTGCCGGTTTTGGTGGCGGATACGTCAATGCGGGCTCAAAAGTCAATGAGCAGGTAGTTCGCTGGTACCGTCGCGGTGACAACATTGATATGAAGGTCATCAGTTTTGAAAGCCAAAGCGATAGCACGTCGCCTATATATAAATCAGTAGAAGCCAATAATTTTGCACCCATTCTATTTAGCGCTCCTATAGAAACAATTGGTAAAGATTCGACTTCTGTGGTTATAGAGGTAACCGATCTGTTCACTAACGACATTATGGCCATTAATGGCATTTCACCGCGCTTGAAAAAACAATATAGCGTGAGAAGACTCGACTCAAAACGTTCTTTCATCGAGTCTGCCAATTCCTATCCCACAAACATCGAGGTCAAACATTTGATGACCTATGAGGCCGAAAATCCACCAGAGCGTGATCAGGCAGGAACCATCTCCTTATTGATGAACCAATCGATGATCCTACTTCCTAAAGAGAAAATGCAACCACGACTGGCTGACGACCGCGTAGGCTGGTTCACTATTGAAAAATATGATTATGATTCTGACGAACTAAAATCTGATGACTACAAAATCCTACGTCGCTGGCAATTGGTCCCCAAAGACATTGAAGCATATAAGCGTGGTGAGCTTGTAGAACCTGTAAAACCCATTGTTTACTATCTCGATCCGGGAACCCCGGAAAAATGGCGTCCCTACTTTAAACAAGGTATCGAAGACTGGAACGTGGCTTTTGAAGCTGCAGGTTTTAAAAATGCCATCATCGCCAAAGATCCACCAACGAAAGAGGAAGATCCAGAATTCAGTCCGGAGGATGCACGATATTCTGTGGTGCGCTACGTAGCGAGCACGACACGTAATGCAGTTGGCCCCTCGGTCTCAGATCCACGCACCGGTGAAATTCTTGAGAGCGACATTATTTGGTACCACAACCATTTACGTTCCTACCGCAATCGCTTTATGATCGAGGCTGGCGCCCAAAATCCCAATGCACGTACCCTAAACACCCCGGAAGCAGAAATTGGTGAGATGATGCGTATGGTGATTGCCCACGAAGTTGGCCACGCGCTGGGATTACCGCATAATATGAAAGCAAGCTCGGCATACCCTACTGAAAAACTGCGGGATGCGGATTTTACACAGGAATTTGGTTTAACGCCTTCCATTATGGATTATGCCCGCGTTAACTATGTTGCCCAGCCCGGTGACGAAGGTGTCCGCTATATCCGGATGATGGGCCCCTACGACCTGTATGCTATCAATTGGGGCTACCGATATCTGCCAGATGCAGAAAGCCCTCAGGATGAAAAAGAAACCCTGGACCAATGGATTCTCGAAAAAGCTGGTGATCCCATTTATGAATTTGGTAGCGGCTATGATGGTGTCGATCCTCAATCACAACGTGAAAGTTTGGGCGACGATCAGGTTTTGGCCAGCGAATACGGCTTGGCCAACCTCAAGAAAGTTGTTCCCAATCTGGTGGAATGGACTTCGAAGGATGGCGCAAACTATGATGAACTTGCGGAAGTTTACCGCGAACTTACAGGCCTTTGGCGAGGCTATATAAGCCATGTGATTACAAATGTGGGCGGAATTTATGAAACAAGAAAAACCACTGATCAGGAAGGTGTGGTTTACAGTCACGTACCGAAAAAAATGCAGCAAAAAGCGGTTGACTTCCTTATTGATCACGCTATGACTACGCCAGATTGGTTGCTTAACCAAGGCATTTTGGCCCGGATAGAATCCAATGGGGCAATAAGCCGTTTCGAAGGGCTTCAGTCGCGGGCGGTGGTTGCTTTACTTGACGAAGACCGCCTGATGCGGATGATAGAAAACGAGCAGCTCAATGGTAAAGATGCCTACTCTGCTGTTCAACTACTGTCAGATTTGAGAAAGGGTGTCTTCAATGAATTGCTTTCCGGAAAAACGGTTGATCCCTATAGACGCAATGTGCAGCGGGCCCTTGTTGATACTGCTGCAGAATATTTGGCGGATGCCAAAAAAGAGAATGCCGGCGACTTATTAAAGTCTGACGTCCTGCCCATGATGCGCGGATTTCTTCGGCAATTGCAGAAAGACATCAACAGGTATAAAAATAGCTCAAGGGATACTTTGACCCGATATCACTATGAGGACCTGAACGCCAGAATCGATCTTGCCCTCGCCGTTAAATAAGGTTGTTGCAATTCAATTTTTGGGAGAAACCCACTTGAAATCCAAGTGGGTTTTTTCAGTTATTAACACCATAGGTTAAATTAGGTTAAGGCTGTTAAGCCCAGTTAAATCCTATGGTTCAGCGCTTCATTACCCCTATATTTGTGATGAACAAAAAGGGATAAAAGTTATCCTGGATTTAATGAAAAGAATAGATTTATGAGTTATACAGAAAAGATAGGAAATAAGTTAAATGAATTACTTGAAAAAAATTATGATGCAGAAGCGGGTTACAAGCAAGCTGCTGATCAAGTAGGTAATAATAGTTTAAAAGAATACTTCAACGCACGTGCCAAAAATCGCTATGACTTTGGCCATCAGTTAAAAGCTGAAATGAAAACTTTTGGTGTTGAACCAGATAAGGGAACAAGTCTCAAAGGAGATGCTCACCGTACTTGGATCAATTTAAAGAGTACATTTACCTCAGACAAAGATGAAGCAGTCCTTGAAGAGACGATTCGTGGTGAAAAGTCTTTTATCGATGAATATGACGAAGTAATAAACAATGAAAATTTACCAGCATCAACCAAAAATATATTGGTAAGTCAGCGTAATAGCGTGGTCGATGCCTTAGAAACAGCGAGGGCATTTGAGATGATGGCATAGTTTCTAGAAAATAGATATTTAAAAATCCGAGTCTTCCGACTCGGATTTTTTTTGCTGTAAAATGAAATTACCGTTGATAAATCGTAAAAACTTTAAACAGTCAGACCGCTGGGATTCCCTATTTTTAAGCTTCTGCGAAAGCAAAATACAACGCTTTAATCACCAGCTATGTACCTCATTTTTGACACCGAAACCACCGGTCTTCCAAAAGATTGGAACGCTCCTATCACCGATGTTGACAACTGGCCCCGTGCCATACAGATCGCTTGGCAGCTGCACGATGATTTTGGCAACTTACTGGAAAGCGAGGACTACCTCATTCAGCCGGAAGGTTTTGATATTCCGTTTGATGCTGAAAGAATCCACGGTATTTCAACCGCACTGGCGCAGCGGGATGGCGCGCCGTTAGCAACGGTTATTGCAAAATTCAACGAGGCACTCTCCCGAACGAAATTTGTCGTAGGCCAAAATGTAGGTTTCGACCTTAATATAATGGGCGCGGAATTCGTCCGGCTGGATGTGACAAATCCGCTTCAGGAACTTCCCGTTCTCGATACCTGTACCGAAGAAACCGCGCAACTTTGCCAGATTCCCGGTGGTCGCGGTGGAAAATTTAAGCTGCCTACCCTAACCGAACTGCACGAATATCTTTTCAACGTTCCTTTTTCGGAAGCGCATAACGCCACCGCAGACGTTGAGGCTACTACCCGGTGCTTTTTTGAGCTGCTGCGCCGCGGAAATTATTCCGAAAAACAACTGGATGCGCCGGCAGGTTATCTTAGGGACTTTCAGGAAAATAATCCGGAGCAGATTCAGCCAGTAGGATTAAAACACGTCAACCTCAAAAAGCAGTCTGAAAAACTGCAGCAAACCCTGCAACGTGCCGAGGGCGATGGAATTTCAAAAGCAGAAATCAAGGAAAATGTTGCCCAACTGGCCGAGGTTTCCTTTGCGCATCTGCACAATCATTCGCAATTCAGCATCCTGCAGTCGACATCCAGTATCAATGATCTGGTCGCGGCGGCGGTTAAACACAATATGCCTGCCCTCGCCCTGAGCGATATGGGCAATATGATGGGTGCTTTCCATTTTGTCAAGGCAATTGATGGTCACAATAAAGGGGTCAAAGCCAAAAATGACCAGCTCATCGCAGAAGGTAAAGAACCTTCCGAAAAACCGCTTAAAGCCATTGTAGGCCTCGAGATTAACGTTTGTGAAGACCATACCAACAAGCGCCAAAAGGATAACGGTTATCAAATTGTCTTCCTTGCGAAAAACAAAAAGGGCTATCACAATCTGGCCAAAATGGCTTCCCTTGCCTATACCGATGGTTTCTATTATGTGCCGCGAATTGATCGAAGCATCGTAGAAAAATACAAAGATGACCTCATCGTACTCACTGGAAACCTGTACGGTGAGGTGCCCAGCAAAATCCTGAATGTAGGTGAAAATCAAGCGGAAGATGCGCTAATCTGGTGGAAGAAAACCTTTGGCGATGACCTTTATATCGAGATGATGCGTCACGGTCAGGAAGACGAGATCCGGGTGAATCAAACGCTTTTGGCTTTCGCCGAAAAACACAACGTCAAGATTGTCGCCACAAACAACACTTTTTACATCGACAAGGAAGACGCAACGGCACACGATATTCTGCTGTGTGTAAAAGATGGTGAGAAAGTAGCGACCCCAAAAGGCCGTGGCCGAGGGTACCGTTTTGGACTGGACAACGAGGAGTATTATTTCAAGGATGCTGAAGCGATGAAGGAACTTTTTAAGGACCTTCCCCAAGCGATTGAAAATGTGCAAGAGGTAGTTGACAAAATTGAGGATTTTTCGCTGGCGCGAAATGTACTCCTGCCCAAATTCAGCATTCCTGACGAATTTAAAGTCGCCGAAGATGATGTGGACGGTGGTAATCGTGGTGAAAACAAATACCTGCGCCACATCACCTATGAAGGTGCTAAAGAACGCTACGGCGAGGAATTGTCTCAAGAAGCCATAGACCGGGTGGACTTTGAACTTTCGGTAATTGAAAAAACGGGATATCCCGGTTATTTCCTGATTACGGAAGACTTCATCCGTGAAGCCCGAAATATGGATGTTTCGGTGGGTCCGGGCCGGGGTTCTGCTGCGGGAAGTGTGGTGGCCTATTGCCTCAAGATTACCAATATCGACCCGATGAAGTACGACCTGCTTTTTGAGCGCTTCCTAAATCCGGATCGGGTGAGTATGCCGGATATTGATATTGACTTTGACGATGAGGGCCGAAGTCGGGTGATGGATTATGTGATCGAAAAATACGGCGCCAACCAAGTGGCCCAGATCATCACTTACGGTACAATGGCCGCCAAATCTTCCATTCGGGACACGGCGCGGGTGCTCGATTTGCCGCTGCACGATGCCGACCGTATTGCTAAGCTGATCCCCAATATGTCGAAGCTCGCGAAGATCTTTGGTCAAAGCGATGCCGACCTGAAGAAGAAATTTCGCGCAGACGACCTTTTAAAAGTCAATGAATTGATCAACCTTTCCGAAGGTAATGACCTTGAAGGGCAAACGCTGCGGCAGGCGCGACAACTGGAAGGTTCGGTAAGAAACACGGGGATTCACGCTTGTGGGGTCATCATCACACCCGATGATATTACCAATTTTGTTCCCGTGGCCACCGCAAAGGATTCTGATCTCTACGTCACCCAGTTTGACAACAGTGTGGTAGAAGAAGCCGGTCTCCTTAAAATGGACTTTTTGGGTTTGAAAACGCTGACGCTCATCAAAGACACGGTAAAATTGGTTAAGATCAAACACGGCATCGACCTTGATCCTGATAATTTTCCGCTGGATGATGTCAAGACTTACGAACTCTTTCAACGCGGGGATACCATTGGTATTTTTCAGTACGAATCGCCCGGTATGCAAAAGCATATGCAGGCTTTAAAGCCAACGGTTTTTGAAGACCTCATAGCTATGAATGCCCTGTACCGCCCGGGCCCGATGGAATACATACCAAGCTTTATCGCCCGGAAACACGGGGACGAGGAGATTACTTATGACCTTCCTGCGATGCAGGAATATCTGGAGGAAACCTACGGGATCACGGTCTATCAGGAGCAAGTGATGTTGCTTTCGCAAAGTCTGGCAGGTTTCAGTAAAGGTGATGCCGATGTTCTGCGGAAAGCGATGGGTAAAAAGATTTTCGCCTTGCTGGAGAAATTAAAACCGCAATTTCTCGATGGTGGAGAAAAAAATGGTCACCCGCGCGAAGTACTGGAAAAAATCTGGAAAGACTGGGAAGCGTTTGCGGCCTATGCGTTTAACAAATCGCATTCTACCTGTTACGCCTGGATCGCTTACCAGACCGCCTATTGCAAGGCCCACTACCCTGCCGAATATATGGCGGCGGTACTCTCAAACAACATGAGCGACATCAAACAGGTGACATTTTTCATGGAAGAATGTAAGCGGATGGGACTGGAAGTACTTGGCCCCGATGTCAACGAATCCTTCCGAAAGTTTACGGTAAACGATCGGGGGGCGATCCGTTTTGGGATGGGTGCGGTAAAAGGTGTGGGTACCAATGCAGTGAAAACCATCGTCGAAAACCGAAAGGACGGTCCATACAAAAGTGTGTTTGATTTTGCCAAGCGCATCGATCTGCGGTCAGCCAATAAAAAAGCTTTTGAAAGTCTGGCACTTGCAGGCGGCTTCGACAGCTTTACCGAAACCCATCGTGCCCAGTATTTTAAGGACGAAGGCGACGGTGTGACCTTTTTGGAAAAAGCGGTAAAATATGGCGCCAAATATCAGGAGAATGAGAATTCGGCGCAGGTGAGTTTGTTTGGGGATGCGAGTGAAGTGCAGATTCCCGAACCGGTGGTACCGCCTTGTGAAGAATGGGGTACGATGCAAAAACTGAAACAGGAAAAAGAAGTGGTTGGCATTTACATTTCCGGGCATCCGTTGGATGATTTTAAGCTGGAAATGGACAATTTTTGCAACTCCACCATTGCTGCTTTTAACAATCTCGAGGACAACCTCAACAAAGAGCTGACCGTGGGCGGTGTGATCACCGAAGTGCAGCACCGCGTGTCAAAAACCGGAAAGGGCTGGGGCTCCTTTATCATGGAAGATTTTACCGATTCCTATGAGTTCCGGATTTTTGGGGAAGACTATCTAAAACACCGCCACTTCCTGATCCCAAATACATTTGTACATATGCGCGCATTTGTAAAAGAAGGCTGGGTGAACCGGGATACGGGAAAAAAAGGCGAACCGCGACTGCAGTACAACGATTTTATGCTGCTGCAGGAGGTGCTGGAAAAATTCAGTAGGAAGTTGACGATCAATCTGGATTTAAAGGATATCGAAGAAGAACGCATCAACGCCATCAAAGAAGTGCTGTTTAACCACCGCGGCGACTCCACCCTACATTTTTACATCTTTGAACCTACCGAACGCATTGGCCTGAATATGCCGAGCAGGCGGAAAAAGGTAAATATCTGTAACGAGCTCATCGCTGAACTGGAGGAGCAACGGGTGAGTTGGAAGTTGAATTGAGAAATTAAGAAAATGGCAAAAAACATCTGGTCAAGAGAGGAAACTATTGTCGCATTTAATGTCTATTGTAAAATTCCATTCAAGGATAGCAGTAAAACCCATCCAATGGTAATTAAATACGCCAAAATTATTGGTCGCTCACCATCGGCCCTAAATATGAAAGTAGGCAATCTAGGCAGATTGGATCCTGAATTGCGCAAAAGGGGAATTGTTGGACTCTCAAACGGAAGCAAAACAGAAGAAATGGTGTGGAGAGAATTCCACGGAAATTGGGATGATCTCGCATTTGAAAGTGAAAAAATAATTGCGAATTTTCAAAATAAGCCACTCGCCAATCATTTTTATGAAGAAATTTTACCAGTAGGCTCTGATAAATTAAGATTGGTCAAAACAAGAATAAATCAAAGTTTTTTTCGGAGCTCAATTTTATCAGCCTACAACTCAACTTGCTGCATAACCGGCCTAATAATACCAGAATTGCTTATTGCAAGTCACATCATTCCTTGGAGATCAAATATTAGTCGTACCAATCCTAGAAACGGCCTTTGTCTAAACTCCCTTCACGATAAAGCGTTTGACAGAGGACTTTTGAGTATAAATGATCACTATCAAGTGAAAATTTCGAAATTTCTTAAAGACAAATCAAAAGAAAATGCTACGGATTTTTTTAATAAGTTTGATAATCAAAAGATTACAATGCCAGATAAATTTCGTCCTGAAAGAGTTTATTTGGAAGAACACTTCTCTCATTTTTTAAAAAATGAATATAATTAAAATAATTTATAAGATTTCCCGTGATGGTTTGGCAATCACAGACCATGATTTAGCCAGAATCAATTTCATTTCAGCCCATAACTATTTTGCTCAAAGGTTAGATAGATTTAGTCAATTAAACTATCAAGTTGATTTTGATTCCTTTGAAAATAAAGACTTGGAAATGGAATTAAAATTGTTAAATAGCGACTTGCCTCAAATCCTGGCCTATATTGTTAAAAACAAGCGCAGTTCAGGCTTCCTCACTCTGGAGGATGCCGTCGTTGAACTTAGAAAGAGTAATCCAATGGACTATGATTTGAGTCAAGGTCATCCTTTCTATGAGTATAGATTGATGAATTTAATACTAGAAGCTTCAGCAAAAAATACCACCAATACTAAATTTTCAAATCTCTACAGATTATTTGAAGTTGAGTCATCTGTAGACTTTAGCAAACTATTTTTTTCAAAAGATTTGAAGACTCTCTGGAAGACTTACAAAATAGATTTTTCTGCTACTTCCTACTCACAATCCGAAAAAGTCTTCAAAAATTCTAATGGTTCGTTTATCAAACTGAATTTCCAATTAAAGTCTGTAAATTATTAAATGCGTGAGGAACCTGCCTGCCGGCAGGCAGGTAGCAGCGGAAAGCCCACAGCGAGCTACGAGCGCGGACTTGCAGCGTATAGCCCGACCCCTTGCGGGTCTCGCCCCAAGCACCCCCGTTAATCAATTCACAATTCACAAAACCTATTGTTTTAATGGTCTAATTTCATTGAGCAAAAAGCAATACTATGGAGTTGACGATTAAAAAATCTGCCGGGATGGGTGCCGTTGTTGAAGATGGGCTGACTACCTTTCGCGTTTGGGCGCCCAATGCTGAACACGTTTTTGTGGTGGGCGATTTTAACGAGTGGCAGGAAGATGACCTGGAACTGGAATGGGAGGAAAACGGCTACTGGGCCGGTGCCACAGACAAGGCCAGGGAAGGCGAGCAGTACAAATACCTCATTCATAATGGGGAGCAGCGCTTGTTCCGCAACGATCCTTATGCCTTTGAGGTGACCAACAGCAACGGCAATTCCATCATCCGCACGCTCGATTTTGATTGGCAGGATGATGATTTTGTCATGCATAACTGGAACGAACTGGTCATCTACGAGCTGCACGTGGGCACGTTCAACAGGCAACATCCGGACGCCGTAGGCACGTTTGAAGATGTGATTGAGAAACTTCCGTATTTGCAGGAATTGGGCATCAACTGTATCGAGATCCTTCCGGTGGCTGAATTTGCCGGGGGAATTTCGTGGGGCTACAATCCCGCACATCCTTTTGCGATTGAGCAGGATTATGGCGGCCCGGAAGGTTTTGCCAAGTTCGTCAGGGAAGCCCACAAACATGGGATCGCTGTGATTGTTGATGTGGTGTATAATCATTTTGGCCCTTCTGATGTGGATCTTTGGGAGTTTGATGGCTGGAGCGAAAACGGCAAAGGCGGTATTTATTTTTATAACGATCACCGCAGCGCGACTCCGTGGGGCGATACCCGCCCCAATTATGGCCGCGAGGAAGTACGCCAATATTTACGCGATAATGCTTTGATGTGGATAGAGCGCTACCATTGTGACGGCCTGCGTATGGACGCTACTTCGTACATCAGGTTTGAGGACGGTGGCCTTGGCGAGCAAAAAGCCATTATTGAGGGCATCCAGGTAATGCGGGATATCAATATGGAATTAAATTCGAAATATCCCAACGTCCTAACTATTGCTGAAGACTTGAAAGGTGAAGAATTTGTTACCAACGGAATCGAGTTTGGTGGAGTGGGTTATGGCACCCAATGGGATACTGAATTTGTGCACCCCGTGAGAAAGGTACTTACCGACACCCACGACGATACCCGGGACCTTCAAAAAATTGTGGATGCCCTGAAACACACCTATAGCGGAAATGTTTTTAAAAGGGTAATCTATACCGAAAGTCACGATGAGGTCGCCAACGGTCATTCGCGCGTGCCGGAAGAAATTCAGCCAGGCGATGCCGAGAGTGAATTTGCAAAACGCCGTGCCGTACTGGGCATCATGCTCACCCTGACCGCACCGGGAATCCCAATGTTATTTCAAGGGCAGGAATTTATTGAGGACGAATATTTTAACGATACTCAACCGCTCGATTGGGACAAGCAGCAACGTCATCATGGCATCACCCAAATGGTAGGTGATATGATCAAATTGCGTACGGGAATGACCGGCGGCGCCAATGGGCTTCGTGGACAGCATCTGGAAATCTTACATATGAACACCGAAACCAAGATTCTGGCCTTTATACGCGGTAGCGCAGAAGAAGAGCAGACCTTGGTGATCCTCAATTTCAGGAATCAGGATTATACCGATTATGGTATTGGTCTGAGCGAAGACTCTCCTTGGACGTTGCGTATCAATGCAGACTGGGATGGGTATGATGAAAGCTTTTCAGACTTGCCGGTTTATGATCTTTCGGTTGATGAAAAGGAAACCGATGACCGTCCGTTCACTGGAAAATTCAATATCCCAAGTTATGGCGTTTTGATCTATATCCGGTCAAATGAATAGTTTTAAATCTTGATTGGTTTTCTAAAATCCTTTGGATACAAATTCTGCCCAACACATCAATTTAACTGATAAAAACATAGCCAAATCTAATTCGCTGTATGTAAGGTTGGCCAAATAAATTGACTAATTTTACATTAACATTTAAAATACAGAACAATGGCAATTGAAATAACAGATGCAACCTTTGATGAAACCGTACTCCAGTCTAAGCACCCGGTGCTTGTAGACTTTTGGGCAGCCTGGTGTGGCCCTTGCCGTATGGTAGGACCGGTTATCGAAGAGATCAGCAAAGAATATGAAGGCAAAGCGGTAGTAGGCAAGGTAGATGTAGATGCTAACCAGGAATTTGCTGCCAAATATGGAGTGCGTAACATCCCAACCGTATTGATGTTCAAGGACGGTGAAGTGGTAGGCCGCCAAGTAGGCGTTGCTCCTAAAAGCACCTACACTGAAGCAATTGACGGGTTGCTTTAAACCCGCGCAAACTTAGATATAAAGGTTTGGAGGATGCTCCAGACCTTTTTTCGTTTTAATTCCCTCGAAAATTATTCGGTGGGATAACTTCATTTGTACGAAATTTACAGAACACGTCTTTCTTAGAGGACAATACATTTTAAAAGAATTCCATGGAAAATAAAAAAGGGAAACCACAAGATATTATTGATGCCAAACTGCTCGAAGAACGGAAAGTTTTTCTTTGGGGACAGGTAGATGACAAAAGCGCCAAACACGTCGTGGATCGTTTGCTTTACCTCGATGCGCTATCGAATGAGGAAATACATTTTTACATCAACAGCCCCGGCGGTTATGTGACCGCTGGATTTTCTATTTATGATACCATCAAATCGATCAATAGTCCGGTTTCTACCATTTGTACGGGTCTTGCTGCCAGTATGGGAAGTATTTTACTTTCGGTGGGCGAAAAGGGCAAGCGCTTTATTCAGCCCCACGCCCGGGTGATGATTCATCAGCCCAGTGGCGGCGCGCGTGGCCAGGCCAGTGATATTGAAATCACCGCTCAGGAAATTTTAAAGACCAAAGAACTCAGTGCCAGAATCCTTGCCGACAACTGCGGTCAGGACTATGAGAAAGTGATGAAAGATTTTAACCGCGACCACTGGATGGGCGCAGACGAATCTGTCGCTTATGGGATTGTTGATGGAGTAATTTAGTTTTAATGAGAATCAAAGAACTCATAGCGCAGAATCAGCAGCAATTTGAGGACTTGTGCAAGTCTCATGAAATTGCTGAAATTTATGCCTTTGGCTCTTCGGTTCGCAATGATTTTTATGAGGAAAACAGTGATATTGACCTTTATCTGGATGTATATACTAAAGATCCCGTAAAGGCCGGTCAATTGCTGTTTTCCTTTTATAGGAAAGTCTCCTTATTTTTTGGAAGACAAGTGGACATCATTACTCCAGATGCGTTGGTCAACCCTATTCTAAAAGCAGAGATTGAATGCGAAAAGATTTTAGTCTATAGTCATGAAGGCAATCAAGTATCTTTATGATATAATGGCAGCTACGGAAGCCATAGAAGATTTTATGGTTGACATTAAAAACTTCAAAGATTACGCCCTTGATGAAAAGACACAAAGTGCGGTAGAGCGAAAATTGATAATCATAGGTGAAGCCATCAATAAGCTTAGTAAATTAGACGACTCACCGCTAATTTCAAAAACACCTGATATTGTTGCTTTTCGAAATATTCTCGTTCACGCATATGATCAAATAAGCGATAGAATGGTCTGGGCAATCCTACAAAAAGAACTACCTGATTTGCGAAAGGAGATTGACAAATTAATCAAAAACTAAGAAGATAACTTTGGACTTTCAGGCACGGCTTAACAACATCAAAGGTTTTCAGAACCTGGAGCTGCTCGCCAGTCAGGTCGTGGAGGGATTCATCAGCGGAATGCACAAAAGTCCTTTTCACGGTTTCTCTGCAGAATTTGCCGAGCACAAAGTTTACAACGCCGGCGAAAGCACCAAGCACATCGACTGGAAACTTTACGCCCGGACTGATAAGCTGTACACCAAACGCTACGAGGAAGAAACCAACCTGCGTTGCCACTTTATCCTGGATGCCAGCAGCTCGATGCACTATCCTGCGCTTGAATCTGTTAGCCAGCAAGGATTGAATAAAATCTCTTTCTCTGCACTGGCCATTGCAGCAATCATACAATTGATGAAGAAGCAACGCGACGCTGTAGGCCTAAGTGTTTTTAGTGAAAGCTTTGACTTTTTTGCTCCGGAAAAAGGAGGGGAAAGGCATAGGCATATGTTGCTCCTTGCGCTCAATGAAGCCATTATTACAGCACAGAGTCCCAAAAAAACCAACGTGGCCAGCACCCTTCCATTGATCGCTGAAAAATTAAAAAGGCGTTCGCTGGTTTTTATATTTTCAGACATGTTGCAAAATTCGCCTGATGAGGAAGCTTTATTTGGTGCGCTGCAACACTTGAAATACAAAAAACACGAGGTAGTTCTTTTTCATACCATCGATAAAAAAACCGAGCAGGATTTTGATTATGACAACAGTCCGCGGCGCTTTACCGATGTGGAAACCGGAGAGCAGATCAATGTGTTTGCAGACACCATCCGGGAGGTTTATACAGATGCAGCAACGGCCTATTTCGACGAACTCAAATTGCGCTGTGCGAAATATAAAGTCAAGTATGTGCCTGTGGATATCCGTCAATCCTTTGCCCAAATCCTTACTACTTTCCTGGTTGAAAGGCGTCAATTCCTCTGATCAAAAATTAACCGGAAAATTGTTTGCGGGTTTTAAGAGAGGGTGTATATTTGCATCCGCATTTGAGTAGGGCGTTTGATCCAAATTAAATGCGAATGTTTTAAATATTGGTCTGGTAGTTCAGTTGGTTAGAATATCTGCCTGTCACGCAGGGGGTCGCGGGTTCGAGTCCCGTCCAGACCGCAAAACCTCAAGAAATTTCTTGAGGTTTTTTTATGCCCATTGTTTGACAATGCGTGTTCGGGCTCCCATATTTACGGTTAAAAATTTGTTTTTGACATCGATATCTATTTGTATCTTTACCCCAATTGAGAAAGAAAACTTTCTGAAATTCTGAAAACCTTATAGTTTTCAGTGATAGAAAAAATTACTGTTCTTACAACTAGATCAGTTAAAATTGTTGTGTCGTCACGCTTATGTGACTAGGTTTTGTAGTGAAAACCGATGAGAAGCTTTTTCGCATTTGCGAAGAGGCTTTTTTGTTTTGTAGAGTTTTAGTTGGCTTTACAATATTGGAGACCAAGTAGAGTTATCGTAATGGATTAAACTTTAGGTCAATTCTAAATTTTATGTAAATATCTGATCTTCAAGATCGGTCATTAGTGTATTTCATCGCATATTCCAATCGATTCGACCGATAAATTAATATTTATTTATATATTGATCATCTGAACCAAAATCAACCGCAAGTCCTTGCATATGCCCTACTTAAAACTCTTGCCCAAAAGCTTATTCTTCGCCTTGCTGTTCCTACTTCCCAATTGCACAACGATTAAAGAAAGTCGGGATACAAAAAATGAGACCGCACATACCCCCGCAAACTACTTCTTGGCGGCTGAGCGTTTTGAGAGGAAGAAACAGCACCATCAAATGAATCAGGCCAACCTGCACAAAGCTCTGAACGCATACTTTACAAATGCTATCTCCCAAAATAAAATAATTGGTGCCGGGGTCAGTGTCGTTAAAGGGGACAGTATTGTTTTTGAAGGAGGCTTTGGGATGCGGAATTATAAGAAAAAAGATCAAATCGATGCCCATACTGTATTTCGGCTGGGATCCCTTTCTAAAGGATTCGCCGGGGTGCTGAGTGCAGTTCACGTGAATAATGGTGTGATGAAATGGGACGACAAAGTTGTCGACGCCCTACCCAATTTTAAATTGGGAAATACCGGTAACACCAAGCGCATCACTTTGGCACACATATTATCGCAATCATCGGGAACACCCTATCACAGTTACACCGACCTAGTGGAAGCAGGTCTTGAACTTAGCGACATTGCAGACCGTTTTGACAGGGTCAAACCCAATGCGGCACCGGGCATCGAATACAGCTACCAGAATGCCATATTCGCATTTTCTGGCAAGATGATCGAGAAAGCAACCGGTAAGACGCTTTCCGAAAGTTTGGAAAGCTCCCTTTTCGAACCCTTAAGTATGCATTCTGCCTCATCGACCTACGACGGCCTTATCGATACAGGAAATTTTGCAGTTCCCCATTCCAAGGGCAAGTATGGCTGGAGAAGGATTTCCATAAACCGAAAATATTATAATGCAATTGCCGCAGGAGGAATAAATGCCAGTGCGAATGACATGGCGCAATGGGTCAAATTTATCCTGCATAATCAAGAAAGTTTGTCAGCTGTTTTTGAACCTAAGATAAAAATCCTTGAATCCAGAAAATACTATCAGCGCTGGCCTGAACACATCTCGTCACATTACGGGCTGGGTTGGAGAATACATAAATATGTGGACACGCAAACACAAACTGAAAAAACAATCTGGCACCACGGCGGCACCGTAAGCCGATACCGTAATGAAATCGCCATCTTCCCAGAAGACAACCTTGGTTTTACCATTCTTTTCAACAGCCTGTCACCACTTGCTTCTACAATTGTGCCAGACCTACATAAGCTGATCAAGGAAAACTGGCAGGAGTATTCTGAGCTTGAAGGGGAGAATGCAATTCTTGCAAGCAATCCTGAAAAAAGCACGGGCGCTTTGGGTATTTGAAAGCCAAAATCCCAGTTGCCCTTTTGCTGGACACCTTTATCTCTCGACGCACTCCATCTGGTCTAAATGCTAAACTTCGGCTGCTGCAATTTCGCTTGCGCGAAAAGTTTTCGGATTATTTTGAATCTTTTTGACCCATTGACATGCATTGATGAAAACACGCATGTATTTCCAAAATATCAAAGCGCTGCATCCCTATAATTTTTTCGCGGCAGCGTTGTCCACAAACCATAGCAGATTTCCAGAATCTGGCTTTACCAAACTGGCTGGAAACTTTTTAGCCGCATCACCGCCTTTCAATATTGTTTCTACCTTTTCGGCCTTGCTTTCTCCGGTCACCAAAAAGGCTACAGCATAGGCGTTGTTAATTATCCTGCCGGTGATTGAAATTCGCTCCTGACCGGATTCCGGATGCTTGGCGACCACACAGTTTTTAGCAGATTTCCAAAGTTTGATCTCGTGGGGAAAAATCGAGGCCGTATGACCGTCATCGCCCATTCCCAGGATTACCAAATCAAATTGGGGAACGCCGTTTTCTTTGGGTATTTTTTGATCAATAAGCTGGGCATAACGCCTGGCTTCGGCTTCTGGCTCACTTTCGCCCCAAATTCTATAAACGTTATCCTTTGGGATTTTGATTTTTGAAATCAAATGTTCCACAGTCATTTTATAATTGCTGTCCTTATCGCTGGGCGGGACACAACGCTCATCGCCCCACCATAGATTGATCGTGCTCCAGTCTATTTCGTCCTTAAAATTTTCGGCCAGGAAGTCAAACACTATTTTGGGCGTGCTTCCACCGGAAAGTGCAACATTCACTTTTGATTTATTGTTGATAAAGCCTGCAAAAAATTGAGAAAACGCCTCGGCGACTTCCTTTTTGGAGGCATACTGTTTTATTTTTGGTTTTATGGTCATATATACTTTTTAAATGATACAAAATCCGGTCTCATCGGTAAGATGCTCCCCGGGATTACGCCAGCCGTAGCTGTCCTCAATGAGGTCGTCAGAATTTTTTGGCCCCCATGTGCCCGCAGCGTAACCATAGGTATTGACCCCTTCCCCCTTCTTCCAATACTCTAAAATTGGATCCACAAAAGCCCAGGCTGCTTCCACTTCGTCAGCCCGTGCATAGAGGGTGGCATCGCCCTGCATCGCATCGAGCAGCAACCGCTCGTAAGCCTCCATGACATTGTTTTCTGAAAGGCTGGAATAGTAAAAATCCATATTGGCGCGCTCCACTTTGAACCCTTGTCCGGGAACTTTTACCCCAAATTTTATCAGAACCCCCTCATCCGGCTGAATGCGAATGATCAACTTGTTATCTTTGTTGTACAGGTCCCGGTTTTTGAAAAGTTCGTGATGTGGTGTTTTAAAATGGATGACCACTTCGGTTACTTTGGTAGGCATATGTTTAGCAGTGCGCACATAAAACGGCACCCCGCTCCAGCGCCAATTATCGACAAAAAACTTTATAGCAGCAAAAGTTTCGGTTTGTGACTGTGGATCGACCCCTTCTTCCTCGCGATAGCCTTTTACTTTCTTACCACCTATCGTTGATGCTACGTACTGACCTTTTAAAGTGTTCTCGTACAAAACCTTGGGATCGGTCATTTTGCGTATGGCACGCATTGCTTTTACCTTTTCGCCCCTGATGTCTTCAGCCTCACCTGTAATGGGCGGTTCCATCACGATAAGCGAAACAATTTGTAACAAATGGCTCTGGAACATATCGCGCAGCGCCCCGGATTTATCGTAATACCCACCGCGTTTTTCGACACCTACGGTTTCGGCATTGGTAATCTCCACGTGATGGATGTAATTACGGTTCCAGAGCGGCTCAAAAATACTGTTGGCAAATCGGGTTACCAGCAGGTTTTGCACCGTTTCCTTACCGAGATAATGGTCAATGCGATAGATCTGCGATTCGTCGAAGTAGGTTTGCAACCCGTTGTTCAGCGCTTTGGCCGTTTCCAGACTATACCCAAAAGGCTTCTCGACTATGATACGCTTCCAGCCGTTGTCCTCGTTGGTCAAACCTTCTTCGCAAAGTTTTTTGGATATTTTTTCATAAAGGCTGGGCGGTGTTGACAGGTAAAATATGTAGTTTTCGCCCGTGTCATATTCTGCGTTTAAATCTTTAATACGTTTTTTGAGACCGGTGTAATCACTGCTATAATCCTCTCCCAAGTCCTGATAAAAAAGTTTATTGGCAAAAGCGTCAATGAACTCCTTATCTTCATCTTTCAAATCCTCCTTTAAAAACTTGCTTTCGCGAACGACACGATCACGAAAATCATCATCAGAAAGGTTACTACGGCTTGCGCCAAGAACCACAAAGTTTTCTGGAAGATGTCCCCCTTCATAAAGATTATAGAGTGCAGGAATCAGTTTTCGCGCAGTAAGATCTCCAGATGCACCGAAAATAATAAGGATTTGATTGGATATTTGAGCCATGTCAGTATAGGTTACATAATTATTACCGTAAACTATTTTAGAAATAGTTTATAAAAAATGCCACCCTAAACAGGTTGCAATCAATTATTTTTGGACGGCGTTTGCGTAAAACTAAGGCTATTTTCCCGCAATGCAGAGACTCATACTAATATTGACATTTTTTTAAACAACAAATTATGGATTATAAACATTACGATTTTGGACTGGTAGGACTTGGGGTGATGGGCCGCAACTTTATACTGAATGTGGCTGATAATGGCTTTACCGCCATAGGCAATGACCTTGATGAAGAAAAAGTCAATGCGCTAAAAGAAGAAGGCAGTAATCTAGAAAACGTAAATGCGACCGTAGATGTTAAAATATTTACCGAAGCCCTCAGCACGCCCCGTAAAATCATGTTACTCGTTCCTGCCGGGAAAGTCGTGGACATCGTGATCGAAAGCCTATTACCACACCTCGACAAGGGTGACCTTATAATAGATGGCGGAAACTCCTTCTATACCGATACTGACCGCCGCGAAGCATATTTAAAGGAAAAAGGCATTAACTTTTTTGGCGCCGGAGTTTCCGGTGGGGCAAAAGGTGCAAGAAAGGGACCAAGTATCATGCCCGGCGGAAACCAAGAAGCCTACCAACACGTTAAACCTATTTTTGAAGCGGTGTCGGCCAAATATAAAGGAGAGCCTTGCGTAGCTTATTTAGGACCAAAATCTGCCGGAAACTATGTAAAAATGGTGCACAATGGCATCGAGTACGGTATGATGCAACTCACTGCAGAGATTTACGACCTGCTGAAAAAAGCGGCCAACCTAAGCAATGAGGAGTTGCACCAGATATTTGACCGCTGGAACAAAGGGCGTCTGCAATCTTTTTTGGTCGAAATCACTGCTGAAATTTTTGCCCAGAAAGACGACCTTACCGATGGCGATCTTATAGACGTGATCCTCGATAAGGCCAAACAAAAAGGGACCGGAAAATGGACTTCCCAAAATGCCATGGATTTGGGAATACCAATCCCCAGCATCGACATCGCGGTGAGTATGCGGGAAATTTCCGCATTGAAAGATGAAAGGGTAACGGCCGATGAAATCTACGACCGCCCCGATCCTACCGGTATCGATAAGGAATTTTTAATTGAAGAAGCTGAGAAAGCCCTCTATTTTGGGTTTATCGTAACCTATGCACAAGGCTTGCACCAGCTGGCGGAAGCCTCCAAAGAATACGGTTATAACCTCGACATTTCTGAAATCGCAAAAATCTGGCGGGCCGGCTGTATCATCCGGGCGGGACTTCTGGCAGAAATTTCCGAAGCTTTTACCAATGATGCATCGTTGACCCACCTGTTGCTTGCACCGCGCATTGTGGACAAGATTAAAGAAACCGTGCCGGCAGCCCGCGAACTGGTAAGCTATTCCGTTAAAAGTGGTATTCCGCTGCCGGGGATTTCAAACTCCATCAACTATTTTAATTCGTATACTTCTACACGTTTGCCGTTGAATCTTATTCAGGCGCAACGGGATCATTTTGGTTCCCATACCTATGAAAGACTGGACCGCGAAGGCATATTTCATACCGAATGGGGCGTGTATTCTGAACCGGTAAATCTTCCGGAAGAGGACAGCGACCACAAAACCGACTAAAATTCCGGAAACCCTTTGGTTGACAAAAAAATGAAGTATATTTGCGCCCTCAAAAAGCGACCGTAATGCTGGTTTTCAGAATTCGGAAGCATAAACAATAATTATAATCGGGGTCGGGAACCCCAAAATTTAATTCGTATGCCAGTTAAGATCAGATTACAAAGACACGGTAAAAAAGGAAAACCATTTTATTGGGTGGTAGCTGCCGATGCACGTTCTAAGCGTGATGGTAAATTCCTTGAAAAATTAGGAACCTACAACCCTACCAGCAATCCTGCTATTATTGACCTTGATGTTGATAAATCAGTAACTTGGTTGCAGAATGGTGCCCAGCCTACCGAAACTGCACAACGTTTACTTTCTTACAAAGGAGTATTGTTAAAAAAACACCTACTAGGTGGTGTGGCAAAAGGCGCATTGACCGAAGAGCAGGCCGAAGAAAAATTCCAGGCTTGGTTAGAGGAGAAAGCTGGTAAAATTGCTTCTAAAGAAGAAGGACTTACAAAGGCTGAAGAAAAAGTAAAAGCCGAAGCCTTAGCTGCTGAAAAAGAAGCCAACGAAGCTCGCATCGCTGCTGCTCAACCCGAGCCAGAAGCAGAAACAGAAGAAGCTCCTGCTGAAACGGAGGCTGCCACTGAAGAAGCTCCTGCTGCAGAAGAAGAAAACAAAGAGGAAGAAGCTAAGTAATCAAACCGCCACGATGACCAAGGAAGAATGTTTCTATCTGGGAAAGATCGTGCGGAAATTTAGTTTTAAGGGCGAGTTGCTGGCCAAACTGGACACTGACCAGCCTGAAACCTACGAAAATCTGGAATCAGTTTTTGTCGATTTTAACGGCAAACTGGTTCCTTTTTTTATTGAACGTGCCCAGCTGCACAAATCTACCTTGCTTCGCATAGACTTTGAAGATGTCGATACCGAAGCAGATGCAGACGATCTCATAAACGCAGAACTTTATTTACCCCTTAATCTGCTTCCAGATCTTAACGGCACTCAGTTCTATTTTCACGAGGTCACCGGTTTTACGGTACAGGATGTGAACTATGGCGAAGTCGGTACAATAACCGGCATCAATGATATGACCAGTCAGGCCCTTTTTGAAATCGACCATCAAGGCAAACAAGTGCTCATTCCCATCAATGACGACTTTATCAAGAAAGTAGATCGGGAAACCAAAACCATTACCGTCGAAACGCCAGAGGGGTTGATTAATATTTATCTATAGTCACATCAGACCATACCGGAAGACGTGTCCTCGAAACCTTTTCAATTCAAACAATTTACCCTTGCCCAAGACCGCTGCGCTATGAAGATCGGGACAGACGGGGTTTTGCTTGGCGCCTGGACCGAAATTCCAGAATCCGCTTCCGCTATCCTTGATATTGGCGCTGGTACTGGCATCATTGCCTTGATGCTCGCACAACGCAGTTATGCTGAACAAATCGACGCGCTTGAATTGGACGATGACGCCTTTGAGCAGGCAACCGAAAACTTTGAAGCATCGCTTTGGGCCGACCGGCTTTTTTGCTACCACGCCCACTTGTACGAGTTCGCCACCGAGATGGAGGACAAATACGACCTAATTATTTGCAATCCACCGTTTTTTGCGGGGGAAGCCCAAGAGGCCTCAACCGCTCGTAACCTTGCCCGCTTTGAAGATGCCATGCCCTTTGACCTGCTTGTGGGTGCTGCAGCGCATTTGCTGAAAGATGATGGTCTGTTTTCAGTAGTGCTTCCGAAGGACCGGGAGGAAGAGTTTGTAAGCCTTTCGGCGAAAGCCAAATTGTTTCCAAAGAAAATAACCACGGTAAAAGGCAACGCTTCCGCGGAAGCGAAACGGGTCTTGATCACCTTGTCAAAAACGCAAGTCCCACCGATGCACGACGAACTGGTAATGGAAATTTCCCGACACAACTATACCGAAGCCTATACCGAGTTGGTTAAGGATTTTTACTTAAAAATGTAAGTTTAACCCGAGTGAAGACCTTACAGGTTTCCAAAACCTGTGAGGTCTAACCCAGAACGTTTCGGTGTTTATTCCCATCCACAATTTCATTAAATTTACAGGAAAGGGAATTCTTTTCCCGAATCTAAAATACACGTATGAAACCAGACCTTTTTGAAGCTCCGGATTATTACCAACTTGACGAGCTGTTGAGTGAGGAGCAAAGACTCGTACGCAGTGCTGCACGGGACTGGGTTAAGCGCGAGGTTTCTCCCATCATAGAGGAGGCCGCGCAAAAGGCAGAATTTCCCAAAGGGATTTTGCCGGGACTGGCTCAAATTGGCGCCTTTGGATCCTACATTCCACAGGATTATGGTGGCGCAGGTCTGGATCAAATTTCATATGGCCTCATCATGCAGGAGCTGGAACGTGGAGATTCTGGAGTGCGTTCTACAGCTTCAGTGCAATCCTCTCTGGTCATGTACCCGATTTACAAATTTGGCACCGAGGAACAACGGAAAAAGTTCTTGCCCAAGTTAGCGTCTGCCGAGTTTGTTGGCAGCTTTGGCCTCACCGAACCTGATCACGGCAGCAATCCCAGCGGAATGACCACAAACTTCCGGGACGCTGGCGACCATTATGTTTTAAACGGAGCAAAACTTTGGATTTCAAACGCACCCTTCTGTGACGTGGCGGTTGTCTGGGCAAAAGATGAAAACAACCGCATTCACGGGCTGATCGTAGAACGCGGGATGGAAGGCTTTACCACTCCAGAAACACACAATAAATGGTCGCTGCGCGCCAGTGCTACCGGCGAACTGATTTTTGACAATGTAAAAGTTCCCAAAGAAAATATACTACCAAACAAATCTGGACTTGGCGCACCACTTACGTGTTTGGATTCGGCCCGTTATGGGATTGCCTGGGGTGCCATTGGTGCCGCGATGGACTGCTATGATACGGCGCTGCGTTATGCTAAAGAGCGTCAACAATTTGGGAAACCCATTGGTTCCTTTCAGTTACAACAGAAAAAGCTGGCAGAAATGATTACCGAAATCACCAAAGCCCAGCTTCTCGCCTGGCGGCTTGGCGTTCTTCGGAACGAGGATCGCGCCACTTCAGCACAGATTAGTATGGCAAAACGCAACAATGTTGCAATGGCATTAAACGTAGCCCGCGAATGCAGACAGGTACTTGGAGCGATGGGTATCACCGGGGATTATTCCATAATGCGGCATATGATGAACCTGGAAAGCGTGATCACCTATGAGGGTACTCACGACATCCACCTGCTTATTACCGGACTCGATATTACCGGGCTCAATGCGTTTTCATAAGAGAATATTTAGAACTGAACGGTATCATTTTGCCCATTTCCAATTATTTTAGGGAAATTTTGCAATTAATTGGGGCTGTAGTGCTTTAATTACCAGTCCTTTCATAGTTTTGCAGAAAACCCCTACTTTATGATTAATCAACTGCAGGCCAGATTGACCCCTTATCAGGAGCGTTGTGCCAATCATCCGCTTTATCAAGCGATTACCACTCCAGAACATCTAAGGTGTTTTATGGAATACCATGTATTTGCAGTTTGGGATTTTATGTCCTTGCTGAAAACACTGCAGACCCAAATGACCAATACGACGACTCCCTGGTTTCCCAAGGGTGATCCCAAAGTAAGGCATTTGATCAATGAGATCGTCCTCGCCGAAGAAACTGATATCAACTTGGAAGGCTTGCGCCAAAGTCATTTTGAAATGTACCTGGAAGCAATGAATGAAAGCGGTGCTTCTACCGAAGCTATTGACAATTTCCTGAAGCACATCATACACGGGACGGATATATTTCTTGTAATTGCCGTTTCGGAAATCCCTGAGTGCGTAAAAAACTTTCTGCGCTTTACCTTTGAACTCATTACCGAAGGACAACCGCATAAGATCGCGGCTGCATTTACTTTTGGCCGGGAAGACCTCATTCCGGATATGTTCAGTGCCATCATTGGCAACATTCAGAAGAACTTTCCAAATGAGGATTTAACGAAATTCAAATACTACTTTGACCGGCATATCGAACTGGATGGGGACGAGCACGGTCCCTTGGCACTCCAAATGATAAAATCCCTTTGCGGAAATGATTCCAAAAAATGGCAAGAGGCCGAAGAAACTGCTATCGAGGCTTTACGCATGCGCAACTCCCTCTGGAACGGAATCTACGAGGAAATCGCTCCGGTTGTAACTAGATAAGTTTTTTTGAGAACAGCTTAATTTTACGTTCTGAAACCCTTTCGCGCCAGCGAAAACCACTCTTTTATCCAAACCACTCAGCCGTTATTATCGTATATTCTTGAAAAGGTTTTTGCAAATTCAAAGCTTAAACCCAAATTTTTTAATGGTGATGCGATATTTGATTATTTTCTTTGTACTCATAGCCACGGGATGCTCAACGGACGATTCATTGGCTTTTGCCGCCACCGAAAACCCCGAAGAAAACCCGACCGATACTGATGATGGTGATACCAAGGACCATCCCAAAGTCAATACCGACGGGGCTTACACTTACTTGGCGCTGGGAGACAGTTATACCATTGGTCAAAGTGTTTGTACTTCCTGTAGTTTTCCCCTGCAACTTGCGGAAGCTTTTCAGGATCAAACCAGAAAGGAATTACAGACCAAGATCGTTGCCACCACAGGATGGCGCACCGACAATTTGATTGAGGCGGTTAAAAATGAGGATCTTAAAAATACATATGATCTGGTCACCTTGTTAATAGGAGTCAATAATCAATATCAGGCCAAGCCTTTCTCGCAGTATGAAACTGAATTTGTCAAATTGCTTCAATCTGCCATTGACCTTGCTGCTGGAAATAAGGACAAAGTGGTCGTGCTGTCAATTCCCGACTATGCTTTTACCCCATTTGGTCAACAGTTCAATAATCCTGAAGAAATCTCTTTGGAGCTGGATACCTATAACGCATACGCGAAAAGCATTTCGAAAGATTTAGAAATTACATTTCTCAATATCACAGACATTACCCGACGGGGCCTCGACCAACCCAATCTGGTCGCAAGCGATGGCTTGCACCCTTCTGCGGAAGCCTACCGATTGTTTGTGGAAAGGCTGCTACCACTGGTTGAAACCAAACTTGTCAAAGACTAACTTTCGGGAGCCAGTTTTACCTCGAGTCCGTTAAGGTCTGGGGTGATGGGCACCTGACATCCCAGACGGCTATTATCCTCTACATAAAACGCTTCAGAAAGCATGGCTTCCTCATCGTAGTTCATTTCGTTGAGTTTGTGGTCACTTAAAACATAGCACTGGCAGGAAGCGCACATCGCCATACCGCCGCAGGTACCCTCTACTGGAAGTTCATACATTTTGCAAACTTCCATCAGGTTGAGGTTCATATCAGTGGGTGCCTCGAGCTGGTGGGCAGTCCCTTCCCTATCGATCACGGTTATGGTAATGTCTTGCATTATGTGTTTTTAAGAAGATGCAAAAATAAGCCTATTGAATTTGTAGAAGTAGCCCTTTCTTGAAGTGGCTAAAATATTTAGGATTCTATATTAATAACCTCCTCAATTTGCGGAACATGTTTTTTTATGGTCATTTCCACCCCGCTTTTTAAAGTCATCTGATTGACGTGACAGCCCACGCAAGCACCTTCCAGCCTTACCTTGACCAGCCTGCCGTCCTCGATGGACATCAGCGAAATATCGCCACCATCACTTTGCAGGAACGGCCGGATCTCATCAAGGGCCATTTCTACCTTTGCGGTGAGTTCTTGATCTGTAATTACTGTCATAGCCTTATTTCTTTACTACCGCACAACCGGCCATAGTGGTGATTTTAATCGCTTCGGTGGGGGGCATCTCGCTGTTACGTGCTACCAATTGTTCTACCGTATTCCGGGTCATTTCTTCAAAAGCATCCACGATCGCAGATTTTTCCTGCAACGCTGCCGGCCGGCCTACATCGCCAGCTTCACGCACTCCCTGCACTAAAGGTATCTGACCCAATAGGGCAACATCAAGGGTTTTGGCCAGGTTTTTTGCACCTTCCCTTCCGAAGATATAGTATTTATTATCCGGAAGTTCTTGAGGTGTGAAATAGGCCATATTCTCCACAATTCCCAAAACGGGAACATTAATACTTTCCTGACGGAACATCGCCACACCTTTTTTGGCGTCTGCCAAAGCAACGTATTGCGGCGTGCTTACAACTACTGCCCCTGTCACCGGCATTGCCTGCATAATGCTCAAGTGAATATCTCCTGTTCCCGGCGGAAGATCAACCAATAAGAAATCGAGCTCGCCCCAAGCCGCATCAAAGATCATTTGGTTCAATGCTTTTGAAGCCATCGGGCCACGCCAGATTACTGCTTGGTCCGGTTGGGTAAAAAATCCTATGGACAGGATTTTCACCCCATAATTTTCTACCGGCTTCATTTTTTGCTTACCATCCACTTTTACCGAAAGTGGGCGTTCATTGGCAACATCAAACATAATAGGAATGGACGGTCCATAAATATCCGCATCCAGAATCCCCACTTTAAAACCCATTTTTGAAAGGCTGATTGCCAGGTTGGCTGTAATTGTAGATTTACCAACACCGCCTTTACCCGAAGCGACGGCAATGATATGTTTGATCCCGGGAATAGGCTGCCCCTTTATCTCGTTTGGCTTTTGCGTTTGGGGCGCATCAACCTTAACATTCACACTTATTTTGGCCTTCTCATAAACCTCTTTATGTATGGTTTTTAAAATTTCGACCTCTGTTTTTTTCTTGGCCTGCAGGCTGGGGTTTTTAATGGTCAAATCTACAATCACCTCATCGCCAAAAGTCACCACATTGGTGACCGCGCCAGAAGCGACCATGTTCTTCCCCTCACCGGGGACGGTTATGGTTTCTAACGCTTTGTAAATATCTTTTTTATCTAACTTCATCGATCTTCTTTAGATTGATTCTAAAGTGCAAATATACACGGAAATATAGAGAAACAGCAGGAGTTTAAATGATTTGCACTACTCAAAACCGATTCATCGATCATCAAATTCCAGATGGGCGACCGGATCCCAAAAAAGGCTTTCCAAATCCTGAATCTGATCCTCGATCACGATAATCCCTTCCTCTTCCAAAAGTTGTTGCATCAGGTTTGTTCCCGGAAAATGGTGCTTACCGGTAAGGATGCCTTTGCGGTTTACAACCCGATGAGCCGGGACATTCTCCATATTGTGGGCATTGTTCATCGCCCAGCCCACCATACGCGCACTTTTGGCAGCGCCTAAATATTTGGCGATGGCCCCATAGCTGGTCACGCGTCCTTCCGGTATTTTTCGGACGACTTCGTATACCCTTTCAAAAAAAGAAGTTTCAGGCATTGTTGGTGTAAAATAGTCGGAGAAGGGTCACTATGACCAGCACCAACATTAGGGCAGCCATAAAATAATTGGTATATCTGGTAAGCGAGCGGGTATTGCCCTGCACTTTGTTAAAGCCCACGGCATAACCGTAAAGCACGGTAAACGTCCCAATAGAAGCCCCAAGCATAAAAGTAAGGGCTTTAAAGACTCCGTCATCGTCATTTACGTTCACCCCAAAGGCAACCCCCAGGGCACATAAATACGGTATGGGCAAAATATTCAGGATTCCTATGAGGAAGCCTTTCGCAAGATTATGAAAACCGGGTCGCGAGGGTACCTGCACTTTTTTCACCTTTGCCTTTCGCGCAGCGCTAAAAAAATAAAAGGCCATAATAATAAAGACAACGATCCCGGTGCGCAGCAAGGCCGATTTGACAGCGGGATTGTTAAAAATATAATTGGTGAGAAGCAAAGCGATCATTGCCTGTAGAAAAACCACACTCGAAGCGCCTATCGCAACCATGACACCACTCCGCTTATCACGCCGTAAGCAGGTTTCTGCCACGGTCATATTTACCAAGCCGGGCGGTATCACACCAACGGCTGCCGCAAAATAGGTAATCAAAAAAAGTTTGGTAAGCTCCACGTTTCTAGCTGATCCTGAATTTTATATAGGTAATCTTCTTGCCGGTGTCAAGATACTGTTTTTCATAAAAAGTCTGTATCCCGGTGAGTTCTGGTGGGCTGTAGGTATTCTTGTAAATGTCATGGTTAGCATCAAGGATTTCGTGGCCAAGACCCTCCAGAAGGCCCAGGGTGTAGCCGTGCATATACTCGCTGTCTGTTTTGAGATGAATGATACCGCCCGGCTCAAGGATGTTAGCATACCGGTCTAAAAATTCAGGGTTGGTCATTCTGTGCTTGGTCCTTTTGTACTTGATCTGTGGATCGGGAAAAGTGATCCAGATTTCGCTGACTTCCGCTTTCGCGAAAGCTTTATCGACCAGTTCGATCTGGGTACGCAGAAAACAGACATTGTCAAGCCCTTCCTCCAGCGCTGTCTTGGCCCCGCGCCAAAAACGTGCTCCTTTTATATCGATGCCTATGTAATTATTCTGGGGATTTTGCCGGGCCAGGCCAACGGCGTATTCCCCCTTGCCGCAGCCCAGTTCAAGAATGATGGGTTTGTCGTTTTTAAAATATGAAGACGACCAATTCCCTTTGAGCAAGAATTTTTCGGACAGGATTTCGTCCCGTGAAGGTTGGATTACGTTATAGAACGTTTCGTTTTCGCGAAAGCGTTTCAGTTTATTCTTGCTGCCCAATACAATCTATTAATGGTTAAACTTCGCAAAAATAAAGATTCTTTGGTAAGGGCTTTGATGAAATCGATTTTTTCCAAAACCAAGTAACCTACACCTTTTAAAATCAACCAAACAAATAATGGTTTGGTAAAACTGGCTAAACCTTAACCATACACTGAGATCGCACCTTTGCCAAATGCAAGAAAAGAACACCCTTCTTATCGCACCGCTCAACTGGGGCTTGGGTCACGCCACCCGCTGTATCCCGATTATCCGTGCGGCCATAGAAGAAGGTTTTCGCATTATTATCGCCAGTGATGGTCAGGCACTTGAACTTCTCAAAATAGAATTTCCTACAGAGGAGTTCCTAAAACTTCCCTCCTATAAAATTGAATACGCAAAAAAAGGAAAACGTTTTAAATGGAAGCTTCTCTTGCGGAGTCCCAAGATCTTAAAGGCCATTGAGAAAGAACACCTGATCCTTGAAAAACTGGTCAAGGAGCAAAGGATAGTCGGGGTTATTTCAGACAACCGGTTGGGGCTTTACCACAATGGCGTCCCGAGTGTGATCATCACCCACCAATTGCAGGTACTGAGTGGCACTACCACCAAGCTGACCACTACCTTACATCGCAAGTACCTGAAAAAATTTCATGAGTGCTGGGTGCCCGATCTAAAAGGTGACCTCAACCTGAGTGGTGAGCTGGGCCACCCCAAAGACCTGAACGCTTTGGTTAAATATATTGGACCCATTTCCCGTTTTTCGCCAAAACCTGAAGAAATCAAATATGATATTATGGCACTGCTGAGTGGGCCGGAACCCTTGCGCGGGGAACTCGAAGACCTACTGCTTCACGAATTGAAAAAATATCGAGGGAAAGTCCTCTTTGTACGCGGCGTTATCGAGCCAGATCAAATAAAGGAATGCCTGGACGGGATGGAAGTTTACAATTTTATGCAGGCTTCACAATTGGAAAAAGCCATTAATGAGAGCAACTTGATACTTTGCCGGTCAGGTTATACCACCATTATGGATCTGGCCAAAATGGGCAAAAAAGTATTCTTCATTCCCACCCCCGGTCAAAGTGAGCAGGAATACCTGGCGAAAGAACTTCAATGTAAGAGAATAGCTCCTTTTGCCACCCAAGAATCCTTTCAGCTTAAAGACTTGAGCAAGGTGCAGTTGTATTCTGGTTTTCAAACTTTAGACCAACTGGTCTTCGGCGGCACTGTCAATTTCGGGGAGCTCCTCGGCCTTTTCAAGGGTGAACGAGAATTCAGACCCCACCCCAAAGTCGCTTTCCACATAAATCTTTTCGTCATGCGCCTCAATAATGTGCTTGACGATAGACAGCCCTAGTCCTGAACCTCCTTCTCGGCGGGAACCGCTTTTGTCAACCCTGTAAAACCGCTCAAACAACCGCGGAATATGTTCCTGAGCAATGCCTTCCCCATTATCGGTCACCCGGACGATTACTTTATTCTGTATTAAATTCTCGATGGAAACTTCGGTGGTACCATCTACTTTTCCATATTTCAAGGAATTGACAATAAGATTGGTAAATAACTGCTGAATGCGCTCGCTATCGGCATTGACATAGATGGGCTGTTCATATCCGGTATCAAAAGTAAGGCTGATGTTCTTTTTTGCTGCTTTCATTTCGAGCATCTCAAAAGTGTTTTTAACCAGCGCGACAATATCAAAATACTCGTATCGCAAATTGAGGTCGCCCACTTCCAATTTTGAAATCATGTCAAGATCGCTCACCAAATAGATAAGCCGCTCCACTGCCTTGTCAGCACGCTGCAGGTATTTTTTACGCACGGCTTTGTCTTTCATCGCGCCATCGAGAAGGGTCAAGATATAACCTTGGGCCGTAAATAAAGGTGTTTTTAGTTCGTGGGCCACATTGCCCATAAATTCCTTTCGGTATTCTTCACGGATCTTCAGGGATTCTATTTCCAGTTTTTTGCTGGCGGCGAAGCGTTGCACCTGTTTGGTTAGGGTTGCCATATCTGTGGTTACCTGCCCACGCTTTAGGGTGGTGGCATCAAGCAGGGTGACATCATCGTAGATTTTTTTGATGCGCTGGTATATAAATCGCTCTACACGAGTTTGCAGCAACACAAAACAAAAGAGAAACAGACCGATCAAACAGACTGAAACATACCACCAGACCAGTAGCTCAACAGTATATAAAAATATACCAAAGGCAATGGAGACAATACCGGATATGATAAGCGAAGAGAGGATGGCAAATTGATAGGAACGTTTAAAATTGGTAGCCATTAGACCACAAATTTATAACCTACCCCTTTAATGGTCTTGATGCTTTTGTCCCCTATTTTTTCTCGAAGCTTACGTATGTGTACATCTATGGTCCTACCGCCCACCACGACTTCGTTGCCCCAGACTTTATCCAGAATATCTTCGCGCTTGAATACTTTGCCCGGTTTTGAGGTGAGTAAGGATAATAACTCAAATTCCTTACGCGGAAGGATCATTTCCTTTTTATCCTTGATGATCTTATATTCTTCCCGGTTGATTACGAGATTTCCTATTTTAACGGTCAGCTCACTTTCTTCCTTTTCCTTTAGCCGCCGGAGCAGCGCTTTTACCTTGCTTATAAGCACCTTTGGCTTGATGGGCTTTGTGATATAGTCGTCAGCGCCGGCATCGTACCCGGCCACTTGTGAGTAATCCTCGCCCCGTGCGGTGAGGAAGGCGATTATGGTATCAGCTTGGGCTGGATCCTTCCGGATTTGCTCACAAGCCTCGATACCATCCATTTCAGGCATCATAACATCAAGGATGATGAGGTGCGGCTCATGCTTTTTGGCTTTTCTCACACCATCTTTACCATTTTCTGCGGTAATGACCTGATAGCCCTCATTGGTAAGGTTATAGCCAATTATCTCTAAAATATCCGGCTCATCGTCCACCAAAAGAATCTTAATATCTTTTTTCTTCATTCTTGATCTAAGTTACAGGAATTACAAAGATAACACAATCACAATGCGCTCTTGAGGCTAGCGCTTTTTTATAACATTTAGATAAACTTGACCAAAAGCCCGATCAAATAACTTTCTTTACTAAATTGAAACATCCTTATCTTTTGAAAACACTATATTAGAACCCTATTTGCAAACCAACCCTAACGCCACGTGGCATCTTATTTGACATACTGTATTTTGCAGTCTGCTAATTATGTAACCTAGATATACTTTATGTACATCCCGGATATTTTCAACATCACTCAGAAAGAAGATTTTAACGAAGCTGCCCTGTTGGCTTTTCAAAATCAATACGATTACAACGAAGTTTATCACAAGTACTGCGTTCATTTGCAAATAAAGCGTGATGATGTCATTTCTGTACGTGATATCCCCTACCTGCCCATTGCTTTTTTTAAATACCGTGATATCTTATTTGCAAACAAAAAAGCGGCTACCGTTTTGACCAGTAGTGGCACCAGCGGTGATGTGCAGAGCAAGCACCACGTGGCCGACATCTGGCTGTACAAAAACAGTTTTAGGAAAAGTTTTCAGTTAAACTATGGCGACATCCGTGAGTACACCATTCTGGCCTTGTTGCCCTCTTATCTCGAAAGGTCTGATTCTTCACTGGTCTATATGGCAGATCAGTGGATTCAATCCTCAAAAAATAAGGACAGCGGTTTTCATCTTGATGATCTTCCCGCCTTGCGCGAAAAATTAAAAGCCTTGGATGCGGCCGGTAGAAAAGTGCTGCTATTGGGAGTGTCATTTGCGCTACTTGATCTGGCCGAAATATTTGATGGCACCCTTAACAATACTATCATCATGGAAACCGGCGGTATGAAAGGTCGCAGGAAGGAAATCGTTAGGCAGGAACTGCACGACATTCTCAAAAAAGGTTTTGGTGTAAAAAACATCCACAGCGAATACGGCATGACCGAACTGCTTTCCCAAGCTTACTCAAAAAGGGACGGGATATTCTCAACTCCACCTTGGATGCAAGTATCCATAAGAGATTCTGAAGATCCCTTTTCAACGGTGGCAACTGGTAAAACTGGCGGCATTAATATAATTGATCTGGCCAATTGGTATTCTTGCCCCTTTGTGGCTACAGATGATCTGGGACGTAAAGATGAGGACGGAAACTTTGAGGTTTTGGGCCGATTTGATACTGCAAACGTGCGAGGCTGCAACCTGATGGTGGTTTAATATATCCTTAACGATATTGATTGACAAGAATTGTAAGGCAGTCGCACTATTAACGACTCAAAGTACAGTTCACAAATAGTGGATTTTTCATAATTAATTGGTTAGTTAAGTTGCCCCCGGTTTTCCGAAGGATTATCGGGGGTTTTACTTTTCAACCTCGGCACATCTTACTGTTCTGCGATGTACAAAACATAATAGTTCCGTTTTCCTTTTTGCAGTAAAATGAAACGACTGTTGATGAGGTCATCGTTTGTCAGTACTTTATCTGCGGTAACCTTTTCCTTATTAACGGAGATTGAATTTTGCTTGAGTGCTCGCCTCGCCTCGCCATTAGATGGCAGGAAACCGGCTTCTCCCGCTAGGGCTGTCACGATATCGACACCTTTTTGAAACGCTTCACGCGAAAGGCCATACTGTGGCACTCCATCAAAAATATCCAGAAACGTCTGATCGTCCAGTTTTTTAAGATCGGAAGCGGTAGAGCGGCCAAATAATATTTCTGAAGCCGCAATGGCATTGTCCAGGTTTGCTTGCCCGTGAACGGTAAGCGTCACTTCTTCCGCCAGGCGTTTTTGCAGCACCCGTAGATGAGGAGCCTCGTTGTGTTCTGTCTGAAGCGCTTCAATCGTTTCTTGCTCCAAAAAGGTAAAGATCCTGATATACTTGGCGGCATCTTCATCTGAGGTGTTCAGCCAGTACTGATAAAATTTATAAGGACTCGTTCGCTCTGCATCAAGCCACACATTGCCGCCCTCACTCTTGCCAAATTTGCTTCCGTCAGATTTTGTAATAAGCGGGCAGGTCAGCGCGTAGCCCTTTCCTTCGTCAATACGACGAATCATTTCAGTGCCCGTGGTTATATTTCCCCACTGGTCACTTCCGCCCATTTGCAAGGTGCAATCGTGTTCTTTGTACAAATGCAAAAAATCGTAGCCCTGCACGAGCTGATAGGTAAATTCAGTAAACGACATGCCATCTGCACTTTCACCGGTAAGTCGATTTTTAACTGAATCTTTGGCCATCATGTAATTGACCGTTATATGCTTACCAACATCCCGAATGAAATCAAGAAAGGTGAAATCCTTCATCCAATCGTAATTATTGACCATCACCGCTTGATTACCGGCTCCCGACGTGAAATCCAAAAACCGAGACAATTGTTTCTTTACCGCCTGCTGATTGTGGAGCAGGGTCTTTTCGTCAAGCAGGTTACGTTCACTGCTCTTCCCAGATGGATCGCCTATCATACCTGTCGCGCCACCCACCAATGCAAAAGGTTTATGACCCGCCCGCTGAAAATGTGCGAGCAACATAATAGGCACCAGATTGCCTATGTGCAAACTGTCTGCGGTAGGGTCAAAACCTATATAAGCGCTGCGCATCGATTCCATTAGATGTTCCTGGGTCCCCGGCATGGCATCGTGCACCATCCCGCGCCATTGTAGTTCTGCGACAAAATCTTTTTTCAAAACTTTCTGCTTTTAATAAGTGGGCAAATATACTATTTTGAAATGCACCGTCACTTTGCCACTGACCACTTTACCCTATCTTTGAAACATGATTTTGGTCACCGGCGGTACTGGTTTAGTAGGTTCACATCTGTTGTGGAATTTGATCGCCAGTGGCGAAAAAAAAGTCCGGGCCATCTACCGCACGGAAGATTCCAGGGAGAAAACTAAGGCGCTTTTCCTTTGGAAAATAGAACAGCAACCCGCTTTATCCGAAAAACATCCCTTTAAAAAAATTGAATGGGTAAAGACTGACCTCAACAACCTCAACGGGCTGAAGCCTGCCTTCGAAGGAGTAACCAGGGTTTACCATTGTGCGGCGATGATTTCATTTAATCCACGCGAATATCAGAAACTTAAAAAGGTAAATGTTGAGGGAACGGCAAATATCGTCAATCTAAGCCTGGCCTATGGAGTAAAAAAATTATGTTATGTAAGTTCGATTGCTGCTATAGGTACTGGCAAAAATCCCAGAACAGAGACGACTTTTTGGGAGCCCCACAAGCACAACAGCGTGTACAGCATCACCAAGTTTGCCGCAGAGATGGAAGTCTGGCGCGGCACCCAGGAAGGACTGCCGGCGGTAATTGTAAACCCGGGATTGATTTTGGGTGAAGGTGATTATGATAGCGGCAGCGGTAAAATCTTTGGTACGGTTTACGGCGGGAATTCTTTCTATACCCCCGGCAGTACCGCAGTCGTAGATGTAAATGATGTGGTAGAAGCGATGATAAGGCTTTCGCAAAGCGAAATACAAAATGAACGTTACATTCTCGTTTCTAAAAATATGGATTATAAGGAGATATTTTCCGTAATCGCAGAAGCTTTAGCTAGCAAAAAACCAAAATACGCCCTGCAACCCTGGCAGATGTACGGGCTGGCCTTTCTTGACCGGGTGGCTGCACTGATTTTTGGTAAGGATCAGGTAATCTTCCGCACAACGGTGCGTTCTGCCTTTCTTGTTAGGACATACAGCAACTCAAAATTAAAGAAAGCTATTGACTTTGATTTTACCCCTATCCCTGAAACCGTAACCAGGGTGGCCAGGCATTTTTTGGCACAACATAAAGAACAGCAAACCTAGAAGCTTAAAATGAGATTTTCTTTCCGATAGCTTCTTGCGGAGCAGTGCTATCTTGTAGTGTGTTTTTGCGAATGTTGTCGTTTTTGTGCTGTTGCTTGTAAATCTGTACACTGTCAAGCCGCTCCTGATATTCCCGCAAGCTGTCCTGCACACTGGTCAACCTATCGTTTACTTGTTCTTGAATCCTGATATATGTAGAAAATTCACTAGCATAATAGGCGATATTATTGGCGATCTGCAAACTGTCCAATCCGTATTTTTTATACAGAAAACTGTCAGGTTGTAGCTGTTTCTCCAAAAGTTGATAGTGCAGGGTCGATTGCGCGGCACTGACTAAGTTGATGTCATAAAGCAAATCGACCATGGCGTCTTCGGCCAGCAAACCATCTGGTTTTTCAGGCCTATCGATGCCACTGCAAGCAATGAGCAGCATCACAAAAAACACAACCGTAAATAATCTCCCCATCATCTGTTAAATGTCAACCTTTTACCAAATTTTTCCGGCGATACCTTAAAGTTCTTGTAGGCAAGCTCACCGTTGACGAAAGTGTGGCTTATCCGGGATTTAAATGTACTTCCTTCAAAAGGTGACCAGCCGCATTTGTACAAGATATTGTCTTTTTTGACCGTCCACGGACTTTTTAGATCAACCAGCACCAAATCTGCAAAATAACCTTCGCGAATAAATCCGCGCTTCTCGATCTGAAACAGTATGGCAGGATTGTGGCACATTTTTTTGGCGATCATTTCCAGGGATATTTTACCTTGGTGATGCATCTCAAGCATCGCTGGCAGGGCGTGTTGCACCAATGGACCACCGCTGGGGGCTTTGGTGTACACGTTATTCTTCTCTTTTATAGTATGCGGTGCGTGGTCTGACGCAATGACGTCGATGCGACCTTCCAGAAGTGCCTTCCACAGTGCATCGCGGTCCTTGCTCGATTTTACGGCCGGGTTCCATTTTATAAGCGTGCCCTTGTCCTCATAATCTGCATCGGTAAACCATAAGTGGTGAATACAGACTTCTGCGGTAATCTTCTTTTTAGCCAAAGGGGTTTTGGGCGAAAACAACTTGGTTTCCTTGGCGGTCGAAAGGTGAAAGACATGCAAACGTGCCCCGGTTTCCTTAGCCAGTGCAATGGCTTTTGACGAGCTTATATAACACGCTTCGGCACTTCTGATGATGGGATGCATTGCAATAGGAATATCATCGCCATACCGCTCCTTATAAACAGCTAGATTTTTCTGAATGGTATCCTCGTCCTCACAATGCACGGATATCAACAGATCAGTGCTCTTAAAGATCTGGCGCAGTACGTCCTCATCATCTACGAGCATATTCCCCGTCGAACTTCCCAAAAAGAGCTTTAGACCGGCCACCGTTTTAGTATCTACCTTTTTAATTTCCTCAAGGTTATCGTTCGTCCCACCAAACATAAATGAATAATTGGCATATGACTTGTCATTGGCGATGCTGAATTTATTGTCAAGGGCTTCGATCGTGGTAGTCTGGGGCAACGTATTGGGCATCTCGATAAAGCTCGTTATCCCACCGGCAACCGCAGCTGCAGATTCTGAAGCGATATCTGCCTTATGGGTGAGGCCAGGTTCCCGGAAGTGCACCTGATCATCGATAACCCCTGGAAAGAGGTGCTTGCCTTCTGCGTCATAAAGATGTACTTCGGCTCCCTTTATGCTAATACTCGGAGCAATTTCGACGATGATCCCGTCCTCTATGTAAACATCTCCGTGAGTAATTTTATCCTCATTGACGATATGGGCATCCTTTATCAATATTTTTTTCATAGCACTTAGAGTTCGATTTTTTTGAACATCGACTTCAACTTCATTACGATCACACCAAATACAGCTTCAGAAATAATCGCTTGACTCATCTTGCTGGTACCCTTGGTTCGGTCAACAAAGATAACAGGTACTTCTTCAATTGTGAAACCTAAAAGGTGCGCTTTAAATTTCATTTCTATCTGAAAGGCATAGCCCACAAATTTAATCTTCTTAAGGTGCAGCGTTTCCAATACCTTGCGTTTGTAGCAAACAAAGCCGGCCGTGGTATCATTAATGTCCATCCCTGTAATAAACCGTACATATTTAGAAGCTCCATAACTCAATAGAACCCTTCCCATAGGCCAATTAACGACATTCACGCCCGTCTTGTACCGCGAGCCTACCGATAGATCTGCACCGTGGCGGTGGCAGGCGTTGTAAAGCCTCGCAAGATCATTGGGCGAATGCGAAAAATCAGCATCCATTTGAAAAATATAGTGATAATCCTTTTTTAAAGCCCACTCAAAGCCAGCGAGATACGCGGTGCCGAGTCCTTTTTTGCCTTCCCGCTCAAAAAGATGAAGCCGATGCGGGAATTCTGGCTTTAAGGTTTTGATCAAAGCTCCTGTACCGTCTGGGGAGTTATCATCAACAATCAAAACATCGTACTTGCGCCGCTGGGCAAAAACGTTGCGCACCAATTTTTCTATATTTTCGATTTCGTTGTACGTAGGTATTATGACCAGACAGCCACTCATGCATGTCGCTTTGCGGCAAATGTACTTATTTTGGCAGTTTCTCGCCGCTATGCACCGTTTGTTCCGGAGATATTATATTAATTTTAACCCCTCAACAAATCCCATTGGAAGTCTTACCCCGAGAGGCCATTACCCACGACGGACTCAGTATACTATTAGTATGCTGCCTGGCTCTGGTCGCCATTGCCAAATATGCCTTTCCGGCAAAATTCAGGGCTTTTAGTATGTTGATCCAAAACAATAAATTTTTCTTGGGCAGAAATATCGACGCTCCACTTACATCTGGATTCAACGTGCTTTTGTTCTTAGTGCAGCTTGTGTCTATATCCATTTTTTTATATTTGGTGATTCAAACATTAGCTTCCGCAGCAGCTGACGACACAAAGCTCATGATGGTGCGTATCATCTTGCTGTACGCCTTGTTTATAGCTGTAAAGGTCCTGGGCGAAAAAATGATTGCGGTGCTTTTTAATGGCGAAAGGGTAATTGGCAGTTACCATTATTTTAAGTTATCTTATTACAATGTAGTGGGAATTTTACTGCTGCCCATCAACGCTTTATTACTTTACACCTTTCAGGAAAGCAAATGGACGATTTTGATAGTTTTGTTTATTTTTGTGGGAATAAACGGAATAATATTATTAAAAAGTTTACTGCCTCATAGCCGGTTGATTAGTAGGCATCCATTCTATTTTATTTTGTACCTTTGCGCTCTTGAAATAGCACCCTATTTTATAGTTTATAAATTCGTTGCATTACCATTGGATTTCTAAATTGACTACTATGACTAAAGTGAAAACTATACTTATCTCCCAACCTGAACCCAAAGTAGAAAATTCCCCTTATTTTGACCTTCAGGAGAAGAAAAAAGTTAAGATAGATTTTATTCCTTTTATTCACGTTGAAGGCGTTGGCAGTAAAGAGGTAAGGCACCAAAAGATAGATCTCAACAATTTTACTGCCATCCTCCTTACCAGTCGAAATGCAGTGGATCATTTCTTCCGAATTGCAGACGAAATGAGGTTTAAAGTACCTGATTCACTTAAGTATTTCTGCCAAAGCGAAGCCGTAGCTTATTATCTCCAAAAATATGTGGTGTACCGGAAGCGTAAGATCTATGTAGGTACGCGTACTTTTTCTGAAATGGCTCCCATTCTAAAAAAATACAAAAACGAGAAATTCCTCTTGCCATCATCAGACAGTCTCAAACCAGAAGTTCCTGCTGTATTAGATGATCTAAAATTGAATTGGAAAAGGGCCATATTTTACCGAACTGTGGTCAGTGACCTTTCTCACCTTAAAGATGTGACGTACGACATTCTGGTATTCTTTAGCCCCAGCGGTATAAAATCCCTTTTTGAAAATTTCCCTGATTTTGAGCAAAGGGAGACGCGTATTGCCGTTTTTGGGAACAGCACCGTTCAAGCAGCAACAGATGCAGGCCTTAACATCAACATAAAAGCACCCACCCCGGAAACGCCATCCATGACCATGGCGATAGAAAAATACATCGACGAGATCAACAAAAAATAACTTTCAGAATAAAAATAGGGTGCAGCGGAGAACTCAAATGTGTATTACGCTGCGGTATCCTATTTCATTTTACCGTTGCGGTTTACAGCTACAATTTTGAGAAGCGCCACTTTCTGCCAATTCTCCCATTTGCTCATACCTCTTTCTTTGCTCAAGCCTATCAGCTGAAAACCAATGGATGTCTTCTGAATTCTAATTCTGTAACTTTTCAACAACACCGTGTTAATACCGGCGGTTTATACTCCGGTAAAATTACTTTTAATTACTGACTGGCTAATTTCAAGCGGTTTCTTCAAAAACGAAAAAAAATCACTCATTTTTCAATTTCACAAATTGGTACAAAATTAACCCCCACGACACAATTAGTAAGGTTCCGCCCAATGGGGTCATCAAGGCAATTTTAGAGAAATCCAAACCAGTAAAGGGTTGGGTGCTCAAGAGGTAGATAGATCCGCTAAAGCAAAGTACTCCTACACTTACAAGGCATAAGAGTGTGTAATTAACACTTTTGGTGAAATTAAAAACCCCGCCTATTAAAAACAAAAGCAAAGCGTGGTACATTTGATAGCGCACGCCAGTCTCAAACGAAACTATGCCATTGTGATCCAAGTATTTTTCGAGTCCGTGAGCACCAAAAGCTCCTAACATTACGGCAGTAAGCCCAAGAGCCGCTCCAGAGATCATAAGTTGTTTTCGCATTGTACTTTGATAAATCGTTAATCTTTCAAGTGGCAAAAGTACAATTGTTTTATTCCAAAAATTATTAATCGTAGATGCCTGAAAACCAAAACCAACTTAAGTGTACCATCAATTAACAGACTGAATCCGCTTAACGCCACCTCATCTTTGCAGAAAGCTCCCTATCCACATCCAGGCATTTCAAGTTGAAAACCAAATTCCCTTGCAATGCTGCTTGATCTTAATTGTACAGAAGCCCGCGTTAATGTAATCGCACAATCTGCTTTTGTCAACAATATGCTTCCTGCCAACCTGCCCGTAGTAAAGGATTTTCTAAAGCATCGAAAGCATCCCAATACCCAATATAAGATTAGCCTAGAAATGCCAAATGTTAAATCACCGCAACCTCTCAAGCCTAATACCCGCTCACGCTTTAATGCGGCACCAAAGGGCGAATAAGGTTTTAATCCGCACGTGATTTCATATAACTCCGTATGACCGATGACAGCTACTCCCTGCAACACCTCAAAACGATGCGCTATTACAACGTCGTCAACCTGTTTCTCCAATGTAGCCCTACTATTAGTGTCGAACTCAAATTGTGCCACCAATCAAATTTGATCAGGATCAGCTGAGGAGTGACAAACTTTTTAGAATAGCGTCTTTTATAAAGCAATTATACCAATCTGACAATGGCTACTCCGGCACAATGTCTTGAGCAATCCATAAAGACAAATTGACACTTTCAAAAAACAGACGGGACATGGTCGTGATGTATCATAAATGGGATATGAAAAAAATATTAAGCAGTTTCAAAAAGATATAACCGCGGTTTGCGAGGGCGAAAATCAAACCCATACCGCCCTGGCAAAAACTTTCGGGCTACCTTTGGCCATTGCCGCCTTACTTATCCTCAACAAATGATATACGAAGCCAGGCATTCAGATTCCTACTTCAAGAGCACTTTACGAACCCTTTCTAAAAACACTGAAGACCACCGGAATATTCTTTCGGGAATATCAGGTTCATTATTTGGATTTCATTTCCACCCAATATAAAGTCGAAAACAATTACAAATCTTCCGTGCTTACAAAATAGAAGTTTTGACTACATTTGAATTGTAAATGTTACCCAGAGTACTTAAAAGTCCTTTTAATCCTAAATATTTTCGGTCAATATGAAAATAGTCAACGAGCAAATTTCCATCGATGGGATTGACAAAATCATCCTAAGACAACTTATGGAGGACGCGCGCAAGCCTATTTTAGAAATTGCCAGAAAAGTTGGAATCTCTGGTGCTGCCATTCACCAACGCCTGCGCAAACTGGAAAAATCAGGACTTATCAAGGGGTCTAAGGTGATCGTTGACGCAGGGGTGCTTGGATATTCTACAATGGCGTTCGTAGGCATTTATCTGGACCGGGCAATGAGCAACCCCAAAGCCGTGAAACAGCTGGAAGCGATCCCCGAAGTTATAGAATGCCACTACACCACGGGCAACTGGAGTGTTTTCATCAAAATACTTTGTAAAAACAACGAACACCTGATGCACCTGCTGAACAAGAAAATACAGGCCATTGAGGGCGTTAGCCGTACCGAAACTTTCATCAGCCTCAACCAGCAGATAGAACGGCAAATTCAGATATAAAAAAAGCCTTTGTAATCAACTCACAAAGGCTCTGAAGTTAAATGGATTGAATAAATTTATCTTCGGCTTCCCAATATTTGTAATGCAAAATAAAGTAAGGTTGCCAGCGAACCCAAAGCAGCAACCACATATGTACGGGCAGCCCATTTTAAGGCATCTTTAGAACCTGCATATTCCTGGGGTGTCACGATATCTTCACTTTTTAACCAAGCCAATGCCCGGTTGCTCGCATCATATTCCACCGGTAAGGTAATAAATGCGAAAATGGTCGTTAGGGCAAATAGTCCAAGCCCGATCAATGAAACCGTAAATCCCAGTCCGGAACCAACGAGGGACATTAGGGCAATTCCACCAATAATTACAAACATTGACATCCTTGACGACACGCTTACTACAGGTACAAGTTTAGACCGCATCGTCAGCCATGAATAGGCCTTGGCGTGCTGTACTGCATGGCCTACTTCGTGAGCAGCCACGGCAGCTGCGGCAGCATTGCGCTGACTATAAACTGGTTCGCTAAGATTTACCGTCTTTTTGGCGGGATTGTAATGATCTGTCAACTGCCCGCCTACCGAAATTACATCAACATCGGTGATGCCGTGATCCCTTAGCATTTGCTTTGCGATTTCGGCACCGCTCATCCCGTTTTTCAGATGGACTTTTGAATACTCTTTAAATTTGCTCTTTAATTTATTGCTCACCAGCCAACTGACCAGTGCGATTGCTCCTACGATTAAATAGTAGCTCATGTAGGCTCCTCCAAACATAATTATTTATTTTATTTTAAAATCGGGAATTGTAGTATCCCATACTGTATTAAATCAAAAAACCTGCCCAATTTATAAAATGCCGTTTTGACCGAAAGTCTAAAGTCAACTTACTTTATAAGGAATACGTCAGTCCTATCAACCAATAAGACTGCAGGTCGTTGTCTATGCTTGCAAATGTGGCATTGGGCATCATAAGGGCAGTTCTGGCGTATTCGAGGGCTTCCTGTTTGTTGTTTCTCAAACCAAATTCAAATCCGACCCCAAAACTTTTAAATATTTTAAACCCAACCGAATTGATCCAAGTATAGTTGGAAAGATCAGAACTGTCGTAGCTCTGAAATGTGGAAAAATTGGATTTCAGGTTGACCTTACCTATTTTCTTGGTGTAATCGGCGACAATTTTTGCACCTAGTGATGATTGATAGATGTCCTCAGAACTGGTAAAAATGATGTTATAGTTAAACGGGTGCATCACAATCACCAAATTGGAGATAGGTGTCCAGGTACCACCCAAACCTAAATCCAGATAACCGGGGTCATTAAAATTATTGAGCAACGTAGTACGGTATTCCCCTAAGGTAGAAATGGCCAGGGTTGGCGTAAGATTATATCCATAAAGGGAAGATATGTTAAAAACATCGGTGGCCTGTTTAAAACTGTCGTCATCCGTAGGATCGTCCTCATCATCAAATTTCTGCCATTGCAAGTTGACATTTAAAGCATTGCGCCAAAAGTATTTGGGCTGTTTTAAATTGGCAAAGGCATTAGACGTCAAGCCAATGCTTCCAGAAGATACATTGGGCGTTCCCTGGGCATACCAGTTGCTAAAATTACTCAGGTCCACGCCCACGGTACCAAAAGCTCCAATACGCCAACCGGGAAGGTTATCCAATTTCTTTTGAATGGCATCTACCCGCTTTTGAATTTTTGAGATGCTATCGTTCTTGGCTTTTTTTGCAGCCCTAAGTTCTCCCTCGGTCTGCTGTGCGAAAGCTGAAAAGCTTAGTACAAGAAAGAGACAGGCCAAAAGTGATTTTTTCATTCCGAATGATTTGGTTTCAGAACAAATATAACCACAAGAATGTTTATGTTTCTATTTTCTTTTGAAGAGCGGCACCGAAGAACACGCTTCACCAAACATTAAATTCTTGACAAAAGGCATAAGATACTGAACGAGGAGTAAGTAAGCATTCTCAGGAACCGGTTTGTTTGAGCAGCCCTTTACGATCACATATTGATCCTGGTATTTAAAAAAATCAACCTGCTGAAGTTTATCAGAATAAAGCAAGGTTTCCAAATTTTCCAATGTTCCCTTGACGGTTTTTTTGGCGTACGGCTGCAAATAGGTAGTAACGAGCATAAAGGCCCAAGCAGGTACGATTGCATCGGTGGTGCAATGCAGCGCGATAAACGCATCCTGATATTGCGACCAGTCGTGGTTTTTTAAGCTTTCGCGAAAGGGTTTCTCACGCAGTATAAAACCTTCTTCCAGCCACTGCGACAGATCGATCTCAACGCGTTTGCCCTCTTGATAATAATCCTCAAGATTGAAAGTGATGAGTTTGCTGTTTGCTATCCTGTTGACGATTTCGCTCATTGCGTTTGCCTTTTGTAAAATATATAATCCATTGTGGGAGGTATTTTGCCTGCCTGCCTGATCATCGCAGACAACTGTCCCCGGTGATGTGTGGCGTGGTTGATTTGATGAAAAAGTATCTCATGAAGCGTGTTTGAAAACTGTACTCCTTTTGAATTTAAGTAACCTACTATTTGGTCCAAAGGGATGGTTGCGATGATTTCCAGACTCTGTTCCAAATTTTTAGTATCCAGCAAAGCCCAAGACTCGATGTTGTGATGTTGCCAAACATCAAATAGCATTGCTTCGGAAAGTATACGTGCATTCCAGATATGGTGTGCGTTGAGCAGGTGGCTGTAAATAGCCCTAATACTTTCGGAAAGCAATTGTTCTTCACGCAAAAATTCACCTAACTGCTGATTACTGGCTGCACTGTAAGTGAATAAATCAAGAAAATCCGCTGCCGCTGAAGCCATTTCGAAAAAAAAATCAGAGCAATCCCAGTTCCAGCTTGGCCTCATCGCTCATCAAATCCTGCGTCCACGGCGGATCAAAAGTAATTTCCACCTCGCAGTCTTTAACCATATCGATGCTTTTTACCTTCTCTTCCACCTCCACCGGAAGCGTTTCAGCAACAGGGCAGTTGGGGGTGGTTAACGTCATCAGGATTTTGGTTTCATAATCCTCATTTACAAAAACATCATAGATCAATCCGAGTTCATAAATATCAACCGGAATTTCAGGATCGTAAATCGTCTTAAGGACACGTACTACTTTTTCGCCCAGTTCTGCGGTGTCTATTTCTTTGGTTTCTTCGCTCATGTTTTTGTTTCTTAAAGACCTCAGCGGTTTTGGAGAACTGTGAAGTCTGGTACTACTTAAAAATTTTGAAGTTTTAAAGCCTCTAAATCACAAATCGAATTCAACAGGTCGTCAAAACTAATAACATAATCCAACTCTTGCTCGATGCTGATCATAGAAGCCAATTGAATGGCATCAAGGCTTCTTAGACCTTGTTTTCCGTATTTTTCAATAAAATAATGTGCCTTAGCAACAATACTATCATTTAGTTGAACGAATCGGAAATTCTTACTATCCTCACTAAAAAAATTTAAGACCGCTAGGGCTTCTGACTCTTGAAGTGCCTTTAAACGTAATTTCTTAAAAATTGCCGAAGCAAATTCCACCTTAGCCAAATCTGAAAGATAGACAGCTTCAATTGTATTGACCGTCAGAAAAGACTCCAACGCCTCGCTATACTTTTCCGTATGATACAATTTTACCAGTGCCGAAGTGTCCAAGAAGATTTTCATAACTCCTGCCTCCGCTCTTCAACAATTTCATCAGAAAAGGAGCTTTTTATATTTTTTAAAATAGCTCTTGATCTTCCAATGGACAGCTGACCAATATCAAATTGCTTCACGCTATTGTTTGCCTCTGATTCTTCTTCTAAAAAAGTCACTATTACATTTTGCTCATTGTCAAAATCGACTTTCTTCTCAAGCACTACTCTTCCGTTCTTGTATTTTCCTCTTATAGCAATCATAGCTTGTACTTTTTTAATCTTCATAAGTTTCAGAAACCTATAGGAACTTAAAATTCTTTAATCATCCTGACCCACCTGCGTTTGGTAAGCAACCGCATATAATTTGATCTGCTTGATCATACTCACCAGTCCATTCGCACGGGTTGGCGATAAATGTTCTTTCAAACCTATTTTATCGATAAAAGAGGTATCAGCGTCCAAAATCGCTTGCGGCGGTTGCCCGGAAAAAGCGCGGATCAAAATGGCAATAATCCCTTTGGTGATTATGGCATCACTGTCTGCGGTAAAAGCAACTTTATCCTCCTGCATCCCAGCGTGTACCCAAACTTTACTTTGACAGCCCTTGATGATATATTCTTCAGTTTTGTATTTCTCATCGATCAACGGAAGGGACTTCCCCAACTCGATCATATACTCATAACGGTCCATCCAGTCGTCAAACATGGCAAACTCCTCAACTATCTCCTCCTGAATTTCGGGTATGCTATTCATTATCGCTGCTTCTTTTTGCGGTTATCAAAACGTTATTTCCATTTCTAAGATACAGTTTATCATCAGCAATGGCAAATGCATCCACCTGTTTTAAAAGATTAAGGAACTGCCTTTCCAACTCGTGCTGTGCACACTTTTTGCGTGTAGTCATTACCGGCGAAAGCTTTATAGCATCATCCTCAACCGAAAAACTTCCGCTAAACCTGTTGCAGATATTCATACCATATACCCTCTTGTCAGCGTTATCAAAGATGACCGTAATGGCTCCATCCTGCAAATGTTTGTTCCCTAACATAAGTACCTGAAAAGATCCGTTTAGTGAAACTTCCATTTTTTTCTTCGAAATAATTTCATCAAGCTTATATCTTTTCGCGGAAGCGTCTTGGAGAACCTCACGCCTGTCTGAAACCTTCACCTTTAATACATAATCATATCCGGGCTCAAAATAGAAATCCTCGATATCAGAGTACACATATTCCCAAGTGTCGCTGCTGTCCTTTTTCACTTGAAAGCATTCTTGAACCCCCACATCATCACAAGGTACCTTAAGCCCATTGACCTGCCAGGTTTCAGAGGTGCTTCCGCAGGAAATAAGGGGAAGACCAACAAGTAAAAACAGATATTTCAAAATGAAGATTTTAGTTATTCAGACCCAACTCATTTTAGAACCATATCAAGTCTTTAGTACTTATTGCAACATCCGTACCGCCCGCTCAACGGCTTTTACCATAAGGTCAATTTCTGCTTTGGTATTGTAAAACGCAAAGGACGCACGTACCGTTCCGGAAATTTTGTAATAATCCATTATGGGCTGGGCGCAATGGTGGCCGGTACGTACGGCGATACCCAATTTATCCAAAATCGTCCCGATATCATACGGGTGAATCGCTCCCACATTAAAGGAAATCACCGCGGTTTTTTCTTTGGCTTCGCCAAAAATTTTCAGATCAGGAATCTTTTTTAGTTCTTGGGTGGCATATTCCAGCAGTTCGTTCTCGTAATTGGCAATGGCATCAAAACCTATGGCGTTCATATAATCAAGCGCAGCACCAAAGGCGATACCGCCACAAATATTGGGAGTTCCCGCCTCAAACTTGTGCGGAAGCCCGGCGTACGTGGTTTTCTCAAAAGTCACCGTGGCGATCATTTCGCCTCCTCCTTGATACGGTGGCAATTTCTCCAGCCATTCCTGTTTTCCATAAAGCATTCCGACACCGGTAGGACCACACATTTTGTGCGCAGAAGCTACATAAAAGTCAACATCCAAATCCTGAACATCTGCCTTAACGTGAGGCGCAGCCTGAGCACCGTCAATAAGTACTGCTCCACCCACAGCATGGGTTTTATCAATAATGGTTTTGATAGGATTTACCGTTCCCAATGCATTGCTCACATGGTTGACAAAGACAAGTTTTGTCTTTTTTGAAAGCAATTCATCAAAGGCTTGCATATCGAGTTCGCCGCTGGGAAGCATTGGGATCACTTTGAGGACAGCCCCCGTTTTTTCAGCAAGCATTTGCCATGGCACGATGTTGCTGTGATGTTCCATCGCCGAAACAAGGATTTCGTCGCCCTCGTTGATCAATTCGGCAAAGCCCGAAGCCACGAGGTTAATTCCCTGAGTTGTTCCCGAGGTCATTATAGTCTCGTAAGCCTCTTTGGCATTAAAGTGTTTTTGGATCTTTATCCGCGCCTGTTCATAAGCATCGGTGGCTTCCTGAGAAAGCGCGTGCACGCCACGGTGAATGTTGGCATTGAGCCGTGAGTAATAATCTACGATAACATCGATTACCTGTTGGGGCGTCTGTGATGTAGCAGCGTTGTCAAAATAAACCAAAGGTTTGCCATTGACTTCACGGTGAAGGATGGGAAAGTCTTTTCTTATTTCTTGTACGTTGAACATTTCTATGAGTTTGACCTTTGGTATTTTAAATTCAACTGAAACAATTTCTAAGGGAATGTTTGGTTTCATTTGAAGAGCCGTGATAACCCCTCCGCCTATCGGCACCTCCCCTTGATAAGGTGAGGAACTATGATTCTCTATTTATTTCTGGGAAACAAATAAATATATAAGTTTTGAAATCTCCCATTGGGGGTTAGGGGGCTACACCTCAAACCCAATCTGCACCCCGATTTTATTCGCGATCAGTTTGGTAATACGGTTTTTGAGTTGTGGGATTTTGACGCTTTCAAGCACTGTATTGGCAAAGGCATACATCAGCAGGGCACGGGCTTCTTTTTTTCCTATTCCGCGGGAGCGCATATAGAACATCGCCTCCTCATCCAGTTGACCAATGGTACAACCGTGCGAACAACGCACATCGTCTGCAAAAATTTCCAATTGTGGTTTGGAATTGATCGTGGCGTTTTCGTCTACCAAAATGTTGTTATTGCTTTGGTAGGCATTGATCTTCTGAGCGATTTTATCCACAACTACTTTTCCGTTGAAAACACCGGTGGATTTTTCGTCAAAAATTCCCTTGTAATCCTGATGGCTTTCACAGTTGGGCTGCTTGTGATGTACCAGCGTATTGTGATCCACATGCTGTTTATCCTCAATGATGGTCACGCCTTTTAAGATGGAATTGCATCGCTCCCCGTTCTGATAGTAGTTCAGGTTATTCCGGGTTAGTTTTCCGCCAAATGAAAACGTATGCACCGAAACCTCACTGTTGTCCCGCTGGTCAATGTGTGTATTGTCTATTAACGACGCATTATCGTTGTCATTCTGAATCTTATAATAATCTACAATGGCTCGGTTTCCGGCATAAATCTCGGTGACCACATTGGTGAGTACCGGATTGCTTCCCAAGCTTTGATGCCGCTCAATGATCTGTACTTCGGCATTTTCTTCGGCAACGATCAAGTTGCGTGGCTGAAGCATTAGACTCGCCTCGTTCCCGGTGGAAAAATGCAGGATCTGTATGGGCTTGTTAGCCGCTTTTGACTTGGGGATGTAAATGTACGCGCCCTCTTTAGCGAAAGCGGTATTCAACGAAGTCAAGCTGTTTTCCTGCGCGATCTTGTTGTAATACACATCGATTACGGCCTTATATTTTGGCTTCGAAAGCGCCGAACTCAACAGGCAAACGTCAACACCATCGTGGGTAGTTTCACTTAAGTAGCTACTGTAAACCCCGTCGATAAACACTATCTTATAGGTGTCAATATCGTGAATGAAATATTTCTTGACATCCCGGAATTCTATATTATTTTCCTGATTGCTGTGCAGGCTGTACTCGTTCTTCACCAAACTGTTCAATGAAGTGTATTTCCAGTTTTCATCCTTTTTAGTAGGAAATCCCTGCTCCTCAAAGTTTCGGATTGCCTTATCCCGCACATCGTGCATATCGTAATCTAAGTTCAGGTTTTCCTGATAAGCGAGGTACGAGGATAGTAGTTTATCTTTTAAGCTCATAATATATTATTCAAAAATTCAAGGTTAAAAATTCAATGGATTACTAATTCATCCTTTCTGAAATTTACTGCCCTTAAATGATGTTTTGTTCAAATACTTTATAAAATTGGATATTTGTTTGCTAAGGTTTTCTGCCTCATTAACCAACGTCTTTAATTCCTCATCAGAAATGTATCCATAATCAAAAACCCTGTATAGCTGAGAACGCGATTCGCCTGCCGAGGCTTTTGCTATTGACAGAAACTGCCGAAATTCTTTATTACCATTTCGCTCAAAACCCTCAGCAATATTATCCATCACACTTCCAGAAGAAGCTAAGACTTGATCTCTCAGCCGAAAATTTTGGCCCAAAGGAGTACTTTTTGAAAGGGTTATCATTTCTTTGGAAAGCCTTCTTGCTTCACTCCAAATCTCAAGATCCTCAAATCGTTCAACTTTTCCCATATATAAATATCAAAAACATTGAACTTTGAACCTTAAGCTTTAAACTAGACAAGCTCCTTCTTCACCCAATCATACCCTTTCTCCTCGAGCTCATAAGCCAGTTGCTTGTCGCCGGATTTCACCACTTTGCCATCTACCAAAACGTGAACGAAATCTGGAACGATATAATCGAGCAAGCGCTGGTAATGGGTAATGACCAAAACCGCGTTGTCTAGAGAGCGTAGTTTGTTCACACCATTGGCAACGATACGCAAAGCATCAATGTCCAGCCCGGAGTCTGTTTCATCTAGGATAGCTAGTTTGGGCTCCAGCATCGCCATTTGAAAGATCTCATTACGCTTTTTTTCACCTCCTGAAAATCCTTCGTTGATGCTCCGCGAAAGAAACTTTCGGTCAATTTCGAGCAGCTCAGACTTTTCACGGATAAGCTTTAACATTTCGCCAGCTTTCATATCTTCTTGACCGCGGGCCTTTCGGGTTTGATTAATGGCAGTTTTTATAAAATTGGTCACCGAAACACCTGGGATTTCCACCGGATATTGAAAGGAAAGAAACACACCTTTGTGCGCGCGCTCCTCGGCATCCATCTCCACGATCGACTCTCCCTCAAAAAGGATGTCACCCTTGGTCACCTCATATTCCTCACGTCCTGCGATGGCCGCGGCGAGGGTACTTTTACCCGAACCATTAGGTCCCATAATGGCATGAACCTCTCCGGGATTGATCTGAAGATTGATCCCTTTTAATATTTTCTTGCCCTCAATGCTGGCATTTAAGTTCTTTATCTCTAACATCTGCTCTGCTTTATTGCTAATTGGTATTTGGTTTTATTGTACCGCTTCCGGTTTGTTCAGAATGATTTCCTGATCCTCTTTTTCGGGATGCATCACGGCCAGAATTTCTTTGACGGTAACAATGGTGTCCCAGGTTTCGGCACCTTCTGCTTTAGGATTCTTCACTACTTTGAGCATCACAGGAACCATATCGGTCTCGTTGACTTGATAGCCTTTTGTCATTTCGATCAACTTTTCGGCCTGGTCGTCTATCTTGACCCCGTAGATCACGTTGTCTTTTTGAAGTATTCCAGAACCATCGTAGTACAGGAATTTACCTTCAATCCGCTCTGTGCTTTCAGAATCCTTTTCGCAAGAAGCGAAAGCAATTAAGATTGCGATCAAGCTTACAACTAACTTCTTCATTATCCTACTGAACCTTCTAGTGAAATTTCCAATAACTTCTGGGCTTCCACGGCAAACTCCATCGGCAGCTTGTTAAGCACCTCTTTACTGAACCCGTTTACGATCAACGCGATTGCCTTTTCGGTATCGATCCCACGCTGGTTGCAGTAGAAAATCTGATCCTCGCCAATCTTGCTGGTGGTCGCCTCGTGCTCTACACGCGCGGTTTTGTTTTTGGCCTCGATGTACGGGAAGGTATGTGCCCCGCACTCATTGCCCATCAACAGGGAATCGCACTGGGAGAAGTTTCGGGCGTTGTCTGCCCTTTTGTTGATCTGTACCAGACCGCGGTAACTGTTCTGCGACTTTCCGGCAGAAATCCCTTTGGAAATAATTGTGCTCCGGGTATTCTTGCCCAAATGCACCATCTTGGTCCCTGTATCTGCTTGCTGGTAATTGTTGGTCACCGCAATGGAATAAAACTCGCCAATGGAATTATCCCCCTTTAAAATACAACTGGGATATTTCCAGGTTACGGCACTTCCGGTTTCCACTTGCGTCCAACTGATCTTGGCGTTTGTTTCGCACAATCCCCGTTTGGTCACAAAATTAAAAACCCCACCTTTACCCTGATCGTTACCGGGATACCAGTTCTGTACGGTAGAATATTTTATTTCGGCATCGTCGAGCGCAATCAACTCGACCACTGCGGCGTGCAATTGATTCTCGTCCCGGGATGGAGCGGTACACCCTTCCAGATAACTCACATAACTCCCTGCATCAGCAATCACCAGGGTACGCTCAAACTGACCGGTACCTGCCTGGTTGATCCTAAAATAGGTGGAAAGTTCCATCGGGCATCTGACGCCTTTAGGGATGTAACAGAACGAACCGTCACTGAATACTGCAGAATTTAATGCTGCATAATAATTGTCCTTTTGCGGAACGACTGTCCCGAGATATTTTTTGACCAGCTCTGGATGCTCCTTGATCGCTTCAGAAATGGAGCAGAATATAATACCTTTTTCGCCCAGCGTCTTTTTAAACGTGGTAGCCACCGAAACCGAATCCATCACCACATCAACGGCAACACCGGCAAGCTTTTTCTGCTCGTCAAGCGAAATACCCAACCGTTTGAAAGTGTCCAGCAATTCAGGATCGATCTCATCGAGGCTTTCATATTTCGGCTTTTTTGATGGTGCGGAATAATAGGATATCGCCTGCAAGTCGGGTTTTTGGTAATGCACGTTGGCCCATCCGGGCTCGGTCATTTCAAAAAATCCGCGCAGTGATTCCAAGCGCCATTCGGTCATCCACTTTGGCTCCCCTTTTTTCAGGGAAATTGCCCGTACCGTATCTTCATTGAGACCAATGGGGATAGTGTCTGATTCTATATCGGTATAGAAGCCGTACTTGTACTCTTTGTTCTCGAGTTCTTTCTGTAAATCGTCTTCAGTATATGCCATTTTCTAATATTCTTGATTCTTTTCGCCGTTGGCGAAATTCCATTCTCTACAGTGAGAAACTCTCACCGCATCCGCAAGTGCGCTGTGCATTGGGATTATTGAACACAAAGCCCTTTCCGTTAAGGCCACCGCTATATTCCAGCGTGGTGCCTATTAGGTATAGAAAACTTTTCTTATCAACGATCAGCTTGATATCATTGTCCTCAAACACCTTATCTTCTTCAGAAGCTGTCCTGTCAAACTTCAACTCATAGGACAAACCCGAGCAACCACCGCTTTTTACACCAACGCGCACATAATCCTGTATGGCATCATAACCATCATCTGTCATTAGGGTAGCTATGCGCTTTTTTGCTGTTTCACTTACTTTGATCATAATCGCTAAAATTGTGTGCAAATATACGGCTTAAGACGCGGTTCACCACAGTACCTTACATTAAGTTATGATATAGGCCGATAGACAACATAGATACCAAATGTGGTAGAAAAACGATGATTTTCAGATCACTAAATTTCTGCGGAAAATCTTATGCTCTAGAGTTCAAGTCTTCGTTTATGCTTTTGGTAAGATCAATAAATCCGGCAACGTCCAATTGCTCCGGGCGGAGGTTTAGGACTTCGCTTTCGCGGAAATTATCACTGAGGTCCAGTTGCTTCAGACTGTTGCGTAAAGTCTTTCGGCGCTGTTGAAATGCCATTTTTACCACCCGGTACAACATTGTGGGATCACAACCTATATTTTCAAAATCTGACTTTCTTGTCAACCGAAGCACACCGCTATCCACTTTGGGCGGAGGATCAAATACATCTGGCGGAACGGTAAAAAGATATTCGGCATCATAAAAAGCCTGTGCGAGTACCGAAAGAATTCCGTACACCTTACTGCCGTGCGGCGAGCAGATACGCTGGGCCACTTCTTTTTGAAACATACCGCTAAACTCAGGAACCTGCTTGCGCCAGTCGAGCATTTTAAAAACAATCTGTGTCGAAATATTGTACGGAAAGTTGCCTGTAATGGCAAATTGCCTATCGGCGAAATAATCACAGAGATTCACCTGAAGAAAATCGGCTTCTACGACTTCAAAGCTGCCTTTTCCAAAAACCTGCGGATGTTCTAACGGAAAGCTATGGTTTAGGTAAACGATGCTCTCACTGTCCAGATCCATCGCGATCAAGTCGTGGCCGGCCAATAACAGGTATTTGGTAAGCACACCCATTCCAGGGCCAATCTCGATCACGCCATCATAGCCTTTTCCGGTAAGGGTTTCAGCGATTTTCCGGGCAACTTCTTCATCCTTTAAAAAATGTTGTCCCAAATGCTTTTTTGCCCGCACGGAACCATCAGCATTTTTTTTCGCGGCAGCGGAAGATTTTTTGAATTTTTTTGGCATAGCACAAAGGTATGGCTTTACCTAACGAACCTAGACCTCTTGCTCTAAGACCACTTCCAGTTCTGTGGCAAACATGACAATCTTATCTCCAAAGCGGTTGAACGCGACGAGCATTCGGGCTTCCTTTTCAGTTTTGAACTTTTGCAAGGCTTCCCAGCTTTCTGCCCGAAACTGCACGGAATACGTCTGCCCACCCATTTCTTCATTAACATTAACACGGGTCATCAGTGCTTTATAAAAAAAACCGGTATCCAACATCTGCGGAATAAATTCATCCTTTAAAAATACCAACCCTTGCTGATGGATGCTGTCGTCAATATTTAGGGTGATGTTGTGAATGATCATGGTGTTGTTTCTTCAGAGTAGCTTGCTAAAAAATCTTCCATCTTTTGGGCAGACTCCTGATGCTGAAGCTTACCTGCTTTGAGGATATAGCTATATGCAGAAATTATGTTGCTGAATTCCTTATTTTGATAAACTTCTTGCGATTGCACCGTTCCCATCCGCAAATCTAAATTTTTAACCACGTATGGATATAAAAAGTTAGAATATGTTTCTTCTGTAGCTTTGTTCATTCCTTCCGCCCAATCGTAATATTCGTACAGATTTATGATATCATCCTTAACTTTAAAATCTTTGATCAAGCGAATATCTCCCGACTGGATCAAAGAATTATAGGCATTGCGTTTTATATATGAATAAGGCAAGTTCATCAGCTCGAGGGCGAATTGATTAACTTTCTTTGGGTTTTCAAAATCATTTAGGAGAATCAAAAGTGAATCTGCTTTAGCAATCATTGCATCACTTTGACTTATAAAATAGGTGACATTGTCTTTATTATAACGGGTTTCTTCTAAAATATTCTCAATGTGCTGATCAACAAGTTCCTGTTCCTTATTTTCTTGGGAACACGTATTTAGTTGAAACGCGATCAGTATCCCGATAATTACAACGATAAATTCCAGGAAGTGATTGAGCCAATCTATTTTTTTGGTGCCACGCATATGTGCCTTTTAAAATCCAGGACACCAAACTACTTAAATTTTTTAAATTTTGAACCTTCAAATGGGCTGCAATTGTCCAGAATTCTTCAATTGACCACATCCCCCCGCAGTTCCCGGTATTTCCTCTGTGCTTCCACGTAATAAATACTGTCCTCGTGATTAAAGATAATCTGCTCGTAGTTCTGCTTGGCCTTCTCGGGATCGTTTAGTTTTTCCACGTACAAATTGGCAAGATAATAGTACGCGTCATCTGCCAAAATATCGTCCTTAAAAAACGTGATGATGGTGATATAATTTTGTTCCGCTTCCGCGAAATTGCCTCTTGACTCATACAATTTGGCCTGCGCCAAAAGGGCTTCGTCCTCGATACTTTCGCCCTTGTAATTGGTCAATATTTCGCCGTAGGCCAAAATGGCTTCGTCCTGTTTCTCCTGAAAGGCCAACAGATCTGCCCTTGCAAATTGCTTCAGTGCCACCTGGGTGGAATCTCCATACGAATTGTCTGTAATCAATAAAAAAAGTTGCTGGGCATCATTTGCGGTCAATTTTGATGCCGATGATTTCAACACCTTGAGTTGGGTTTTGGCCCAGTCAAAATCGCCCTTATAATAACTGGTTTTCGCTACTTTAAACCGGGCTTCCTGTGCCAGCACGTCATTGTCCACGCCTTTCTGCGCTTGAGTATAGTAGATAAGCGCACTGTTAAAACGGCCTTGCAAAACCATCATATCGCCAAGTAAAATTTTGGCCCGGGCCTTCTGAAATGGCGAAATGGGCTGCTCCAAGAGCGTATTGATCGCCGTGATCGCCTCTTCTGGTCGATTCATTTTAAAAGCCGAAAAATGAGCGGCATCCAGCTGCAGCGAAAAGGTACGGGGCGTCCTGCCGTACTGATCCAGTAAATTTTTGAAACGCTCGTGAATTTTCTCAAAACCTTCTGCTTCTGCTGTGGCAACTGCGATTTGCAAAAGACGCTGCTCTACCGAAAATATCAGGGCGGCACTGAGCGATTCTTCCTTGATGTAATTGAGAATGGTTACGGCATCTTCGTAAGCCTCGGCGTCCAGGGCGTTTGAGGCCAAGGTTACCATACTGGACATATTTTCGTTGCGCTTTACAATGGCCTTTTCTTGAACAAATGCCTTTAAAAAATCCCCTTGTGAGACAAACAACCAGCTCAATAAGCGGTTGTACAAAACATTTGGTTCGGCCTGTGACTTCTGCAACAGCAAGCGTTTAAAAGTTTGGTTCGCTTTATTTTCAGGATTTTCTGTGATGAATTGACCAAAATTACGCTGGGCCAAAAAATAATATTTTTCATCGCGGATGATGAGATCGATATAGGTGCTCAACATATCTTCAACCTTACCCTGCTCGCCGTAAATGCGTGCCAGCTGCACGTCAAAACTGCCCGGACTTCCCAAACTGGCCGCTTTTGTATAAGTGACGACGGCTTCATCCAGAAGGGAGTATTTCTCAAACGCCCTGCCCACGCCAAAAGCATAGGCGGGATTTTCATTTACTGTTTCTATTGCTTTGGTGTACGATTCTGTGGCCAATACTGTTTTTCCGGCCAACTCGTAATTGTAACCCAGTTCGACCAAAAGCTGTCCGGAATGCGGGCGCAATTGAATTGCTTTTTTCAGCTGGGCTTCGGTGTCATCGAACCGCTCCAGTTGTTGATAGGCTTCGACCAACCCCAATAAATAATTTTCTGCTACCGGAAACTTTTTCAGTAGCGCTTCATAAGTCGCGATAGCCTTGCCATATTCTCCTTGCTCCGCATAATTTTTTGCAAGCTGTTCTGACTGTGCGGAAGCCAGAAACACGGATAGAAAGAAGAAAACAATCAGATAAGTTAATTTCACAAAGGCGCTTTTCTGTAAAGATAATGAAGTTTCACCGAGTTATTGCCAGATAAAAATGCAAGGGATTGAAGATTGAAGATTTTAAAAAAAACCATTTTCGCCAAACAATTTCAACCTATTCCGAAAACCTTCAGATTTTATCGAAACCGCAATACGGCACCAATACGTCCGGGATTCTTATTCCGTCTGCGGTTTGATAATTTTCCAAGATTCCGGCGAGCACGCGGGGCAGGGCAAGCGCGCTTCCGTTGAGGGTGTGGGCCAGTTTTTTGGTGCCGCCACTTTCGCGGTAGCGTAATTTCAACCTATTTGCCTGAAACGTTTTAAAATTGGAAACACTGCTGATTTCCAACCAACGGTCCTGTGCGGTTGAAAAAACCTCGAAATCATAGGTCAAACTGGACGTAAAGCCCAAATCGCCACCGCAAAGTCTCAGGATGCGGTAGGGCAATTGCAGTTCGTCAAGGATATCTTTAACGTGCTCGACCATGCCGTCTAGGGCGGCGTCGCTGTTTTCCTGCTTCTCGATGCGAACAATTTCCACCTTATCAAACTGGTGCAAACGGTTCAACCCGCGCACGTGGGCGCCATAACTGCCTGCCTCCCGGCGAAAACAAGGCGTGTACCCGGTACAGGTGATGGGCAATTGCTGCACTTCAAGCAGCTCGTCGCGAAACATATTGGTCACCGGAACCTCAGCTGTTGGAATCAGGTAAAGATCGTCTGCTCCTACGTGGTACATCTGCCCTTCCTTATCGGGAAGTTGACCCGTACCAAAGCCCGAAGCCTGATTGACCAAATGCGGCACCTGATATTCCTGATAGCCGGCCGCTGTGTTTTTGTCCAAAAAATAGTTGATCAACGCCCGCTGCAAGCGCGCACCCTTTCCTTTATACACCGGAAAACCAGCACCAGTGATTTTATTGCCGAGTTCAAAGTCGATAATGTCGTATTTCTGGGCCAATTCCCAATGAGGCAGTGAGCCTTTGGCCAAGACAGGAACATCACCTTTTCTAAAAACCTCCTCGTTGTCCGCATCGCTATTTCCTGCGGGAACACTGTCCTGCGGAATGTTTGGTATTTCAAAAAGCAGGGTGTCGAGTTCGCTGATAGTAACTGCCAAGGTTTCCTGAAGTGTTTTTGAACTTTCTTTTAGCCCGGTAGTTTTCTGTTTTAAAACATTTGCCTTTTGGGCTTCTCCACTTTTAAAAAGCTGACCAATTTCCTTGGAAAGTTTGTTGCTTTCTGCCAGGGTATTGTCGAGTTCGGCCTGTGTGGACCTGCGTTTTTCGTCCAGATCGATCACTTTTTCAAAAATTTCGACAGCGTCAAAATTGCGTTTTTGAAGCGCTGTGATATACGTTTGTTTATGTTCCCGGATGTCTGCTACTTGAAGCATGGTGGCTTTTTTTATTTGGGCGTAAAAGTAGTCAAATTGAAAAATCCCTTATCAAAATCTCAGCGAATAAATTTTGTGCAGTATGCTTCTATCAAGAAACGGCGTCAATATGAATTAATTCTCAATGTTGAGACAAAATACCATCTAAAAAACATACAACTCACTAAGCCTCAATAGGTTTATTGATTCTTCATAAAAAATATTATTATTAGTTAATATTTTTAACATTTATTCATCTTATTTTGTTAAAAAAAAGGTTTAAAATTACCTATTACGTTTTTCTCCAAGTAATTATGATAAGTTTTGCGCTACACTACCTTTTTTGAGAAAATCGGTTTTTTTCTTTTGATTTTTATCGTATTTGGCGGTGCTCTTCAAGCCCAGCACCCAAATCTCCAAAAGGATAAAGAGCGCATACAGCACTATCAAGACGCCCACCAATCAAAACAGGCCCTAACCGCTATTGACAGCATTTTGCTGAATGATAACTACGCCACCACCAACCTCAACTTTTTCAGGATTAAGAAAATTGAAGCGCTTATTCGTGTCAATCTTTTAGAAGATGCGATGGCTCTTGCATTAGAAATTCTAAATAGCCCCTCACTTACCAAACAAGAAGTAGTTGAGACGCGTATTTACAGGGCTTTAATATTTGAAATTATTGAGCAGCCAAGCAAAGCGCTTGCTGACCTCGATAGTGTAAGTGTTCTATATGATAATCGTGCTAAGGATGAACTTTTTGGAAAATACCTATACCGCCGGGCATCGCTGCTAAGGGTCAATGACCAGCCTGAAAGAGCATTGCAATACGTAGATAGTGCTTACAATTTTGGCAAAGCCCAAAATTATTGGGATGTTATTGCCAATGCCAGTATGCTTAAAGCCTTTATTTACCGTCCTACAGACAGCTTCAAGGCTAAATCCTATGCCAAAACCGCTTTAGAAATATGGAGTGACCAAGGAGATTTAAACGGTACCTGTTACATGTATCTCTTCCTCACACGTCTGGAAATCCAGAACAACAATCTTGAGAATGCCATGCAGTATCTGGATACTCTTCAAAGCCTGTCAAGTAAGAATGATAATTTATTCCTCTTGGCCAACATCCATAAAGAAGAAAGCAAAATATTCAAAGCTCAAGGAAAATATAGGGAGGCCTTAGAGGTTTATACCGTGTATAAAGAGTATGACGATGCCGCCAAAGAACAATTGAATAGTATTGCAACCAATCAACAGGATTTCAATTTTAAGATAAAGAAGGAAGCGCTCCAAAAACAAAAGGCACTTAATGAATTAAAAAGCGCAGAGCAGGAAGAACAGTTTCTATTGATTTTACTCTGTGTAACAATTCTTGCCTTAACAGTTGTTATACTGTTGCTGCTCAAACTCAAATGGCGAAACAAGCAAATAAAATCCCAGAATGCTGGTATAGCCCAACAAAATCTACTACTCGAAAATACCTTAACAGAAAAAGAGACGCTACTTAAAGAAGCACACCACCGAATTAAGAATAATCTTGCTTTGGTGCTGGGTCTTGTTTATATGCATATGGATAACAGTGAGGATAAACCAACCAAAGCCATTTTATCCTCTTTAGAGATGCGAATTCAAGCGGTCGCGCTTGCCCATCAATTGTTTATGTATGACACGTCAGGGAAAATGACAAAAGATTTTAGCATAAGGAATTATGTATCTACAATATTGGATTCACAGCAGTTACTTGCAAAAAAGGAGATCATTCTCAATAAGAATATCGAGGATAAAATGGTAGGGTTAGATAATGCCATGCCCGTGGGCTTGATCTTAAACGAACTGGTTTCTAACAGTATTAAGCACGCTAAACCACCCAAAAATGAAAAGAAGACCATTTCTATATCGTTAAGATTTGAACAGTCATTTTTAGTGATTGATTACAACGATAACGGAACGCATTTCAGGACTGATAATCCGGAAGGCAGTTTGGGCACGTATATAATAGAAAACATGGTGAAGCAACTTGAGGGAAGTCTGATCCGAGAAGGATCTCACCAAAAAATAAGATTGAAAATAAAAAAATGAAGGCTAAGCGAATCCTAATTGTTGAAGATGAACTTTTACTTGCAAAAAATCTGGAAAGTTACCTTCAGGACAACGGCTATCAAACTGTGGCCATCGCCATGAACTTTGAACAGGCAGTATTGCATTTAAAATCAAACATTATAGACTTGATCCTTCTCGATGTTCGGCTTTCAGGAGAGAAAACCGGGATAGATGTTGCTTTGGAAAGTAATACACACTATCGCGTTCCCTTCATTTACCTCACCTCATTTGCAGACCAAAAGACTCTGGAACTGCTAAAAGAAACCAGGCCATTAGGCTACCTACAAAAACCCGTAAATGGGGTAAGTTTGATTACAACCCTTGACATTACTTTCAAAAATATACCTGCTTTAAAGTCAAGGTCTTTTAATCTAGAGGTGGGCAAAAACACCTATATAATCGATTTGGAAGAATTGGAATATGTAAAATCCTCGCATATTTACCTTGAGTTTTACTTTACTTCTAAACCTAAACTAACGCTGCGGTATTCACTCAAAAACGCCCTCAGCTCATTCCCAAATGATTATTTGGTTCGGGTACAGCGAGGCGTAGCTATAAATCCATCAAAAATCGCTAGTATAGTCGGAAAGACCATTCAACTATCTGACTCAAAAATAATTGTGAGCAATAGCTATTTATCGAACTTATCTTACATCCAATCGATACTTTAAGTAGTCTGATATCAATTTAGAACATTTATCACAAGATTTAGAACATTTTCTGGATTAACATAATATTATAACTTCTATTTGCCCTCAAAAATTGAGCGTGCAGATATCACATTTCTCCTACCCCTTACAGGTATTCATCCACAATTTGTTGGATTTATCTCTGGATACATCCAGACCCACCCATAAGATTTTAAGCGATCAGCTTTCACAACGAAAAACGTATTTCTTCAGCAAGAAATCCTGCCAACTATTTTAACCAGAAAAAGACTTATTAAAACAAAAATGATGATAAAAAAATTACTTATAGCATTCTTAGTGCTCGCTCAGACCGCAGCCTTGGCACAAACCCAGATAGGTCAGGATATAGTTGGCGAGGAAGCTGGCGACGAGTCTGGTTACTCGGTAAGCTTGAGTGCTGATGGGAATATAATGGCCGTTGGCGCATATAAAAATGATGGTAATCTCAATGATTCCGGTCACGTACGTATTTATCAGCGCAATAATTCCGGTACTTGGGAACAAATGGGCCAAGATATAAATGGTGAGAGACTAGTTGATAGATTTGGGATTTCTGTAAGCCTAAGTGCTAATGGGAATACCGTGGCAATTGGAGCCTACTTCAACGATGGTAATGGGGTAGATTCCGGTCATGTACGCATATACTTGTGGAATGGCACAAGTTGGATTCAGAAAGGTCTCGATATTGATGGTGAGGCAGCTGAGGATCAGTCTGGTTGGTCAGTAAGCCTAAGTGCAGACGGGAATACTGTAGCCATAGGGGCACGTTTAAACAATGATAATGGAAATCATAGTGGTCAGGTCAGAATCTACACTTGGGACACTGCTAATTGGCAAAAGGTGGGTCAGGACATAGATGGTCAGTCAGCAGATGATCAGTTTGGCTTTGCTGTAAGCCTGAGTGCTGATGGAAATACCGTAGCTATAGGGGCACCATTTAATGATGGGGCGGGGAATAATGCCGGTCATGTACGTATTTACGAAAAAAATGGTTCAACTTGGCAACAAGTGGGCCAGGATATTCAAGGAGAAGCAGTAGGTGATGAATTTGGTTCTTCAGTAAGCCTGAATGCAAATGGTACCATAGTAGCCCTTGGTGCACCTCTGAATGGAGGTTCTGCTATTGGTTCCGGGCATGTCCGTATATACTCAAGAAATGGATCTTTATGGGAGCAGGTAGGGCAAACCTTGCAAGGTGAGTCAGTAGGAGATCAATCTGGAGGATCTGTAAGTCTGAGTTCTGACGGAGAGACTGTCGCGATTGGGGCAAGGCGAAATGATGATAACGGAAACGATTCTGGCCATGTGCGCATCTATTCAAACAATGCAGGCAACTGGCAACAGGTGGGTCAGGATATCGATGGTGAGGCGGCAGATGATGAATCTGGACGTTCAGTAAGCCTTAGTGCAAACGGGAATACCGTGGCCATCGGCGCACCTTTAAGCGATGCCAATGGATCTGATTCTGGTCAGGTAAGAGTATTTGACATAAAACAAAATGTCCCTCCAAATGCGAGTTGTGGCACTGATCTTAAATTTATACTAGCTCCAGACGGTACACTCACCCTTACTGGAGAGCAAATCAATGATGGCAGTGGCGACCCAGATGGAGACACCCTTACCTACACCCTATCGCCAAATACTTTTACATCAGCAGATGCTGGTCCCAGTGTACCGGTCACCCTTACTGTTAGTGACGGCAACGGTGGCGAGGATAGCTGTACCACAACGATTACCATTACCGAGTACGCAGATGTTCTTTTTGAACAGATAGGCCTGGACATCGACGGTGAGGCAGCAGGTGACCAGTCTGGAACCTCGGTAAGCATAAGCGCAGACGGGAATACCGTGGCCATTGGCGCACTATTCAATGATGCTAATGGAAATAATTCTGGTCACGCACGTATCTACCAGCGGGACAATACCGGCAACTGGCAGCAGCTGGGCCAGGATATTGATGGCGAGTCGACAAATTATAGATTGGGCTCCTCGGTAAGTCTGAGCGCAGACGCATCCATAGTAGCTATTGGCGCGCCATTTCATTTCATACCCGGCGTAGGTGCTCTTACTGGCCGTGTACTAGTTTATAAATTCAACGAGGGCACGAACATCTGGGAGCAGTTCGGCGGCAACATCGATGGCGAAATTGGGCTTGAGCGTTCCGGCTCTTCTGTAAGCCTAAGTGCAGACGGTACCACCGTAGCAGTTGGAGCCCCTGAAAGCAGCGGCGCCTCTGGCAAAATGCGTATTTATAAATTGAATGGGGGAGTCTGGCAGAAAGTCGGTCAAAATATTGATGGGGATTCCTCAGGGGATCGCCTTGGTATCTCGGTAAGCGTGAGCGCAAACGGCAATATTGTAGCAGCTGGAGCACCTCAGAACAATGGTGCTGCAACGGAGCCTGGTTATGTGCGTATTTTTAACCTGGATGGAGACAACTGGCAACAGCTGGGTCTGGATATTAATGGCGAAGCGGCAGACGATCAATCAGGTACTTCCCTAAGTCTAAGCGCAGACGGGAATACCGTGGCCATCGGCGCACCTTTAAACAATAATAGCAATGGTTCTAACGCCGGACAAGTGCGCATTTTTGAGAATAATGCGGGTACTTGGCAGCAAATCGGTGAGGATATCGATGGAGCGGCACTAAATCATAACTCCGGTTCATCCGTGAGCCTGAATACAGACGGAAGCACTGTCGCGATCGGTGCAAGAATTGCTGGTCAGGTACGCCTATTTCAAAATTTCAATGCCAACTGGCAGCAGATTGGTCAAGATTTAAACGGTGAGGGGGCAAACAGTCAATTCGGCGCGTCCGTAAGCCTCAATGCAGCCGGCAGAACCGTTGCAGTCGGTTCACCTTTAAACGATGGCATCAATGGGTCTGACTCCGGTCATGTAAGGGTATATGATATTGCAACGCCTAATACTCCACCAACTGCAAGCTGCGCCTCTGGTCTCGAGTTTACTCTTGGTCCAGACAATACGCTTACCCTCACGGGCAGTCAGATAAATGATGGTAGTAGCGATGTAGATGGGGACGCCCTTACATACACCCTCTCACGAAACACCTTTACTTGTGACGATGTGGGTACCGATGTAGAAGTCACCCTTACCGTAAGTGACCCTGACGGTGACGAAGACAGCTGTACCACTATGATTACCATAAACGAGTACGCAGACACAATATTTACTCAGTTAGGAGATGATATCGATGGTGCGGCAGCAAATGATCAATTCGGAACTTCGGTAAGCATTAGCGCAGACGGAAATACCGTGGTAATTGGCGCACCATTCAACGATGCCAATGGAGATAATTCCGGTCAAGCACGTATCTACCAGCGGGACAATGCCGGCAACTGGCAGCAGCTGGGTCAGAATATCGATGGTGATGCGACAAATTATCGATTGGGTACGTCAGTAAGCCTGAGTGCAGATGCTTCCATCGTAGCTATTGGCGCACCATTTCACTTCATACCCGGCGTTGGTGCTCTTGCTGGCCGAGTACGAATATATCAATTCAACGAAGGCACGAGCAGCTGGGAGCAACTTGGTGGTAATATTGACGGTGAAGCAGGAAGTGAACGTTCCGGTGTCTCCATTAGCCTAAGTGCAGACGGTACAACCGTAGCAGTTGGCGCACCTTTGAACAGTGCAGGAGGAAACACATCTGGCACAGTGCGCATCTATAAACTGGATGGTGCAAGCTGGCAGAAAATAGGCCAGGATATCAATGGGGAAGCGGTAAACGATAATTCCGGTTCGTCCGTGAGCTTAAGCGCAAGTGGAAATACCGTGGCCATCGGCGCACCATTTAATGATGGTACCGGAAGCAATTCCGGTCATGTGCGCATCTTTACCCTAAGCGGCGTCACCTGGGTACAACAAGGCCAAGATATAAATGGTGAGGCAGCAGAAGATCAGTCTGGTAATTCAGTAAGCCTTAGCGCTGACGGGCAGACCGTAGCTATTGGCGCACCTTTTAACGATGGTACCGCAAGCGATGCAGGTCACGTGCGCATCTTTAACCTAAATGGGATCAACTGGCAAAAAGTGGGGCAGGATATCGACGGTGAAGCAGGAAATGATAGATTTGGTAGCTCCGTAAGCCTAAATACAGATGGAAAGACAATCGCCATCGGCGCACGACTAAATGGTGGTATTGGAGGATCCGGGACTGGTCACGTACGAATCTATCAAATATTTGATACCAACTGGCAACAGATTGGTCAGGATATCGATGGTGAGGGAGCAGGTTATGAATCCGGATCATCAGTAAGCCTAAGTACAGACGGAAGGACAGTCGCCATTGGTGCACCAGCTACCAACGGTAACCAAGTACGAGTTTATGGGTCAACCCCTGTGGTAATCCCACCCACTGCAGTTGCCCAAAACTTTACACTACAGTTGGGCAGTGACGGCACAGCCACTTTAAGCCCAAGTGATGTCAACAACGGCAGTACTGATAATTGTACCGCAGAGGAAGACCTGATCCTGTCGCTCGATAGGACCTCTTTTGATTGTGATGATGTCTCATCAACAATACAGGTGACACTAACTGTTGAGGACGCCAGTGGCAATCAAGATACGGCTGTTGCCCAGGTAACGGTGTTGCGTCCGGCATTCACCTACAATGGTACAGACTGGTCACCCAATGACCCGAGCAATCTATCACAACCTGCTCCATTCTGCGCCAACATCATTATAAGCTCTGGCTCCGCTGTTATCGCTGGCGACTTTACCGCCAATGACATCCAGATATTAGGTGGCAGCCTCAGCTTTGACGGCACAGGAACCCTTGCCGGCAATATTGAGAATAACGCAGCCTTCGATGCTCAGGATGGTACAATTGTATTTGTGGGCAGCGTGGCCACAGACCATACTATCTCTGGCAGCAGTACAGTTGAAATAGGGAATGTTACCCTTGCCAACGAAAGTGATGAGCAGACCCTAACCCTTAGTAGTACTTTTGATAATACAGGTACCGTAGCAGACGACCGCATCCTCAATATCTACGGCAGACTCTCACTCAACGATAACCGATTGGTAACCAATGATGAGCTGGTGTTTAAAAGCAGTGCAGCCGGTACGGGTATAATTGGCCAAACTGGTTCAGCAACAATAATTGGCAATGTTGTAGTAGAGCGCCATACAAGTCTCGTGCGGTCTTACAGACTATTGACAGCACCGGTGACGGGCGGTACCTTAAAAAGCAATTGGATGGAAGGTGTAAACAATCCCGATAGAACTACAAATTTAAATCCCAACCCGGGCTTTGGCACTCACATCACTGGTAATGGAGGAGACGATGACGGTTGGGATGTTACCGAAACCAATAATACTTCGATTTATGTGGTAAACAATCAAGCGGAACCCGCAGCTTATGCTACACTTCCTTCTTCTGAAGAATCCATGCAAGTAGGTAAGGGTTATTTAATTTTTGTACGTGGTGATAGAAGTATTGATTTGACGAGAAATGACTCCGAGGGCAGTACTGTTCTAAGAGCGAATGGAACACTGACCACAGGAAATGTAACGTTAGATGAGAACACCCTTAATCTTGGTGACTACGAAGCTGGTGGAAACGGATCTTCACTGGTCGCAAATCCCTACCAGACACCTATAGATATGGAGGCCGTATTAAATTCAGCAACCGATCTTAACCAGAATATTTACCACATTTATGACCCTACACTGGGCGACCGTGGTGCTTTTGTAAGTGTCAACTTTGGCGGCACCCCTGCTTCAGACTTTAACCAGTTCAGCTTTGTTGCACCAGATGGCTCGGTGATAAGCGAAAGCGATGCAAACCGCTATTTACAACCTGGTCAGGCTGCTTTTATTACTACCTTAGATCCTGGTACAGACGGAACAGCAACACCTTCAATGACCTTTGCCGAAAGCAATAAATTTTTAGGTTCGACAAATGATGGTGTATTTCTAAAAGGCCGGCTAAATGCTCAAGCATTAAAAAGCTCCATAAGTGTGAGCCTTTTTCAAGCCTCAGAATTTGTGGAGGACGCTAAGCCACGTGATGCCGTACTGGTGAGATTTGATAATTCTTACAGTAATGGTGCAGACGGTCAGGACGGAAGAAAATCTACTAACTTGGACGAGAACATCGCAACGGTAGTCAATGACAACCAACTAAGTATCGATAATCGCTTTACACCTGTCGTAGGAGATGAAATTCAGCTGAAGTTGACTAACTATCGCAATTCTGAATATATTTTGAGGATTGCTATTGCTGGTCAGGAAAATCTAGAAGTTTATTTGGTCGACAAATATTTGAATAAGGAAACTCTATTAAATCAAGACATACTGAACAACATCAGTTTTAGCGTAAAAGCGAGTGATTCTGAAAGTTCCGCTTCAGATCGATTCAAAGTTGTTTTTAGAGAAAACGCACTTGGCCAAAATGATTTTGAACTTTTAGGTTTCAGTGTGTTCCCCAATCCTATAAAGGACATCTTGACTGTAGTAATTCCTGAAGCTGAAAACAAGGTGAAAATGACATTGCACACCATTCTAGGTCAGCAAGTAATGTCGACACAAGTTTCCTCCGGGAGTACCATTATAGATGTGAACCAACTTCAAGCAGGGGTCTATCTGGTAACACTGCAGACAAGTAGAGGTACATTTACTAAGCGTTTAATAAAAGAATAAAACTTTTAACAAGTCAGACTATGAAATTCCTGTATAAATGTAAAATGAATGTGTTATCCGTTTTGATATTACCTCTGATATCCTCAGACTTAACCGCTCAGGTTTTGCCTCCTGATGACAGCGCTGTAAATGATGCGCCAATTTCAGGTTATATTTATTTCCTTGTGCCTTTAGGGTTAATGTTAGGGGCTTGGATCCTAAAGAAACGAACCACTTAAGTGGGTGGGGCGGAAATAATTATTCGATTTAAATTGGCAAAAAGGCTATCTTTAAGATAGCCTTTTTTTTATACATCGATGTTATCATTAACGAGGCGAAAAGCACGAAGAAGGTCGATTTAGATAACAGTAATCTTTTTTCAAAACTGATAGATAATACTTTCCATTTATATCTATACTTTTAATGCACCATCAACTTCATTAATTTGTAGGTAATCTGAAATTGGCATTGCTGATCGTAGATGTCCCTAAATAAATTAACCTCAATTTTATTCAGGATATAATATCTCAGCTCTCCAAATTTAAGAGTCAATCGCTCTAAAATAGAAAACCCGCAACTCAATTAGAGAAGCGGGTTTAATATTTCAATAAAACGTATTGTCTTATGCCTCTGCGTTAGGAACTATTGAAACGTAAGATTTGTTGTTTCCTTTTTTGGTGAATTTTACAACACCGTCCACTTTTGCGTGTAGCGTATGGTCTTTACCACCATAAACGTTTTCACCAGGGTGGTGGGTATTGCCACGTTGACGTACAATAATGTTACCGGCAATCGCATCCTGACCACCAAAAATCTTTACACCTAAGCGTTTAGATTCTGATTCCCTTCCGTTTTTCGAACTACCTACTCCTTTTTTGTGAGCCATTTTGTTTCGATTTAAAAGTTATACTTAAGCTGGGTTACTTCCCGCCGTCTAGTTTGTCTTGTAATTCTTTAAGTTCATCCCATTTACCTTCTGCCGCAAGACCTGCTTGTTCAGGCCAGCTTCCAGTTGAGATGTGGGCCAAATTGGAACTTGCCTCAGAAAGAACAGTGCTCAGTTCTTCGGCAGTTTTAGCTGCTACTTTGGCGAACGTGTCCAGACCAGCATTTACCATAGCTTCAGCGGCTTTTGGGCCCGCACCTTCTATTTTGGTAAGATCGTCTGCTTTTGCCTTTTTAGGAGCCTCTTTTTTGGGAGATTCCTTTTTCTGGGCTTCTTTGGTGTCCTTAGACTTTCCGCTTAGGGAAATATCAAGGATTTCCAGTTGGGTCAAGGATTGTCTGTGACCGTTTTTCTTACGGTATCCTTTACGTCTTTTCTTTTTGAAGACGATTACCTTGTCACCTTTAAGGTGCTTGACGACTTTTGCTCCCACAAGAGCGCCGCTTATAGCCGGGGCGCCTAAAGTTACGTTACCGTTATCATCGGCCAGAAGAACTTTATCAAAGGAAACAGATGCTCCTTCTTCTTCTGCCAAGCGGTTTACGTAGATCTTTTGGTCTTTCGCAACTTTAAATTGCTGCCCTGCTATCTCTACAATTGCATACATAGCGTAATGATTAAATAATAATATTAGTTCGCCAGCCTCGGGCTAAGCGGGCGCAAATATAAGGCTAATTATCGAAATGGCAAATGCTTGAAGTACTAAAAATCAAGAGGTTTTTTTAGCCTTTTTGGTATTCTGGGCGTTTCGGGTTTTTCTGGTGTTCCAACTTGTTTTAAAAAGCTGCATAAAACTCAGCGTTAGCACCACGCTGGTAGCAAATCCCATCAGGGCCACCAGGAATATGACGCTGCCAATGCCCGTGCTGTAGGTATCTTCCCAGCGATCTATCAAGATGTTTAGAAAATCGGGATTTAACTCTGTTGCATACAGGCCGAAGAAAATGGTAAACAATATGGTGGCCAAAAATCCGGTAACCACGCCCACGGAGAATCCGTCGCTGTACTCAAAGGCTTCTCCCTTATACAGTTTTTGATATTTAATAGCCTCATAAATCCCAAAACCGGCAATAGCACCATTAAACAAACTGTAGAACGGATTGGTATGCAGACCCAATAGGGCAAGTAAAAGAAAATAAGCGATGAGACCAGCGGATATAGCGATCCCGAAACGGATGGGAAGAGTGAATTTAGTTTTCATAGCATTTTAAACGTGTAACCCAAAGATCAATAAATTTAACACTTTTTCGGCTTAATGACCTGTTAAATTGCAAATTGGATTGGGCCCTTTTGAAGAGATGCGAGCCACTTATTAAGTCATTACTAACACTCCAGAAACCTGAAAACTGACCGATAAATAGCTTTCAGTATTGAAAAGCAAACCCTTATATTGCCAGCATAAATTTTATCATAATATTTTTAACTCAAAATTTACAAATGGCTGTAACGACTTTTATTATTTTAGACAAACAGCTGAACAAAAAAAATACACCATGAAAAAAACTTTTTTATCGGTGCTGCTGCTTGCCTTTTGCGGGACAAGTTTGCTGGCACAGGAAGTTTCCTTTGAGGAATACGACCTCGACAACGGTATGCACGTCATACTTCATCAGGACGCAACAGCTCCCGTGGTCACCACTTCGGTGATGTACCACGTGGGTGGCAAGGACCGTACAGATGGCCGTACCGGTTTTGCCCACTTTTTTGAACACCTCCTTTTTGAGGGAACCGAAAACATTGAGCGCGGCAAGTGGTTCGAGATCGTTTCCTCAAACGGAGGAACCAACAATGCCAACACCTCTCAGGACCGCACCTATTATTATGAGGTATTCCCGTCAAACAATTTGGAACTAGGTCTTTGGTTGGAATCAGAGCGTTTAATGCATCCGGTTATTGGTCAGGACGGTGTAGATACCCAGAATGAAGTTGTGAAAGAAGAACGTCGTTCCAGTTACGATAACAGGCCTTACGGGCAGCTCCTTTTCGCGGTAAGCGAAAACCTTTTTAGCGAGCATCCTTACAAAGACCCCAACGTTGGCTATATGGAAGATCTCGATGCAGCTACCCTTGAAGAATTCCAAGACTATTTTAAAAAATACTATGTGCCCAATAACGCTACACTTGTTGTTGCCGGTGACATTGACATTTCGGAAACCAAGGATTTGATCGAGGCCTATTTTGGTTCCATACCCCGTGGAGAAGAGGTCATAAAATCCTATCCTGTGGAGAAACCCATCACCGAACAGGTAGAAGCTACGGTTTATGATGCCAACATCCAGATTCCCGCCGCAGTTACCGCTTACCGAACTCCGGGTTATGGAGCCCGCGATACGTATGTGCTGAACATGATTTCAGACTACTTGTCTTCCGGAAACAGTTCTGTACTGTACAAGAAGCTCGTCGATGAGCAAAAGCAGGCCTTGCAGGTTTCTGCCTTTAACCTGGAGCAGGAAGATTATGGGATGTACCTGATCTTTGGCCTTCCGCTAGGTGAAACTTCTCTTACAACCATTCGCGAGGAGATTGAAGAAGAAATTGAAAAACTGCGCACCGACCTCATTGATCAAAAGGATTTTGAGAAGCTTCAAAATATGGCGCTCAACGACTTTGTAAATTCAAACAGTAGTGTTTCTGGTATCGCAGGTTCATTGGCTACGTATCACATGCTTTATGACGATACCAACCTCATCAATACTGAGATTGATATCTATCGCGACATCACCCGCGAAGAAATCAGGGAAGTTGCACAGAAGTATCTAAGCCCTAATCAGCGTGTCTTGGTTGACTACCTACCGGAAGAAAAAACTGCACAATAACAAAAGAAGAATAAGTGATTATGAAAAATATATTTATTAGTGCCCTTATGCTCTGTAGTCTGGCGGCAACTGCACAAATAGACAGGAGCACAATGCCGGAAGCAGGTCCTGCTCCCGAAATAAAAATCGATGAACCCAAAACCTACGAGCTCAAAAACGGGATGACCGTTATGGTTGTGGAAAATCACAAACTGCCACGCGTTACCTATTCGCTGGTCATTGACAATCCACCTGTATCAGAAGGAGATGCAGCAGGAACGTCAAGCCTTACAGCCGCCATTTTGGGAAAGGGAACCTCAACGATGAGCAAGGATGAGTTTAATGAAGAGGTTGATTATATGGGTGCCAGTGTGAATTTTGGTTCGCAGAGCGCAAGCGCCAGCGGACTTTCAAAATACTCCGGCCGCTTGCTTGAGCTACTTGCTAAAGGTGCTTTGTACCCCAATTTTTCCGAAGAAGAATTTACAAACCAAAAGCAGCGCCTAATTGAAGGATTGAAGTCTAATGAAAAAAGTGTGGGTGCTGCAGCTGGTAACCTGAGCGCTGTTGTGGCCTACGGTAAAGATCATCCCAAGGGCGAAATCACCACCATAAACTCTGTGGAAAACGTAACCTTTGAAGATGCCAAGAATTTTTACCAAAAGGTTTTCAATCCACAAAATGCCTATTTAATTGCCGTGGGTGATGTGAAACCCAAGGACGTTAAGAAACAGGCCAAAAAACTGTTTTCAGACTGGCAAAAAGGCGAGGCACTGCCTACTGATTTTAGCACGCCAACAAACAGCGCTACCGAAATATCCTTTGTGGATATGCCCAATGCGGTGCAGTCGCAGATTTACGTTCAGAACTTAGTCAACATTACGATGAAGGATCCTGATTATTTCCCCGTGCTTATGGCCAACGCCATATTGGGCGGCGGTGGTGAAGGGCGGTTGTTCCTGAACCTTCGGGAGGATAAAGGTTACACCTACGGCGCTTACTCTTCCGTTGGCAATGACAAATACGGGCCAACTACCTTTAGAGCTTCGGCCAGTGTAAGAAATGCGGTTACAGACAGTTCTGTGGTAGCCTTTCTTGACGAAATTTCCCGAATGGGCAAAGAGCAAGTCACTAAAAAGGATTTGGAAAATGCCAAGGCCAAATACATTGGTAACTTCACCCGCTCCCTGGAACAGCCCACCACGGTTGCCCGTTTCGCCCTTAACATTAAGACGGAAGACCTCGACGAGGATTTTTACGAAGATTATCTAGCGAAAGTAAATGCAGTGACCATTGAAGATGTTCAACGTGTTTCAAAGGAATACTTTCTTGCCGACAATGCCCAGATCATCGTCGCCGGGAAAGGCAGCGAAGTTTTAGAAAATTTAGAAAAAGTCAATTACGACGGAAAGACCATCCCTATTTCTTACTTCGACAAAGAAGGCAACCCGGTAGAAAAACCCGAATTCAAAATAGAACTTCCAGAAGGGGTGACCAAAGAAACCGTTTTAGAAGCGTACATAGAAGCCATTGGCGGTCTGGACAAACTCAAGGATGTTGAAACCATCTGGATGCACGGGGAAGCCAATATGCAAGGAACGCCGGTTGTGCTTGATATTAAGAAAACAGCCAAAGGCCAACTGATTCAGGATGTAACCGTAATGGGCAACTCGATGAGCAAACAAGTGCTTAACGACAACAAACTTAATGTCGTTGCCAGGGGGCAAAATGTACCTACAACTCCAGAACAAGTGGCTCAGGCCAAAATAGAAGCACAAATTACGCCCGAAATCGGTATGATGGACGACGAAAGTATCGAACTTGAAGGCATCGAAAAAGTAGATGGAAAACCCGCTTATGTCCTTAAACTGAGCGACAGTAAAAAAGCGTTCTACGATACAGAATCCGGATTAAAGGTCCAAGAGATCACTGTTAATGAGATGGGTGGACAAACAATATCCCAAACCATGGGTTATGGTGACTACAAACCGGTAAATGGAATTATGTTGCCGCACAGCCTTACCCAAAGTATGGGCCCACAGAACATTGATTTTACAATGACGGAGATCAAAGTAAATGAAGGGGTACAAGCTTCAGACTTTAAAATGTAGTCTGAAACCTTTGTTTCTAAAATCTAAAGCTGGCCAAGAGGTCAGCTTTTTTTATTGCTGTTGACCAGATACACACCGCCCAATATAATGAGCGCGGCCAAAACCTGCATCCAAGTAAATGTCTCACCATCGATCACTCCCCAGAAAATCCCAACCAAAGGAATCAAGTAGGTCACCGAGGTTGAAAAGACCGGTGTTGAAATCTGGATCAACCGGTTAAAAAGGATTTTGGCCAAACTTGTTCCCACCAAACTCAAGATACCTACATAAATGAGGCCCTGCTTAAATGCTGGATTCGTGACCGTTTCGGTTTTTGAAACTCCCGTGAATGGAAGCATCACCAACACCACCGGAAGCATCACCGCAAAATTGCCTACCGTGATCGCCATTGAGGAAAGTCCTTGCAATTTGGATTTCACAATGTTGGCATTCGCCGAATAACAAAGGGAGGCAATCACGATGAGCAGCGCATACCAGTAATTTTGATCGGGGTTGACCTGCGCACCTTGAAAAATCAACAGTCCCGCTCCAGCCAAACCGATCAAAACCCCTAGAACCTGAGCGCCGCTAAATTTGGCCTGAAACAAAAAGTAGCCCAGGATAATGGTAAATAACGGCACCAGCGAATTCAAAATTGAAGTCACACTGCTGGCGATTTCGGTCTGGGCGAAAGCAAATAGAAATACCGGCAGTAGCGTCCCGCAAACGGCAGAAAGGGCGACCCACGGCCATTCTTTACTGGAAATCTTCCGAAGGGTTCCAAAACCGATCAAAAACAAGAAAATGGCAGAAAACAGGATACGTAATACACCCAACTGCACCGGATCTAGCCCGATCAATGCCTTCTTGATCAAAATGTACGAGCTTCCCCATACGAGGGAAAGCACGACCAGGTAGAACCACTTCCTCTTTTCTGAATCCATAACTTTTTCGCGAAAGCGCAAAAATCACGATAATTATGGGAATGGCTGTATGTTTAAAGATTTGTTATGTAAATAAAGAATCAATCCTTCCATGAAAGGCTTTCCATCAGCAACCTTATATCTTCTTTTAAATAGGCCGCCGCCGGAAGAATGCTGTCATAATTGGGACGTACATTAAAGTAAATCGAGCCTGTGATAAAATGAGAAACGCTGTCTGTAACATAAAACTGCGACTGGCTGGCAGCATTGCCCTGCACGTCGTAGAACATGCCAAAGACATTTTTAGCAGCGTTTAGATATCGCTGCTCGGCAATATTATCTGCTTTTGCCACGTGCTCGTAGGTGAGTTTTTGTGCATCGGTAAGCAACTGTTTGATATTACCGTCCACCGGCCGGTAGGTTAAATACAGTGCACCATCCAGCGCTGGGTATTGGATAACCGCAGAACATTCCTCTTTAAAAAGAACTTTGGCCGCTTCGTTTTTAGTAAAAGTATATTGACAGTTTTGCGGCTCGTAATCGGAGTATTCCGGCTCGGGGTAATTGAGCGCCAGCATCCCTTTTGGTTTGGGCAGGGTGTCTTCTTTGCAGGATAAAAGCAAAAGAGTGGCAAGGATTAGAAAGATGCAATTTTTCAACGCTTAAGTTTTAAAAAGAAAGCTTTATTCAGGCTTAATCAACTATGGTCAATTTGATCTGTTTGATCCTTCTGCGATCGATGACCTCTACGGTAAACGCATAATTTTCAAACCGTAATATCTCATTTTTCTTCGGAAAGCCTTTGGATATTTCCAATAAGAATCCGGCGAGGGTTTCGGCCTCTCCTTTGTTATCTTCAAAAAGGCTGGAATCTTCCAGTTTGATTACGCGGTAAAAATCCTTGAGTGACGTTTTTCCCTCAAAAACATAGTTGTTATCATCGAGTTTGGAGAAAATGATGTCCTCATCGTCAAACTCATCGCTGATGTCTCCCACGATTTCCTCGATAATGTCCTCCAAAGAAATGAGTCCGCTGGTGCCGCCATATTCATCAACGACGATGGCGAGGTGCTTGCGCTTGTCCTTAAACTCGTTGAGCAGGTCGTCCAGCTTTTTGTTTTCGGGAACGAAATAAGCATCGCGCTGCAGGCCAGTCCAGTCAAATTCAGTTTTATCAATATGCGGAAGCAAATCCTTTACATACAATATCCCCGTGATCTGATCGATATTTTCAGTAAAAACGGGAATGCGCGAAAATCCCTGATCTACGATCAACGGAAGAATATCAGAATAGGGCATTTCGGCATTTAGCGCAAAAATATCCATTCGTGGCCGCATTACCTGTTTGGTATCTGTATTCCCAAAGCTAATGATCCCCTGAAGGATTTTTTGTTCTTCGGCAGAGGTATCAGCCTCATCGGTCAGTTCAAGTGCCTGCGACAGCTGATCGATACTAATATTACCCTTTTGCTTACCAAAGCGCTCCTGAATAAAGAGGGTAACTGCACGCATAGGCAGGCTTATAAATGAAAAAGCCACGTCCAGCACCCGGATGGGAAACGCCATCTGATAGGCAAACTTTACCCGGTTGCGACTGGCGTAAACCTTAGGCAGGATTTCGCCAAACATCAGGATCAGGAAAGTGATCGCGACTACTTCTACCAAAAATCGCAGATCAATAATCCATAATTTGTATTCTTCCAATCCCACAAAGAGGACATCGCCCACAGAAGTAAAGAGCAATACGATGGCGATATTTATAAAATTGTTTGCGACGAGGATGGTTGCCAGCAGTTTCTTGGGCTTTTCGAGCAGATGGACAACCATTGCCTGCTTGCGGCTCTGTTTTTCTGGATCCAGCTCAAGGTCTGCCGGTGTAAGGGAGAAAAATGCGACTTCGGTACCACTAATTAGTGCAGATAGTACTAGCAATATCAATACCAGCATCAATCCGAGCACGCTGGCAAGACCGAAGCCCTGCTGCTGCATCAATACTATACTAAAACTATACGGGTCAGGATCCAATTAATCGGTTGGCTTGTTTGTGGTTTAACAAATTAAAACGGTAAATCATCCTCGTCCTCACCGTTTTCTTGAACGGATGCAGGCTGTTGGGGCTGTTGGGGCTGCTGATACGAAGATGCTCCCGTATTCTGATTGGCTGACTGCGGGCCTGCAGATTCGCCTTTTGGGGTCAAGAATGTAAACTCCATACATTGTATTTCAGTAGAATAGCGGTCGTTGCCCTGATCGTCTTGCCACTTACGGGTTTTGATACGGCCTTCTATATACACCTTATCCCCTTTTTTCAGGTATTTCTCGCAAATTTCAGCGCCTTTGTTCCGTACCACAATGTTGTGCCATTCTGTATTGGTAATGCGCTCACCGGTGGTTTTGTTGGTATAAACCTCGCTGGTCGCCACAGGAAAACGGCCGATGCATCCGCCTCCTTCAAAATAATGCATTTTCACATCGTCACCGGTATTTCCTATCAACATCACTTTATTCAATGAACCTGCCATACTTTATTTTTTCACAGTTATTAAATTACAACTATTTAGAGCACAAAATTAGTGAAAAATTAATCAAGGTTTCCATTCATAGCTGTCTAAGAATTTATCTATCACGCGCGGAACCGCATATTCGCCCAAGGTGGAAATGGATAATGCATTTAAGGTATGGATATCCGGATTTTTAAGTATCCAAAACTTCACAGACAGGTGCTGGTGCGACAGTTTATGAATTATAGGCTTTTTGTTGAAGAGGCTGATTTCTGAGTCTGCACGCAATTTTGGTAAATGCCATTCTTTAGAATTGCCCAGAAGACGTCTGAAGGTTTTCAGGTCAATATCCGAATCCGTTTCCAGCAAAGGAAATTCGTTCAACCCCTGCCAAATACCCTTTGCGGTACGTTTCTGCACCAAAGTTTTTTTACCGTCGACCAAACATACGATATAATTAAAGTACCGCTTCCGTACTTTGATCTTACCCTTTTTCACAGGCATTTGTCCAATTTTCCCTTTCTGCAGTGCAACACAGCTATCATTAAATGGGCAATACAAACAGTACGGGTTTTTTGGCTTGCACTGGGTTGCGCCAAATTCCATGACCGCCTGATTAAAACTTGCCGGACGGTCTTTATCGATCAGTTCCTGTGCTAGATTTTTAAATTCCTTCTGCCCTGCCGAAGTATCAATTGGCGTCTCAATGCCATAATATCGCGAAAGCACCCGGTACACATTTCCGTCAACTACTGCGGCTGGTTCCTCAAAGCAGATGGACGCAATCGCACTGGCAGTATAATCGCCTACTCCTTTTAAGGTTTTTAAGTCCTTATAATTATCGGGGAATTTTCCGTTATAATCTCCTACGACCTTTCTTGCAGTGGCGTGCAGGTTTCTTGCCCGGCTATAATAACCCAGACCCTGCCAGGTTTTGAGAACCTGACTTTCTTTGGCGGCTGCCAGATCAAAAACCGTGGGATATTCTCTCAAGAAGTTAAAATAATAGGGTTTTCCCTGTTCGACACGCGTTTGTTGAAGAATGATTTCGGACAGCCATATGGCATATGGATCCTTGGTCTGACGCCAGGGCAAATCTCTTTTATTCTGTAAATACCAGTCAATGAGTTTGTTGGAAAAGGATGCCATCCATTATAATTTTAACGGAATTTAACCGTTTATGTAGTTATATTTTAATCAATTAGGTTTTAATATATGAGGTAATATTCCGTATATTTGCACCCTTAAAAATTTTTAACCCCCTAAAACCCACAAGTAATGACTAAAGCAGATATTGTTGCAAAAATTTCCGAGAAGTTAGGAATTGAGAAGAATGATGTTCAGGCAACTGTAGAGACATTCATGAGCGAAGTGAAAAACTCGTTAGAGAGTGGTGATAACGTTTACCTAAGAGGATTTGGAAGCTTTATTATCAAGACGCGTGCTGAAAAGACCGGTCGTAACATTTCTAAAAACACTACTATTAAAATACCAGCACACAACATTCCCGCATTTAAACCTGCAAAGATTTTTGTAGAAGGCGTGAAGACCAATGTAGCTGTTGACGAAAACTAAATCATTAACCAAAAACACCAGCTTCTATGCCAAGTGGTAAAAAACGTAAAAGACACAAGGTAGCTACACACAAGCGTAAAAAACGCCGTAGAGCCAACCGTCACAAGAAGAAAAAGTAGTCTAGTACTACTTTTTCTTTTATATTGCCGGTCATGGCAATCGTTCTTTGACATCTAGAATAGGATAAAAGGTACAGTATTTATGTATCCTTACACCTATTCTTACCGTATCCTCTGTGATAAATTAATGTATAATCCATCTGACCCGGACACCTTTGTTACGGGCGGATATAATATCATGAAGCGTGAATAATGAATTAATCATTAGATCCAATTCCACTTCAGTTGATTTTGCCCTCCTTCGGGACGGGCGATTGATAGAATTACATAAGGATGAAGAAGGGAACGAGTTTGGTGTAGGTGATATCTTTATCGCCAAAGTACGTAAAACGGTTTCCGGGCTAAATGCAGCGTTTGTAAACGTTGGTTATGAGAAAGATGCATTTTTGCACTACCACGACCTAGGCCCGCAGCTTCCTACCTTAGTAAAATTTATAAAACGTGTAAGCACAGGTAAAATCAGAGAATATACCCTCAAGGATTTTCCAAAGGACAAGGACATCAACAAAAATGGCAAGATCGCCGATGCCCTCAAAAGCAATCAAGCCCTTTTAGTGCAGATTGCCAAAGAGCCTATTTCTACCAAAGGCCCCCGTATAAGCAGTGAACTTTCTATTGCTGGGCGCTATGTGGTATTGGTTCCATTTTCTGATCGTATTTCGATTTCTCAGAAAATAGAATCCAAAGAAGAAAAAGCCCGTCTCAAGAGGCTGGTCGTCAGTATCAGGCCCAAAGGTTTTGGCGTCATTGTACGTACCGTTGCCGAAGGCAAGCTTGTAGCAGATTTGGACCGCGACCTTCAGAACCTGGTAGACCGCTGGACAGCGATGTGCAAAAAGATAAAAAATGCACATATGCCAAGTAAAGTCCTGGGCGAAATGAACCGGGCGTCCTCCATTTTGCGGGATATATTCAATGATTCATTTACCGGTATTTGTGTGGATGATGAGACCTTGTACTATCAACTAAAAGAATATTTGCAAGAAATTGCCCCACATAAGGAAAACATTGTCAAACTGTATCAAAACCCCATGCCGATCTTCGAAAAAATGGGGATAGAAAGACAAATCAAAACTTCCTTCGGGAAAACCGTATCGATGAGCCGTGGTGCTTATCTGGTCATAGAACATACCGAAGCCCTTCACGTTATTGACGTGAACAGTGGCAATCGCTCCAACAAGGCCAAAAGCCAGGAAGACACAGCGCTAGAGGTAAATATGATAGCCGCACAAGAAATAGCCAGGCAACTTCGCCTGCGCGATATGGGCGGTATTATCGTGATCGATTTTATAGATATGGGCCGTGCAGAAAACCGAAAAAAACTTTTCAACCTATTGCGTGACGAAATGAGCCAGGACCGGGCCAAGCACAAAATTTTGCCTCCCAGCAAATTTGGCTTGATCCAGATTACCCGCCAGCGCGTAAGGCCTGAGATGAATATTAAAACCCGGGAAATAAACCCCAATGGCGAAGGCGGCGAGATCGAAGCCCCCATTAGTGTGGTAAATCGCATTCAGACAGACCTTTTAAAAATATTCAAAAAAGAATACAAAAAAATTACCCTGCACGCACACCCCTTTATAGCAGCCTTCTTAACCAAAGGCTTTCCATCACCGCGTTCTAAATGGTTTTTAGAGCACAAGAAATGGGTGAAGATTATGCCCAGGGACGCTTACACCTATCTCGAGTACCGCTTTACCGATAAAGACGGCAAAGAGATTTTATAAGAATTGGAATTAGAAACCCTCATCCATTAAGTTTGGTGAGGGTTTTTTTATGCCGAATTTTACCATAGCACATTTCAACGAAAACCAAATAAAACCGAAACCTTCCTTGCCCAAACACAAAACCTATACCGTGGAAGAAGCCAAACGCAAGCTGGAACGCTTCTGTGCCTATCAAGATCGCTGTCATCAAGAAGCCGTGGAGCAACTTCGGCAAATGCGCATGATCCCCGAAGCAATAGATGTAATTGTAGTGCACTTGATCAACGAAAACTTTCTCGATGAAGAACGCTTCGCCCGTAGTTTTGCGAGGGGTAAATTCCGAATAAAGAAATGGGGAAAAAAGCGTATCATTTTAGAATTAAGGCGAAAGGGTATCCACAAGAACTTGATTGAAAAAGCCCTTACCGAAATTGACGATGTCGCCTACTACCAGACTTTCGAAACCCTGGCCAAAAAACGTTTTAATCAATTGACGGCAGAAAAGAAAATCCAGGCAAAACGGAAAAAATTTGCAGACTACCTGCTCTACCGCGGCTGGCCCAGCACTTGGGTTTACGACAAGGCCAAGGAACTCATTCCCTATAAATAGGAAAAGTCAGGTTTAGTCCTCAACCTCATCACAAATGAAAATTTTGGGTTCTTTCGTCTGCAGCTGGTCAAGCTGAATGAATTTTAACGGCGCAGAGTCATTAGGCTCCTTGCACAATTTTCTGGCAAACTGTTTAAACGTACGCTCCGATGGATAAAAAGGCACATTCAATTCGCCAAGTGAGTATTTCTGAACGTTCAGGACAGTCCTATTTTTATAACGGGAAAGACCGGACCAATAGGGCTTAAAATCGCTTAAGGCCCCAGAATCTTTCTCAACACTAAACTCGACCAGGTAATGATCTGTTTTCCTTGAATAAAGCGAGAATGCAAAATTATGGGCGCTTCCAGTAAAGTAATTGTAGGCCAGTATAAACCAGACAACGATTACCACACCCATTAGAAACGAGGGCAATGCTTTAATCCCAAATGTGGTTTGCGCCCTGAAGTCCTTCCGGAGAAATAGTAATGCCAATATGCTTAGCATACAGATATTCCAAGGAAGCACCACCGCATTGTAACTGATCCTGCTCAAGTAAATAATGATAAATAGATGACACGCTATGCCCAGTAAGGCACCAAAGCGTCTTAAGTGCGGTACGAGCAATAAAAGAGCTGTCAAAATTTCAATCATACCTACCGCCGGACCCAATTTATAGACATATTCAATTATAGGGTTTTCGCCGAATGGCAAAAAACTATCCACGATATTGGGGAAGCTCAGCTGGTAGAATGCGACATTCAACTTGTGCAGTCCACTCCAAAAATAGATGGCAACAAAAATCCATTTTATGTATATAGCCACAAAACTCTCCAGTTTATTCTGACTGTCAAATACAAACGGCAAAAACATCAAAGCATAAAAATACACCCACGGCTGAATACGCATCTGGTCTGCCATTGCAAACAGCACGATCAAACCACAGATCAGTACAAACAAGTAGCTCTTACGAAAAAAAAAGCCCAAAATAAGCAGCACCAATAACGAATTCAACGCTACATCTGCTACCCACGAGGGTAAATACTCAAAAAACCGAAAAACCGGCAGCACTGGAAACGCACGAGTTGACCTCCAGAGGTCAAACGATAGAAAAACGGACGCCATAAAAGATAGACAGAGTATGTTACGTATCATTTTTAGCACTTTAAGTTCCAGCTTATAGTTCTTACTCAAAATTTACTATTGAAAATTTATTTAAATTCCCGGGAGGATCTAAGTTACACCCCTCGTGCAAATATGGTCAATTTTAGCAAATGGTATATAATCCTGTTTGCTGCGTGTAAATCAAAAAAAAATCCGTCTAAATGACGGATTTTGTAATGCAGTGAGATATGCTATTACATTCCCTCCTTGATACATTTTGCAACATTTACGGTACGCGTTACCTGGTGAGCTATAGACTTGCGTTTATCCTCAGTGACATTGTCTTTACCGCCAGCAACGCTCAGACCGTAAGGATTACCACCAGAACCGAAAATGACTTCATTGGTATAGCCTGGCGCAGCCACTATGGCTCCCCAATGGTACATAGACTTATACAAATCCAACAGGGTCGATTCCTGACCGCCGTGCGGGTTCTGTGCAGAAGTCATACCGCTCACCACTTTGTTGGCCAGTTTACCGTTGAACCACAATCCACCTGTTGTGTCAAAAAAGCTTTGTACCTGGGATGGAGCGCTTCCGTAGCGGGTGGGATAGCTAAAAATGAGAGCATCTGCCCACTCGAGATCGTCCAATGTAACTTCCGGAATGTGTTGGGTTGCTTCGACATGGGCTTTCCAATCTTCTTTTGAATTGATCGCCTCTTGCGGAGCTGTTTCTGGAAATTTCACCAATTTTACTGCCTCGACTCCTATAGATTTTGCAGCTTTTTCAGCTTCCGTGGCCATTGCATAATTTGTGCCGGTTGCACTGTAATAAATGATGGCTAACTTGATACTCGTGATCTTATTGTTTGATTAGTATGTAATAAAGTTAAACAGACTTAAAGATTTAGAATTCTAAAGGAGCGTTATTGTTTTGGTAATATCATCTCAAAAATAAAGGTCCTTCGCCGTCCGATACGTATTGGCGTGCGCCTCAACAATAATCTTTATGTCGGGAGAATAGCCGCCACCCATACTTACTTGAACGGGGATTTCGCTTTCGCGAAAACAACTCAGGGCAAACCGATCCCGTTCTTGGCAACCTTCTAAAGAGCAGCTTAACCGTCCTAGTTTGTCGGTTTCCAAAATATCGACGCCACTTAAATAGAAGATAAAATCTGGTCTAATTTTTTCTATTAGCTTCGGAAGCGTTTCTTTTAAGGTCTTCAAATAATATTCATCCCCACTGCCATCCGGTACGGCAATGTCCAGATTTGAAGTTTCCTTTTTAAAAGGATAATTCCCAGCCCCGTGCATACTAAAAGTAAACACCGAATCGTCCTCCTGAAAAATTTCGGCAGTACCGTTTCCTTGGTGCACATCAAGATCAACAATCAGTATTTTATTGGCCAGTCCTTCCGCCTGAAGATACCGCGCACCAATCGCCTGATCGTTCAGCAGACAAAAAGCCTCGCCGTGACCGGAATACGCGTGATGCGTACCGCCAGCGATGTTAAAAGCAATGCCATTTTTCAAAGCATATCGACATCCCAAAATCGTACCCTGCGCAATGATCTGCTCCCGATCTACAAGCTCCTGAGACAAAGGAAAACCAGTTTTTCTTTCCGCTCGGCGGTCTATATTGAGCGCTTTTAGGTTTGTGACATATTCCAAAGTATGTACCGCGGTCAGATACTTTTCGGCAGGGAAACTGGGTTCAAAAAAATTATCTTCCGTACACGTCCCTTCGTGTAAAAGCTGTTTGGGAAGCAGGTCGTATTTTTCCATTGGAAAGCGATGACCTTCCGGAAGCGGATGTTTATAAATGGGGTGATATGCGATTTTAAGCATAGCTATGCTGAACTTGTTTCAGTATCTCTTTCAGATTTTAAAGTTGCGGCAACTTCTTAGTGGCACAACATCTATTGATTCAGTTTATGCAATTTTAACTGAATCCGCTTACGCTTTATATCTACTTCTAAAACTTTGACGACCACCTGTTCCTGAAGACTTATGTGCGCATTGACATCGCTTACAAAACCATCAGCCAAATTGGAAATATGTATCAGCCCGCTTTCTTTAATACCAATATCTACGAAAGCACCAAAGTTGGTAACGTTATTTACAATTCCGGGCAATAGCTGCCCGGCTTCAAGATCCTCGATGGTGCGGATGTTCTGATTAAAAGTAAACGCTTTTACCGGTTCCCGTGGATCAAGACCAGGTTTTTCCAGTTCGCCAAGAATATCCTTTAAAGTAGGAAGGCCAACTGCTTCGGAAACATACCCCGAAAGGTCAATTTTTTGCAATGCATTCTTGTTTCCCACTAAATCTTCAACCGAAACCTTTAAATTCTTGGCCATTATTTCGACCAATTCATAACGCTCGGGATGCACTGCGGAATCATCCAAAGGATTTTCAGCGTTTTTGATGCGCAGGAAACCCGCGGCTTGCTCATAAGCTTTGGCGCCTAGACGGGGCACATCCAGAATTTCATTCCGCGAAGCGAAAGCACCATTTTCTTCCCGATGATTAAAAATGTTTTCCGCCAGTTTTGGCCCTATTCCTGAAACATAGCTCAATAAAGGCACGCTCGCGGTATTGATATTTACACCAACCGTATTCACGCAACTTTCGACCACGCGGTCGAGTTCGTTTTTTAATTTAGATTGATCCACATCGTGCTGGTACTGCCCCACCCCAATGGACTTGGCGTCAATTTTCACCAGTTCGGCGAGTGGATCTGCCAAGCGGCGACCTATGGAAACCGCCCCACGCACCGTAACATCATAATTGGGAAATTCGTCACGCGCGATCTTTGATGCCGAATAAATACTCGCTCCGGCTTCGCTCACCACAAATACCTCAAGATTTCTGTTGAACTGCATCCGTTTGATAAACTGTTCGGTCTCGCGGCTGGCGGTACCATTGCCAATGGCTATGGCCTCTATTTTGTGCGCATCAACCAGAAAGCTGATCTTGCGCATTGCTCCTTTGGTATCTTTTTTCGGTGGATGTGGATAAATGGTCTCGTTATGCTGCAGCCCGCCCTGTTCATTCAGGCAAACCACTTTGCAACCGGTCCTAAAACCAGGATCAATCGCCAAGATTCGTTTTTCACCAAGGGGTGAACCCAGCAAAAGTTGGCGAAGGTTTTTGGCGAAAACGGAAATTGCTTCATTGTCAGCCTTTTCTTTGGCAAGGTTTAATGCTTCCTTACTCAAGGCCGGGAAAAGTAATCGTTTATACGCATTAGCAATTGCTGTTGAAATTTGATCGGCACAAGCTCCCTGAGATTTTAGCAGGCGGCCTTCCATATGTTGCAGGGCACGGTCGTTATCAATTTCTACCTTTAGCCTTACAAATCCTTCGTCGGCGGCCCGGGTCAAGGCTAAAAAGCGATGTGAAGGAATGCGCGAAAGGGACTCTTCCCAGTCAAAATAATCCTTATACTTTAAAGCTTTCTCCTCGTCCTTTTTCGTCTTCACGACTTTTGAAACAAGCTGCGCGGGGCGTTCCAATTGCCTTCTGAGATAGTTCCTAATGTCCGTGCGCTCGTTGATCCATTCGGCGATGATGTGGCGGGCGCCTTCCAGAGCTTCTTCCGTCGAACTCACCTCTTCTTTTACAAAACGGGAAGTTGCCTGTTCCAGATCCCGCGTATTTTGAGCCATTATGATTTTGGCCAAAGGTTCCAATCCGTTTTCACGGGCGGTATCTGCTTTGGTTTTTCGGGATTTTTTATACGGAAGGTAAAGATCTTCAAGTTCGGTCGGATCAATAGTCTTCTCTATTTGCTGCTGAAGCTCTGGCGTCAAAACTTCTTGCTCTTCCAAAGCTTTTAGGATGGTGGCTTTGCGCTTTTCCAGGGCCTCAAACTGTTCCTTAAACTTTACAATTTCGCCCAGTTGCACCTCGTCAAGATTACCGGTGCGTTCTTTGCGGTAGCGGGAAATAAAGGGAATGGTGGCATCCTCAGCCAGCAGCTGGAGGGAGTTTTTGATGCTGGATTCTGGAAGGTTGGTTTGGGATTCAAGGTAGGAGAGGATAAATTTCATTCGATGTTTGAATTGAGAATTTACGATACTAATTCAAACCCATTATTAGAGGCACTTTCCGATATTATCATTTTAGTCAAGAATTGACGGATATCATTTCTCAGTTCCTTTACAACGCGTTTACTCAATCCATTTTTTAGACCTAATGTATCATCCCAATTATCCCAAGTGACGATAGTCCTATTATAACTAACTTCAAATGCAGAATGTGCCTGATTGCAATAAAGGGGCTTATGCTTTAGAACTATATCAACGAAGTGGGTATCGTCAATTGAACTATAAAATCTTTTAGAAATAGTATTGGCACCAGGTTGGATTATAAGTTCAAGCCTTACAACCGATTTATCAATATATTTTTGAAAGTTCTTATTCTCATCTGTATTCCACAGAACATCATCGGGTTTGTAAGTTTCGGGCCTACAGAAGTTACGGTTATGAGATAAATCAATTAAGCTGATATTGTATGGGTGAGATAATTGGCTTTGATTACATCTGAAAAACAATAATTCCCCGTTCAAAAATTGAGGTATGATTATTAATTCAGCTCCTTTAAGATAGTCTGGTATGTAATCTAACTCACACAATTATCTAAGACAAAAACTGTAATAATAACCATTGAAAATCTGAATCAGAATTAAAAATTCCTTTCTGCATTTCTTTATCGGTCTTAAAAGTTTTTCTAAAAATCACAAAACCATCTTCGTCAAAAGTAAGTTCTACTATAAATTTAGAAGTCTCTCTCCATACTAATAAATCGGTTTCATCAATCGTCGATGTGCGTATAGACTCAATTTTTAGAGGATCGATAGTTTTTAGAACATAATTTAGTTGCTTTAAAAATTCAGACAAGGTAAAAGTCTGAACTTCATTTAAATCATAGGAATTAATCAAACTGTTTTCCCAGTCTTTTAAGGTGTGAATACTAAGATCGTTATATGTAGGAACAACGAACTTATTTTCTATCTCGGAATAACTATCTCCGTACAACTGAGACTGCTTCAAGCGAAGTTCTTCAGTAATAAAATTTAAATGATTTCCCATAATTAAATGTCTAAGTATTTAAGTAACGTCCGTGCGGTAATCGAATCAAAAAAAGCTTTGTTTTTTATTTCTTGAAGGGGTATCAAAATGTCGTTAATCGATAGCGTGTCATTTGTAAGCTCTTGCAAAGTACTAACTGTTATATCAATTAAAATATTATCGCTTTTTAATTTTGTCGATACTACATTCACCTCATGATTAGGTCTATCACTATAGCTGAACCTTACACTATTTTGAAAACCCTTAATATTACGATCACTAGAATATTTTGGATATATTTGAACTAAGCGAGAAGGTAAATCCTCCTTTTCAAGTTCGATCAAATTAATATATCTTACAGAACAACTGGTAGGCTTTAGAGTATCTTTGGTTACTGAATCAAATTCCAGCCACAGCTTTGAAAATGATTCCAATATCATTTCAAATGGCTTATACTTATTTATAAAATGATATGAGAATTGTCCTTGTCTTATTCTAAGAATTTCATTGTCATTTTTCAAATCAAATCCAACATTATCTGATTTAAGTGAAATTCCTGTTTCACTTAAATTAAATGTTTTATCTGCAGCTTTCTTTATCTCTGGAAATTGTTTTTTTATATTTTCTAATTGAGAAAAATTATCGTAGCAATTTGAATCAACAATGTTTTCATAAGATATTGAAAACACTGTTTCTCTAACGGGTGCATTTATTAATGGTGGGTATTTCATAAGACTCAACTCATCAAATGTAGCATTTTAGATCAAACTGTCATAATTATTTGGATAGTTTAGTATTAACTCAAGGCTGCACCATTAACCACTCCTAACTTGTCAGGATTCATAAACACCAATTTCCCATTTGCATCTTCGGTCATCAGGATCATGCCTTCGCTCACGGTGCCACGAAGTTTGCGTGGGGCGAGATTTACCAAAACGGTCACTTGTTTCCCGATGATTTCTTCCGGTGAAAAGTGTTCTGCGATCCCAGAAACGATGGTTCTTAGGTCAATGCCTGTGTCAACTTTCAAAACCAAAAGCTTATCGGCCTTAGGCATCTTTTCGGCTTCCAGAATGGTGCCTACCCGCATATCCAACTTAGTGAAATCTTCATACGTAATCGTCTCTTTTTGAGTGGCAACACTTTTCATTTCCGCGGAGGCGGAAATCTTTAATTCCGCAGCAGCAGAATCGTTTGATGTTTCCCCTTCGGGGGTTAGGGGGACTTTATTATCCATCTTCGTCTTTTCTAATTTTTCCAATTGTTTTTCTATCTGATCGTCCTCTATTTTGCTAAAAAGCAATACGGCTATATTGATGGTGTAACCCGGTTTTAAATAGGGGCCTTCACCGGCGATATCGGTCCATTTTAGTTTTTCGAGATCCGTTCGCAAACGGGCTGCGGGATCATCGCTCAGGTTAAGCATTTTCCGAAGCTTTTCTGAAGTGTGCGGCAAAAATGGCTCACTCAAAACGGCCAGTGTCGCGGCTACCTGAAGGGCGACAAACATCACGGTCTTCGTTCGGACCTCATCGGTTTTAATGGTTTTCCACGGCTCGGCGTCGGCGAGGTATTTGTTCCCTAAACGTGCTATGTTCATCAATTCGTTTTGGCTTTCGCGAAAGCGGTACCGCTCCAATGAAGTAGAAAGTACTTCCGGGGCTTTCTTCAAAGTTTCCAACACCTCCACGTCTTCCTCGGAAAAAGCACCCGGCTGCGGAATGCTTCCGTCATAATATTTGTGCGTCAGCACCAAAGCACGGTTGATGAAATTTCCATAGATAGCTACCAGTTCGCTGTTATTCCGCGCCTGAAAATCCTTCCAGGTAAAATCATTGTCCTTGGTTTCAGGAGCATTCCCAGTCAAAGTATATCGAAGCACATCCTGCTGACCGGGAAAATCTTCCAGATATTCGTGCAACCAGACTGCCCAATTTTTTGAGGTGGAAAGTTTGTTTCCTTCTAAATTTAGAAATTCATTTGCCGGAACGTTGTCTGGCAAAATATAGCTGCCTTCTGCCTTGAGCATACTTGGGAAAATGATGCAGTGAAAAACAATATTGTCCTTCCCAATAAAATGCACCAATTTAGTATCGTCTCTTTTCCAGTAGTCTTCCCAATTTTTACCTTCCCGTTTTGCCCACTCTTTGGTGGAAGAAATGTAACCGATGGGCGCATCAAACCAAACATAAAGCACCTTTCCTTCAGCACCTTTAACTGGTACGGGAATGCCCCAATCGAGATCGCGGGTTACCGCACGTTGTCGCAATCCGTCATCGATCCAGGATTTACATTGCCCATAAACATTGGGTTTCCAATCTTTTTTATGATCCTCAAGAATCCATTTTTTTAGAAAATCTTCATAGCGTTCCAGCGGCAAAAACCAATGTTTGGTTTCTTTCAGCACCGGCTTTGCTCCGGAAATGGTTGATTTGGGATTGATCAAGTCGGTGGCGTTGAGTGACGAACCGCAATTTTCACATTGATCGCCATAAGCCTCGTCGTGGCCGCATTTGGGACAGGTTCCGGTCACAAAGCGATCTGCCAAATATTGGTCAGCTTCGGGATCGTAGAGTTGCTCCGTCACCTCCTCTACAAAATCGCCTTTGTCGTAAAGCGTTTTGAAAAACTCGGAAGCGGTATCGTGATGTACTTGCGCAGAAGTGCGGGAATAGTTGTCAAAGGAAATCCCAAAATCATTGAAGGATTGCTTGATGATTCCGTGATATTTGTCCACCACTTCCTGAGGTGTGATGCCTTCCTTCTTGGCTTTGATGCTGATTGCCACACCGTGCTCATCGCTACCGCAGATAAAGGCAACATCTTCACCTTTTAAACGCAAATAACGGGAATAAATGTCTGCGGGCACATAAACGCCGGCCAGATGACCAATGTGAATGGGGCCGTTTGTGTAGGGCAAGGCGGCGGTAATTGTATATCTTTTGGGTGTGCTCATAGTGTGTCTTGACTAAAAGCGCAAAGATATTGTTTAGTGAGGGAAACCACCTGAATAGCTTCCGCGAAAGCGAAACAATCTCCCTTATTTGAGTAAAAAAGTCTTGCTGTACCTCCTACCCTCCTGCTCTATCGCATAAATATATTGCCCGGATGAAAGTTCTCCCGCCTGCCTCCTAACTTCGAACTGCTGAAAACCGGCCACAGTAAAGGCATCGTAAAGCGTTGCAACCTGCTGTCCCAACAGATTGTAAAGAACGACTTTGACCCTTCCGCTGGATTTTGGTGTGAAATTGATAAAAGTTTCCCCGTTAGAATAACTGGCATAATGCTCGTATACCGGACGTGCCGACCGCTGACCACCGAGTCCCTCACAGGAGAAGCCCAGATCGTAATCGGTCAACGAAACCCCCGGAAAAAGGCTTTGCACTGTGCTCTGTGGAACACATAGCCAATCTTGCAGGACGTTTGCGTAAAGCGCCCTAAAGTCAACGGCGTGCTTGAGGTTGCCGGGACCTTCTAAATCCTGAAGATCTGGCTTCCCGCCCAAAAAGCCATTGCCATTAAGACCAGAACCAAAGAACAGCACCGGCGAGGCTGCCCCGTGATCTGTACCGTTCGACCCATTTTCTTCCAGCCTTCGGCCAAATTCTGAAAAGGTCATACTCAGAACACGTTTGTCATCGCCACTCGATTTTAAATCTGAATAGAAAGCGCTGACTGCTTTAGAAAGCCGGTTCATAAGGATCGAATGTCGGTCGGGCTGATTGGCGTGCGTATCAAAACCATTTAAGGTGATCATATAGATCTTGGTCTTTAGCCCGCCCTTGATCATCCGCGCAATAATTGCCAATTGATTGGAGAAGGAATTACGCTCATAGTCTGCATTGTTCTTGCCGGCAAGATAGGTGCTGTGCAAAATTTCAGAATACTGCAAGGTGCTGTTGATCGTTCCCCGAATGAATCCCAACTGATCGCCATAGGTGCATCCGGGCAACTGGGTTACATCGTGAAGTGCTCCACTTTCTGCCACTTGGGCCAATTGGTCAGGGTCAGAAAGGGCAAAAGCATAATTACTTTCGTCACCTTGAAAAAGCAAGTTGCCAAGACTCCCTATTTGAATGGCCGCCGGTTCCTGAGGTGGGTTGGTCAAAAAATCAGGATACTCCCCCTGAAAGTATTTTCCAAGAAATCCAGTGGGATCGGTTCCACCAACATCACCAGTAGCCCAAATGTCCGAACTTTTAAAGTGGCTGAGATTTTGGTCTGCATAACCCACATTGTTGGCTACCCGCATTGCGCCCTCACCCCACATCGCCTGTAAACTAGACAGTGATTCAGGAATCCCGAAGTCTGGGTTCAGCTTGTACAGACTATTCTCTGCCAACTTAATCGTGGGACGCGCCTGTGCATAACGGTCGTAATCAAATATTGGGACAATCGTACTTAGGCCATCGTTCCCACCTTTTAAACGTATGAGCACCAAGATATGATCGCTATCATTGTTGTAAAGCGCTGCGGTAAGTGGTGCCGGGCGGTTTGCAGCAATGGCAGCGCCACCCAGCATCACTGTTCCGCTACCGGCCAGACCCAACATTTGCATAAAGCTTCGGCGTGACCATTTTTCGTGCTCGACATCGTGGGCACGATCTAATTTTTGGTGCTTACCGTAAGTATTCTTCGTATGTTTGGTTTCGCACATAGCCTATTTGAGTTGAAATTCAGGGAGCTGGGTGATGTGAACCAATAGTAAATAGACCTGGTACGGCGCTGATTCCCAGTTTAAATTCCATAGGCTGTCCTCAAAGTAATTCTCTGGAACTTCCCATTTAAAAACGGTGGCCGCGGTTTGGTATTCTGTTTCGGTCTGAAGCGGGCGAGTCAAAAAACTATCAATAATTCCCCGGGAAATAACCTCCGGATCGCTACTGTCACCGCTAAGGTTTTTTCCCAACTCCCGAAACTGTTCCTCATCATGAATCCACATAAATTGCAAATACTGTTCAAGGCCGATCCACCGCCCACTTATCGTGCTGCTGTTGATCCATTGCTTATCTCCGGGCCAACCGGCCACGTCAACTGGATTAAAAAGGGTCTGTCCCAAGAGTTCGGTAAATTGAAATATTAAGGAGGTAATCGCATTCCTGTTGTTGTTGCCCTGAAGACCGCTCTCAATCCCAAAACCAACCGTCAAATCATACGGACTTTTAACCAAGCAGCCTACAATGCTTTCGTCAAAGAAATGCTGGCTTTTAAATAATTGCCTAAGTACCGGAGCGATTTCAAAATTATTGTCCAAAAAGGTTTGTGCCAATGCATTTACTATGGCCTCCTGAGGTTCCGGACTTATAAAATATCCGTAAAACTTTTCGCAGACAAACCGCGCAATCTGCTCTGGGCGTTCTTCAAAAAGAATCCTGATCACATCATCGTATCCCCAATTTCCGGTTTGACCAAATATGGTTTTATCATCTTTATCAAATTGAAAATTGGCAAATGTGATAGGACCACCTGCAACGGTTTTCCTAGTATATCCAGTCAACGCCCTGGCGGTTTCTTCAATATCCTTTTGGGTGTACCCGTTTCCCACACCCAAAGTAAAGAGCTCATAAAGTTCGCGCGCATAATTTTCATTGGGGCTGGTCCTTTTATTTTGTCTTCCGTTGAGGTACTCCAGCATCGCCGGGGTCAGGCCAATAGCAGCTACAAAATCCCTGAAATTCCCAAGACTAAAGGTTTGGAGCAAGTCCCAGTACTCATACAGATAGCCGGGGTGGCGGTAATCAGTCAGTTCTGTAACGAAATGATTGTGCCAAAAAAGCGTCATCCTTGCCTTTAATCCACTAGAATAAAAACTATTGATGACGGTGAGACGCCATTCATTTCTGTAAAGGGTTACCTGTCTGTTATAATTTCCTTCAGGATGCGTATTCTCATAATCCGGCTTGGTATCAAAAGCCCAAGAGGGCTGAGGAATGTTGGGATGGGCGAGCGCATCGTTGATTAAGGCATCAATTAATTCTGCCGGAGACTGAACCGCTCCTGTTGCCAAGTCACCAACACTTGCGCCATACGCCAACCTGCGGTACACGTGACGAACAAGGCTCTGGCTCCATGCTGAGGATGTCGCCGGAACAAATTCTGCAATCGTAGCCGTATTACAATCTGAAATCATGGGTATAAAACAATTAAGAACGTCGAAAATTACATTTCCACCTCTAAATTTAATGTATATTTTTAGAAGAAAATCAAATGTAAGCCTTTTCAACTGATGCGACCGTCATATTTAAATAGGGACAAACAGCCACCGTTGCTGGTGCAGGGAGATACCGTGGGCATCCTTAGCACGGCACGATCTGTAGAAAAAAAGCAACTCTACGATGCCTCGAAATTTCTGGAAAATTTAGGGTTGACGGTTCGGCTGGGCAGTACGATAGGATTATTTGAGCATCAAATGGCAGGCACCGATGCGCAGCGTGCGGAGGATTTTCAAGCGATGCTCGACGACCCTGAGATAAAAGCCATCTGGTGTGCTAAAGGGGGATATGGCACGGTCAGGATTATCGACCAACTCGATTTTTCCAAGTTCTTGCAAAATCCCAAATGGATTATCGGTTATTCTGATGTAACGGTAATGCATAACCACGTGCACAATTTGGGCATAGCAACCCTGCACGCGCAAATGGCGGTAGGTTTTGAAAAAGTTTCCGCTTCCGCGAAAGAGTCTCTTAAAAAAGCCCTTTTCGGTGAAAGCCTAAACCATACCATTCCCACGTGCAACCTTAACCGTTTGGGCACCGCCGAAGGTATTTTGGTAGGCGGAAACCTGTCTATACTTTATTCGCTATGCGGAAGCGCTTCTGCCCTGAATACGGCGGGAAAAATCCTTTTTATAGAAGATCTTGATGAATACCTGTACCACATCGACCGGATGATGATGAATCTCAAGCGAAACGGGATGCTCCAAAATCTGGCCGGCCTTATCGTGGGCGGAATGACCCAAATGAATGACAACGCCGTACCTTTTGGAAAAACCACCGAAGAAATTATTCTAAATGCCGTGCAGGAATATGATTACCCTGTGTGTTTTGACTTTCCGGCGGGACACGTGGTAGATAATCGTACACTTATTTTAGGACGAAAGGCTCAACTACAGATTACTTCTGAAATTGTAGAACTCAACTTTGACCATTGAATCACAACGAACTCGGAAAATGGGGCGAGGCTTATGCCGCCGAATATCTAGAGCGAGAAGGCTTCACCATCCTGGAGCGCAATTGGTATTTTGACAAAGCGGAAATAGACATTATCTGCGAGCGCGAAACGGGCATCTTAGTAATCGTTGAGGTCAAGACCCGCAACTCAGAATTTTTTGGCGATCCCCAGGAATTTGTTTCCAAAGGGAAAATAAAAAATATCGTCAAGGCTACCAATGAATATGTCATCGCAAATGACCTCGACGTGGAAGTACGTTTTGATATCATCGCTATCCTCAAGAATAAAACACAAGAGAAGCTGGAGCACTTTGAGGATGCTTTTTATCATTTTTAGCCGTTATCTGAAGCAGAAGTTTTCACCTGCCCTTTGATCACCTGAATCGCATTCAAAATAATCGCCACATTCAGCCCTTGTACTAATATACTAGCGGGAGCCGCAACAATTCCTAGAAAAATGGTGAGAAACATCGCACCGATAACAATTTGAATTATTCCGGTTGCCTTGGGTAAGCTTCCAAGGCCATTGAGCTTCAATAGGGCTATTCCAAAAAAAACATACATCAACCCAAATAATATTCCGCTAACAACGGCATAAGCTTCGAGCGGCAAATAAGTCAGGTGTAGATCAATTATCGAATACAGCTGTACCACCGTGTTCACCGCTATAAACAAGATGGCAACAATTTTTAGAAAATTATTTTTAAAGATTTCGCCCAGCAAGACAAAAGCACGCATATGCAGTGCAAACATCAAAATGGACAGGCTCCCCAAGACGATGTAAAAAAGTTCGCCAAAGTAGAAGTTTGAGGTTGACAGGTAATAGGTATCTTCTATCAATACGAACACAAAGCAGATCATACTCAATATACCCGTAATCCACCCAAGTTTCAGTTGAGTAAATAAAAAGGAAACATCTTTACTTTCATCAATATCGATTAGAAAAGCTTTTTTGACCTTCTGCTCAAAAACCGATTCCTGCAAGTCATCATAATCGCGATCAAGGGCTGCTAAAATGGATTTGATCGTATAGACACGTGGAGTTACTTCACCGGCCTCTATACGCTGAATGGTTCGCACAGAAATATTACATTGTTCTACAAGTTCTTCCTGCGTCAATCCTTTTTGCTGACGCAGCTCTAAAATTTTTAATCCTAAATGTGGTTGTTTCATCAGTGACATAGTATTGCTCTTGTAGTCGATGCGCATCTAAAAATACAAGAATGTTAGACACTGCAATACTAAAAACAAATGCGCTTTCATTGGACATACTTCCCTTTACATTGACCCGTCATTTACCCGTCATTGTAGTGTTTGTGGGGATTAACGGATTTTGCGAGGTGAATTGAAGTAGTTTAAATTGGACTGTAAAGGAATTGAATAGCTGGCTTAACTTATCTTAAATCCCGTTTCAAATAGAATTTGATATATGCTTCAATTTGCGAAACCGCGAAATACGGAAGATTGATCAACCAAAACGGTTTGCCTGCAATGGTTTTGGTCTTTTCTATTGAAAACTTTCCGGCGTAGAGGCGTACTCCAAAATACAGGTCAGATCGATTCATAAATTGGTGTAGGGAGCGCAATTTTCCGGCGGCACCAGATTTAATTTCGACAGGAATCAGTTTTCCGTCAATTGGGAGCACCACATCCACTTCGGCCTGAGAGGTCTTTTTGTCGCGAACCCAAAAATGGGGATGGTGCAACAGGCTTTTTTCCAGCGAAAGCAACTCTTGATAAACAATATGTTCGGTAATCCGGCCACGATAGGCTCCGTTCAGGTCTGCAATACCCAACAATTGCTTTTGAATCCCCGAGTAGTAATTCACCAAGCCAGTATCAAGCAATTGCAGCCGCGGTGATTTTTTGATATCAGGTAGCAGCGGCAACTCATTTTGGGTGACGGGATAGATCAGTTTAACGAAAAATGCCTTCTCCAGCGTTCGGAAGGCCTCGCCAATCTCACGTGATTTGTAATTGGATTTTCCAAAACCATGAAAGGTGATACGGCTGCCCGCGACGGTCATCGCGGTCTGAATGATGTGACGAAGAACCCGAGCGTTTGCTTCGTTTGAAGCATACTGCGCAACATCATCAAGATACGGGATCAGCAGGCCGTCATACAGTTTGGGCAATTGGGTCAAGTCCTTTTTTTCAGCGTAAGCCTTTACAATTTCCGGCATTCCGCCGATTAAGGTGTATCTGTGGAAAAGCTGCAATAACTTAGTATGTGCAAAGTCTGGTACCGGCACGGTCTGCAACAGTTTTAAGGCTTGGTCTTCTCCGGTTACGGCCAGAAATTCGGAAAAGCTCAAGGGACGAACGGCCAAAAAAGAAACCCGGCCCACAGGAAAGGAAATGTCGATATCAAATACACTCTCTAACAGAGAGCCGGCAGCGATCACAAAAAGTTCTGGTTTTTGCTCCAAAAAATAGCGCAACTGCTGTATTGCCGGTGGATATGCTTGTATTTCATCAATAAAAATCAGCGTATCAGGTTCCTGTGCATTCTGGTTTCGGTCAAAAAACAGGGCTTGAACAAGATGATCTAAATCTGCATATTCTTCGAAAAGTTTTCGGTCTTTGGGCAACTCTAGGTTTAGATAAACGTATTGCTTGAAACTTTTGCCAAAGAGATGAACAGTACTGGTCTTGCCCACCTGCCTGGCTCCACGAAGGATTAAAGGTTTTCGGTTTTCCTCCTTTTTCCATTCCAATAAGTCTGTAATAATATCCCTATGAAACATTTATTCAACTTAATTTACACAAAGTTAGGGTTAATTTTATTAATTATTGTAACAAAGTTAGGGTTAATTTAGTCAGATTTTGTAACAAAGTTAGGGTTGTTTAATGTATTCGAGTGCGCTCGAATTGACGGTCGAATTAACTTTTAAGACAGCCTCTTTTATGGATGAGTAAATCTATTCAGCAGAAACGACCTCTTCCGGCATCAAAGGAGAAAGCACCTGCAAGGCCTTTTCTACTGAAGAAATCCCGCCGGCGGTAAGTAGCAAACGTAATCCTTTGGTAGTTTTCTTTTCTTTAAGGGTAACCCTGTTGGAATGTTTTTGAACAAACTGAAGCACACGCGAAAACGCCGGACTTTGATAGAATTTGCTCTGCTGGTCTGAAATGAAAAAACCGATGAGCTTCTTGTTTTTCATCGTGATCTTTTCCATACCAAAATGGGATGCGATCCATTTGATACGCACGGAATTCAACAAATCTTCGGCCTGCGGCGGAAGTTCGCCAAAACGGTCGATCAGCTGTTTCTCAAAGGTATTTAGTTCTTCTTCGGTTTTGAGATTGTTCAGTTCGGTGTACAGCGAAAGCCTTTCCGTGATGCTATTGATATAATCGTCGGGAAATAAAATGGAAAAATCTGAATCGATCAACGTATCCTTCACCCATTCCTTGGGGTCGCCAGGCTTCATTTGGTCTGCATACAAATCTGCGAACTCGTCTTCTTTCAATTCGTCGATGGCTTCGCCCAAGATTTTTTGGTAGGTATCAAAACCGATTTCGTTGATAAATCCGCTTTGTTCTCCACCCAGTAAATCACCGGCACCACGAATTTCCAGATCCTTCATCGCGATGTTGAATCCGCTGCCCAACGTGCTGAACTGCGCCAGCGCTTCCATACGCTTACGGGCGTCATCGGTAATTGCAGAAAGGGGTGGCGTGATGAAATAACAGAACGCTTTTTTATTGCTTCGGCCCACGCGTCCCCGCATTTGATGCAGGTCTGAAAGTCCAAAATTATTGGCATTATTGATAAAAATCGTGTTGGCGTTGGGCACATCGAGACCGCTTTCCACAATTGTGGTAGAGACCAAAACGTCAAAATCACCATTCATAAACCGAAGCATCAATTCTTCAAGCTTCTTCCCTTCCATCTGCCCATGGCCAACGCCTACTTTGGCATCCGGTACTAACCGCTGAATCATCCCGGCAACTTCCTTGATATTTTCAATACGGTTATGTATAAAAAACACCTGGCCACCACGCTGTATTTCGTAAGAAACCGCATCGCGAATGGTCTCTTCCGTCAGGCGGATGATGTGCGATTCAATAGGATACCGGTTGGGCGGTGCCGTGGTAATGGTGCTCAGATCGCGAGCCGCCATCAAACTGAACTGCAACGTCCGCGGAATGGGCGTTGCCGTTAGCGTAAGCGTATCAACATTTTCTTTTATGGTTTTAAGTTTGTCCTTAACCGCCACTCCAAATTTCTGTTCCTCATCCACGATAAGCAATCCCAAATCTTTGAACTTGACATTCTTATTGGTGAGTTGATGGGTGCCGATGATGATGTCCACTTTACCGGCTTCAAGGTCGGCGAGGGTTTCCCGTTTTTCTTTGGCAGTGCGAAAACGGTTCAAATATTCCACCGTCACGGGAAAATCCTTTAACCGTTCTGTAAACGTCTTATGATGCTGAAACGCCAAAATCGTGGTCGGCACCAAAACGGCAACCTGCTTCCCATTATCCACTGCTTTGAATGCGGCACGAATGGCCACTTCGGTCTTACCAAAACCCACGTCACCGCAGATGAGACGATCCATTGGGCGTTCATTTTCCATATCAACTTTTACGGCTTCGGTGGCGCTGCTTTGATCTGGGGTGTCTTCGTAAATAAAGCTCGCTTCGAGTTCGTTTTGTAAATAGGTATCCGGCCCAAAGGCAAAACCTTTTTCGGTCCTCCTTTTCGCGTAAAGCTTGATCAGGTTAAAGGCGATTTCCTTAACCTTGGTTTTAGTTTTCTGTTTAAGTTTTTTCCAGGCGCCGCTTCCCAGTTTATAAATCTGCGGCGGTTTGCCGTCTTTTCCGTTGAACTTGGTGATTTTGTGCAGCGAGTGAATGCTTAAATAAAGTACGTCGCGCTCCCCGTAAATCAATTTGATCGCTTCCTGCCGTTTGCCCTCGACGTCAATTTTCTGAAGCCCACCAAATTTCCCGATCCCGTGATCGATGTGGGTGACGTAATCGCCAATTTGCAAACTGGTCAGTTCCTTTAAAGTAATCGCCTGTTTTTTGGCGTAGCCGTCCTTGAGTTTAAATTTATGGTAACGCTCAAAAATCTGATGGTCGGTGTAACAAGCCACTTTCAGATCCTCATCGATAAAGCCCTGATACAAAGGAAGTATTACCGTGTCATATTGCTTGACATTCAGATGCGAATCGTCAAAAATGTCGTGAAAACGCTTGGCCTGTTGCTCGCTTCCGCAGAAAATATAGTTGGTGTAACCGGCTTCGTGGTTTTCGTTTAAGTTGTTGATCAGAAGATCAAACTGCTTGTTAAAAGCAGGTTGCGGTTGTTGGTGGAAAGAGATTTGAGTGTGTCGCCCTTCGTCCCGATGGCTATCGGGAGCGCTCAGACTGACATTTTTTATTTCCACCAACGAAAAATCCAGCAACTGTTTCCTGATCAAAGCCGAATTGCAGAACAGTTCTTCGGGCGTGCCGCGTTTTACTTCCTGCGAAAGGTTTTCAAAGGCTTCTTCCGCTTTCGCGAAATTGAGATCGATACGGTCGCTAAATTGCTTGAGATCTTTCGTGAAAACCACAGTCTCCGAAGCGATATACTTTAAAAAAGATTCCCGTTTCTCCTGAAGCTTTTTGTTCTCGACGTTTGGCATGATCGAAAGCTTCTTGATCTTTTCTGTTGAAAGTTGGGTTTCTACGTCAAATGTGCGCAGGCTATCTACCTCATCACCAAAAAACTCAATGCGGTACGGCTCGTCGTGCGAAAAACTGAACACATCGATGATCCCGCCACGCACGGAAAATTCACCAGGTTCGGTGACAAAATCCACACGTTTAAAGCTGTATTCAAAAAGCATCTCATTGACAAAATCAAGCGACAGCTTATCGTTTACTGAAATCTTCAATGTGCTTTTGTCGAGTTCCTTTCGGGTGACTACTTTTTCAAAAAGCGCATCGGGATAAGTGACGATGACCGCTGGTTTCTTTCGGGAATTGATTCGGTTTAAAACCTCTGCGCGCAGCAGCACATTGGCATTGTCCGTTTCTTCAATTTGGTAAGGGCGGCGGTAGCTACCGGGGAAAAACAACACATTGTTTTTTTTCAGCAACTGCTCGAGATCATTAAGATAGTAGGCCGCCTCTTCCTTATCGCTCATAATGATCAGGAAAGGTTTGCGAGCGGTTTTAAAACTATCTGCCAAAACGAAGGAAAGTGCGGAGCCGATGACTCCAGAAATTGTGGTCCTACTTTCAGGCTGAACACAGCTATCCCTCAGTTTTTCTAACTGTGGGGACCGGGCAAAAAGGGAATTTATGGGAGTCTGAACCATTTCTGGGCGCAAAGATAAGGCGTTGCCGCGGGGTTCAAAACATGAGAATGCATTTTATCGTGAGTTTAAGAGGGTTTGAATCTCAATTTCTGCTTCGGAATACTATTATCTAAAAAATAATTGACAATTATACTCAAACCAAAATTTTTCCACCCTATATTTATTGCTCACAAAGCTAGATGATTATGATTAAAAACCTTTTTGCTTTTATAATTCTGCTGCTTTCTACAATTTCGGTCTTTGCGCAAAACAAGTGGCGGCTAGAACTTGGGGTTGGCACAAATGTAGGATCTTACCCCGATAAGGGATTATTACTAACATCAGATTTAAGTTATCTCATTCCGGTCAATGAAAAAATATCCTTGGGTCCAGCAGTAGGATATTCGGGATTGATTTTTAACAATTCAGATCGTATTGATTTATTTCCAATCGCGGTAGCAAGTCGAATTGACCTTACCGAAAATTTCTTGACCGGCATAGATTTGGGCTATGGAGCAATTTGGCTTGACGAATGGTTCGGCGGATTTTATTACCGACCAAAAGTTGGCTATAATTTCAAAAAGTTTACTCTTTTGGCATCTTACAGTGCAATCAAGGATGAAGGTTGAACACTTTCGTTTTTAAGGCTGGGAATTGAATTAAAACTGTAAACAATGTTGTCTCAACTTGAAAGCGTAAACTGAAGTTAACCTCTTTACTTCCCTAACAGCCAAAGTATAATTTTTTTCAATCCTATCCCGAATCGGTAATTATTAAATTTTATAGCTAAAAGATTGTTATTCATTCATACAAGCAAAATTTATTTCAGAAGGAGCTAAAATTTCCGTCTAACTTCCTATTTATGAGTACTGTAAAGCGACGGATTTCTTATGTATTATTGTTGAATATACCACTCTTTCAGTTATTACTTGCAGATTTCATATTTACCAATACTCATTTCCAACCTCTTTTCAATTATTCGCAATTAACATTTATCATTTTGCAAACTCATTTTTTTTTTTTTGATTTTTAACTTGTTGAATTACAGAACATTTCATTTTGAGTTCGCCCAGCCTGCCTAAGGAATTTATATTAGACTCAAAAATCTAATTACTGATCAACAAAGTCGGAAAAGCGACTTTGTTGATCATAGGCACGTAACTTCTAAAAAACACAATAATGAAAAAATTATTCTTCTATCTTGTTCTTCTTACATTGATGATCCAGAACTCCTGCGAAAACGATGAAGTTGAGACACACTCTGAATCATTTGAAAATGAAATAAAAATTGAGGTTGAAAAATATAGCAATTCTTTCAAATCTAGTAAATTGTATATAGCTGAGCTCGCATCGAAGAAAGGAATTGCCGTTCCTGAAAAAAGAAAGGATGAAAGTATAGAAATTGAGTTTAGAACCAATATGGAATTGCCCATAGATTACGACAATCTTGATGAAAATGTTTTGAGTTCATATTTGGAAGAAAATATCAATGAAGTAGACGGAGTGATTCTACACAAAAGTAACAATGAAATTGACCTTGTCATATTAATAGAGGATGGACTAGTAATGGCGTCAAGCTGTGAAAATGAGCACGATGGTCATTGTGACGACCGTTATCCTCGAAGAAAGGAATGCTCATTTCGTGGTATCCAACAATGCGTCAAACACTCTATTTATAGGGAAATGAATACATTTGAAAAATTGATTTGCGCTTTAGAAGGATGGGGTTGTATCGATATGGAAATTGGTTCCTGTATGTATGAAAATTGTCTATAAATAAATATCAACCGTATGAAATATTTAATTGATCCGATTAAGCAAGTTTTTGATATCAAAAGCAAAGCTACACGTAAGGAGTTTTGGACGTTTGTCATATTCATGTATTTCGTGATTTATCCAATTATGGGAGTATTATTTGCAATGTTTCCGAATTTAGGAATCTTTGAAATTATTGCAAAACTTATCGTTCTTATGCCTCTGCTTAGCTTAGGTTTTAGGAGATTGAATGATACTGCTTTCTCTAAATGGTTGTTCTTAATTCCCCTTGTCAATCTTATACTTGCAGCTTTTCCCCCAGAACAAGACAGCTAAATCAATTAATCTGTGGAAATTGGTGTAAATAGATATTATGAATGTTACGATGTTGGAATTACGTAGTCTTTAAAACTTCAGACTCTTGATTATCGAGAAAACCTCATCACTTAAGGAGATAAATAAGAACTGAATATTTAAAAGTTTTTGGTGTCATCGAGGTAAAGTGCAGAGCCGATTGAATCAATCAGGTTTACTCTGGCTCCTGATTTAACCTGGAATCCCTCAGTTTTGACAACTTGGGAGATTGATCAAAGATGGAATTTATGGGAGTCTGAACCATTTCTCGGAGCAAAGATACTATCAATGCACGAGCACAAAGAAGTAAATCACCTTTTAACCCTTCTCTAACAGCCAAAGTATAATTTTTTTCAATCCTATCCCGAATCGGTATTTATTAAATTTTACAGCTTAAAGATTGTTATTTGGTCGCAAAAGCAAAACTTATTTCAGTATAAGCTCAAATTGGCAAATTAATTGCCTATTTATGAGCAGTAGAAAGCGACGGACATCTTGTGTATTATTATTGGATATACATCTCTTTAGCTATTACTTGCAGATTTCATATTTACCAATACTCATTTCCAACCTCTTTTCAATTATTTGCAATTAACATTTATCATTTTGCGAACTCATTTTTTTTTCTTGATTTTTAACTTGTTGATTTTCAGAACAAATTATATTGAGTTAGCCCAGCCTGCTGAAGGAATTTATATTAGACTCAGAAATCCAATTACTGATCAACAAGGTCGGAAAAGCCGAAACAGCGACTTTAAATTTCTGGTGGTGGTTTTAATAAAATAAATGTCAAAATGAAAAAATTACTCATTGCACTATCTCTCATTCTTACTTGTGGCTCATCGTTTGCTGGTTTTTCTAACGATAATCTTATCGACAATTTTGATTATACAACTTGTCAGATTGATATTGAAATCTCTAATACGGATGGAGAAGTTGTTTTTACCGCTAAAGGGACAGTTGAAACGGAAAGTGGAGAAGAGTGTAAAGAACTTGGTGATACGATAATCGCTTTATATGAAATTTATACTATTTTAAAATAATAACTCTTTAAAGGGAAAGTAGCATAACAACTTTCCCTTAAATTAAAATTTCAAACAAAAAAATGTGCTACTATCAAAAATATATTAGGCTGACTTTAATTTTTTTATCTGTGTTTCACTTAGTAGCCGCACAGAAACATCAAAAAATCACAAAAATTAAGTATAAACTCTATTTAAATACTGAAAGCCCTAGAACCAAAGAAGCATCCCTCTTGATAAATGAGAATTTGACTCAATCATTGTTTTATGAAATAAATGAAAACTATGAAGATAAAATTCTTGAAGATGATGGAAAAATCAAAATTCAATTGGGATCAAAATCCACCAAATTCAATTACACCGATTTTACAAAAAATAAATTAATTTCTGGAGAACAAGTTTTTTCGAAAGGTGTCAATGTATTAGAGACGAGACCTACTCTAAATTGGATATTAAGAGATAGCGTGAAAATTATTGGGGGAAATACTTGTCATCTTGGCGAGACAACATTTAGAGGGCGCAACTATATTGCTTGGTATGCACCAGAATTGCCTTTCAAGTCAGGGCCTTGGAAATTTTCCGGTCTTCCAGGTCTTATATTAGAAATTCAAGATGAATCTGCGAGATATGTTTGGAAAGCGGAAAAAGTGGAAAATATAATTGGAGATTTCCAAGGAGAAGTAACCCGAATTTTATCTTTTAATGGAAGACAACTACCTTTAAAGAATTACGTACTTGAAGATAAAAGCAGGTTTCGAGAAAAAATTTTAAAAGTATTGCCAAGAGGTGCAAATAATTTGGAATTTAAAACGCCCCGAAATGGTAAAGAATTAATCTATGAATGGGAAGTAGCTGCCGAGGATTAATATACCTGCTTATCTGCTTTATCCCGCATTTTTTATTGGGCCAATCCATTCTAAAAGGAAGCGTAACAGATAGCACAACGCTCAAAGGTGTTTCCGCAAGTATAATTTTAAAGTCGCCAAGTGGAAACGTGGTGGCTTATACATTTACAGACACAACCGGAAAGTTTATGCTCCAAGTAGAAGAGCCAGGCAAATTCAATCTATATGTTACCGCTTTGTCCTATCAACAGAAATCAATCCCATTAGAGTTAATTTCGGCAGCAGACAGTTTACATTTAAGAATTTCCGTGACCCCCAAAATAAATAATTTGACTGAAATAATTATCAAAGGGGAAAGGCCTATTCGTATTAAAGAAGACACTATAACCTTCAACATCCAAGCTTTCGCACAAGGCGATGAGGAAACAGTCGAAGACCTACTCAAGAAAATCCCCGGACTTAACATAGAGGCCGATGGCACCATAAAAGTTGGGAATCAGGAAATAGAAAAACTGATGGTAGATGGGGATGACCTTTTTGAAAAGGGCTATAAAGTGCTGAGCAAAAATATGCCCGCCTACCCCATAGAAGAACTGGAAATATTTAAACACTACTCCAACAACCGTCTACTCAAGGGGGTCGAGGAAAGTAATAAAGTTGCTTTAAACCTCAAACTAAGCGAAGACTATAAACGCATATGGTTTGGCAACACAGAATTAGGTTATGGCCTTGCTTCAGAAAACCGCTATGAGGTGCGTGCCAACCTGATGAACTTTGGCAAAAGGAACAAATATTACTTTTTGACCAACCTCAACAATACCGGTTATGATGCCACGGGCGACATCAGCAGCCTTATCCGTCCCCGTCACAGCAACGAGCCGGGCAGCCTGGGCGATAATGAGCAGGCCAGCACCCTCCTCGGCCTTAGCAGCAGCACGCCGGGCTTTAAAGCAGATCGTACTAATTTTAACAACGCCGAACTGTTGTCGCTCAACGCGATATTCAATCCCACCGAAAAACTTAAAATCAAGACGCTGGGCTTTTTTAATTGGGACGAAAACGACTTTTTCCGGAACAGCACGGAGACCTTTACCGCAAGTGGAACGAATTTTACCAATACCGAAGATTTTACCTTCAGGGAAAAACAGCGAACAGGTTTTGGCAAGCTCGACCTGACCTATGACCTGTCAAAAACGAAAATGCTGGAAGCGACCACCAAATACAATTCAGGAGCCACGCGGGGCACTTCCAACCTGCTCTTTAATGAGGTATCCACGCTACAACAGCTGCAAGGCAATAATGAACTCTTTGACCAAAAACTGACGTACACCAACAAAATACAAGATAAAAAAGCCCTGCTTTTCACGGGCAGGCTCATCCGGGAACATACCCCACAAAACTATACGATCAACCGCTTTTTCTACGAGCAGCTTTTTGATGATACCGAAGGTATTGACAATGTGGCCCAGTCGGCGAATAACACCATGCTTTTTGCAGGCTTTGAAGCGCATCTGTTGGACCGCCGGGATCGTGGAAATCTTTTTGAACTTAAAATAGGCAATCAATACCGCAAGGATGAACTGGACACGCGTTTCAGCCTTTTGGATGGAAATACCTTAGCGCAACGACCTGGTGGTTTTCAGAATCAGACCAGTTATGCAGTAAATGATCTATATGCCAAGGCCAGTTATCGATGGGAGATCGCAAAATTTGCGCTAACGGGCAAGCTGGAACTTCATCAGTTTTTTAATTCCCTTAACTACGAAGGTTTTGATGGTGGAGAAACTCCGTTTTTTGCAAATCCCTCCTTGGGTCTGGATTGGAAAATCACTGCTAAGAACAAAATCAGGACAAGCTATTCCTTCAACACCACCAATGCACAGATTTTGGATGTTTATGACGAGGCGGTATTGACGGGTTTCCGGTCATTCCAATCGGGAACGGGCACCTTTAACCAACTGAATGCATCCACCTTGCTTTTGAACCACGAACTTGGGGAATGGACCGACCGCTTTTTTGCCAATACGTTTGTTTTTTACACAAAAAACCACGACTTCTTTTCGACACGTTCTGTGGTGAAGCAGAATTATGCCCTTTCAGAAAAAGTGCTTTTTAGCGACCGGGAATTGTTTAGTGCAACGACAAAAGTAGACCGCTATTTTAAATTCCTACGGTCCAACCTCAAAGTAGATTTGGGCTATACCACATCAAATTATAAAAACATCGTCAACAACAGCGGCGAGCGTGAGGTGAAAACTGTCAATTATACGTATGGCCTTGAACTGCGCTCAGGGTTTACAGACTTCTTCAACTACCACGCAGGCACAAAATGGACGAGCAACGAGGTGGCGACCGATGCCTTCTCCAACTCTTTTACAGACAACTTGAGCTTTCTCGATCTTTCGTTTGTTTTTTCGGGTAAGTTCACCATACAAGTGGCCGGAGAGCGGTATTTCTTCGGAAATTTAGAAACTGATAATATTTATTATTTTCTGGATATTGATTTTGACCTACAGCTCATCCCAAATAAACTCAGCATTTCCCTAGATGCACGCAACCTGTTCAATACAGAAACCTTTCGTAGTTTTAGTGTTTCAGACATTGGTACAGCGACCACATCCTACCGGCTGCTTCCTAGATTTTCGATACTTTCTTTAAAGTTCCGGTTTTAATTCAGAAAGGAAATATAAGCGCTAGAAGAGAATTCGAAGTATTCGCATTTCGATATACGAATGAATTAAGTGTGCTAGCTTTTTGCTTATTTTTAAAAGAACAACATACATATATAATGAGTAATCTGAACAATATTTGATGTAATTATCTTTAAATTAAACGTATAAAGAGACTCGTCCAGGCCATACTATTTCTTTCTATTTCTTTTCAAGGTTTTTCTCAAGAAGAACGTTTAAAACTGTATGTAGTAGACAGCACAGACAATTCTCCTCTTTCTTTTGTTCACGTTTTTGACAGTCAAGATAAAGCGAAAGGAACAATTACAAATGAGGACGGTTACGCAATTCTAAAGGGGATTTCCAGAAACGATTCTATAACAATATCCTTTTTGGGCTACAAAACAAAAAGCATAAGGGCACAAGATTTTACAAGTGACACGGTGTTTATGCAATCTTTAAATGAACAATTAGATGAGATTGTTTTGACTAATATTTCTGCCAGAGAAATTTTATTAAAAGTGATTTCACGACTGGAAGAGAATCACAGTGTCGAGCCGGTATTGTACGATGTTTTTCTAAGGAGTAGTTACCAGAGTCCAGATATGGAGCTACACCTCTTAGAAGAGCAGTTTATGAAAGTCTATCAAGGTAAAAATCATAGGTCTAAATTTCGTTTTGATCAAGGTAGAGTGCGACCTTTTAGTAAAACAGGGGATAGTATTTTTAAAAACTACAGAATGATTAATGCGACCTATCTTTTTACAAACAACCTCTTTATATTTAAAAACGACGTTCTTAAGCCACGAAAATTAAAAAACTATACTATTGAATATGAGCCTTCATCAGATGATGAAATAATTAATATAATCTGCTCTCAGGAAGGCGATTCTTTTAAAACAAAACTAAGTATAGATAGGGAAAATTATGGAATCCTATTATTTACGCCACGCGTTTCAGATACTTCGATAGAGGAAATTTATTTCCAAAAGCTGGAGGGTAAATTTTATTTAAGTTCATTTAGACATAAAAGAGGTTTCTGGAAAAAGGATCTAAAAGAGATTACCCACGCGTTGTATACTGTTGCAGAATTAAATGATCAGGAAGTAGAGGTTAAGGGTTGGAATGCCATGATAGATGTAACCAAAGCAAAAAAATACATGGGTAAATGGGATGATGACTTTTGGAAAGAAAATCAATTTTTACCATTGCCGAAATGGATTGAAAACCAAATTACGCAGTAACTATTTATATCTTAAATTTTGAACTTAATTTACTGTGCAAATTTTATGAGATAGATAAATATAGACTTCAATCAATAATTGCAAATTAATAGTACGATTCGCTAAGTTGACAACGAGTTTGATCTTCATTTCTTGCTCGTTGTTCTTATTCCTGTCTTGCGGATCAGTGATGAAAAAACTGGTAGGCCTGAAAAATCTGAAAGTACACACCAATCGGGAAATTATGGAGGAAATAGAAAGCATGCCAGATGGTGCAAATATCCTAGATATTAATCCGCAACAAGCTCTGCAAGACGATGTGATCAAGGACTTTTTTTATAAGAGTATGATACGAACTTTTATGGTTTACGATGCACAAGGCAAAGTACGATGCCATTCCCTAAAATCAGATAGACTCGATTTTGTGTGTTCTTACAACGTGCTTGATAGTTTGAAAAAAACTTCCCTAGATAAGCTTTTCACCAAAACCTGTTCCGCTGATACAGAGTTACATGTTAAATCAAATTACAGAGATTTAGACAGCCTAATGCTACAACTAAAGTATCAGGCCGTACCTTTTAAAACATACAGACATACTGTCATATCGTTTTGGAACACAGATTTCATTAATTGGGATTTCACTAAAGAATGGAGAGATTTTGAGGATTCCTTTTCTAATTCTGAAAATGTACTTTTTATTAGGGTGTGGACCAACCTCAATGAAAAATGGGGACTCAAAAAAAATGGAACCGCCAAAATTATTATGAAAAAAGTGCCAGGAGAAAAAAAAGCGTATGAAGCCTATATTAAAAACTTGCCTTATAAAAAACACATACCCACGACCACAATAAATTAGTGCTTTTAACCCTTCCCTAACAGCCCGACCAGAATCCCTTTGGTAGTTTTAAGCCAAATTGCTATCGAAAATGGATTTACAACTTAAAAACAAACGCGCATTCATCTCTGGCTCTACTAAGGGCATCGGGAAAGCGATCGCAAAATCACTCGCCGCAGAAGGCGCCGAAGTCATTATAAACGGCCGCAGCATCAATACCGTAGACAAGGTCATCGCCGAAATTATGGCAGACCTCCCGGGAGCCAAGATCACCGGATTTGCCTGTGACTTTTCAAAACCGGAAGAGATCAATAAGCTTATCGAGGAAATTAACGAAGTCGATATTCTAATTAATAATGTTGGGATTTTTGGTGAAACGGAATTTCCCAATATTGACGATGAGACCTGGCAAAAATTTTATGATGTCAATGTAATGAGCGGTGTGCGGCTGTCTCGCGCATTTCTTCCAGGGATGCTTGCTAAAGACTGGGGACGCATCATCTTTATTAGTAGCGAAAGTGCTGTAAATATCCCTGTCGAAATGATCCATTATGGAATGACCAAAACCGCCCAACTCGCCCTTAGCCGCGGCCTTGCCGAAATGACCAAAGGCACTAATGTAACTGTAAATAGCGTCCTGCCCGGGCCGACCTTCTCAGATGGTGTACAAGAAATGACCGGCGCAGACCAGGATGCAGACCGAAAAGAAATTGAGAAGCAATTTTTTAGCGAGGCACGGCCCACTTCGTTGATCCAGCGTTTTGCTGATCCTGAAGAAGTTGCCCATATGGTGACTTATGTGGCGAGTCCGTTGTCATCGGCGACCAATGGGGCTTCGCTACGAGTTGATGGTGGCGTTGTGAAGAGTATTTTGCCGTAAATATATCAGCTAGCTAAATATAACCCCCCCCTGTTTCAGCAGCGCTGAAACTTTCCCCTCCATGTAAATGAGGGGAGCTTTTCAATAAAATAAACTATTATGGGAATTGAACAGTTTGACCTTTTTGTTATCGGAACCGGTACCGCCGGAAAACGGGTGGCTTATGCTTGCGCGGAAGCGGGCTGGAGTGTCGCCATTGCTGATAATCGGGAATATGGCGGCACGTGCGCCAATCGCGGTTGTGATCCAAAAAAAGTGTTGGTAGGCATTACCGAAGTGATGGAACTCAGTAGCAATCTGGTAGGAAAAGGCATCGTGGATGCCCCGGAAGTCAAATGGGAAGACCTGCAGAAATTCAAGGAAACCTTCGTTGACGCCATTCCCTTTACCACCGAACGGAAAATTGAGGAGGCTGGAATTAAAATGTATCACCAGACGCCCAAATTTCTAGACGAAAACACTTTGTCTGTTGAAGGTAAAACGGTCAAGGCCAAAAAAATTGTTATTGCCACCGGACTGGTCCCACTGGAGCTGAAAATTCCAGGACGGGAACACGCGCTTTTCAGTGATGATTTTCTCGATCTGCCAAAACTTCCCAAGAGCATGGTATTTATAGGTGCCGGATATATCGGGATGGAATTTGCCCATATTGCCGCACGCTGTGGAGTTGAAGTTACTATGATAGATAGCAACGAACATATTCTCTCCCCATTTGACAGCGATCTGGCCGATTATCTTCAGGAAAATTCAGAACAGATGGGCATCACCTTCCACCTCAATGCCAAAGTCAACGAAATTGAAAAACTCCGTAAAAACTTTCGCGTAAGCGCAGAAAAAAATGGAGAAACGATAGAAGTCAAAACTGAAATGGTATTCAACACCGCCGGCCGCGTTCCCGCCATTGATGAACTCGAATTGGACAAAGGCAATGTCGCTTTTGAGAAAGGAGGTGTCTCAGTTAATGAATATTTACAGAACACCACCAATCCCAATGTGTATGCATGCGGAGATGTTTCAGCCAGTGGTTCTTTACCGCTGACGCCTATTTCATCGCAAGAAGCCCGCATAGTTGAGAAAAACCTTTTGCAGGGAAACACACACAAATTTGATGTACCCATCACTCCTTCGGTCGTTTTTACACAGCCGCAATTGGCTTCTGTGGGTATGCTCGAAGAAGAAGCCAAGAATTCCGGGCACGAAGTAGCCGTTCATTTTAATAATGTACCTGATTGGTATAATTCCAAACGGCTGAACCAAAACTGCTATGCCTATAAAATCATTTTAGATAAAAACACAGAAGAAATTCTAGGCGCTCACCTTCTTAGTCGTGACGCTGCGGAAACCATCAACCTCTTTGTGATGGCCATTTCAGGTAAATTAAAATGCACTGACCTCAAAGCCATGGTCTTTACCTATCCCAGCTGGTCGAGTGATATAAAATCGATGGTTTAAAGGCCCTCAACAACACTTAGTGACTACAAAAATTGTCATAAAATATCATTTCTCTTAGTATTTTGGATGAAACGCATATTTGATGGATAAAATGCTATTCTAATTTAACTTTATTTTACCTCTTTTCGTTAAGAAACCGTAAAAATATGGTCATTCACGCCTGTATTCTAAAACTCACCTGTCTGCAGAAGCTAAACGTTTGACAAAGATTTCAGAATTATTATTCAAATCAATAATCTGACTAAATAATCGCTTAATTGCTAACTTATTCAGATTAAAAACACATATCAATCAAACTCCTACTGGTTTTAAACCATTGATCCTTAGAATTTCGGAAAATAAAATTCTGGATTCTTTAAATTTCCAATCATTTTTCCCCTCTCAGGCAACAGCTCCAATTTCCAATTAATTTTATCACTTATAAATTTCTTTTAAGACAATATTATACTCCAATTGATCAATATAGCATACTTATTATTGATCCCTCCGCTGCTTCTTTGTAAGACGAAAAGCTATTTCTAATCGACGAAAAGCATATTCGTAACATCTGAAATATTAACCTTGCGCCTCTGAAATCAGCCTAAAAAAAATTATAAAGAGATTTCGCACAGTTCTTAATTGTCCCTAGCAATTATAAACCAAACCCTTAGAATTAACCCCTAAATTCAATCAACAATGCATTCTATTAAAAAAACCCTAGTCCTATTTGTATTAGTGACCTTATTTAAAACTTATTCTCAAACTCCCGGAACTTCATTTTGTGACAGTGTTGAACCTTCATCAGCTATCACTCTAAGTGGTGTAAATAACAAAACTATTTCGCAAGTCGAGATCAAAGATGTTAACGGTGCAGCGATTTTTTTGAACAATTGCCACAATATTACCATCGAAAAGAGCATCATTGCCAATGCCACCGGTGTGGGGATCAAATTGCTCAACTGCTCTAACATTATCATTCGCAACAACCGCATCAGCAAGATGGCAAGCGGTGTCTATGCGGTCAGCAGCAAGGGCATCAAGGTAATCCACAATTCATTTCAAAATGCAAATGGTCCCTATCCCCGGGGACAAATGGTTCAATTTGACAAAGTGAATGGTGGTGGAAATGAAGTTTCTCACAATAGTATGGAAAATATCCTTGGCGAAAGCTACCCCGAAGATGTCATTAACCTCTATATGTCAAACGGGACGGTATCAAATCCCATCCTGATCCATAACAACTGGATACGTGGTGGAGGGCCCAGCCGCTCAGGCGGCGGGATCATGACCGGAGACATGGGTGGATCCAATGTGGTGGTAAGCGAGAATGTCCTCGTCGACCCGGGTCAGTACGGTATCGCTGCGGCCAGTGGCACCAACATAAAAATCTTGAACAACAAGGTTTACGGTAAGGCTCAATACTTTACCAATGTGGGCATCTATGCCTGGAACCAATACCCGTATCCCATGGATAACATCACCATATCAGGAAATCAGATCAACTATAAAAACTCCTCCAACGGTCAAAACCCGCTTTGGATTTCGGCAAACGCCGGGCGCGTTCACGGGCGTGGAACCAACGATAAATATGCAAATTTTAACGCCTCCCTCCTGCCGGAAGTCATTTTTAAAACGTGTGACGGCACTACCTATGTAGACCGAGAAGATCCAGACAGTGACGAACCGTGTACAGAACTGGTCTGGTACGCAGACAAGGACAAGGATGGTCTGGGCGATCCAAAGCAAAGTATTTCTGCCTGCACAAAACCTGCAGGATATGTGAATAAGGCAGGAGACCTTTGTCCCGAAAACGGGGACAAAATCACACCAGATGCATGCGGGTGCGACACTACTTCCTCCACAAGCGGTACCGCCGTTGCAAGGATAAATGCCGGTGGTGGCAGGACTACATACAAGGGAAATGAGTTTAATGGAGACACCTACAGTTCGGGTGGCGCCACCGCCCGCACCAGTTCTGCTATTAGGGGAACCACAGATTCATCAATCTATCAATCTGAAAGGTACAGCAGTGCTGATAAAGGCAGCTTTACCTACGATATACCCGTAAACAATGGAACTTACGACATTGTGCTTCATTTTGCCGAAATATACTGGAGCGTACCAGGCCAACGTATTTTTAATGTGTTTGCCGAAGGAAACCTAATAGTACACAATTATGATATTGTTGCCGCAGTTGGTAAAAGAACGGCTGACAGGAAGACCTATACCGTCGAAGTTACTGATGGAAAACTGAACCTCAAATTCACCAGTTTGGTAAACCGTGCAAAAATCGCGGCCTTGGAAATATATACAGCTTCTGATGCAGATTGCGATTCCTCCTGCACAGAAGTAACTTGGTATGCTGACAAGGATGGCGATGGCCTGGGCGAAATAAACACCAGTAAAAAGTCCTGTGATCGTCCAACTGGATATGTAGCGAAATTTGGTGACTTATGCCCCGATAACCCAAATAAAACCGCACCAAACGCCTGTGGTTGCGATACAGAAAGCAGTGCTACTGGGTATATGTTTGTAAATGCAGGTGGAGGAAAACTCAATTTCTCTGGTACGACCTTCAACTCAGATCAGTACAGCACGGGTGGAAAAAAGGCCTCTACCTCAGCACCAATTGCTAACACCATTGATGACAAACTTTTTCAAAGCGAGCGCTATAGCAGTGCCAATCTGGGGTCATTTGGCTATGATATTCCGGTTGAGAACAACACCTACGAAGTCACATTGCACTTCGCTGAAATTTATTGGAGCCATTCCGGTCAAAGGGTTTTTTCCGTAGCTATTGAAGGAAATACGGTCATAGCAAACCTGGACCTTGTAGCGCAGGTAGGAAGCAAGACCGCTTACTCCAGAACCTTTATTGTAGATGTCGCAGACGGCAAGCTCGACCTGCATCTTGCAGCTTCTAGAAATCGTCCCACTTTATCTGGCATTGAGATAGCTGTACAAAGTGAAACCGGTAGAGGCTGCTCTTCATCAAAGGCATATTCTTCTGCAAGCATTGCCCCAAAAAAGGCCAATGAAAATATATTAACAGACGGTGTTGACAATCTTGAGATATACCCAACCTTAATTGAGAGCACCTTTACCATTGACGCTCCCGAGACAGGCAAAATGAGTATTATGGATACTTCTGGCAGACGGGTTCAGTGGGAAAAAATTCAAACAGGTCAAAATATAATAAATATAAGCGCCCTACCAAAAGGGGTCTATATCCTTGACCTCCTACTCGATTCTGGAAAAGTGAAAAGACAAAAAATACTTAAAACCAGATAGATAAAGTCCCGTATTATAAGAGCAGGGCTGCCCAAGAAAATTTCTCGGGCAGCCCTTTTTTATTGATTCAACCGCTGCTTGAGTTTATTAAAAGGATTGGTATCCCGATTTTTGTATCCGTGTATTCCGGCAGCAATCAGCAGGATTACAGCACCAGCAAGTGCATAATAAGCAATCGCATTATAGTTTCCTTGATGCCTAATAAATATTGCTATCAGCGCCCAAGCACCTACCATTGCAAATTCCCTCATATTCCGAAGGTTGATCATCAAAATATTTAGGAAAACCGCTATAGTGATCATGACCATTGTCCAAACAATCTGAGTCAACGTGCTGCCGGTCAAATCCATTTTCACTAAGAAGACTGAAAAGTTGGCAATAGTTGCTACGCTGATCCAACCAGAAAAGAACGAAATAGGCCACCACACAAATGCCAAAATTTCAATAGGCGCATCCCATCGTTCCATATTTAGACGGATAACCCCACGAAGCAAATAAAACAATATGCCCAGCATAAGCGCCAATGAAAGCAGCAAATAACCGTAGATAAAAGCAATCACCCAAGCAGAAGCCAATAAACTCGCCATTCCTACAGAAGCCCCAGTTTGCCCAATAAATTCTGAATCCTTATCGCTAAAAAAACTTCTCCTGACACAAAAAAGGGCAAATCCAAGCAATGATAAAAAAATGAGTCCCCAAATGGAAAACGCATAACCTGCCGGTGTAAAAAGATTATCATATTGCTGACTCATTTCGCCTATGGTCGTATCGTTCCAACGGTAAATTTGTGAGAGACTGTTTACGGCTATCAAAATGAGCACGCTGACCAAATTGAAAAGAGCTAGACCTTTTTTCATAAAAATCAATTGAAGAGTATTGCGGAAAAATCGGGCCAGAAGGTATTTTTAACCTTCTTAGCAGACCTGTATGACTTCCTCTTGGGTGATGGCGAAGACCTCGTCACCAGTTTCCGCCTTTAAGTAATAGTTACCAGTAAAAATACCAAACGCCGGTAGAATCAATTGATTTTCAGTCTTAAAAAAACACGAAAGTTTGAGCAACTGCCGCCCCGCTCCACCCAATTTTATCCCTGGATGAATGTGGCCACAGAAATTAAAAAGTCCGGCGCGTTCTTCGGGATGATGGGTAAGGAGAAAAGGCCCCACTACCGCTTCCGAATAAATCGAGATATTCAAAGCTTCAAACCGCAATGGCGAAATAATATCGTGATTGCCAGCAATGAGCAGAATTTTTTCGGTACGACCGCCCACCCATTTTTCAAACAATTTCCATTCTATATTGAGCGCACTATGAAAGAGATCACCCAAAAAGCAAATGCTCGCAGCTTCGTATCGATCGGCTACCTTATTGAGCTTTTTAAAGTTGTCGGATGCGGCTACATTGGGAACTGCTGCGCCATATTTTCTAAAGTGGCCTACTTTCCCAAGATGTACATCAGCGATGAGCAGCATATCTTTTTCCTGCCAGAAAATCGCTCCACAAGGGTCAAGAACAAACGTATTATCGTGAATGGAGAGGGTCTTTTGCATAGGAGGTGCAAAGATAATTTAACGTCCGGCAGTTGCCTAATAAGCCAATAATCTTGTTAAGATACAAAAATATTGATACGGCTTTACTTTTTTGAAGACATTTATAGATCATTTAAAATACCTACCTATCTTTATGAAAACATTTCATTTACCGAACTCGAAACAGACTATCATTGAAAAAAAAGAATGATCATATCATCAAAAGTGAAATGCGAATTGAAGAATATGTTCAATTCTCTGGAGATGTAAAGATTGAAAACATACCGATTGTCAAGGAGAGAAATTATTTTGTGCAACCTATTCCACTTGACGGTGATGCACCGAAGCAATATATTAAAGCCTACCATTATTATAAAAATTGTCCAAAACGATTGCGTCCCAAAACTTGGCATGGCTACTTTGCTAAATTTGGTAGAAAATCTTATCCGCACGAGTCCATAACGGAGTATATAATCAATAAGCTTGGAGAAAATCTCGGCCTTAGTATAAACGATACTAGACTAGTGATAATTAAAAGTCAAGTCCGTTTTTTAAGTAAAAACTTTTTAAAAAAGAATGAGAAATTAATTCACGGCATAGAAGTACTAGGAGAATATTTTGAGGATGTAGAATTTGCAAAAGAGCTTGATGAAGATAAAAAGGAACGTAGAAAATATTTAACTTTTGAACTCATTGAAAAGGCTTTTAAACATGTGTATCCAGGGCAAGCCCACCATCTTTTGAAAGAACTTGTTAAATTAATTGTTTTCGATGCTATTGTGGGTAACAATGACAGACATTATTACAACTGGGGTCTTATAGGAAATATCGAAAAAAATACAAAAAGTCTCCAATTTGCACCCATATATGATACCGCTAGAGGATTGCTTTGGAATATAACAGATAAGAAGCTCAACAAAATGCTTCAAAATTTTGAAGAACAAGGTAATGATCAGTTACAAGCTTTTATCAAGAGAAGCCGACCACGAATCAGCTTCTTAGGCAATTCAAAAGCAAATCATTTTGAATTGGTTGGCCATCTCTATCACAAAGCTGAATATAGAGAAGTAATAGAATCCCTTGTAAATTCGAGGATTAGACAAGAGGTTTTGAATACAATCGAAGAATATGCCAACCTTTATTTTTCTGAAGAAAGAAAGAAAATGTTAATAATTCTGATGTCTATGAGATTTGAAGTACTTTTAAATAAGACAATATGAAAGAATTTTTCAGAACTTTTTTTAATAAATCACAATCAAAAACGGTTTCTACTTCTCCACAGGTGGATGCAAAATTTGTTGTCAAAATTGATGATTTAGATATTGGCTATCTGAATAGGAAAAACAATCTATGGCAATTTCAATATTCTGAAAAGTTTAAAAACCAGACAAGATATCATCGTTTAGTAGGTTTTTCAGATTTAAATAAAGTTTACCAAAGTGATATTCTTTGGCCTTTCTTCAAAATAAGAATACCAGGTTTAAAACAACCGCAAATTAAAGAAATTATTGAGAAAGACAATATTGATGAAAACGATGAAGCCCTATTATTAAGAAGATTTGGCAGAAGGGCAATTTCAAACAGATATTTGCTTGAATCGATTTAATTCTTTTTAATATTTTTCCAAATACCTCAGCATATTCTTAATACGGTCTTCCAGTTTTTCGCTGGTTAGTTTTTCGCGCAAGCGGTCTGTAATGATTGGAAATGAAAAAGGAGTAGCTTTTTCGCATTGCGCTAAGACGACCTCTTGATTGGCAATACGCTCCAGTGCTTGTTGTACGCGGCCTTCTTCGAGCTGATGTTCAAAAGTTTCCCGGTATGCCTGTTGAAACAATAAATTTTCTGGCTCATAATCCCGAAACACCTCAAACAACAATTGACTGTTGCTTTGCAAATGTCGCGTCTTAACAAATTTCCCGGGGTAACCCGTGAAAACCATTCCCGCGATTACGGCAATATCGCGGAATTTCCGGCGGGCCATTTCTGTGGCGTTCAAGCTTTTTTGTAAATCTTCGGTGAAATGGTCTTTGGTAAACAGGTCGTTGTCCAAAACCTGCTGCATATCAATTTTTTGGTCCGAAAGAATTTCAAAACCATAGTCGTTGAACGCCAAGGAAAAGGAAATGGGCGCTAAAAGGCTCATTCGGTACGCCAGCAAACTCGCCATCGCCTCGTGCACAAACCGGCCTTCAAAAGGGTAAAATATATGATGAAAACCTTCGCGGCTTTTGAAGACCTCGATCAAAAATTGGGAAGCATTCGGTACAATGGATTCCTTCCGCTGCCGCGAAAAAATATGGGCCAGCGCCTGAAGCTCCCGCGTTTGTTCTTCAAAAGGCAGATTTGCGGAATACATTTCCTCACGCAACAGTTCGCTCATCTGTGCCGAAAAGGTCATTCTACCACCACCCCAGACAACTACTTTGGTTGGTTTTTTGGTCTTAGCCTTTTTCACCAAAACCTGCATATCCTTAACCCGATAAAGCTCAAGGTTGCGACCGGCAAAAGTGAACACATCTCCTGGACTCAATTTGGAAATAAAATATTCTTCTAAAGTACCAATATGGCCGCCGGAAAAATATTTCACCGAAAGCACTGCGTCACCCACAATTGTCCCGATCTGTAATCGGTGCCGCATCGCAATGCCTCGATGATTGACCTTGAATTTTCCGTCGTCTTCGATTTCCACCTTTTTGTACTCATCGTAACTTTCCAGCGACTGACTGCCTTTGGTAATAAAATTTAAAACCCAGCGCCATTGCTCTTCAGTAATCCCCTGAAAACAGAACGTCTGCGCGATCTCCGGAAAAATTTCCGAAGGAAAAAAACCATCGGAAACCGCTAGCGTGGTCAGGTATTGCACCAAAACATCAAAGCTCAACAGATAAGGAACCCGGTCCTCCACCATCTGATTGATCGCCGCCTTGCCCAGCGCCGATGCCTCGATCAACTCGATGGCGTGGGTGGGCACAAAATAAATGACACTCTTCTTTCCCGGCTGGTGGCCGCTACGACCGGCCCGTTGTAAAAACCGCGCGACCCCTTTGGGACCACCTATTTGAATGATCGTCTCAACGGGGGCGAAATCAACGCCGAGATCCAAACTTGAGGTACAGACCACGGCTTTGAGGCTTTCGTTGTGAATGGCCTGCTCCACCCACAGCCGGGTTTCTTTGTTGATGCTGCCGTGGTGCATCGCCATCTCACCGGCAAACTCGGGATACTTATGCAACAACCGCTGAAACCAAAGTTCACACTGCGCCCGGGTATTTGTAAAGATTAAGGTGGAGCGGCTCTTTTTTATGATCGGAACGACTTCATCCACCAAATGCAAACCCATATGTCCCCGCCACGGGAAGGTTTCCATTTTTTCGGGGATGACGCTTTTTACGAGATATTCTTTATCTAGCTCAGCACGGATCAACACTGAATTTTCAAAAGCCTTGGTCTCCGGTCCCAAAAGTACTTGGCGTGCCTGTTCGAGATTTCCTATGGTCGCCGAAATTCCCCAGATGCGCATTTGTGGCGTGACGGTTTTCAATCGGCTTAGCGCCAGTTCCATCTGTACGCCACGCTTGCTTCCTAAAAGTTCATGCCATTCGTCAACCACCACTGCCGTACAATCCTTAAAAACTTTGTCATACCCTTTGGAGCAGAGTAATAATTGTAGGCTTTCCGGCGTGGTGACCAGCAAATCGGGCATCGACTTTTTTTGTTGAGCACGTTCTTTTTGCGGGGTATCGCCCGTGCGTATGCCCACGGTTAATTGGGTGCCCATTCCCTCCGCAAATCGGGTAGCTGCGCCGGCAATTTCTACAGAAAGTGCCCGAAGCGGGGTTATCCAAATCGCTTTTAATCCTTTGTTGTGTTTGGTTTTATAGTCAGGGTTTTGCTTGATGTAATTCAAAACGATGGGCACCCAAAGTGCATAGGTTTTCCCGCTGCCCGTAGGTGCGTTGAGCAGCCCGTGCTTTCCTTCTAAAAAGGCTTTCCAGGTCTGGTTTTGAAAGGGAAAAGGTTTCCAAGACTGGGATTTGAACCAGTCTCGTGCGAGTTTTTCCAGTTGGGTTTGCGTCATAAGGGGAATTTACGATTTGTTCAGCAATCGTGTAACCTCCCCGGATTTCAGCAGAGCTGAAATGTTCCCCTCCTTGAAAAGGAGGGGAACCATGGTTTCCTCAATTTTCAGTTTGAAAATTGAGTGAAAAAAGCTCCTTCCCCGCCAAGGCGGGAAAGGTGGCCGAGCGAAGCAATGGTCGGAAAGTTTACACTTCTTAACCTTTAAAATGATCTTCAATCTCTTTCAAAACACTTGGCAAAAAATCAAACACCATCCTATTCTCAAACCGCAGCACCGTAAATCCAAGCTGCTCCAACCTATCTGTCCGCCAGTTGTAGTATTCTTCGGCGGTAGGGATGCAATGGGGTTGACCGTCAAGTTCGATGATAAGCTTTTCTGCTGCGCAGTAGAAATCGACTATGAAATTTTTTATGCTGTGCTGCCGCCTGAATTTTCTTCCGTTGAGTTGTTTTTTTTTAAGATGGTTCCAAAGGAAGGCTTCGGCTGGCGTGAGGTGGCTGCGGAGGTGTTTGCGCTGGGATTCCAGTTCCTTTCGGTTGTGAATTTGATCTTTATTCATTTGAATCTCGGGTTAACCTCCCCTGTTTTTACCTTCGGTAAAAACTGTCCCCTCCTTGAAAAGGAGGGGAGCTTTGTTTGATTCAAGTATATTTAATATTTTGAAAAACAATGCCTTAAAAATAATTTCAGCAAAGCTGAAAGTATTTTTAAGGGCTCCTCTCCTCAAATGAGGAGGGGACAGCTTCAAATGCCATTTGAAGCAGAGGAGATTCTACCAACGGTTTATCTGGCCTTTAACCACTCCCTCAAATTAAGCAACGCCTTTCTGTTGGCCTCGGGATCAAAGCCAATCGTATATTCGGTTTCTCCTTGTAGTTTTAATTTTGTTGTCATCTGGGAGCCATCGCGTTTGTAAGCTACTGTGGCAGAATCGCCTACGATGACGTGGGCAAGGTTGCGTTTTAACGCCAATTCTGAATTGACCACACTGTCGTTTACTTTGGTGACAATATCACCTGCCCGCAGTTTTGCCGCGTATGCAGCACTTCCCTTTACCGGGTTTCGGGAAACTTTTAAATCCCCGCCATCTTCGGCCAAGACCGCTCCTAGAGATGGAATCTTATCTGGTCGCGATAAGGCGATACCAACAGATTTAAAGAGGTCTTTATAATTGGGCATCTGGCTGTCGTGGATATACTTGGAGAAGAAGTTTTGGGCGAATTCTTTTCCGGCGTATGCTGTGAGTGTTTTCTCAAGATCGGCAACGTTGTAAGCTACCTCGCTTTTTCCAAAGGTGTTCCAGACCAGTTTCATAAAATCGTCAAGGTTCAGATCTTTTTCGCGTAAGCTAAGGTCTAGCGCCAAACCCAAAATACTTCCGTAGGAATAATAGGAAATAAAGGTGTTATCTCTGTTCACAGGATCTACCGAGGTGGCTGCATCCACAAAAGGCGCCTGATAGCTCATCTCAATCGGATTGAAATATTGCCGCGCGGGTGAATTCCAAACATAATTAAACGTACGCTGTACGCCTTCCAGGTATTCTTTGGGCTCGATAATGCCCGCACGAACCAAAATCAAACCGGTATAGTAACTGGTGAAACCTTCTGCAAACCAAAGGGCTCCGCTCATATTGGCCTTTTTAAAATCAAAGGGTTCTAAGCCATCAGGACGGATGCGCTCCACATTCCAGCAATGAAAAAATTCGTGAGATACGGTACCGATGTTGCCTTTCATTCCGCCTTCGGCGAGGCCTTCTGTATCGGTTAAAATAGTACTGTTCCTGTGTTCCATACCGTCTCCTGACACGTTGGGCAGGTAGCACGCCAGGAACTTGTACTCGCCATAATCGTATTTAGGCAGTTCGCCAAAAACAGCTTTTTCCTGTTCCACAATATGTTTGACCTGCTCAAAGTAAATATCAAAATCTTCTTTGCTTCCATCGTGGTGCAGGACAAATTTTACTGTCTGCCCATCAATTTTAAAAGGCCGAATCTCGTGATTGCTCACCTCTACCGGGCTGTCCATAAAATAATATAAGTCTGGTGCTGAAAACACATTTTCGCCCTCTTCTTCTTTAAGTTGCGTAGCCACCTTCCAGTTCAAGTCCTTCCGCACATCAAATTTCACCTGTACGGGACGATGCTCGTAACCTTCGGCAAAAATAAAAGTGGCGGGAATATTGAGGTGGGCGTGGGTCTCATCAACTTGGGAGTAGGTGCCATCAGCCCGGTTGGCAAAAAGGGTGTATTCTATATTTATGGTTCCGTCGTGACCTTCTATGTACCAGGAATAGGGATCAGGACGGGTAACGGCTAGTTTTTCACCCTTGCCGTTTGTCGCCTTAAAACCATAGACATTTTTGGCAAACTCATGCAGCGCATAGCGACCGGGTGAGGTGCGGGACATACGCACCGTGATAGAACGGTCTTTTATTTTGGGGAATTTAGCCTTAACCACCGCCTCGTGATGCTCGGCATCTTCAAAGGAAATATCGTAGGTGTTGGTCTGGGCTGTAACTGTTGTATAAGCAATTAGAAATAGGCCGATTAGGAAACGCATAGAAATAGATTTCGAGAAGGTCGAAATTAACCAATTTTATGACTCGGGAAATATATTTAGCGAAAGCTTAGACAAATTATTCAGTAGCAAATGCAAGGATGTCCCCCGGCTGACAATCGAGCGCCTCGCAAATAGCTTCTAAAGTTGAGAAACGTACGGCTTTTGCCTTACCAGATTTTAGGATGGAAAGGTTGGCTTCGGTGATCCCGATTATCGCCGCGAGCTCCTTACTTTTCATTTCGCGGTCAGCCAGCACTTGATCTAGATTGACAATTATGGGCATAATTTAAATGGTAAGTTCATTTTCCTGTTTCAGTTGATTGCCTTCTTTAAAAATTTCGGCTACGACAAAAGCGAGCAACGCGATTATGAAAAAATGAAAATCAATTTTTATTCCTGTCTTGGAAACCGGACCAAAATCCCAAAACTCAATCGTAGAAAGACAAGCGATGATTAAGAAGTTAATGCCTATTCGCTTAAACGCGCTTACGTTTATTTCTTGAAAAGTGGATAAATCCTTTACCGAAAGTATCACTTTGTTTAGCAACCTTAACGAAAGAAACATCAACATTTATAGGATCACATATTTTGTATAGTTAAAGTATAACGAAGTGGTGGAGATGGTGGATATCCGTTCTGCACCAGGATCTTCAGCCTCTGACCCAATGGTATCTATTTGCTCAAATTTAAAAATAGCACCACTTGATGTACTTGTAAATCTCAACTCTTCATAGGCTGATCTGTCAAGTTGAAAATGTATAAAGAAAACCGTATATATAGTCATTGAGACCAGGATTACGACATTCATAAACCTGCAAATAAAGCTTGCTATCCTTAAAAGCGAATTCTTTTTCATTTAGATTAATTATTGTTTTACGATAACAAATATACAAACATTATTGAAAAACAATAATTTTAATTGAATTCGAGTGAAAAGCTCTTTTGTTAAATTGGCTGTGAAGACTACTTTTGAACCATGCTTCCTAAAAAACTTCAGGATAAACTTAACCAGCGACAGGCGGAAAATGCCCTACGAAAGCTTGCTGCAACTAGTGATTTAATTGATTTTTCATCAAACGACTATTTAGGATTTGCCAAAAGCGAAACGATTTTTTTTCGCGCAAGCGAAATTTTAAAAGAAAGGAACCTCATTCAAAACGGGGCGACTGGATCAAGATTACTTTCCGGAAACCATCCGTTGTACCCGGAAGCGGAAGCGATGATCGCAAGCATCCACAAATCTGAAGCTGCTCTGATTTTCAATTCTGGGTATGATGCCAATGTGGGATTTTTCAGCTGTGTGCCGCAACGTGGAGATGTGATTTTATATGATGAATTCGCTCACGCAAGCATCCGCGATGGGATCAGGATGAGTATGGCGAAAGCGTATAAATTTCCGCATAACGACCTTGAGGAATTGAACCGAAAATGTCAAGCTGAGCGCAGCCGAAGCTCTGCTCACAACGAAATTTACCTCATCACCGAATCGGTCTTCTCCATGGATGGCGACAGCCCGGATCTTTCCAGAATGGCTGAAATCTCCATAAATTTTGATGCCAAACTGATTGTAGATGAGGCGCATGCCCTGGGTGTTTTGGGTGAAAAAGCACTAGGATTAGTCGATGATCTGAACCTGAGCGATTCCGTTTTCGCGAGGCTCATTACTTTCGGTAAAGCGCTGGGCGGTCACGGAGCAGCGATTTTGGGCAGCGAATTGCTCAAATCATATTTGGTGAATTTTTCCCGCAGTTTGATTTACACCACCGGGCTTCCACCACATTCGTTGGCGACGGTGATGGCGGGTTTTGAACAGCTTCAAAGGTTGCCTGAACACGAAAAGCTTGGGGAGAACATTGTTTTTTTCCGAAGTGAACTTGAGAAATTCGGACTCCAGAATTATTTTTTAGAAAGTCAATCTGCCATACAATCGGCTATCATTTTGGGCAATGAAAGGGTAAAAGCCATTTCGCAGAAGCTAAAAGAGGAAGGCTTTGATGTAAAGCCCATTCTCTCGCCTACCGTTCCGGCTGGTTCTGAACGATTACGGTTTTGCCTGCACAGCTACAACACCCAAGTGGAAATCAGCGAAGTCTTGCGCCTGTTGGCTACCTTTGCCCAAGTATGAAAAAACAGACATTTTTTATCACAGGAATTTCCACGGAAGTGGGAAAAACCATCGCCTCGTCCATTGTCACCGAAGCGTTACAAGCCGATTACTGGAAACCGATTCAGGCCGGCGATCTGGATTTTGGCGATACCGAAAAAGTGAAAAGCCTTGTCAGCAACCCTAAAACCGTCTTTCAACCTAACGCCCACGCTTTGCAAACACAGATGAGTCCACACGCTGCGGCTGAGATTGACGGGGTTAAAATCGCTTCCGCCAAAATAAAACGCCCGAAAACCAAAAACCACTTAGTGATAGAAGGCGCCGGCGGACTTTTAGTTCCCATCAACGATACCGAAACCATTTTGGATTTGATCCTTCCGGAGGATCAGGTGATCATCGTTTCCCGGCATTATTTGGGCAGCATCAACCACACTTTGCTCACCATCGAAAAATTGAAGCAAAGCAGAAAGCAAATTTTCGGAATCCTTTTCAGCGGAAGCGAAAACAAAAGCACAGAAACAATTATCGCAAAAATGAGCGGCGTACGTATTCTGGGCAGGATTGATGAGGAGCCATATTTTGATAAAATGGTGGTACGAGAGTATGCGGAGGGGTTAGATTTGGGTATTGAGACTTGAGATTTTAGATTTTGTTCAGGTCTTCTCGGTACGGGTCGTAACCTTCGGTTTGTGACCCTACTCGAAAACCTTCCAGATAACTCCTGCTGAAAACAAAATCAAAGGTGTCCGAGTAACCCTGAGCGAAGCAAAGGGTGTACCGAGGCCACCGGCACAAGAAACCTTAACTTTGAATTTTCAATATTCAATCTTTGACCCCAACCTTGAACCTCAAACAAAAAACTTCAAAGCTTACCCAACGCGACAGCGCCCACATCTGGCATCCGTTGACGCAGCACAAATTGCATCCTACGGCGCAGCCCATTATCAGTGCGAAAGGCGCAGTGCTTTATGGTGAAAACGGTGAACAATATATAGACGCCATCGCTTCCTGGTACACCGCGATGTACGGGCATTGCAACGAATACATAATCAGTGCAGCCCACGCCCAAATGCAGAAGCTGGATCAGATTGTATTCAGCGGATTTACCCACAAACCTGCCATCGAACTTTCCGAAAAACTGATGGAAATCCTTCCCGAAAATCAGACCAAGGTGATGTTTAATGATAATGGTTCTACCGCCACCGAAATCGGTATTAAAATGGCGCTGCAGTACCATCATAACCTTGGGCAACCGAGAAAAACGATGCTCGCTTTTGAAAACGGCTTTCACGGCGACACTTTGGGTTCGATGTCGGTTTCCGGACTTTCGGTTTATAATGGACCGTTTGAAGAATACTTTCTGGACGTCAAACGCGTTCCTTTGCCTTGCGGCGAAAACATTTCAGGAATTTTAGAACAGCTAGAAAAGTTTCATGATGAAAGTCCGCTGGCAGGGTTTATTTACGAACCGCTGGTACAAGGTGCCGCCGGGATGGTGATGTACGACGGAAAGGGTTTAGATAAAATTCTGAAACGTTGTTCAGAATTGAATATCATCACCATCGCTGACGAAGTGATGACCGGCTTTGGCAAGACCGGAAAAACTTTCGCTTCAGACTATCTAGACAACAAACCCGATGTGATGTGCCTTTCGAAAGCATTGACCGCCGGACTCGTACCGATGGGAATCACGACCTGTTCCCAACAGGTTTTTAATGCGTTTTATGATGATGACATCGGCAAAGGATTGTTTCATGCACATACGTATTCCGCCAATCCTATTGCCTGCGCTACCGCCGTGGCCGGAATTGAGTTGCTGCAATCGGAAAACATTCAGCAGCAGATCGTGAGTATCAATGCAAGTCACTTGGCTTTCGCCGAAAGGCTAAACAATCATGCCACAGTAAAAACCACCCGGGTACTTGGTGTCATTTTTGCCCTCGAACTCGACATCAAAATGGAACGCTACGGAGACCTGCGCTACAAGATTTTTGATTTCTGTATGGAGAACGGCGTGTACCTGCGGCCACTAGGAGCTACGATTTATATTTTGGCGCCTTATGTGACGACGGAAGCACAGATGGAAAAGATTTATGATGTCATTGAAAGGACGCTGAATGCATTTTAGTTCGTGCACAATACAGGCCGAAAACTTGTGCACGTATGAGTAACGTGCACAAAAACTTGGAAATATTGTGCACGTTTTAGTCAACGTGCACAAAAATCACTTATTTTTGTGCACGTTATGCACGGCAATCAACTTCCATTTCTTCCTCCAAACGTGAATTGTGAGACCACGGCTATACTTAAAGCTTCCATTAAGGCGAGTAGGGCTTTGGCCGAATTAAAAGGAGAGGTGAAAAAAATCCCCAATTCCCAGATTCTTATTGACACCATTTCCCTACAGGAAGCAAAAGATAGCAATGAAATAGAAAATATCGTCACCACTGACGACGAACTCTATCAAGCGGCGATTGACAAAAAACACTCTTCAAATGCGGCCAAAGAGGCCACAAAATATGCGATAGCGCTAAAAATGGGATTAAATCTGGTCAAGGAAAAAGGAATCCTTACTACAAATGACATACAAAAAATTCAGGCAGTAGTTTCAGAAAACCATCCTTTACGAAAAATACCCGGAACTGTTTTAAAAAATCCCAATACCAAGGAAGTGGTTTATACCCCCCCACAAGATTATTCGGTAATAAAAAGACTGCTCCAAAATTTGGAAGAATATATTAATGACCCCGATTTCCACAATTTAGATCCGCTGATAAAGATGCCCATCATCCACTATCAGTTTGAGAGCATACATCCATTTTATGACGGTAATGGCCGTACAGGCCGTATCATCAATATGTTATATTTGGTTCAGCAGAATTTACTTGATATACCGGTACTATACCTCAGTAGTTTTATCATTAAAAACAAAAGTGACTATTATAGGCTCTTACAAAAAGTACGAACAGATCAGGCCTGGGAAGAATGGATATTATGGATGTTGAAAGGAATTGAGCAAACCGCTAAAGAAACCATTATTGTAGTAAACAAAATAAAACTCTTGATGGATCGGTTTAAGACCGAAATAAAACAAAACTATAATTTCTACAGTCACGATCTCATCAACACCTTATTCAAGCACCCCTATTCACGGATAGACTTTTTATCGAAAGAACTGAATGTACATCGCAACACGGCAAGCTCCTATCTCAACACACTTGCTGAATCTGCACTGTTGAGCAAAACCAAAATCGGGAAAAGTAATTATTATTTGAATGAAGACCTATTGAAAATTCTCAGGAATCGATAGCTCTATCTACCTTCATATTAAGTCTGAATGGTAAGTCCTTGATAAATTTTAATCCCAATTCACAGTATCAGAGACGACCTCATTTTCTTCCAGCAAATCAATAACCCGAGGCGGCTCTTTTACTTGCAGTGTTAAGATTTCGTAAATGGTCGTATCGCCATAGGTAGTGGACTTCACCTTGAGAATTCCATCACCTTTAGGGCCTTTGACGGGCAGTGTTGCTTCTACGGTCTTCGTGTCGTTCTGCAGGTTTACACTGCGGTTTCCAAAACCATCCTCTTCAATAGGCGTGCCGAGGTATTTTTTGGCCAAAGCACTAGTGGCTACCTTTTCCATAATCGCATCATCGCCGCTAGCACTCTTAATTTTATTGAAGAAAGTAAAAGCGCCAAAGCCCACGGCCGCAACTATCGCAATGATTATAGTAAGACATCCCAGACTGGGCACGGCCCATTTCCAGTTGCGCTGCCACCAGGTTTTTTCGGGGGTGATTGGGTCGTTCATAAAGGGTAGCTTTTTGGTTTTGGAAATGTATGGATTTTTGAGTTGACATATAGAGACTAAAAACTGAAGCACATTGTTTCACAAACAAACTAATTCGATACCGTACTTTTGCACAAAAACAATCGTGCAACAATCCATCGCCATCACCGCAATTTCAACGATTTCTGCCGGTGGAGAACGACCTGCAAGTCCCCCTATTGGGGGGCAGGGGGGCACACCGTGTAGGTCACCCCACTGTTTGCAATTCGATAAGGAATTAAAAGCTTGGGTCGGGAAACTCCCTAATATTCTTTTAGCGAAGATCAATAATCTCCGCGCTGAAAACCGCAATTACCAAAATCTCGATCCTTCGGTGCTGTATGCGATTTATGTTTCGCGAGCCGCAGCCCAACAGGCCGGATGGAAAAAAGGCGCTGGTTTTGGAGTTAATATTGGTTCGTCGCGGGGGGCGACACAACTTTTTGAGCAGCATTTTTCCGCATTCGCGAAAACAGGAAAGGCCGAAACCCTCGCTTCACCTTCCACCACATTGGGCAACATCTCCTCTTGGGTAGCACAGGATTTACAAAACGACGGACCGGACATTTCCCATTCCATCACCTGTTCTACGGCCTTGCACGCTGTACTTAATGGCGTGGCTTGGTTACAATCAGGGATGTGTGACAAATTCTTGGTCGGCGGCAGCGAAGCACCGCTCACTCCTTTTACCATCGCCCAAATGCAAGCGCTCAAGACCTATAGCCGTACTGATGAACAAAGTGAATTCCCTTGCCGTGCATTTGATCTGGAAAAATCCGAAAATACCATGGTGCTGGGCGAAGGTGCGGCTTCCGTTTGTTTGGAAAAAGGGGAAAAATCGAAGGCCATGGCTTACATCACCGGCATTGGCTACGCTACCGAAAAACTGACCCACGCCGTATCGATTTCCGCGGAAGCGGAGTGTTTTCAGAAATCGATGCGGATGGCGGTAAAGGATGCTTTTGGGAATAGAGATGGTGATGGGATTTCTGCTGACCACAATAAGATTTCCGATGGATTTGATGCTGAGCGGAGCCAAAGTGCGGAAATGACCCAAATCGATGCGATTGTGATGCACGCACCGGGTACGATGGCAGGAGATACTTCAGAATATGCTGCGATCAAAAAAGTTTTTAGTGAAACCCTTCCGCTTTTGACGACCAATAAATGGAAAATAGGCCACACCTTTGGCGCCAGCGGATTACTCAGTTTGGAACTCGCCATCAATATGCTTCAGACCCAGGAATTTGCCGAAGTGCCTTTTCTTCCCCTCCCTTCGGCGGGCAAGGCGCCGCAAGGCAATAAAAAACCCATTCGCAACATTTTAGTGAATGCCGTGGGTTTTGGAGGGAATGCGGTGAGTATTTTGTTGCGTAAAGCCTAAGTCAGCAAAGCCCATTACCAAAGTTATTTCCTATTTTTGATCTTTACTGCATGACTATGAGACACGATTGGACCCGCGAAGAAATACTTGCCATTTACAACAAACCGCTGATGGAACTGCTTTACGAAGCGGCGACCGTTCACCGGGAATTTCACGATCCAAACACCGTTCAGGTTTCTACTTTACTTTCCATAAAAACCGGTGGCTGCCCGGAAGATTGTGGATATTGTCCACAGGCTGCCCGCTATCACACCAATATTGAGGGCAACGATTTGATGAAAGTACAACAGGTAAAAGCGCAGGCTTTGCGTGCCAAAGCGGCTGGAAGCTCCCGTGTGTGTATGGGTGCCGCTTGGCGAAATGTAAGGGACGGGGAAGAATTTGATCAGGTGCTCGAGATGGTGCGTACCATCAACAAACTTGACATGGAAGTCTGCTGTACCCTCGGGATGATCACTGAAAACCAGGCGCAGCGCTTGGCCGAAGCCGGATTATATGCATACAATCACAATCTTGATACTTCGGAAGATTATTATAAAGATGTGATCTCCACCCGTGCCTTTCAAGATCGGTTGGATACGATTGGCAATGTGCGGAAAACCAATGTGACCGTTTGTAGCGGTGGGATCATAGGTATGGGCGAAAAAGTGGAAGACCGCGCCGGGATGCTGGTTGCCCTCGCTACTTTAGACCCGCAACCGGAAAGTGTGCCCATCAATGCTTTGGTAGCGGTTGAAGGTACACCCTTGGAAAATATCGAGCCGATTTCCATTTGGGAAATGGTGCGTATGGTTGCTACGACCCGAATTGTTATGCCGCAAACGCAGGTACGCCTTAGTGCGGGCCGTACACAGATGAGCAGGGAAGGTCAGGCGATGTGCTTTTTCGCGGGAGCGAATTCCATTTTTGCCGGTGACAAACTCTTGACCACGCCCAATCCTGATGTCAATGAGGATATGGAAATGTTCAAAATGCTCGGTTTGAATCCGCAAGCGCCTTTTGTAAAAAAAGCCCAACCGGAAACCGTGGAAGCCTCAAACTCCGTACATACCTCAACAGGTGAAAAACCCAAATGGTCGCGGCCTGGCCATACCATTTCCAGAAACGAAGCGGCTAAGGCAAAAGCCAAAGCATAACGATCATTAACATCATTTACTGCATTGAAGCTTACCGATATACATAGGGTAAAGCAGATCACCAAATCTGAATTTGTACGGGAATACCTCCGTCCACAAAAGCCCGTGGTGATCGAAAACCTTATTGATGACTGGCCAGCTTTTAATAAATGGAACCTTAATTACATCAAGGAAGTCGCGGGGAACAAAACCGTTCCTCTTTATGACGACCGGCCGGTAACTCATGAAGACGGCTTCAACCAGGCGCATGCCAAAATGACAATGGCAGACTACATCGATCTGCTGAAGAAAGAACCAACGGCTTACCGCATTTTTCTCTATAATTTGATGAAAGAAGTGCCAGTTCTAAAAGCGGATTTCAAATTCCCGAAGATTGGGCTTCGGTTGTTGAAACAGATACCGATGTTGTTTTTTGGTGGTGAAAACAGCAAAGTATTTATGCACCACGACATTGACTTTGCCAACATCTTGCATTTTCATTTTGACGGAAAAAAGCGCTGTGTGATTTTCCCCCCTTCGGAAACACCCTATTTATACAAAGTGCCGCATTCATTGATCGCTCGCGAGGATATTGACTTCGACAGTCCGGATTATAAAAAATTCCCCGCTTTGGAAAAAGCCCAAGGCTATGTCGCTGAACTCAACCACGGCGATACCCTCTATATGCCCGAAGGCTACTGGCATTATATGAAATACCTCACGCCGGGATTCAGTATGAGCTTACGCGCCCTTCCGCGGAAACCTGGACATTTGGCCAAAGCGGTTTACAATGTTTTTGTCATGCGCCATTATGACAACTTCATGCGTCGCCGAAAAGGCCAAGACTGGATTGATGAAAAAAATGCCCGTGCAATCACGGAGACGCATAAGAATTTAGGGATTTCTTAAAATAATTACTTTCTTTAATTTTTCAGCCACTAATTCTTTATCAACTTTTTACTCACAACACCATCAGTTGTCTTCAAATTAACCAAATAACTTCCGGCGGAAAGTTGGGTTAAATTATAACTGTTCTGATTTCGCTCGCTGACGAAAACCCTTCGGCCAAGCTGGTCGAATACTTGAATATTTTCAATAGTACCGTTAGTCATATTACTGACCTGGATGGTTTCCGAAAAGGGATTGGGATAGATTTTTATTTCGCTTAAATTATTATGATCCACGCCCAAATTGTCGTGGTAGGTAAATGTAATCCTATCTGATAACTGCCAGGCACCATTTATCCAATCTTCGGTCAGAATAACGTCAGGATAGGAAACAGCTCCATAAGTACTGGTTTCCCTATAATCGTTCATCCACGAGGAAGTGCCAGAATCCCAGTTTTCACTGAGGGTCATAACAGGATAATTATTCCCATCAAAGGTGCGAATGTCGCGGTAATCATTTTGCCAAGCTCCCCCTACCCATTCTTCAGACAAAATCGTGCTGTTGTTCCCAGACCGGATATTGGTCTGCCGATACTTAACTTCATAATCTTGAATTGTCATAGCGTACTCACTTTCTAAAACCCCAACGAGCACTCCATCGTCATAGGTATATTCATATTTGGTTTCTGGAGTAAGCATTAGCGTGATAAAATTGAAGTAGTAATAGCGCTCTTCAGATATTAGACCATCAGCGTTATAGTCATATTCAGTCTTGTCAATATTCAGCCAAGTGCCTTCATTGTTAATTTGATTAAGAACTTCAACCAAATTGCCACTAGCATAGGTGTTCAAGGTTTTCTGAGCCACCATCCATGTGCCAGAATCTTTATCAATCGCTTCTCCGGTAATTTCAGAAACTCGGTTTTGCCCGTTATAAGCGTAAATAGACCGAAAATATTCTACCAAGTTTGAGGAGCCGTCTTCTTCTCCTAAGTAACGGATGTCTGTGATTTTGTTGCTATTATCATAATTAAACTTGATCTGGATATCGGTGGACCAGCTTTGCGAATCCACGTCATATTCTTCGAAATTGATTTCTGTAGCCTGCCAGTCTAAAAACGAACCGGTAATTTCCACTTGAGCCAAGCTGATTGATATTGTGAAAGCGAAAATTAAGATAGTGAGTAATGTTTTTTTCATAACTGTAAATTTTAAGTTGGTTTTGAATAAAATTAATACATTTATCTAACAGTCAGCGTATTGAATATTAAAAAAACCGAATTATTAGTACTATTAAATCTTTAAAATGGAACTATTAGTGGTTATTCCTGAAAAAGGTCAACACCATCATATAAATGATTAGTGAAAAAGGATCAATTTGAAATAATGTTGTAAAAATCTCCCTGGGTCACCGCCCTGCCGTTCCTCCATTAATGGCAGGGCATTAAAATCACCTCAATCCCCTCCTAGCCTCCCCAAAGGGGAGGAAATTTGAAGATTGCTCTCCTATTCTTGGGAGGGAACGGGGGAGGACTTTAAGCACCGGTGGGACTCGAACCCTACACCCTCCGGCAGCCAGCTCCGGCGTTCTAGCCTTTGAACTACAGTGCTTTTTTACCCTTTTTTCAAAATGGCTTTAATGGCACTTTGATATGTATTGCTTATAACCTGAGGAGATCTCTCGGCTGTGGTCGGGATGACCAGGCTACTTTTTCGATTTACCCTTTTTGGCTTTTGACTTTTTTCTTTTTGCCTTCTTGCGCTTTTTCTTTTTAGGCATTTTACGGGCCACACGCTTGATTTCGGCAGCGACAAAATTGAAAAAGTCATCATTTCCGGCAATTTTCTTAGCCTTCTTAAACGCTTTGATCGCCTTATTAAAACGCTGCTGCCTTTCATAAAGCTGTCCGCCAACCAGATGCAGCATCGCTTTGACGGTAAAAGATTGCTTCAGGGCGAATTCAAAAAGGTTTTCGGCTTTGTCCAGATCACCCTTGTTGGTCAGCAAGCGGATGTATTCCGGATAGATCATCGGCCATTCCATTGCGTTGGCGAGAGCTTCGGCATAATAGCTTTCGGCGGTTTCCAAGTCGCCTAACTGTTCTGCATATAACCTTCCCATCAATCTTAGCGCACGGGCATCCTTTTCGTCGTAAGTCAAGGCATAATTTAAGGATTCTACCGTTTCCTCCAGATCAAACGGGTAGGCATCGAGCGCCTTAAACAGGTAAATGTTATTTAATGATGATTCCATCGTTTGTTTTTAAAACTTTAAACAGGTTTCGGAATCCGTTGGGAAATTTGGCTTTCGCCTAAATGAATTCAGGCTGAAAGATTTCCAAAAAAAGAGAAATGGAAAATCCGAAACATTTTGGGCTTCGGATCATAATAGAAGAATTTACCTTATCTAAGACTTACCGAAGCAGCGGGTGAAGTCCAGAATTTGTTCTGTTCTGGATACATCACAAAATCGAGAGTGTGTAACATCGCTACTGGTTTTATAAATTAATGTTCTGCTTTCAAAAAGATTGCGGTGCAAAGATGCTTCTTTTTTTGAAACCACCAAACTTTTTTTAGATTTATTTTACTGATTATCAATTAGTTAATTTCATTTTTGAGCATAAAAGTTCCTGTCCGCTTTTTGCAGATTTTCTGAAAATTGCCAACCCTTGATTTTAAAAGGAAGCTATTCAAATGGCTGTATGTTATCTAATACATCTTCCTTCAATGATTCTTCTGAATTTTTAAAATTCGTTTCAATTTTAATCTCAAACAAAAAACGCCCGGCGATTGACCGGGCGCTTTGCATATCTAAAAAGAAAGTTTGCTATCGCATTTTCGATTTAAAAACAACACACACCGGTAGTAATCCCTGTAAGGATCCTGAAATCTCAAGGCGATAATCCTGCATCCAAAAGGTTGCAGACGGGCAATTATGTATCCTACTGTTTTTCATCGTGCTGCAAATATTTATAAATTTTGGTATACCAACCAACTTATTTTTTCCTTGTGTTTTTCCGCTTTCTTTTCCGCCACGGTGCATTTTTTTGCCAATCTCCGGCCATAATGCAACCGTAGGGCATCACTTCATCCTTGACTTCGCCCAGACCAAATGTTTTCATCTGCTCCCGTACGGCCGCTGCATTTTTGTATGCGCTATCGGTTGGGATAAAAAATACACTAAATCAAACTATGTTTGACAATTCATTTAATCAATATGTTTAGCCTCAGCATCAAAAAACAAATCAATCTTGGAAACAGATCACAGAAGTTTTTATCAAGCGTATTTAAAGGAATATCATGAAGTAAGAGCCATCTATTTGAAAAACCTACTATCAAACACCGATGAATTAAACTCCAAATTAAAAAGTCATGAGCTAAATACTCAAGGAATTAATATTCCATTGACAGAAAATACAAAATTCATTGTTCAAGCTGATTTACGACAAAACTATTTCCACGCAATCGAGAGTTTTTTTGAACTTTTTTTCGCTTTTCTACCTAAGAATGGAAAATACCTGACAATCGAAGAATTTTAAGGACGCTCGTGAAATCCAATTGGAGACAGAACTATAAGTAAATACAAAATATAGCCAATGGCAAGTACAAATTAAACTTCTTGGATGAAAATGTTGACTTTATTAATCACAACGTGAGCATTGGTCACTATCTATTTTACATCTGAACATTTTCTAGAAAAAGATTTGACGAAGCTTATCAAAAAGCTTTAAGAAAGAGTATTGAATCTATAAAAACAATAATTGAGATTTTAGCTATTGATTTCTCCAAAAGGGATGAATACAATGCTTATAAGCACACAATGAGAATTTTTCCTTCTTTTAAATCGTTTCATATTTTAAATGCGGAAACCTTGAAAGAAGAAATAAAATTCGATTTATCCAATTCTGCGTCTTATCAAATATATAATGAAAAGGACAGCGAAACCATTGTCAAAACTACACTATTTGACCCCGAAAGAGACTTCAAAATGACTCAGGTATGTAGTCGCTTAATATACAATATGATCGCATTAAGAAGTATCGTTTTCGGGGAAAAAGAAAAAATGGATAAGAACGGGAAAATAGCAATAATTTTTTTTTAATCAAGAAAACGTTGAGGATTCAATAAAACATAATGTTGAAATTCAGGATTTAAGCTTTAGCTCTAAACTAGTCAAAGACTTCAATTAAAGAAGTTGTATTATTCAGGGAGGAAGCTTTATTATCAAAGAACGACCCCGAAATGTATAGTACTGGGTAGATCGCAAGAATGCGCCCTATGTGCTGACCAAACCCCTTCACGCTTCACAAACCGTCATTGAAGAGCGGGAAGACGGCATGGTATTCAAAATCAAAGTACAGCACAATTTTGAACTGGAACGGTTGATCCTTGGTTTTGGGGATTCCATTAAAATTATATGTCCGTCAAAACTGCGAAAGCGCATTCATAGCAAATTACAAAGGGCAGCACAACATTATACTGATTATTTTTCTAAGTCTTAAGCTATACTAAAGTCAATACATACAAACCCACCATAATTTTCCAGTATGGCTTTTGTTCATCAATACATTTAAAAAAAGCCCGCAGGCCTCGCCGTCTTCCGATTCTCCGCGAGCCTGATATAATTGGCCGAGCACTTTTGGCGTGATGAATTTAGCTAGGTCAATATTTGCACTTTCCTTCTTAAGATTGGTGATTCGGCATTTCCCCAAAATGTTTTGGAACGGTTGCCATGTGTGTCAATGTTATTCTCGAGGTGACCAATTCAAGATTGACTCCAGCCCCGCCGCAAGATGTTCAGGTAATTGTTGAGCAAATCAGGATTCTCAGCGGTGCTGGGGAAGCGCAGGATTATAAGGATTCACTGAGTAAATACAAACCAATTTTAATCTTCCAATACGGTATTTTTTCTTCAAAATGCTCGTAGAACGCTTTCAGGCTGCTACTTTCTGATACCTCACGACGGGCCTCGTCGATGTCGCTGAGTTCTTTTGAAGTCAAGAATTTTTGAAGATCTACGTTTTCACCTTCCTCTTTAAGTTTGAGGAGATGGCTCATAATCGTATTGAACGCCAGATTACGGGTCTGGGCGATTTCCTCAATAGTGTTACCCGCTTGGTAAAGCTCAAGCGTATATTGATAGGTGTTGGTTTTTTGGGATTTTTTCTTAACACGGCGGACTACATTCGGTTTAAAATGTGACGGTTCTTCTTTTAGGATTTCCAAAAAGCGGTCGCCATATTTTTCCAGTTTGCGCTGGCCCACGCCAGTGATCTGTGAAAATTGATCAGCGGTATGTGGCACCCGGGTTTGCATATCTTCCAAAGTAGCGTCGTTAAATACTATATAGGGTGGCACACTTTCTTCCGAAGCAATTTGTTTCCGGAGGTTACGTAGTTTTTCAAATAACGGTCCTCTTTCTTTTTTCTTCGGAAGCGCAACCTCATCCTCGTGCTTTTTATCGATAAGTTTCGCCAACCGAATTTTTTCGCCTTCAAACAAAACCTTTTTCGCCAGAGGCGTCAACAGCAACCGGCCATTTTCGTGGAAACGAATTTCTAAAACGCCCTGATTGATCATCTGTATGATATACTGTTGCAGGTCCCGCCACGGGGTTTCTTTGGCTGCGCCGAAAGTTTTTACGCGCTGATAACCCTTTTCAAAAACCGAAGCATTCTGCGATCCCCGAAGCACATCAACCACCATCCCCAATGCTTCCTGCTCTTGAAGTCGCGCCACCGCCGAACAGGTTTTCTGAGTCAACAAAGTCCCATCAAAATATTTGGGTGGGTTTTTACAAACATCGCAATGACCGCAATCCTCGTCAATGTGCTCCCCGAAATAGCCCAAAAGGATTTTCCGGCGGCAGCTAAGCGCTTCGGTGTATTGCTGCATCCGCTCCAGTTTGGCAAGTTGATACTCTTCCGTTGGGCTGCCCTGAGCAAACTGCCGCAACTGAATCACATCGGCAAAACTGTAAAAAAGTAAGGCATGAGCTGCAAGTCCGTCACGACCGCTACGGCCAATTTCTTGATAGTAGCCTTCCAGATTCTTCGGCATATTGTAGTGAATCACCCAACGCACGTTGCTCTTGTCAATTCCCATCCCAAAAGCAATTGTCGCCACAACAATCGGTAACCGGTCATTGACAAAATCTTCCTGGATGCGGATGCGCTCTTCGGGCGTCAGGCCTGCGTGATAGGCTTCGGCTTCGTACCCAGCAGCATTGAGTTTATCGGCGAGTTTTTCAGTGCTTTTTCGGCTGAGGCAGTAGATGATTCCGCTTTCGTCCTCGCGATCCGCCAGAAAATTGAGGATTCGATTGTTTCGGTTGGTCCCAGGACGGACTTCCAAAAAAATATTTTTTCGGTCAAATGAAGCAACATATTTTTTTGCCTTCGGAATATTGAGCTGCTTGGCGATATCGTCCTGTGTCGCACGATCTGCCGTTGCCGTCAGCGCAATCATCGCTACCTGCGGAAGCTGCTTTTTTAAATAACCCAACTGTGTGTATGCCGGACGAAAATCGTGACCCCAGGAAGAAATACAATGTGCCTCGTCTACGGCAATCAAATTGATTTTTAACGTCTGAAAGGTATGACTGATCAACGAAAGACTTTCTGGCGCGATGTATAAAAGTTTCAACTTACCATCACTCAACTGCTGACAGGTCTGTTGCTGCTCGAACTGTGGCTGCGAACTGTTGTAAAAAGCCGCCTCAATCCCGTTGGCCCGCAGGGCATCCACCTGATCCTTCATCAATGCAATAAGCGGCGAAATGACAATGGCCGTTCCCTCTAACGCCAAAGCCGGCAGTTGAAAACACAGCGACTTCCCGCCACCCGTGGGCATAATCGCCAGCACGTCTTTCCCAGCCAGCACATCGTTCACAATCTGCTCCTGATTGGGCCGGAATGTATCAAAGCCAAAGTGGGTTTTAAGCAATGATTTTATGGAGGGGTTTTGAGTAGTGGTTTGCATGGTTGTAAAAGTATTGAATTAATAAGTAAGCCGGTGGCCTCGGTACATCCATCGCTCGCGCTCAGGATTACTCGGACACCTTTGACTTCAATTGCTACTGGGAAGAAACTATCTTTTAAAACTGCCAGCGAAGGTCTTCGGGTAAGGCCGAGGTGCAAAGCACAAGGCCTGTATCGAGAAGACCTGATTGAAAACCGGTGGCCTCGGTACATCCGTCGCTGACGCTCAGGATTACTCGGACACCTTTAAATTCAATTGTTAGTGAGAAGAATCGTTCTTCTAAAATTGCCAGCAAAAGGTCTTGAGTAAGGCCGATGTGCAAAGCACAAGACCTGTACGGAAAAGACCTGATTGAAAGCCGGTGGCCTCGGTACATCCGTCGCTCGCGCTCAGGATTACTCGGACACCTTTAATTGCAATTGTTATTGAGAAGTTTCGATCTTCCAAAACTGCCAGCGAAGGTCTTCGAGTAAGGCCGCGGTGCAAAGCACGAGGCCTGTACCGAGAAGGCCTGATTGGCGATTCGGTGGCCTCGGTATATCCATCGCTCGCGCTCAGGATTACTCGGACACCTTTAATTTCAATTGTTATTGAGAAGATTCGATCTTTTAAAACTGGCAGCAAAGGTCTTCGAGTAAGGCCGAGGTGCAAAGCACAAGACCTGTACGGAAAAGACCTGATTGAAAGCCGGTGGCCTCCGGTACATCCATCGCTCGCGCTAAGGATTTCTCGGACACCTTTAATTTCAATTGTTAGTGAGAAGAAACATTTGTCTAAAACAACCAGCAAAGGTCTTCGAGTAAGGCCGAGGTGCAAAGCACAAGGCCTATACCGAGAAGGCTGATTTATAAGTCCATAACCTCCCAGATCCAAACTTCGTTTGGATGCTCCCCTCCTTGCCAAGGAGGGGAGCTCTCTTTTAATTATTTGCTCAACATCACTAGTTCATTACAAACAATCTCGGTAATGTATCGTTTTTCGCCTTGTTTGGTCTCGTAGCTTCGGGAGGTGAGTTTGCCTTCGATGGCGATTTCCTTGCCTTTGGTGACATAGCTTTCAATGATGTCTGCAGTTTTGCCCCAGGCGACGATGTTGTGCCATTGGGTATCGGTGACGCGTTCCCCTTTGCTGTTTTTGTAACTTTCGTTCGTAGCGATACTGAATTTCGCCAGCTTTTTGCCTGAATCCAAGTTTACGATTTCAGGATCCTGACCCAAGTTTCCGATCAATTGTACTTTGTTTCTTAGCGTACTCATAATGATAAATTTTAATGGTTAAACATTTAATATCTAAGCCGAATTACTTTGTTATTATTCGACAGGGCAAAGATGGGATGGACACCAAAAATTATTCGGTTATTAAGCATTTACTTTCGTTTGTAGTCGTTTACAAACGTTTGTAAACGTTTGTTGTCGGCTATAAATAGCTGTATTTCAGATAATAGACCTATCTTTATTCTGAATTACAAGAAATTATTTTTTTAGCCAAAAACTTACTGCCTTATGAATATTGAACTTTTGTGTTGGAACATGGAGTGGATGAACGACCTTTTTGACGGGGACGGAAACTTTCGTGAAGACAATTTTAAACCGCAGCACGACAAAAAGACCACTGTTCTGGAACGCCGTCAAAATCTGGCCGGAGTGATCAACGAACTACAACCCGATGTCCTTGTTGTCGTAGAAGGACCCAACCGTACCCGGGAACTTCAACTTTTCTTTGACACCGATGTGTCCGGTGTATGGAAAACGTATATACAGCGCACCAAAGGGGCGCAACAATGCATAGGCATTGCCGTGCGCGTGGATACTGGAAAGTTTGATGCTGATAACCCAGTGACCAACTTTGACACCGCAAACCTGCAAGCCTTCAGTGATTTTGAACTTGACAATGAGAAAGATGGCATCACCGAGATTTATCGGTTTGAGCGCAAGCCGGCATACGCCGAAATGAGACTGAGCAACGGAGAACGCTTCCGGGTCCTGGGACTGCACTTAAAGAGTAAGGGCATATTCAGTATGCTGGAATGGAGCAAATGGTGGGAGAAAAGCATCAGCAACCGCCGAAAGATTTTCGCGACAGCGGTACACCTGCGAACCCATTTTATTGAACCCTACCTGACCCAGGCAACTACTAAGAATATTCCGTTGATCGTGTGCGGTGACATCAATGATGGGCCGGGATACGACACCGCCGAAAAACGCATTATGGGCAGCGGCATCGAAAAGCTTATGGGCGATATCTGGAAACCTCAATTTATTTTGGGCAACGCGCTTTATGATACCTATCAAAAACTCGATATCAGCACCACCCGCTATGCCGATCCTATTTTCAATTTCAACTACAATTACCACTACGTGTGGATCGATCATATACTTTACTCCCAAAACCGTAAAGGCTGGACAGCAAACGGAAGGATCATTAAGGATATGGAAAATGGAAAAATATGGTCGCAGTACCCGCACACATCAGACCATCAGCCCGTGGCCGTAACACTGAACCTTGATGAAAACGATACTAATTGACCACAAAAAAACCGCCCCACGCATCTTTCAAAATTGTGGGGCGGCTCAACTAACCAACCAAAAAATCAATCTAAATATTTTCATCTGAACTCCAAATAGCCGGAGTTAATCTTATAGTTATATTCCGTTAGAATAGTAATTATTCCTGTTTTTCCTTTCTTTGATTAATACAAAGCAAGGGGCGTGCCAAACTTATCGATGAGCTTTCGGACTTATATTTTAAAATGGATTCTCGATCTTTTTTATGATTATAAATAATTGGTTTTTAAAATGTTGTACGCCAAAAAAAAAATTAGTGTCCCCACATTAATCATTATGTAACCAACAAATTTTTCTTTTAGCGTTTTGCTAATACCTCTTTGGTTTGATTCTTGCTAATTTGCTCAAACGACTATCGATAATACCGGCCATCAGGCTGATTATGTAAGCATTCTAGGGTTAAAAGAATTCTGGAATATGCGAAATTGATCAAAGCCTACCGTGCCCAAACAGATTCCCGGAATTATCAAAAGAATTACATTTGGACGCACTAACAAGAAACTAAACTCATGTCATTAAAATTTGGTGTTATAGGTGGCGGAAGCTGGGCAACTGCTATCGTAAAAATGCTCTCTGAGAACCTTGATGAAGTAGGCTGGTATATGCGAAGTGTTTATGCGCTGGAGCATATAAAGAAACAAAAGCACAATCCCAATTACCTTAGCGCGGTAGAATTTGATACCACCAGGCTCAAACTGAGCAACAACATTGACGAAATCGTTGCGTATGCCGACTACTTGATTTTTGTGGTTCCCTCTGCATTTGTTTCCAAAGAACTTAAGAAACTTACCCTACCCTTAAGGGACAAAGTGGTGTTTTCTGCAATTAAAGGAATAGTGCCGGAAACCGGAAAAATAGTTGGACATCATTTGCACGATACCTACGAAATTCCATTTGAAAACATCGGGGTAATAACCGGTCCCTGCCACGCAGAAGAGGTGGCGCTCGAGCGTCTGTCCTACCTCACCATCGCCTGTGTTGATGAAGAAAAGGCCAAAATTATGGCGGCACACATTCACAGCGACTATATAAACACCACCTTGAGCGATGATACCATAGGCACCGAATATGCCGCAATGCTCAAGAATATTTACGCCATCGCTGCCGGTATTGCACACGGTCTGGGCTATGGCGATAACTTTCAAAGTGTGTTGATGAGCAATGCCATACGCGAAATGAAAAAATTCATCAAAAAAGTACACAAGATGAAACGGAACATCAACGATTCTGCCTATTTGGGGGATTTGCTGGTGACAGGTTATAGTACCTTCAGTCGCAATCGGCTTTTTGGGAATATGATCGGAAAGGGATATACGGTAAAAAGTGCACAGATGGAAATGAATATGGTGGCAGAAGGCTATTACGCCGCTGAATCTGCGTATAAGCTCAACGAAAAACTGGGTGCCAAAACCCCGATCATCGACGCCGTTTACGAGATTCTTTATAAGAATAAAAATCCGAAAAAAGCTTTTGAGAAGTTGACGGAACGAGTGGATTAGGAAACAATTTATTATTCATTATTTCTTATTCTCTTCAATTCTTGAACATCTACCAAATCTTTTGGTCTGCCGGCTTTTATTTTACTCGTGATTAAATCCTCATAATTTAAGACCCTCCACTTTAATTTTGGTTTGTTCTTATTTGATGTCAAAATTGAATCGGAAAAAGCATTTTCATAGGGTTTATTGGCAGAGAAATTGGTGATCAATTCGATGTCTGGAGTTTGAGGCGAAAACTTTAGAGAAATGTTTTGAAATCCTTTTTCAACATTTTCAGGAAAACGATCTATCTCATATCCCATCATATTTAAAACTTTAACTAAAGCTTTTAGATTTGATGAGCTTGAATCGATCCAGAAATCCACATCTGCGGAATGCCTCTTATATCCGTGGAAATTGACTGCCCCTCCTCCCACCATTATTAGACGAACACCTTGATCTTGGCAGTAAACCAAAAAATTTTCAATCTCCTCATTCCAATCATCTGGCGCAATCATGTTTTCTTTGGCTTCTCTAAAACAAAATTCCCTTTGTGATAATCCGGGTCTGGTTTTGATGGAAAGTTTCTGAGGTCGTAACAAAGTTTTAAAAAGGCGTAGAACCGCTCATTTGGTGAAAGGGCTAAAAATTCTTCTTCCTGAGCTCTTTTGCTTTCTTCCTTGGTTCTAAAAAAAACTTCCATTGAATAAAATTACAATTTAAGAAAATCATTCAGCCAATATTCCCTTTTCAGGAATGACGGGTAATTTTTTAGCCTTGACCTCTTTGATGCTGTTCGCCGAAAAGGTAAATGTCTTGTCAAAAAGTTTTCCGTTCATAAAGAAGGTGACTTTAAACACATTGTTCAACTTAAGGACGCTGTCTTCGAGGAATTCTACTTTGGCATAAGCTTTCGCCGGAAGCAATTCCAACTTATGACGCATGGTGCTGGTGCGTTGGTTGGTGGTACTACCGCTGCTCACGATCAAAACAGTTTCCATAGCTTCCGTGGTATCGTTGATCAAATAAGCGTGCCAATCCTGGGTGCGGTGCGCTTCATTGAACGATCCTATGGCAGCCATAAAGACGCCTTTTACTTCGGGTATTTTAATGTCCTTCCGCATAAATGATCAATCGGTGATTTTCCATTTAATCCAAACAATTACGGCTATTAATACTGTAATACCTGTAAAAACGGCGCCTACCATAAATTCCAAGATTTCCATAAAGAACGTGAGGACCGCAACGGCAAGCGCTACGATGACCAGACCTGTAATTACCACATATTTTTTCATAACTGCCACTTTTAAGATTAGCAGCAAGTTAGGACAGTGCCATCGGACTAGAGGGCGCTTTTAAATTGTTTTAAGAAACGCACATCATTCTCGCTCAGTAAACGGATATCTGAAATCTGGTGCAACAGCAGTGCGATCCTGTCGATACCCATCCCAAAAGCGAAGCCGCTGTGTTCTTTGGGATCGATACCACAGTTGGTCAACACATTGGGATCGACCATCCCGCAACCCATAATCTCGAGCCAGCCGGTACCTTTGGTCATTTTATAATCGGTTTCTGTTTCCAGGCCCCAATAGACATCAACCTCAGCACTGGGTTCGGTAAACGGAAAATAAGAAGGTCGCAAACGGATTTCACTTTTGCCAAAAAGCGCTGTCGTAAAATATTGTAAGGTCTGTTTGAGATCGGCGAAAGAAACATCCTTGTCAATGTACAGCCCTTCCACCTGATGGAAAAAACAGTGCGAACGTGCCGAAATCGCCTCATTGCGGTAAACGCGTCCCGGCGAGATGGTACGAATGGGCGGTTTGTTACTTTCCATATAGCGTACTTGTACCGAAGAGGTATGTGTACGCAGTAAAATATCAGGATCAGTCTGAATAAAAAAGGTGTCCTGCATATCGCGGGCAGGATGATATTCCGGCAGGTTGAGTGCGGTAAAATTGTGCCAATCGTCCTCGATTTCCGGTCCTTCGGAAACGTTGAAGCCAATCCTCGCAAAAATCTCTATGATCTGGTTTTTTACGATGCTTATAGGATGGCGCGCACCCAAGGTCAACGGTTCGCCGGGACGGGTGAGGTCATTGTAGGTAGTCGTTTCCTGTTGCTCGCTCAGTTCGTCCTTTAACCGATCAACTTTATCCTGAACGGATTTTTTAAGTTCGTTTACGGTCTGGCCGAAAGCCTTTTTTTGCTCATTCGGGATTTCCTTGAATTTGCTGAAATAGCTATTAAAAAGCCCTTTTTTACCCAAATACTTAATCCGGAATTCTTCAACCTCAGCGACAGATTTGGCCTGAAATTCCTTGACACTTGCAATTTCCTCTTTGATACTTTCGATCATGACCTCTAAAAATTAGGAACCGCAAATTTAACCATTCCCAACGGGCTGCCTTTGGTTGTCCAGAAAAATATATTTCATCAGAAAAAATACCGCGATCCCCCCAAATGTATGCCAGAGCCAGTGCGTGCCCATATAGAAAAAGTCACTTTCCAGATCTTTATCGAGTACCCGGAAAAAAATGGCCAGGGCAAATATTGCAAAAGCACTTAGCACCAGCGGCCAATTTTTAAACCGGGTCTTAAACAGATACCCCAGCACCGGGATCAGGATGGAAAGCGCACTGATGGTGTATCCCAGGTTGTTTTCCCATCGGGTGGACATTGGGATGTAGCGCAGTCCGGTGTTTGCACCCAGAATGATCGCCAGCAGCACCGCACGGGTGACCCAATTGGTTTTCCATTTAAGGACGAAATAGACCACTGCAGCCAAACTTAGCATACGTATGGGTACCCAGTCCATCAGCAGCCAGATTTCGGCAGAGCGGGTGCCATGATAAAGGATCCCGCCAACAAAACCGATGGACAAGACCGGAAGTACTCCAGACAGAAATAAATGTTTTTTAGGGTTGGCAAATACTTTTTTGGCGAAATAAACAATAATGCCCAAAAACACCAGATTGCTAAGAGTATTAAAAGTTTCTACTGGAAAACCACCGTCAATCGTTTCGCGGTAAATAGGCCCGGAATCGTTAGGGAATGCTTGTATAAAATTGGCGATTGTGAACATACCGCTAATCAACATACTCTTTGGCAACAAAATACTGTACAATAGCCTCTTTCATCAACAACGTCTGTTCACCGGCCTTAAGCGTTGGCAAGGCTTCTACCACCTCATAATGGGGCCAGCCCTCGTCGTCCTGATAGTCAAATTTATAATACCCAAAAGGTTCCAGCAACCGGCAGATGGCGATATGCATCAGGTCGAGTTTTTCATCTTTTTTGAATTTGCGGTCAAACTTACCATACTCCTGAAGGCCGATCAAATAGATGATCGCATCCAGATCTAGGGTATCGCCGTCAGCGAAGCGGTTAGAAAGTTTGGTCACAAGCTGCTCCCAGCGTTTTTTTAATTCATCATCACGTACCATTGCGCTCGTTTAAAAAGTGGTGCACGCAAAAATACTATATTTAACTAATGAATTATCTCGATATCATTCTGTGGATTTTTTTATTGATCGGGCTCGTGAAGGGCTTTATGAACGGCTTTATAATTGAGGTCGCATCGCTGGTAGCATTGATCGCGGGGATTTTTGGGGCGATTTATTTTTCGCATTACGCTATCGATTTGCTAGACGAGCATGTTGACTGGAGCGACAACACCATCAACCTTGTGGCGTTTGCGGTCACTTTTATCTTGATTGTACTGCTAGTGATGCTGCTGGGCCGGCTGCTGACCAAAGTCGCCAAAACCATTATGCTGGGCACGCTCAACAAACTGCTGGGCGCCCTATTTGGGCTGCTAAAAGTTGGATTTATCCTTAGCGTGATCATTATGTTCCTTGCAGCCTTTAATGATAAGGCCGGCGTGGTCGAGGAGGAAGTTATTGAAGAATCGCAGCTTTATCCTTTTGTTCAGCCGCTTGCCCCGATGTTTTTGCCAGATATTTTAAAAGAGGCGGGGGAGTTGCGGGAAGGGGTTCAACGTGCTTAGTATTCTTCGGGATTTTTGATTATAGAAATGTAAGCCCGATTTTTTGGTTTAGGCCTCGCTCAAAAATTCTAAACAAGGTGGAAAGCTGAATGTTCCCTTTTCCATTTTCAATCTTTGAAATGTAGCTTTTTTTGGTACCTGCTTTTTCAGCGAGCTCTTGTTGAGTCATTTTTGCCTCTTTACGAGCAGCTTTGAGCATTTCGCTAATAATGAACATCTGGGCGCCCTCTTCGTATTCATTACGGCTCTCCGTACCGATTGCACCGTACTCAAATTCAATGAGTTCTTCGAAGTCTATAATGTTTTGGTAATTTTTCAGACTGAACTATCTTATTGAGTTTATCACATTCCAATGTTGCTTATGCTCAAACTTTAAGGCTCCATCGGCCTCTACTAAATCTACGTAGTTGGAAATAAATTCTGAGGTATCAGATATCAATCTCAAGTAGTAATTCAATGAATGAATCAGCCCGTTAGCTATGACATTACACCCGTGTATGTTCTTAATTCGTTCAATTTCTATATCGATGCTTTCCTTATCGTTTTGATCAATATTTGCAGTTGAGAGAAGATAATATCTTTTTACTTGAGTTGTTTTGAATTTCTCATAAGATCCTTGAATAAGGCGGGCTGTAATTGGAATTCCAAATTTTACTTCTACCGCTTCAAACTCTTTGCCCGTTTCATCCACAAGATCGACATCCCCTATCCTACCACTTCTTGCATCTGCAGAAGTGTGACTTTCAATTGGCAGAAGTCTTTTCCCTTCAAATCTTTTAGCTTCGTTTACTAAACATTGATAAATGGCATAGAGGGCAAGAACTGGCAATCTGGAAGCTCCCTCCGAGCTATATTTACTTTCAAAATGTTCATTAAGCAGCTTAATGATAAATGAAATAGGCAGATTAGCAGGCTTCGCAAGGTCAATATTTTGACTGTTTCTTCGAATAATCAAGCCCTGAATTAAATAACTGAGACAATATTCGGGATTTAGATGACTTTCAATTTGATCCAAAATATTTAAAAATGCATTTTTAAATATAGCCGGTGTCAATTTAGCTTTGAAATCCAAATAATATGGACTATTCATTTCTAATTTTTTGGTTCCCCATCCGGTTTCCGAAGGCGCAGGGAAATTTTTAGATTTTAAAAATGGAGTTACATTCTTTTCATCAAATCCTCTTCCTGAATAACCCCCTTCCATTGAAGCTTGATGTTTTCTAACGTCTTGTTCTGGAAATAGTGTTTTATATACAATAGAGGTAAACATAACGGTGAACATACCCTTTCTATGTTCAGAATTTTTCAAAGCTATATCTAGAAATCCTTTTACATCTGCATCTAATTCAGTAACAATTTCAATTCCAGATCCAACTAAAGCCAAAGATTCATCATACAGCTTGTCCAAATACTCTTTTGGCTCCATTCAATTAGTTGTTGTTTGTTAATAATTGTTCTTTTATTTGGTTCGCTACCTCACGTATCATGGGAACGGCAACAGAATTACCAACCTGTTTGTACAGTTCAGATTTACTATCAATGAATTTAAATTTCTCTGGAAAACCCATAATTCTGTAGCATTCTTGAATAGTCAACTTTCTAACCTTGTTTTCGTGCCAAATCCAAAAACGACCAGATGATTCTTGAGATGGCAATGCTGGGTGAACACCTTCTGTGGAGTATATCCTATTTGGTTGTTTATGAACACGTGATAAGTGTTCCGTATCTGGCCTAACTCCTGCTTTACGAATTGCTTTGTTTCTATACCCCGCAAAAACGAGCCCAGAGTCTTGTTTTTTTTGCTTTTTTAAAATGGTGTATGGCTCATCTAGAAATTCAAAGGCATTATCCTTATCAAGAAAGTCTTTTAGAACAGGTTTTGGTAAATTACCAATCTTATCAAAATTAAATTTCTTTTCGAGATGTCCAATTATGATTATCCGTTCTCGATTTTGAGGAACTCCAAAATCTGATGCATTAAGTACTTTTTTTGAAACTACGTAGCCCAATTCTTCTAAATGTCTAACTATAGTGGCAAGGGTTCTTCTCTTATCGTGATAAACCAAGTGTTTCACATTTTCCAACAAAACAACTTTAGGTTTTCTTTTTTCAATGATTTTGAATATATGATAAATTAATGTTCCCCTAGTATCCTCAAAACCTTTCATTTTCCCAGAAATACTAAAAGGTTGACATGGAAAGCCAGCACACAAAATATCGTGTTTAGGAACTATATTCAAATCAATATCGGTTATGTCACCGAATGGTATTTCACCAAAATTTAACTCGTAAGACTTTTGAGCATTATAATTAAATTCAGACGAGAAAACACATTTACCACCAGCTTCTTGCATTGGTATTCTAAATCCTCCGATCCCCGCGAATAGATCAATAAATTTGAATGTTGGATTTTCTGGAGGAGGAAATGGAACATCCCATTTAATTGGGAGATAATATTGAAAATTGGGTTCCTCTACAATACTATTTTCTTCGTGAAGATGTTCCAAGCAGTATTGCGCCCTCCTCATAAAATGCTGGGAAACACCATTCGTATGATTCTGGAAATAATGAGTTAAATGAGCTAAGCTACTTTTCTTTTCTCTATCTACCTCAATCTGAAGCTTTTCCTTTATTTCGGAATATTTCCTAATCATAATGTAAAATAACTGAATTTTAAGGTAATTCAGAAGGATTCCAATTTAGTTTATTCACAATTTTGCTAACTCTTCTTAATTCACAAAACAGAACTTGAATTTTACTTGATTCGACAGTTACGGTAAGATCAAGACTCTTTGAAAATTTGGAAAAACCACATTCTATCACAAAACTCACCCCAACGCCCTCCCCAACAACTCTTCCGTTTTGTTGGACAGCTCCAATCCCTTAACCGCTTCCTTGCCCGCGTCAGACATTTTAGCCCACGTTTTTTGCAGGATATCCACAATTTTTTCATCGGGGTGTTTGTCAGCAAATTCGTCAAAATAGTATTGCAGGAATACCAGGCAGATCACGTCTTCCAAAGTCTGGGTGCCCTCGTCCTTTTTAAGCTGTTTTTTTCTGATAAGAAACTGCACTCGTTTTATGAATTCGGCATCGTAGCCCACTTCTTCCAAAATCTCCCCGGTAAGTTTGGCGTGCATTTTTTTTAAGTCTTCGCGCCAGCGCAGGTAACCGGGGCGGTCCATCGGGTAATCCTCCCGCGGACTTTTCCAGCGGCAAATGTGCTGGGCTCGGGCAGCGATGCGCAATTCTTCGCTGGCATCTGGTGCAAATTCTACCAATTGCTCGCTCATACGTATGGCATAGAGCCACTCTTTGGGATGGGTTTCGCCGGCGAAAGTTTCGGTGTTCGGGTCTTGGGAGTTTAGGGCGTCTATTTTTTCGAGAGCAGATTCAAATGGAGTCATTGGTCGTCGGTTTCGGGTTTCGGGTTTCAGGTTTCGGGTTCGGGTTCGGGTTCGGGTTCGGGTTCGGGTTCGGGTTCGGGTTCGGTTTCGGTTTCGGTTTCGGTTTCGGGTTTAACAAGATACTGTTTCTTGAGTTTCCAAGGAATGCTGTTCCACCAATTTCAATAGCTTGACCCCGACTTTTCTTCAGCTAGGCTCAGGAGTTACAGTTATCAGTTCAAACAAGATACTATTTCCTCGGTTTCCAGAAGATGTTCTTCCGCTCATTTTAAGATTGCAATTTATAGCACTGAATTTTGTGAGCCGGAATTATTAATAACAAAACACCAGTTAAATCGTTTTTTAAGACAAACCCCTTTATGACCTTAGACGCGACCACAAAAACCAACTGGTTTACAAACAACTGGAAATGGAGCCTGCCCCTGGCCATAATCCTACTGATCGCAATTGTATTTTTCAGCATTCCCGATCTGGCCGAAAATGCTTCAGACATTACCAAGGCATACACCGATGACCAACTTTATGCTGAAGCTTGGAAAGAAGCCGAAGCCAACGAAAGGGTTCAACAGGTTTTGGGCGCTATCGAACCGATGGACGAACTCGCTATTTTTGAAGGTTTTGTGGGGTATTCTGATGATTTTAAAACCGTTTCGACTTCCGTCAGGATAAAAGGATCTGATGCAAAAGGAATGATCGACATCGTGGCTACTCAAGCCGATGGAAATTGGATTTACGAGAAACTGACCGTACGCGTCAAAAAGCCGGAAGCCAAAAAACAGATCATTCCCATTATTCCCTAACGGAATTTTTTCCGAAGAAATCAATCCGCTTTTGGATGCATAAATTCCTGGATTTCCTGCTCAGACAGTTGTGGGTTTGCACCTTCGCGAGTGGCGACCATCGCACCCACGGCACAGGCGAAGTTGATGGCCTCTTGATAGGATTCCCCGCTAAAAATTTTAAACAGCACCGAAGCTAAAAATGAATCCCCACTTCCCACCGTGTCCACCACTTTAATGCGATATCCGCTGTTGTAATAGAAATTTCCTGAGTTATAAAGAACTGCCCCGAAAGGACCTTTGGTCACGCAAACAGTCTGCAATTTTTTCGCGGAAGCGATATACGCTATACACTGCTCCATCCCACGGTAGGGACACTCCAGATAGTCTGCAATTTTATAAAGTTCGTCATCATTGAACTTCGCAAAATCGGTATAATCGAGCAGATCCAAAAGGAGTTCTTTGTTATAAAAAGGTTCGCGCAGGTTAACGTCAAACACTTTAAAAACATCCGTCTGCAAAAGGGTTTTCAGGGTTTCGCGGGTGACGGCGTTCCTGGAAGAAAGACTCCCAAAAACAAACAGGTCGCTCTGGGCAACCCTGTTTTTTAGATCATTGGTCAGCGCAATTACATCCCAGGCGCCCGGCTCCGGAATTTCATAGGAAGCGTTCCCTGATTCATCCAGCGATACCAGCACCTCACTCGTAGGATACTCTTTGTCGATCTGGATCGTCTCCGTATTTACGCCTTCCTTTTTTAAATAATCAATAATTCTTTCTCCTTTGTCATCATCGCCCACCCGGCTGATCATCTGCTTTCGAGCCCAGTGATTGCAAACGCAGGGCGACATTGAGCGGTGCGCCGCCTATTTTTTCGTGACCGGGAAAAACGTCAAAAAGGACTTCCCCAAAACTGCTGCACCTTATAAGCATCGTATTGCATTTAAGTTTCAATCTAGGAAATTAATAGGTCGGTTGTTGATTTTCCATTGTTTCTATCAAAACATCTTCATCCTTTTGGGTAACAAATCCCGAAAATCTAATACTTGTAAGGAAAACAACCACTTTATGGAAACCACAAACAACCTACAAACCTTCAGAATTCTATTTATCGTAAAAGGGGTGCTTAATCTTTTGCTCGCCCTGTTCTTTTTGGGCTTCGCCGGATTCTTTTCATTTATCGCCAGCGATATCGCTCATAATACACCCAGTGATATGCCTTTTAACCCACTCACTTTTTTCGGGGTATTTTGGGGAATTGGTTTTGCACTATCGGTGGTTTTTGCCATCCTCACGTTTATGGCGGCCAAATATTTGGGCGAAGCCCGAAAGCACACCTTTATAATAGTGATCGCGGTACTCAACTGCCTTTCTGGGATTATAGGGATTGTCCTAGGCATTTTTACGATAATCGAAATCACCAAGCCTGAGGTTCGCGCGCTTTTTGAAACTAACAGCAAAAGCTAGATAAACATTACCAATCTTTTTTGCGCAAAGCATCTACATAGTATGCTGAGGTCAAATCCGCTTCGGTGATACCGATGCGGGACAGAAAGCCGTGTAAAAGTTTAAAAAGCCGGTCGATATCTTGTTTGTCTTCCGTAAGGGTCTCGATTTCCAGATAGGTGTTTTCGAGTCCGTTGATGGTTACCAGGGCAACTTCCATCTCGCAACCGTGGTAATCAAAATTAAAAATCTCACAGTTCTTGGTATAAGAAGCGGTAACCGAATAGCCCAACCGAAGTAAGATTTCCCGGGTGTTTTTAAAATCTTCTACCGAAGTTTCAAATTCCGGTTTACTTTTGGATTTGGCATCAAAGGGACTGTCCTTAAACGTAAGTAACGTTTTAGAAACCCCGCTTCCCAAATTTGTTTTTATACGTAACCGTAATTCTTTCTCCTCCTTGTCCAAACTATTGTCCCGGTCAAAGTAAAAATCCTCATATTTCAATTGGGAAAAAGAAACGGGATCGCGAGCCAAAAGCCGCTGTTTGGTCTGCTCGGGGTTTTTAAGAATGGCTTTGAGTTCTACTTCGTGCATGGGACCAAAGGTAGGTAATTGTAAGGTTTGCCCGCTTTCTTGCCAGCAGTCAGGTTCTGGTAGATTTTTAAGTGGAGAGACCATCTGTATTGGGCATAAAACCTATTTTAGAGGCATGAAAATCAATCGAAATTCATTCCCCTTCTTTATTTATTTTGTAGTCTGTACAGCTTTTATTGTCGAGGCCGGATACGCCCAAAAATCGAACCCGGATATTGACAGTCTGGCACTTCATCGTTCTAATCTCATCAACCCTGAAGACAGCGGCAACTTTAACCAGAGTGTAGAATTCTTTAAACGATTGTATCGTGCTGACCTTAAGGGAGAGCACTATTTAAAAGCCCTGAACGATCTGGAACTTCTGGGTTATGCCCATTACAAAATCGGGAACAACGACGAAAGCGAAACCTATTATGTTCAAGCCCTGCATTTGCTTAACAAACAGTTTTCAAAGCATGCACGAAACTCAAAAAAGCGTATTTACAACATGCTCGGCATGCTGTATAGAGATATCAAAGCCTATGACCAAAGCATAGCCTACTCCAGTAAATCCCTTACACTTTCAAATTCTACCAAGGACAGCATTTCCGTTTTGAATAACATCGCAAATGCCCTTCGCGATTCCGGAGAAAAGAGGAAAGCGGTCTCCACATTACAAAAAGTGCTTTTGCTGGCGAAAAAAACCAAGGACCTTTCGTTTTTGGGTTTCGCCCATGACAATCTGGGTTTTGCCCAAATGTACCGCAACGATACTACAGGACTGAAAAACCTTCAGACGGGGCTCAACATTAGAATATCACTGAATGATCCCGCTGCCATGTTTTCCAGCTACCGCCATTTGGCAGTATTCCATCAAAAGCAAAACGATATTGACACCGCCTTAAAGTATGCCGAAAGCGCCCTTCAGACTGCTCGTAAAATTCCGGATAAAAGTTACGAACACGAAGCGCTCGGGCTTTTGGTCAGCCTCGATAACAACGACCGGGCAAAAAGGTACCAGCAGCTGTCAGACAGCATCACTTCCGCCAGGTTAAAAACCGAAAACCGCTATGCCGCCCTCAAATATGATGTGGAAAAAGAAAAGCAGCGCACCCTGAGTGCCGATCTGGAACGCGAAAAGGAAAAGCGGGCCAAAACCATCTATCAGTCTGTTTTTGTAATCGCGGTACTCCTCTTTGCCGGATTGATTTACTTTATTGAAAACCGACAACGAAAACGCCGACTTCAGGCGGTTTACAAACAAGAAGAGAAAATTTCCAAAAACCTGCACGACAACGTAGCCAATGGGATTTACCAAGTGATGGCACAACTGCAACAGCAAAACGCCGTTCCAGAAAAGATAATCGATGACCTCGATGAGGTGTATGCCCGTACCCGTGCGATTTCCAAGGAACATGCCGTAGTGGTCGAGGCAGATTTTGGCGACCAGCTGCAGGACCTTTTGGGCAGCTTCAATACCGATGAACTCCATGTAATTACTAAAAACCTGACTTCCATTACTTGGGAAAGTATTCCGAAGCTTAAGAAAACCACCCTCTTTAAGGTGCTGCAAGAACTGATGATCAATGCCAAAAAACACAGTAAAGCCTCCTTTATCACACTAACTTTTCGCCGCGAGGCCAAAAAATTGGTGGTCAATTACCGCGATAACGGTTTGGGCTGCAGCCTAAAAAAGCAAAATGGACTTCAGAATGTGGAATTCCGCATTCGCGCCATTGGCGGAAAAATTATTTTTGAATCGGAACCGAATCGTGGTTTCCGTGCAGAATTAGTTTTATGATGTTTAAAAAAGTATTGATTTCTGAAGATCTGGGCAGCATTGCCAGTGGCATTCAGTCTGTTTTGGAAAATCTTGAGGTTTCTTACTGGGAGGGCGTAAGCTATTGTGACGACGCCTACCTACAGCTCAAGAAGGCCGAAAAAAACCAGCAACCCTACTCCCTGCTTATCACAGACCTGTCCTTTAAGACCGATCACAGGCAGCAGCGGTTTGCCAACGGGGAAGAGCTACTGGACACCTTAATAGTGGAGCTCCCCAACCTTAAGGTGATCGTATATTCCATAGAAGACCGCACCCAGAAAGTGCGTACGCTGCTCAACCGCTACGGCATTGACGGTTATGTCTGCAAAGGACGTGACGGACTAAAACAATTGGAAACCGCCATCCATACGGTTGATGAGGGCGGCACGTATCTTTCCCCACAGGTCAAGCAGGCTGCGGGCGAAAACCAACAGTTGGACATCAGCAATTATGACATCCTCCTGATGGAAAAACTGGCCGCCGGCCTGGCCAACCAAGAGATCAGCGACCTATTTGCAAACCAAGGTGTACGGCCCAACAGTTTGAGCAGCATCGAGAAAAAAATTCTACGGCTTCGGGAGCAGTTTGGCGCAACCAACGCGGTACAATTAATTGCCATTGCCAAAGATTTAGGCCTACTTTAAATGAAGGTTAACTTCCGCCCAAACTGAGGAATTCCTCAATACTACTTGATAGCAGATGGCTAAATTTGGCGCTATGATTAATTAGTTAGGATCAGCCATTCATTTAGGGGCGAAAGGGGATGCAGGAATGTGTTCCCTTTCATTTTTTATTTAAGGGATAAGCTGAGTTCAACCAATAAGTGCAACAGCCTTTTCTATCATGGTCTCAATTGAGTTGTTATAATTGAACTTTCTAATAGGTCTGTAATTTATTAATCTTTCCACTTCTTTTATGCGTTTGTGCGGT
>JBATUQ010000003.1:0-103533 GCA_049671285.1 Leeuwenhoekiella sp. | reverse complement strand
AAAATGATACTTTTCTAACGGGAATTTATACCATTGAAAACCGTCTCTCGAGCACAACAGGCGAGGCTCAACGGTATGGTATAGACATCTTGCTTAAAAAACGTATAGGAGACTATCGCGCTTGGGCTAGTTATACTTACAGTAAGAATACCGTTCAATACGGCGATATTCAAAAAAATGCTTTCCCAGAAAGTTTTGACCAGCGTCATCGTTTCAATCTATCTCAAACATACACGTATAACAGATTGGAGTTTGCCTTAGGCTGGACCTATGGCTCTGGATTGCCTATGACTAGATTATCTACAGGTACTGAAGAAGATATTGCAGCTATAAGAGCAATTAATGCAATAAATACAGATAGGTTACCGGCCTTTCACCGGCTAGATGCCTCCACTAATTTTCATTTTAAGAATAAAGGTAGATGGAATGGCAAGGTGGGAATTTCTTTTAGAAATCTATACAATCGCAATAGTACACTTACAAATCGCTACTCGGTAACTACAGATAAAAATTCAAATCTTTTCATAAATGCTCAATATCACAACAGTCTGGACTTTACTGTAAATGCCATAGGCAGAATTTCCTTTTAGTATTAACGTCAACGTTCTTGAGAACGGCTGATTAATTTATGATTGGAATTATTTCAATCTTCAAAAAGGTACTACTGTTTTTGATTAAGATGAATCTTGGCCTTATAACTCATGTCTAAATCCCATATGCGGGATTTTCGTTTAGGCCAGTTTATGAAGTATTGCCCAAAATAATGTAAGATATCAATTAGGTCATATTCCTATAGACTGTTATAGGACCAGGACAGCTCTTTCTCCTAATGGTTTGTATAGAATTGAGCTTACACAGAGCAAAATACCAATGCTTGTATGAATGACAATGACGCTTAACGACTGTTTGTCCTATCTGTATCGTAAAGAGAATCCCGTCTGCAGGTTGAGAGCGATAAAATTGTATTCTTTCAGTTCTTAAGGACTAAAATTTAAATCGAATGATGTTATCACAAAGGCTAATTGAGAAAGGTACTGAACCAATTGTCAAAGCGCTTTAACAAACCCAGATAAAGCAAAGCTGGAATGTATATCTAAGTGTATCAAGCGGCTACCCCGGTTATATTCAGAAAAAGGACAACCTATTCTTAAATTAATGGTAAGAATTTTTTGGGCACTTTAATGAACTCTACACATGTATTTGTATAATGCAGGCGGTACATTCTACTTCTTTGGATATATGACAGTAAGTGCTTTGACAAAGTATATTGATTCGCTATGTTAAGTGCTACTGCCTACTAAATTCTAAAAGCTTGTATCTAGGAAACAAAAGATTGAAGTAAAGGCATGCTAACCAATACATGAAATCCAGTATATTGAAATTTTTTTTAATGCCTATCTATGGACACAATTACTCTCGTACACTCCATTTTTTCAGTAATCGCGCTATTTGCTGGCTCGGTGGTTCTGCTCAAACCAAAAGGGACTCCGTTTCATGTCAAAACGGGTTATACCTATGTGCTGAGCATGCTTATCCTACTGGCAACGTCATTTTTTATTTTCGATCTATTTAATGCCTTTGGCGCCTATCACGTAATGGCAATCATTTCCTTTATCACATTGGGTTTGGGAATGTATTTCCCCCTTTTCGCCCGAAACAAAAAAAATTGGGCCATTCAGCATTATATGTGGATGTCATACAGCTACGTGGGATTAGTAATGGCTGGAGGCTCTCATCTTTTTGGACTCGTGGATTGGCCAAGCTGGTTGAGTATCGTAGTATTTTGGGGATTGCCTTATGTAGTTGGTTCAATTTTAATCTTCCGCAACCGTAAAAAAATTCTTGAAAATGTAAAAAGAAGAACTGGTCTTGATATTACGGTGCGATGAGAAGGTTTTCAAACCAATAATATCCAATGAGTTAAGGATTTGCACATACTTTTCCTTTTGGCAATTCAAATGTAAATGTGGTACCGATGCCTACATTGCTCGATACATGAATATTTCCACCTAAATTCTCACATATCTTTTTAACCATGGCCAGACCAATACCGTTGCCTTTGTTGCCTTTTTTATCAATAGCACCTAAATTTTGATAGAGTTCGAAAATATCATCAAGATGCTTTTCAGGAATCCCTTTACCATTATCCGTTACTGAAAAGCTATAGGCCTCCTCAGATTCCGTACCAATAATATCTATTTCAACAACTTCCTTGTCATTATATTTCATCGCATTTACAATGAGGTTCAGAAATATCTGGGATAATCCTGCCCGGTTCAAGTGAAGGCTTAAATTTTCATCGGGCAAGTCAATATGACAAGTATCGTCAATATTGATCATCTCTATAATGGATTCTAAAAGCTCATTGAGATCAAACTCCACCAGTTCATCAGCTGTATAGTTGTCACTTTGATAAAATTGCAGAATACTATTGATGTAATCACTCAATGATAATGAGTTTGTTTTAAGGTATTGAATATATTCTAACCCCTTGGCATCCATTATATCACCGTATTTTGTTTTGATGAGATCACTGGTAAGGACTATATTGGCCAACGGCATTTTCATATCATGCGAAATCACTCCGGCAAAATCCTGCAGGCGATTGTATTGCTCTTCTAAAACCCGCTGCTGAAGATTGACCTTTTTATTGGCCAATCGCAGCTCAAGAATTTTAATCACCTGATTGCCCAAATCTTGAAGTAAGCCCTGCTCTTCGCCGGAAAACTGCCGTGCCTTATGATCGATAATACATAGCGTTCCCAAAACGAATTTACCTTCTAAAATAAGCGGAACGCCTGCATAAAATTTGATTGGTTTCTCGACGGAGGTGACCAGCGGATTATCTGCAAAGCGTTCATCTGTATCTGCATCTGAAACGACCATGACCTGATTGCCGTGAAGTGCGTGCGCACAAAAAGAAACGTCTCTCGAGGTTTCACAAAGTTCCATCCCTGCGCGTGATTTGAACCACTGCCTGTCTTTCTCGACCAAAGAGATCAAAGCTACCGGAAGATTGAAAAGACGGGTTGCAAGGCGGGTAATAAAATCATATTCATTTTCGGGAAGGGTATCCATAATGTCAAGAGCCATCAGGAAATCTAAACGCTCTTTTTCATTAGGAGTATCGAGGGGGCGTATCATTAAAAAATCTTACAATGAACTTTAAAAATACTCTAATAGGTTTTACCTACCAAAACATTCAATTTTCCTCGAATCTCTTCCAAACCTAAATTATGTATGCTGCCCAAGTGGGAATGCTTCTTCCCAGAATCTGCTTTGTAGCTTCCATCTTGCACTTGGCCACCAATGGTTTTATACGCTTCGCGAAAGGATTTACCTTCGACCACCAGATTGTTGATGCTGTCCACAGTGAAGAGGTATTGGTATTTTTCGTCAGAAAGGTCAATTTCCTTCACATCAATTTGAGCGATGCTGTAATCGAAAATTTCCAGGATATCTTTAATCGTTTCGATGGCGTTGATGGTGTTTTCTTTAAGCAATTGGTAATCACGGTGGTATCCGCTGGGGAGGTTGTTGGTGATTAAAACCATTTCGGTAGAAAGCGCTTGAATCTTGTTGCATTTCCCACGGATCAGTTCAAAAACATCCGGATTTTTCTTGTGGGGCATAATGCTGCTCCCGGTCGTCAGTTTCTCCGGAAAACCTATAAACCCAAAATTCTGGCTCATATACAAACAGATATCCATGGCAAACCGGGAAAGGGTATTGGCTAAACTTCCCAACGTAGAGGCCATGGTGCGCTCGCTTTTCCCGCGGCTCATTTGGGCAGCTACCACATTATATTTCAAGGTTGCAAATCCCATTTCTTCTGTAGTCATCTCGCGGTCAATAGGAAAAGAACTTCCGAAACCCGCCGCCGATCCCAAAGGATTCTGATCAACAATCTGTTGTGTTGCGTTTACTAAAATAAGGTCGTCAATTAACAATTCCGCGTATGCGGAAAACCAAAGCCCAAAACTGCTGGGCATCGCCACCTGCAAATGCGTATATCCCGGTAGCAGCTTTTCCTGATGAGTTTCTGCCAAATGCATCAGAGTTTCAAAAAGTGAAAGCGTACGTGCCTTGATCTGTTGCAACTGGTCTTTGTAATACAAATGCAGGGCCACCAGCACCTGATCGTTTCGGGAGCGGGCGGTATGGACTTTCTTGCCGGTTTCGCCCAACACCAGTGTTAAATCAGCTTCTAATTTACTGTGGATGTCTTCATATTCGGGTTCGATAAAAAAATCTTCAGCCTGTGTTTTCTCTTCCAGGACATCGAGTTCCGGAAGCAGTTTTTCGATTTCGTCGTTAGAAATAATGCCAATTTTATGCAGCATCTTCACGTGAGCCCGTGTCGCCTGAACATCATATTTTGCAATATGCACGTCGATCTCCCGATCGTTGCCCACGGTGAAGTTCATAATCTTGTCGTCTATGTTTGCGCCTTTATCCCAAAGTTTCATAGTCCTCCCCTGACCCCTAGCCCCCTAGCCCCCAAAGGGGGAAGGAGGCAAAGGGAACATTTATTTATATAACTTTCAATGTATGCATTGAAAGAACTGGTTAATATTCTAATTTTTCATTCCCCTTCTAGTTCCCCCTTCGGGGGCTAGGGGGATTAAAGTATTTTATTTAGCAAATCTATATAAATCTGAATACCCTCTTCAATTTCGGCAATATATATAAATTCGTCTGCACTGTGCGAGCGGGTGCTGTCGCCAGGACCCAATTTTAATGATGGACAGGTTAAACACGCCTGATCACTCAAAGTAGGCGAACCGTAAGTGGTTCTGCCCAGGGCAATACCGGCTTTCACGAGCTCATGATCTACAGGAATCGCAGAAGAATTCAACCTTAAACTACGTGGTATAATTTCACAAGGAGCTTCGGCTTGCAGCAAATCTCCTATTTCTTGGTTGCTATACTTATCATTCACCCGAACGTCAACTACCAAGGACACATCTGCCGGTACAGCATTATGCTGCTTTCCGCCATTTATTTGGGTAACTGTCATTTTTACTTCGCCCAACACATCAGAAACCTTCTCGAACTCATAATTTTTAAACCATTCCAAAACCGGGATACAATTGTAAATCGAATTGTCATCATTGGGGTGTGCAGCGTGTGAAGGGGTGCCTTTTACTTTAGCGTCAAAAACGACCAAACCTTTTTCGGCAATGGCCAGGTTCATCAAGGTTGGTTCGCCCACGATTGCTACATCAATGGGCGGGATCACCTCCAGCATACTGTTCAACCCATTTTCAGCACTGCTCTCCTCTTCCCCACTGGCGACAATCACCAGATTGTATTTGGGATTTTCCAGTGCGTAGAAATACGTAAACGTAGCTATTAACGAAACCAAACATCCACCAGCATCGTTGCTGCCTAAACCGAAAAGTTTTCCATCTTCAATATCCGGACTGTATGGATTTCGTGTATAGCCATTATTCGGTTGTACGGTATCGTGATGGCTGTTGAGCAACAACGTTGTTTTTCCTTCTTCAAAATTCTTGTTGGTTGCCCAAATGTTATTTGCCTGACGGCGAAAAGGAATATCGTGATCCCTAAACCATTCTTCAATAAATGCCGCAGTTCCCTCTTCTTCGGAAGAAAAGGACTGCGTGGCGATTAGGTTTTTTAATAAGGTGATCGCCTCCTGTGTCAATTTTTCAATGTCCATTACAGTCTTAAGGTTGTAAAGTTTGTATGGTTTTTTGTAAGCATTTCGGGCTTTCCGAGTTTTACTTGGGTTACGCCGCATTGTAGTGCGTAAAAACAATTTTCGAGCTTCGGTAGCATGCCATCTGCAATGATTTCATCTTGCAACATCTGGGAATATTTTTCCCTGTCAATTTCCCGCACTACTGAAGCATCGTCGTTTACATCCATCAAAACGCCGGGTTTCTCAAAGCAATAATTAAGCGTCACGTCATATTTATCTGAAAGTCCTCGTGCCAGTTCACAGGCAATTGTATCTGCATTGGTATTTAACAATTGACCGTTCCCGTCGTGTGTAATCGCACAAAAGACAGGTGTCACATCAATGCTCAACAACTTGTCGATCATTTCCGAATCTACCTCAACAACGTCTCCCACAAAACCAAAATCCACCTCTTTTACCGGCCGCTTCACCGACAAAATCGTATTGCCATCTGCTCCCGAAACTCCGATGGCATTGCATTTTCTTGCTTGTAAACCGGCCACGATGCTTTTGTTTACTTTTCCGCCGTAAACCATTGTGATCACTTCCACCGTTTCGGCATCTGTGATTCTGCGGCCGTTGGTCATTTTTACGGCAATCCCTAAGCGTTCTGCCAATTGACTAGCGAGTTTCCCGCCACCGTGTACCAGTATTTTTGGTTCTGGCAATTTGGAAAATACTTCTAGAAACGATTGCAGATCTTCGTCCTTTTCAATAATGTTTCCGCCTACTTTGACGATGTTCAAACGTTTTTTCATGGTTCATGATATTCAGACCTACAAGGAATCACTCGTACCTCGTTCCATACCTTGCAGGTCTTCCTTGTCCCCCTAGCCCACAAAGGGGGAATTTCTTGAGCACTCATATTTTTTTTCCTTTAGACTCCCCCTTCGGGGGCTGGGGGGATTCCAATATTCTTTTCAAAACCACTTGAGCAGAAAAAGTACGGTTATTGGCCTGTTCGATCACCACAGAATTTTCACTATCCAAAACCGCGTCAGATACGATGACATTTCGCCGCACCGGCAGGCAATGCATAAATTTGGCATTACCTAGTTTTTCAGGTGTAATCATCCAATCTGAATGTGTTTCCGGCGTAGCCGAAACTTTTCCATAGTCTTTGTAACTGCTCCAGTTTTTGACATATACAAAGTCAGCATCTTTTAAAGCAGCATCCTGATCGTGAGTGACTTTAAAATCTTTTACCTTTTGTGGATCTAGCTCGTAACCTTCTGGATGGGTAATTGTAAGGTTGACGTCCATTTTCTGCATCATTCCGATAAAGGAATTGGCAACGGCGTGCGGCAATGCCTTGGGATGGGGCGCCCAGCTCAGCACCACCTTAGGTGTTTTTTTCTGCGAAAGTTCCGTGATCGTGATTGCATCTGCTAGCGCTTGTAGCGGATGCGCGGTTGCACTTTCCATATTAACCACAGGCACCGAAGCATATTTTACAAAATTTGAAATCACATATTCTGACTCGTCTTTTGCCTTATCTGTTAGCGTAGGGAACGCACGAACGGCAATTACGTCACCGTACTGCGAGATGACCTTCGCCGCTTCCTTAATATGTTCTGAAGTATCGGCGTCCATTACGGTGCCGTCCTCAAATTCCAGTTTCCAGGCGTCACTGTTAAAATTCATTACGGTAACGTCCATCCCCAGATTGCAAGCAGCTTTTTCTGTACTTAAGCGGGTGCGTAAACTGGAGTTAAAAAAAAGCATGATCAGGCGTTTGCGCTTGCCCAGATGTTCAAAAGAATAGGGTTCTTTTTTTAGCTCGCGCGCTTCCGCAATTAATCGTTGTAGATCTGTGATGTCGTCTAAACTGGTGTATTTTTTCATAGTCCTAACCCACAGACCCTCTCCGAAAGAGAGGGGAGCAGGATTTTGTATTTTGTTTATATTCTTTTCAACTGGGCATTAACCTCCCCTGTTTCAGCAAAGCTGAACCGGTCCCCTCCTTGAAAAGGATGGGAGCTTTATATGTTATTTAAATTTTCTCCAATTCCATTTGTAAGGCTTCAAAAAACGAATCGATTTGTTCGGTCTTTACCGTTAATGGCGGGAGAATCCGGATTAGGTTTTTGTTCTTAGCGCTTCCGGTGAAAATATGTTGGTCGTAAATCAATTTTTTTCGCAAAGCGGAAGTGTCAAAATCAAATTCCAGTCCCAGCATCAATCCACGACCTTTGAGGGTTTTCACCTGCGGAATAACTTCGGCTTTTGCCGCAAAATAAGCCGAAACCGCGGTGGCATTCTCCATCAACTTTTCGTCCTCCAAAACCTGAAGTACTGTTAACGTAGCGGTACAAGCGAGATGGTTTCCGCCAAATGTGGTGCCCAGCATACCGTGCCAGGGCAAGATGGATGGATGCACCAAAATGCCGCCTACAGGAAAGCCATTGCCCATTCCTTTAGCCATCGAAATAATTTCCGGCTCCACGTTATAATGTTGAAAGGCAAAGAACTTTCCTGTCCTGCCAAAACCCGCCTGCACTTCGTCAGCAATCAAACATGTTCCGGTCTGTTTGCAGAGCTTGTCAACCCCTTCGTAAAATTCAGCAGTGCTCATATCGAGTCCGCCGACACCTTGAATAAATTCAACAATTACTGCGCAATATACTTCGGTCCTTAAAGCGGTTTCCAAAGCGGTTAGATCGCCAAGCGGTAGAAAAGTGACTTCTTGCTGGGCGTTGATTGGCGCAATGATTTTAGGATTATCTGTAGCGGCAACGGCTGCGGAAGTTCTTCCGTGAAAACTGTTGTGAAATGCCAGAATTTTTTTCCTACCTGTTTCAAACGAAGCTAATTTTAAAGCATTCTCGTTGGCTTCGGCACCACTGCTTACCATAAACAGTTGATAGCCGTCACATTTTGCGGCAGCAGGCAATTTTTCGCCCAAAGCTTCCTGCAACGGGTTCTTGACCGCGTTGCTGTAAAAGCCGATATTATTTAGCTGCTTTGTCAAATTCTCCACATACAGCGGATGTGAATGTCCAATGGAAATCACAGCGTGACCGCCGTATAAATCCAGATATTTTGTGGGTTGGGCATCATAGACCCAAACATCCTGTGCCTTTACCGGCGTCACGTCATACAACGGATAAACATCAAATAAACTCATCGTTGCTCGGTTTTTATGTTGTTGATTTTATTGTAAGAAGCGACCATTCCCTGAATGAGCGACGAACTTAATCCTTTGTGCTCCATCTCATTCAGCCCTTCAATGGTACAGCCACGTGGCGTGGTGACCCGATCGATTTCTTCTTCGGGATGGCTGCCGCTTTCGATGAGTAGTTTTGAAGCGCCGTTACAGGTGTGCATCGCGAGTTCCTGGGCATCCTTTGCATCAAATCCCAGTTGTATTGCCGCTTGCGTCGAGGCACGGATCAGTCGCATCCAAAATGCGATTCCACTTGCGCAAACCACAGTAGCCGCCTGCATCAAATGTTCCGGTATAATAAGGCTGTTGCCGAGACGGTTGAAAATGGCTTCCGCAATTTTTACACGTTTCATTCCTTTTTCATTACTGGCCAAACAGGTCATGGATTCGCCAACAGCAATAGCCGTATTTGGCATGGAACGAATAATAAATTGCTCATCCCCTACAATCGCTTCGATCTGACTGATCTGAAATCCGGTTATTGTCGAAATAATAACATGTTTATCTGTCAGTTCGTCTTTAATAGTATTTAGAATGTCACCAAACTGAGAAGGCTGTACCGCAAAGATCAAAATATCTGATTTTTGTACAGCTTCCACATTGTCTGAAGTGACAAAAACATTTTTGTATTCCGCGTAATCTGCAATGGCATCTGGATTGCGCTTGGTCAAATACAATGTGGTAATTGCGTTATTGGTTATTAAACCTTTGGCGATTGCAAGGCCAAGGTTTCCGGTTCCTATGATTGCTATTTTCATTTGTCCTCTCCCCCGACCCCTCTCCAAATGGAGAGGGGAGCAGGATTCTATTTATGGTTGAACATTTAGTTATTAGACCTACAAGGTTTTACCACCTTAAAGGTTATATTTCATTTTCTTTAGTCCTTCCCCGCCATGGCGCCCAAGGTTATCGGGTTTAACTATGCTTGAAATTAAAAACTTCAGTTTGTTTTAGGTAACCTCACCTCCTTGAAGCAAGTTCAGGATTTCCTCTTTATGTAATGGAGAGGAGCCTTTTTAATTCAAAAATAACTTCCTTTTAAATTTAAACCTTCGGTTTGTGGAAGGCCAAATACCAAGTTCATATTTTCTACTGCTTGTCCCGAAGCGCCTTTAAGCAGATTATCAATACAGCTACTCACTAAAAGTTGATCATCGTGCTTGTGTAAATGGATCAGACATTTGTTTGTATTGACAACTTGTTTAAGATGTGGCGGTGTTTCTGTAACGTGGGTAAAAGGTGCGTCTTTGTAATAATTGGAATATGCTGCTGTAATTTCACTAAGGTGGTTGGGTATTTGAGTATATGCTGTTGCGAAAATTCCTCTGCTAAAATTACCGCGGTTGGGTAGAAAATAAACTTCCTTATCAAAACCGGATTGCAGTTGGTTGATTGACTGATTGATTTCGCCCAAATGCTGATGGGAAAAGGGTTTGTAATATGAAAAATTATTGTCCCTCCAGGTAAAATGCGTGGTCGCCGAAAGAGATGTTCCCGCTCCCGTGGCTCCAGTGACTGCATTGACGTGAACGTCTTCTTTAATGAGCCCGGCTTCCGCCAAAGGTAAAATGGCCAGCTGAATGGCTGTGGCAAAACACCCGGGATTGGCGATAGAACCTGCTTCTTTAATCGCGGATTTGTTCATTTCGGTCAACCCGTAAACAAATTCCCGACCTTGAAATTCAGCATCCTGTTGCAACCTGAAATCATTACTCAGATCAATGATGACCGTGCTTTCGGGAAAGTGATTGTTTTCTAGAAAAGCTTTTGAATTTCCGTGACCCAAACATAAAAAAACCACGTCCACAAAAGTATCCACGGAACCACAAAACTTAATTGTAGTGCTTCCCACCAAGTCCTGATGTACTGCATACAAAGGATTTCCGGCATTTGAGGTGCTATAAACGTATGTCAGTTCCACGTGATCGTGGTTCAATAATATACGAATGAGTTCACCGGCAGTATATCCTGCACCGCCTATTATTCCGGCTTTGATCATGATGCTCCGTTTACGTGGTTGTATATTTTATTCTGATTTCCGGTAATCTTGATGAATCCTTTGGCATCGTCAGCCGTCCAACCTTTGTTCATTTCGCCATAGGCGCCAAAAGAAGCATTCATCAAATCGTGATCGGATTTTATCCCTTCCAAAACAAAGCGGTAGGGATAAATAGTGAGATAGACTTCGCCAGTAACGTTTTTCTGGCTATCAGTTAAAAAGGCCTCGATGTTGCGCATTGCTGGATCCAGATATTGGCCCTCGTGCAGGTGCATTCCGTACCAGTTGGAAAGGTATTCTTTATGCTGCTGTTGCCATTTGGTTAGCGTATGCTTTTCCAAAAGATGGTGCGCCTTGATAATGATGAGGGGCGCAGCGGCTTCAAAACCAACCCGGCCTTTAATGCCGATTATGGTGTCGCCCACGTGAATGTCACGACCAATCCCAAAGGGCGCCGCAAGTTTTTGAAGTTTCTCAATATTTTCTACGGAATTCCCGAATTCCCCATTTACACCTTTGAGTTCGCCTTTTTCGAAAGATAGCGTGACTTTTTCGGCTTCCGATCTATTAACCTGAGACGGAAAAGCGGATTCTGGTAAACCTTCGTGAGAGGTCAAGGTTTCACTGCCGCCCACGCTGGTTCCCCAAAGTCCGCGGTTGATGGAATATTTTGCTTTTTCCCAGGACATCTCGACGCCTTGGCTTTTTAGGTAATCGATCTCTTCTTGACGCGAAAGTTTCAGATCTCGGATTGGTGTGATGATTTCAATCTCAGGAGCTAAGGTTTGAAAGATCATATCAAACCGAACCTGATCGTTTCCGGCACCGGTGCTACCGTGGGCAACATATTGAGCACCGATGGATTTCGCATAATTGATAATTTCAACTGCTTGGATAATCCTTTCGGCACTGACCGACAGTGGATAGGTATTGTTTTTTAAAACATTTCCAAATATTAAATATTTGACCACCTTATTGTAGAAGCCATCTACTGCCTGAACGTTCTTATAGGATTTAGCACCGATCTTTAGGGCTTTGCTCTCTATTTCATCAATCTCTTCCTGACTGAAACCGCCGGTATTAATACTTACAGCGTGTACTTCAAAACCTTTCTCCTTCGAAAGGTACTTTGCGCAATAACTGGTGTCGAGACCGCCGCTATAGGCGAGGACTAATTTTTTCATTGTAATTTATTTGTAAGCTCGAATTATGATTCGCTATTGTTTTTCTCCCTTTTTAAAGAACAGGCTTTCCTTGATGCTCTTGAGCCGCTGAAAAGCTTTGTTATTGATTTCTTTTTCCTTCTCCTTATCCTTTTTCATTTGTTCTTTGGTAGGGTCATAAAGCATTCCCGTACACAAACACATTTTCTGTTCGGTCCTTTGCAATACGTCGTAGTTGCGACAGGTCTGGCAACCTTTCCAAAAAGTAGGATCGTCAGTAAGTTCTGAGAAAGTAACGGGTTTGTAGCCCAAATCTGAATTGATCTTCATCACGGCAAGACCGGTGGTGATCCCAAAAATTTTAGCTTCAGGGTATTTCTTTCGCGAATGCTCAAAAATAACCTCTTTGATTTTCCGGGCCATTCCCTCGCCCCTGAAATCCGGATGTACGATAAGGCCAGAGTTGGCTACAAACTTTCCGTGACCCCATGCTTCGATATAACAAAACCCTGCAAATTTATCACCATCTAGGGCGATGACAGCATTACCGTTCTCCATCTTGGTGATGACATATTCTGGGGTTCGCTTGGCAATTCCCGTCCCGCGTACCTTAGCGGAGTCCGCGATCGTATCGCATATAATTTGCGCATATACCGCATGCGACTTATTGGCAATAACAATTTCCATTTTCTGGATAATTGAAGTTAAAAAATAAAAGTTGAAAATTTAGAAGAAGGGAACCGGACTCACCTTAGTTCCATAAAAAAAAGCACCCCTAGGGGCGGCAAAAACGGCGTACGGGAAGATGGTTTACTTGAACCTTGGTATTATGAAAACAAGAATCAAACACCTCAATGAGATGCTCAAGAATTTCAATAATATAGGTTTGTATTGTTTTCATTACAGACCAAAAGTACAAATACTACATAACTGACCTAATGAATTACATAAAAATTAAAGCATTCTGATGATTTTTATGAATTGCGCAAAGAATGTATAATAAATGATAACTAAATTACGATATCGCTAGTCGCGCCCTCTACTTTATGAATTATCTCATAAAATTTTCAATTTATTTTGGAAATCAAAATCTAACTAAAACGCTTTCAATAGTTTATATATTTAAAATGACTTGTTAACTATATTTATATGAAATTTTAGCTGAAATTTACACCGTCCATACAACACCCAATCCTTTGAAAGTAAAAAATTCCATCTTCGCACCACACATTCTGAAGGAAGTGGAACTGCCCTTCGGAAACTTTTATTTCTTCAATAATTTTATCGTTAGTGAAGTCCACGAAGGTGCTTTATTTGACTGGAAGGCCGCCGTGCTGCTTATAGAGGAGGCCGAGTCATTTTTTGGCAAGCTTGTCAATATTCATTATGTTTCCAATCGTATTAATAAATATGCAGTCGAGCCTACAGGGTGGAGAATTTTCAGTCAAAAAAATAAAAAGACCGCGAGCACGCGTGTGGTTGCGCATCAGGGCAATGGCAAACTTAACCTAACGTTTGAACGCCATTTCTATTCTGGTGAGATTTTGGAGTTTAACAACCTTCAAGACGCCATCTCATCCATACCGGATAAAAATTTTTAACATAAAAAAAAACCGGCCAAGAGCCGGTTTTTTTTGTGTTCCTGTAAAAATAGCTTACATATCCTGACCTGTGGGCCGTATCAATATTTCATTAACACTGCTATGATCGGGCTGTACCAATGCATAATGAATACTTTCTGCAATATCAGTGGCCTGCAGCGGAGTCAAGTCCTCAAATTGCTTCATCATCTCCTGTACATCCTCATCGGTTATGGTATCGGTAAGTTCAGTATCGACGAATCCAGGTTCAATGGCAGTCACCTTGATGTTGTACTTAGGTCCTAGTTCCATGCGTATGCCCTCACTAAATGCACGCACGGCATATTTTGTGGCGCAATAGACAGACCCGGCCGGCATAACCTTTCTACCAGCCACCGAACTGATATTAATAATATGGCCGCTCTTGCTATCCTTCATATCCGGCAGCACTGCTGCTACACCATTGAGCACCCCTTTTATATTGACATCCACCATTTTCTCCCATTCGTCCGTTTTGAGGTTTTCGATAAAGGATAAGGGCATTAAGCCGGCATTGTTGATAAGGATATCTACCTTCCCAAAGGTGTTCTGCGTTTCACTGACCACTTTATTCCAGTCATCCTTACTTGTAACATCTGCCGTAATTACGTGCGCCTTGCCGCCGTTTTTTTTGATTTCGGTTTTCAATTCATTTAGGCGATCCGTTCGTCTTGCGGTCAGTACGACATTCGCACCGGCCTTTGCCAAAGTTTTGGCCGTAGCTTGACCAATTCCACTGGATGCCCCTGTTACAATTGCTGTTTTATTCTTCAAGTTCATAGTTCTGTATTTTTTGAGTGAAGCAAAAATACCCAGCACATTGGGCCAAGTCACACAAGGTGCTGTTAAGTTCTGAATGGCGCCGGTTAAATGATGTTAAATTGATCCTGATTATAATTATACCTATCCTACAAATCTTGCTAAACACCTACATGATTTAATACCACAGATAACGATCAAGAATGGTGAAGCCCGTATATTTGGCGATTAAATTGAATCAATGGCAGCTATTGAAAGTATAAGTGTATTTGACATGCTTAAAATCGGGGTCGGCCCCAGCAGTTCCCATACTTTGGGGCCGTGGCGCGCTGCCCAGCGCTGGGTAGCGAAGCTTAAATTAAAAAATCAATTTGACTGCGTCGAAAGCATTCAGGTTGTGCTTTACGGATCCCTCTGCCTTACCGGGAAAGGACATGCCACAGACATTGCGGTGCAATTGGGACTGGAAGACCTCGATCCGCAGTTGTTCCCCATTGAAGATATTCCTAAAGTTGTAGATCGCATTAAAACGGAAAACGTACTGAAATTAAGTTCAGAACGGAAACTGCCTTTCCATCCACAAAAAGACATCATCTTCGACCGAAAATTCAAGGAATTTCATCCCAACGGGATCACCTTTCGCGCCAAACTAAACACGGGAAAATCAACGTCTGATACGTATTACTCCATCGGTGGCGGATTTGTCGTTCAAAAAGAAAGGCTTCGGGCCAAAAAGAAACAGCAGGAACTGGCACTGTTTCCGTTTCCCGTGCAATCTGGTAAAGCTTTACTCAATTACTGCCAGGAACATCAACTGAAAATTTCTGACCTCGTCTGGCAAAACGAACTATCGCTGCGCAGCAAGGATGAAATAAATAGGGAACTGCGAAAAATCTGGGAAGTAATGCTAGACAGTATGTACGTGGGCTGTCATACCCAAGGTGTATTGCCCGGCGGGCTCAATGTGCGGCGACGCGCCTTTGATTCGCACGAAGTCCTTATGCCAGACAAAAAATACACCGATGCAGAGTCCTGGATCGCCGCGATACGCGATACCGAAGTCAAGTTCCGGCAGATTTTAAAATGGGTTTCCTGTTTTGCGCTTGCCGTGAATGAAGTCAATGCCTCACTGGGCCGCGTGGTCACTGCACCCACAAACGGTAGTGCCGGTGTCATTCCCGCTGTACTGATGTACTATTTAGTGATAGAGAACCACGATGCCAACTTTGAGGATATCAAAAAGTTTCTGCTCGTTTCTGGAGAAATTGGCAGCCTGTTTAAAAAAGGGGCAACGATTTCTGCAGCGATGGGTGGATGCCAGGCCGAAATTGGGGTAAGCAGCGCGATGGCGGCCGGAGCACTTTGTGAACTATCGGGTGGTAGCCCGGAGCAGGTCTTGATGGCCAGCGAGATCGCGATGGAACATCATCTGGGCCTTACCTGTGATCCCATTGGCGGTCTTGTGCAGATTCCCTGTATTGAACGGAACGCGATGGGAGCAATCAAAGCGATCAACGCTTGTGAAATGGCCCTGGATACTGATAGCAGAAACGCTAAAGTGCCTTTCGACAAAATCGTGGAAACCATGTGGCAGACCGCCCAGGATATGAATACCAAATATAAGGAGACCAGTACTGGCGGTCTGGCGGTGAATGTTGCGCTGAGCGATTGTTGATTTTTCGCTTCCGCGAAAATTATTCAGGCGGGCAACCCTTGTTTTTTCTTGAATCTGTAATACTTACTATTTGCCAACCTATCACCGTTCGCATCATCTGAAAATGATTGGTGCCGCAGTGCCGGAATGTTTCATTAACATAGAAACGGTAAGGCATGGTCACTACCGCGAGCAAGCCATCATCCTGACTGTCATAGCTGGAAATCCTCTCTTCAAAAGTCATGCTTTGTGGTATGGATGCTATACTTTTTAAAAACTGGGCAATGGGCGTTTTTTACAGCCTCACCGTTGTAGTCGAATCTAATCCCACTGATTGCAACTGAAAGTCTTCGGCCATCATCGCCCGTAGGGTTGTGGTGTCCTGCCTGTGAAACGCTTCAAAAAAACTTTTGACCACAGCTTCGGGACTGGATTGTTGCGCGATGGTTTTAGCGCAAGCTAAAAAAATCAGAAATAGCGATATCGTTTTCATATTTAGGATTTGTTGCACAAAGATACCTATCGAAATTAGTATTTTCGCAGCTAACAAAAACGACCCAATGCCAACCGCCAAGAAGCAATACATACGCATCACCGTCAAGTCCCTCACCGAAATGAAGTCGGTTGGCGAGAAAATTTCCATGCTTACGGCATACGACTTTACGATGGCAACCATCGTGGACCGTGCGGGTATTGATGTGATTCTGGTAGGTGATTCAGCTTCAAATGTGATGGCGGGTTATGAGACCACGCTTCCCATTACCCTAGATCAAATGATCTATCACGCTTCGGCTGTGGTCCGTGCGATTAAACGGGCATTAGTTGTCGTTGATCTCCCTTTTGGAAGCTATCAAAGTGACCCAAAAGAAGCTTTGCGATCAGCGATACGCATTATGAAAGAAAGCGGTGGCCACGCTGTTAAGCTGGAAGGTGGTAGCGAAATCAAAGATTCCATTAAGCGTATTCTAAATGCCGGGATTCCGGTGATGGGCCATTTGGGATTGACACCTCAGAGTATTTATAAATTTGGCACCTATACCGTACGCGCAAAAGAAGAAGCCGAAGCCAAAAAACTAAAAGAGGACGCATTGCTGCTGGAAAAACTGGGCTGTTTTGCTGTGGTACTTGAAAAAGTCCCTGCAAAACTCGCACGAGAAGTTGCAGAAAGCCTTACCATTCCCGTGATCGGTATTGGTGCGGGTAATGGTGTTGACGGTCAAGTATTGGTTGTCCACGATATGCTGGGAATGACCCACGAATTTGCCCCTCGTTTTCTACGTCGTTACCTCAATCTCTACGATGATATGACAACAGCTTTTAAGTCATATGGTAGGGATGTGAAAAGTGGCGATTTTCCGAATAAAAGTGAGCAGTACTTGTGATTGAAACACAAATTTTTCGTTGAGGGAAATGCTATTACCCTGATATCGTGATTGTATTATTTAAAGTCAATTTAAATACTCATATTAGCCTCAATAAATTTCTCCTATTAATCATCGTTTGACATGTTTGCTGTATTATTGAAAAGTTTAATTAAACTTTCAATAATGAGAAATTTCTTACTTTTTTGTATGCTTTTTTCATTTACTATGACCAAAGGATTGGCACAGGAAAACATTGTTAAATTCAATCCCTTAGCGCTTATCGTTGGTTCGCTGGAAGTGGGTTATGAGCGATCTGTCAACGATATGCAATCTTTTCAGGTTAATCTGGCCTACACATCTTTATCCTCTGGTGATATAGATTATTCTGGTTTTGGAATTGGAGCACAATACAGATTTTACTTTCAGGACCGCAAGGATTTGATGGAGGGTTGGTTTGCTGGTCCTTCGGCAAGTTACTCCAGTGCTTCAGCAGACGATTTTGACGTTTCTGTATTTACAGGAGGTGGAGTCGTAGGTTACCAGTGGAACTGGGAGCCCGTAACCTTGGACTTCTATGCAGGCCCCGGATATTTCAGTGTTGATTCAAACCAACCCGATTTTGACTTTGGTTTGGATGGTATTGGCATCATCCTAGGATTGTCGCTTGGATTCAACTTCTAAAAGCTTATCGAATACATTTAATCAAAGGAGGCCAACTTGCCTCCTTTTTTATTTCCTAAAATTCAGCGAAAAACTCAACACTAGTAGACATAAGGCAGCGACAAACAGAATTCCATCCATCCAATTTGAAAGTTTGATATAATCCACTTTACCCTTGGCAGCCCAAGCCTTGGCAGCTATAACCAAAAGCGGTAAGCCCATTGCAAAAAGGAAGTATCCTGCCATCACCTTATTTTCCGAAAAATAAGCATAGGTATAAACGCCAATTCCAGCAACAAGAATCAACGCAAAAACGGCTACAACCTTAGCGGTTCGTTCTTTTCCAAATTCAGTGGGAATCGATTTATTTCCGTGCAAGTAAGCTGTATCTACTTTTACAATATCCCTTACCAAGTTGCGTAGCAGAAGTATTAGAAATAGAAACACACTGTAGTCGATCAAAACATCAACAGGCTGGCGAAGCAAGGCTTCCCTACCCTCATAGATAGCTGCCAGATCAAAAAGCATCAAGGTAACCAGCGGTGTGATACGAATGATGGCCTTAAGCAAGTTGCCAACTACAACAATTTTATGTAAGGAGTTGGCGTAGGTATAGATCAATGCCGAAACAAAGACGAAAACCGCCGCATATACCCGGGTTCCGGCACTGATGCTCAAATAATATCCCAGCACTACCCCGACCACGTTGAGAAAAAGGTAAAGATTAAAGGCTTTTTTCTCGGTGATTCCTTTGATGATCTGCCTGTTTGGCCGACTTATTTGGTGGGGGCTTCCGGCCTCCAGCTTAAAGATGATATGACCGGCTGCGGCAATGCAGAGCGTTGCAAAAATCAGCAGCAAGAGGCCAAGATCACTCAGTCCCACCGGGATTTTGAGAACTTCCAGAAAACCATAGTGAACCAAGGTCAGCAAACCTGCAATAAGTAAGAGCTCCCTATATCTGATCAATTTTAAAAATGCCAATACCAAATGATTTTAGGCGGCAAATATAACTATTGACTCCCGGCAACTGCAATCATTTCTTGATCACATTGCCGCTTACCACTTTGGCGTTTTTCACCTGTGTGGGTTCGCCATAGTAATAAATGGTTCCGCCGCTGGAGGCACGGTTTGAAATTTTTTCTGAAGCCCATAACGATACCTGGGAGCCGCTGGAAGCTTCTGCGGTAGCGGATTCAGATTTCAGCTTCCTGGCGTCTATTACCGCACCAGAGCTGCCGTCTGTGTCGATCTCCTCGCAAAGACCGGCGACTTCGAGATGAGAACCGCTGCTGGCTTTTGCCTTTATATTGCGAGCCTCTACCCAAACATCAATGTTAGCTCCGCTGGAAGTTCGCAGTTCCAATGATTTTGATTTGATAGGTTGTGATGACGAGATCTGGGAGCCACTGCTTGACCGAAGTTTTTCCAAAGGGCCCAAATAATTCACATAAATGGTTCTCGAAGAGCTACGACCCACATTATAACCCTCCCGGGTTGTCACATACAACGTATTGTTTCGCACATAGATATCGAGAGCTTCAAACAGGTTCTCATCAGTTTCTGCGGTAATTTTCTGAGTTTCGGCCGGAGCAAGTTCTACTTCCCAGCCCGTGCTGGCCCTGATTCCATCAAATGAACCATTAATGTTAATTTCCTTTGAAATCACTTTTCCGTTACCGCTAATTCTTTCGTCGAAAAAAATACTGTCGCCATCAATATTAAAGCGACAAGAAGTCATTAGGAAACTCAGGCCCGTAAATAAAATGATTTTAATAACTGTTGACATAATTGAAAGATTTTTTGATTGGTTAATTGATTCTACCGAAGGGTATCGGTTGCTGTTTCCTGCTCCTCAAGGACAGTTGCTGCATTATTGGGTTTGGTCTTGATGGCGGCATCATAATCATATTTTGATCCGGAAGCACTCAAAGTATCTTGAACATCCTGAGTATCTTCGGTATCGAAATCCGTGTTTTCTTGCTGTTCTGGACAATCCAGACAAGTGACATTTCCATTAATTATTTGGTAACGTTTGTTATTATATTGCCACCACGTTCTAAAATCCCTACCCTCAAAGGAGCGGGTATACCCCTGACTGTCGTTGAGTATAAACGTCAACCTTTCGGGAATATACAGATCAACACGTACGTCCTGATCGCGAAATTTATCTGCCGTCCGGGCACTGAGATAATTGGTGAGCAGGATTTTGTTACCGTTGAGCTCATAGTCATAGGTGATATTTTCTGCATACCCGGCTGCATCCATAGCAGAGTGAGAGCGCGCCCTTTTGTTCACCTTAAGGTAAATGCTATCATCTTTTGATTCATGAATGAACAAATCGACTTCATTCACCTTAACGTTTTTATCTCCCGAAGCATCCCTGTAAAATTCCCATCCCCTGTTGTCCCACCGGGTATTCAAACCTTCTGGATCGGCAATTGTGACTTCTAGGGTATCGTTTCTGGAGAGGTATAACGTTTCGGTTTCCTGAACAGATCCCCGCTCTGAGTAGGCAAATGCCTGAGATACGCCAAGTGCGATCAAAACCCCAATGGATACCAGCCACAAGCCCAAAAAAGTCAATTTTGCGGTAAGTGACATTCTTTTGGCGGTATTCACCAATATTTTCAAACCCAGATAAAACAGAAAGAAAAACGGGATTCCCACGGCAAAAAACACCATCAGCATTACAAACCAAATGGGAAAGATGGTCCGGTTTACAAGATCGATATAATCCCCAAAGCTGGCATCAAAAATATCGATGGTCCCAGCCGTAAAAAGACCTATGAACAAACCGATGACGGTGGTCGCTCCAATGATGATCAAGAAAACTCCGAAGATTTTGGCAATAATCGTGAATAAGAGCATAATAAACTTACCTATTCCCTCGCCCAGGCTGGTCGCGCCTTTTTTGGCCTGATTGCCATATTTTTGATAATCCACATTTTTTACGGTATTGGCAACATCTTCAAATCCTTCTTTGACCTTACGCTGAATATTGTCGATGTTTACCGGCTTTCCCCGCATTTCCAGTTTTTCGGAAGTCGTAACTGCAGCAGGAACGAAAATCCAAAAAAGAATATAGATCAATACGAATCCACCCCAACTGAAAACGGTGAGCAGTACCAAAATGATCCTTATCCACACGGCGTCAATGGCCAGGTAATGACCCAGACCGGCACAGACACCACCTATCCAGGATTCGTCCATATCGCGGTACAGCTTTTTTGTAGTCGTGGTACTTCTGGAAGGTTGTGGTTCGTCCTCAAAAATATCCTCATCAAGCTGGTAGTCCTCAGGCTGCCCCATAATGGAAATCACTTCATCCACTTCGGTTAGGCCGATGACCTGACGCTCGCTTTTAATACGCTCACTAAAAAGTTCTGCGATGCGCGCTTCTATGTCGCGGATGATCTCATCGCGGCCTTGTGCATCGGTAAAAGACCGTTTTATCGCATCAATATACCGTTGTAATTTGTCGAAGGCGTTTTCATCTATATGAAAGAAAAGACCTGCTAGGTTTATGTTTACTGTCTTATTCATTGGTCGAGGATTTTTTGTTGGTAACCTTGTTGACGGCGTGTCTTAGATCGTCCCAAGTGTGGGTGAGTTCTTTAAGGAAAATTTTTCCGGTTTCGGTGAGGCCATAATACTTGCGTGGTGGCCCGCTGGTAGATTCTTCCCAGCGATAGCTGAGCAGGCCTGCATTTTTAAGCCGGGTGAGTAAAGGGTAAATTGTGCCCTCTACGACCAGCAGCTTTGCGTCCTTGAGCGTCTCAAGTATTTCTGCAACATAGGCATCGTCGTCCCGTAAAATGGAAAGGATGCAATATTCCAGTACGCCCTTGCGCATCTGCGCTTTTGTGTTTTCAATCTTCATAAATAGGCATTTTGAAGTGGGTTAATTACTGCTTGTTTTTTGATTGTCCATTTCATGGAAATAGTTACTAAACCGCTGCTTCGGGTGATGAGGCCGATGGATTATCGTTAGGTGCATCCGGTTCTGGTTTTAAAAAAGTAATACTTAAAGGATAGCGATAGGCCTGGCCGTTGCTGGCAGCTACTGTCGCAGAAATGACCAATATGATCTCAAAAATGTAGAGGCCCGCGATCAAGAGCCCAAAACTGACTGCGGTGATGATAAAGCCGCTGATCTCCCCTACGCTCTGGGCGGTGTCAAAATAGTTTTCGATATAGCCAAACCCTCCGGAAACTTCTGCCACGTGAAACAGCTGCCATAAAAAGATAGGTAATGCGAAAACAAGCAGCAATAATGTGTAGAGCAGTACACTCAATTGAAAATTAAGCGCCTGACGCCCGTGATTGTCAACAAAGCGGGAATGGTTCCGCTGAGCTACCCACAGAATAATGGGCGCTATAAAATTTCCTAACGGAAAAAAATACTTCAAAAATGTACTCAGGTGAATGAATACAGCGACATTTTTTTTGGCCGTACTGATTGTGTTTTCCATAGTCCAGTTGTTTCTTATACAAAGATAAGTAGGTTAAAAGGTACTTTGTTACGCATAGTACTAAATTTTAACTTTTTATTAGTACTTGCATTGTATTTGAAAATTTCACTAAACCGTTTTATTTATTTGATTTTCAATAAAATATGAGTCTGTTTCAAAAATTGACCAATAAAATCCGATTACTACTATCTTTGTCACTTAAGAAAATGATTACTTATGACTCCGTCAAAATTCAATAAATTCCTGATGTTTAAGTTGCCCTCAGCCTGGTTGTGCGGAGTGCGAATTCGCGAAATTTCGGCGAATGCCTGCACCGCTACCGTTAAACATAAATGGATCAATCAAAACCCGTTCAACTCCATGTTCTGGGCGGTTCAGGGAATGGCAGCTGAGCTGAGTACCGGTGCTTTGGTTATTGGAAAAATCAGGGAAAGTGGTGAGAAAATATCCATGCTCGTGGCAAACAACAACGCCAGCTTTACCAAAAAAGCTACCGGAAAAATTACTTTCACGTGTGAAGATGGTAATAAAATTAATGATGCAATTGCTGTAACAATGTCCACCGGAGAAGGACAAACGTTCTGGATGCAATCCCGGGGCGTCAATGAAAACGGCGTTGTGGTAAGCACGTTTAATTTTGAATGGACAATCAAGAAAAAAGTTTAAGAAGTTGCTGGTTTGAAGTTTTTTTCAAGTATTTGGGAAAACGTTTTTTTTTGATCAACCCGCTTCGAACATTCAACCTTGAATTTTTAAATTTTAATTTATAAGAATTATGAATGCACACGAAATTGACTACCAGATTTTTGGTGAAGAAATGCAATATGTAGAGATTGAACTTGATCCTCAGGAAGGGGTCATCGCCGAAGCAGGCACCTTCATGATGATGGAAGAAGGCATAAAAATGGAAACGATTTTTGGCGACGGCTCTAAAAATGACGATAGTTTTATGGGTAAGATTTTTGGTGCCGGAAAGCGTTTGCTAACTGGTGAAAGCCTTTTTATGACGGCGTTTTATAATACTGTACCCGGGAAGAAGAAAGTAAGTTTTGCTTCCCCCTACCCCGGTAAAATTATCGCCATCGACCTGGACACTATCGGCGGGAAATTTATCTGTCAAAAAGATGCCTTCTTATGCGCGGCTAAAGGAGTTTCTGTGGGAATAGAATTTTCCCGTAAACTTGGCCGTGGACTTTTTGGCGGTGAGGGCTTTATTATGCAAAAACTGGAAGGCGATGGTCTGGCCTTTGTACACGCCGGCGGCACCACGTGTAAAAAAGAATTGGGTATGGGTGAAAAGATCAAAGTAGATACCGGATGCATCATTGGTTTTGACCATACAGTAAATTATGATATAGAATTTGTAGGCGGAATCAAGAATACCATTTTTGGTGGTGAAGGGGTGTTTTTTGCAACCTTGACCGGTCCCGGAACTGTATATGTACAGTCACTGCCCTTTAGCCGTTTGGCCAACCGTATCATTGCAAGCGCACCCAAGATGGGAGGTAAAGATCGCGGAGAAGGCAGTCTTCTTGGTGGTCTGGGCGACCTGCTGGACGGAGATAACAGGTTCTGAACAATTGTTGTTCAATAAAAATCTGAAATAGGGTACAATGCCTATTGATTGCCTTTTTTTGAATTGACCGGGTCATTTAAGATTAGAACCCTCAATGGAGGGGGAAACAAGCTTGGTGTTCCAACGTCCTTTGTGCTGACTTTCCCCCATTTGGTCCTTTGGGTTGTTCAATAAATTAAGCAGGTCAATATAGATTGGTCTGGCAAGTCCTTATGAATCAAATGGTTGATCTTGTCCTCACAAGCCAGAATTATAGCGGATACCTCCCATTGCAAGCTGCAGCCACTAACGACTATGAAGGTCATTAATGATAGGGTTCTAATAGGTGGTGAAATATTTGGTATGTCGTTGTTATGCTTTCTGGATGTCCGGTAATTATCATTTATTCTGATAAAATTTAGAACCTGTTTGATAGAGGGGTGTCCACTAGTTTCTACTTTATTCATATCCCGGATACAACATATTTTCAAAATATAAAATAGGCGGGTATTCCATTTCTGTAAATCCAGCTTTATATAGTTTTTAGCGAACACTAGTGATCTTCTTTATATTAAAGACAAATCAAGCAGGGTGCGTGCCTACTTTAAAGGCCTAGTTGTTCAAAATATTCGTCGGTTCTCGAGCGTTCCTTTTCTAATTCTGCATTCACGACCTCCCAATCGATTTTGGCGTGCAGCAATTTTGGTGTGAATTCCTTACTGCTCAAGATTATCCTGTCCTCAAGGCCCACAGCCTTTAACATTGAGTAAAATCGGGTAAGTCCGCGTTCCTTATTGCCATAAACGATGAAAGGCTTATTGAACAAAAGCGAAAAAACTGTGCCGTGAAAAGAGTCAGTCACCACATATTCTGCATCTATAAAACCTTGTATCCAACTGGTCACAGCGGGATTTTTCTTTTCTTCCAGTGACATGCCAGATGTAATCACGGGCTTACTAATGCTGTAGATTTTTCCGCCCTTGTAGTTCACCACTTCATTGATTACCCTCTGCCTATCTTCCTTTATATCAAGCATATAAACGAGGATATTTCCATCTTTTTTCGATTCGTTTTCGGCTTTGGCCAACTGTTCATAATCTTCAGTTTTAAGCAACATAGTTGGATCTACATGGCGTTTAGCCTCTGTATGGAAATTCTTATTACAAATCTCAACTCCAGAATCTTCCCGCACCGAAACCCCATCGAAATTTTGAATCAGGCTTTTTATTTCATTTGACAATCCTTCGGTTTGATCCCAGGCTTCTTTCCCAAAAGATGCTGCATAAGACAAGCGTTGCACGGAATTATTTCTCGCGAAAGCCTGAAAATAATCCTTCGCCATCGTATTAGTATAATCCAAACGCCATATCTGGTCGCTACCCACCACAAGGGCGTCAAGCTCATATTCCTTTACAATACTTGTCATACTCTCTGATGAAAAATAGGATTTTGTTTTGGGCTCAATATATTTGTTTATAAAATAATCTGTTTTTTCGCTGATTGCCTTTTGTTCCTGTTCTCTTTTCCACTTGCTGGGAAAAACCGTTTTTTTGAGCAACTGTACACGCGGACCAGTAAATTTTTTATTGAATTGCCTATCTATAACAAAGACAACATGGCCTCTTTCCTTAAGATATCGCTGTAGGGCATAGGCTTGTAAAAGCCCTCCATAGTTGCTGTGCAGGGGCAAGGTCAGCGTCCCTACCTTTTTAGATTTTGATTCCATTGTCTGTCTATCTAATAAATTTAAATTTCTTTAGAAGGAAAATAGCCTTTTCCTTGAGGAACTTCTTTTCATTTTTCCTCAACCCCACCAGCACTACCGATGTTACTATGCTTATTACTGTGACTGTTCCAAGCACAAAAAAACGTATTAGGCTAGGTTCTATTTTCCATAAAACGATAGCAGGTATAATCAATGACACTATGACCACAAGCACGATCCTTAAAATTACGTGAGAAATGAACTTACTTACAGAGATATGTATTAACCTGCTCACGATGATCAGCCGGGCAAACATGGCCAATATAGAAATGACTATATTCACATAAAAGGTGGATTGTGGAGGAAATCCCAGTTTTAAAAACATATATGAAAGCGGTAAAATGAGTAATAACAATCCGCCAGCAACAATCATGTACCATTTTATCCTACCACTTGCTTGAGCACCCGCCATAATGGGATAAGAAATGGAATCTATCAACGCATTTATCAAGACCAGACGGCAAAACAAAACAGCATATTCTGGAACGATTTTAAGCCACCATTTCAGGATTAGTTCAGTTTCCAAGATAACGGGCACGCTCACGCAAAATAGCAGAAAAAAGGCATATTTTGAACCTTGGAAAATCAACTGCTCCATATACTTTGTATCCCCATTAGCATATGATTTTACAATTTGAGGATTGAGCGCAACCTGAAAATTTCCCACAAAACCATTGATGGCACCGTATACCTGATAGGCTATCCCCCTCGCAGCATTGATTCCCGGCCCAAAGAATATATTTAGAAGGATATTAACTCCTTGATTATAAGTAACATAAGCTCCTGTACCAAAAAGATTCCACCCGGTATATCCCAACATTTCCTTATATAGCCTCTTGTCCCATACATATATATAGGTGCATTCCTCAAACTTTCTTTTCGCATACACGCGATCTATCATTAACAATAGGAAAGACACAAAAAACATTAGCAACCCATACATAGTCAGTTTGTCATAGGTAATCCATTGAATTAGGAATACTAACAGCAGTTTTAAGCTGACCTCAACGATGCTCACGTAAGCGTAAATACTCATATGTTCTCTTGCTATGATGGATGCCGTGTAAGGAACACTAACAATTTTAACAACAAAAGAAAAAATGGCAAACTGATAGATCCAGCGCGCTGCCGTCATCCTATCGGCAGGAATTGTTAGCTTGGTATTCAAAAACCATAGCCCTATGGTTTCGGCAAGGACTAAAACGACAAGCGCGATCAAAATGTGAATATTAACACTAGTCGCGAAAATTTTTTTGAGTTGAATAAAATCCTTTCTTCCTAACTCAAAAGAAAGAAAACGCTGTGTTGCAACAGCCATTGCGCTGTTGAGAAATGACAACATTCCCACCACGCCAGCAACCACATTATAAATACCAAAGTCCTCAACACCTAAAGTATTAAGTACCACTCGGGAAGTGTACAACGAGATAGCCATTGTAACGAACATCCTGAAATAGAGCATCAAGGTATTTCTGGCAATTCTCTTACTATCTGAAGAACTCATATACCAGTATGAAATGCAGAATTTTATTCAAACAGCTAATTTTCAGGTCAATGACCAATTAAAATAAGACAAAAATTCATCTCGGTTTACCCAACAACGATTTTCGGTATTTCTCAAATGTACCGATTTTAGTTGAATATGAAACCAATACAAAATCATAATAACCAAATCTCATTCTTAGTGAATTTAACGGTAATATAGAAGTATTTTGTAAGAATTAATGAAGGTTAAGATCGTTGCGAGAGTATTTAAGTGGGCTTAACCCCTGATTATTTTTCTTGTATTAAAATATGCTGTAAAAGTAGGCAGTCTATTTGTAAAAACATTTCCTCGACGTTTTGTTTTGGTATTAAACCCAACAATCTAAACTCATGATCCAATAACACATTTCTATTTAAGATTTAAGATAAATTACCTTTTCAACCATTATTGTCCAATAAAAATCTAAAATTAGAAAAACGCCTATTGTTTGCCATTTTTTTTGAGTTGCCCGGGTGATTTAAAATTAGAACCCTCAATGAAGGGGCAGACAAGCTTGGTGTTCCAACGACCTTGGTGCTGACTTCCCCCCTTTTTTCCCCTGGGTTGTTCAAGAATTTGAACAGGTAAATGCAGGTCTTCATTTGATACCGTATCACGGACACCAAAATGTAACAGGCCTAGTATCTTTGTGCCTTGCGTTGTACCACCAGCATCAAAAGTTGAACGGTCAAAATTGCCCGTATCCGGATCTCAATGGCTTTTTGGTTATCCCCGGGAAAATACTCTAGCGGGAAGTTCTGCTCGAGGCGCTTGAACAAGTTCGCTATCTGCCATCAGTTCTTGCTAGTAATGGCAATCTTGTCGGCATCAAGTTCGTAGTTGTTGGTAATGAACTCATATAACTTTTGGTGCACCGGAAGGTTATCCTCCTCAATGAAAACACCTCTCCATTTTTCTGTATAAGTTAGTTTTTTTTCCTTTGGGACAGCATCTCTCGTGGTATCGCGATTATTAAACTTCTCAATACCTATATAGTGGAAATTGTACTTTTGTTCAGTTACGGAATATTCACCCTTCAATGTCCAATTTTGGTTTTGCCCACCATCCACATATCCGCTATTATAAACCACATAGGATCCACCATTGGTTCGAGGTATTTCAAGGGTATGGTCGTGGGTGGAGGCACTGAAATCTAACCAAGCAGCGCACATCCTCCTTGGCTTTTATCATTGTGTGCAACTTGATGATGCCCTTCCTTTTAACGTTGAGCGGGTCACCCCTGTCGCTGTTATGCTTTCTGGCTGTCCGGTAAATATCATTTGGTTCGATAAAATTTAGAACCTGTTTGATAGAGTGGTGTCTGCTTGAGTTTTTACTTAATTCATATCTAGGATATGTGGTATTTTCAAAATATCAAATAAAGGGGAAACCCATTTCTGGAAATCCAGCTTTATTAAGTTTATTGCGAACACTACTTATAATAAAACAATGAACTATTGTTAATTATAATTTTCAACCTGTAAAATCTAATTTTTTTTAATTAAATTACAGAGATATCAAAAAGGGCTTTTATCGAAAAAAACTACCTAACCTAAGTCTAACCAAATCATTTCTAATATGGCGTCAACTATGTTAGAGTACACCAAGACCGTTTTAAAACAAGTGAGTTTTGACCGTGTGCTTTTTAGCAAAGAACTAAAAAAAGCCTTAAATTATTTAATACCGGCAGAGATTGAAGAATTGAAGGATTGGCTGGTTCAACTGACAAAAACCAATCCCGAACTTCAACAATGTTTGCAGATTTTATAAACCTAAAAAAGCTGTCTCATAGCTGAGACAGCTTTTTTTTAATTGTTATTTGGCGACTGGGCTGATGATTTTTACATCCTGAAAAGCAATTGCTCCTTTAATTACGGCCGCAATGGTAGTTCGCAACGCCTCGATGATCTGAATTTTAAGCTCACTTTTGTGGTAGAGCAAGCTTACCTCCCGTGCAGGTGGTGGATCCTCGAAATACCTTAGATTCCCTTTTTCTTTTTCGCCCATATCCAGAGTTTGCAAATATGGCAAAAGGGTCATCCCCAAACCTTCATTAGCCAATTTTATAAGTGTCTCAAAACTGCCACTCTCAAGGGCAAAGTGAGCATCGTCCTGTGGGGTTTTTGTTCGGCAAAGGTTAAGAACGCCGTCCCGGAAACAATGGCCATCCTCAAGCAAGAGCAGCGAGCTTGGTTCTAGGTCTTCCGGGGTTATTTTAGTCTTTTCGGCAAGTGGATGGCTTTGGGGTACGTATCCTACAAAAGGCTCGTAATACAATGGCCGCTCTACCAAATTATCCTGATGTAGTGGCGTTGCTGCAATTGCCGCATCGAGATGACCGTCTTCCAGCCTGCTTATGATCGTCGCCGTAGGAACTTCCTCGATCAACAGTTTTACCTTTGCGTATTTATTGATGAAATTCCGAAGGAACATCGGTAGCAACGTGGGCATCACGGTCGGGATCACACCCAGTTTAAATTCACCACCCACAAAACCCTTCTGTTGATCAACGATATCAGAAATACGATTGGCCTCATTGACAATATTACGGGCCTGCTCCACGATCTTCTGGCCAACTTCGGTGAGTTCTATGGGTTTTTTACTTCGGTCAAAAATAAGAATGTCTAGTTCGTCCTCCAGCTTCTGAATTTGCATACTCAGCGTGGGCTGGGTCACAAACGTCTTTTCGGCAGCTTTGGTGAAGTTTTTGTTTTCGGCAACAGCCAGAACATATTTGAGTTGCGTAATTGTCATTCCCTATTTTTGACAAAAGTAAATTTCGTTATCAATAAATCTTATTAAAATAGGTATAAATCTTTGCGTTTATCTATCAACCCTTCTTTTTTTGGAAACATTTTAAGCAAACCAAAGGAATTAGTTGAACTTTGTAAATGCTTATCCCAACCAAAAAACTTCTGCTTTGAACTATATTCTTTTTGACGGCCCACACCGCGACAACCTGTTGCCACTCACTTACACCCGGCCCGTGGCAGACATCCGTGTAGGTATTTTGACCATTCGCGAAAAATGGGAACATCACTTGGGCTCAACCACCTCAACGGTGACGGAAGATTATCTGGAAGATAAATTCCCGATGGTAGAAATGGAACAAAACGTGATGATCAACGCTTCCTATTTGCCCAATGAAAATCTGGTCGAAAAGATCACGTCGCTTCAGGAAAATCAGGCCATTTTTCACGGGGAGGATATAGTAGCCTTCTTCGTTAGCGAAGATCAGGAACACGTGGATTTTGAAAACTTTGAAAGTATCGCTTACAGTGCTGAAAATCTGATTACGATTAAGAACACCTGGGATATTTTTGCCAAAAACGGAGTAGCCCTTGAGGCAGATTTTGATCTGATTACGCAAGACCGGGAATCACAACCTATCCCCAAAAAAGTACACGTTGTAAATCCAGATCGCGTATTTCTCGAAGAAGGAGCCCAAATAGAAGTCGGGGTACTTAATGCCTCTAACGGCCCCATTTATCTGGGCAAAAACAGCGAGGTGATGGAAGGCTCGGTAGTGCGTGGACCGTTTGCTTTGTGTGAGGATAGCGCTTTAAAGATAGGCGCTAAGATATATGGACCAACCACCGTTGGACCACACTGCAAAGTGGGCGGCGAGGTCAACAACAGCGTGATCTTTGGGTACAGCAACAAGGGGCACGATGGTTTTCTGGGCAACTCGGTACTGGGAGAATGGTGCAACCTCGGCGCTGATACCAACAACAGTAATCTAAAAAACAACTACGCAGAAGTACGGCTGTGGAGTTATGAGACTGAAAAATTTGAAATGACCGGAATGCAGTTCTGCGGCCTCATTATGGGCGATCACAGCAAATGCGGTATCAATACGATGTTTAATACTGGAACAGTAGTGGGTGTAAGTGCAAATATTTTTGGGAGTGGTTTCCCACGCAATTTTATTCCCAGTTTTAGCTGGGGCGGCAGTCAAGGCTTTACCACCTATGCTACTAAAAAAGCTTATGAAACTGCCAAATTGGTGATGGAACGCCGCGGTATTGAGTTTGACGAACAGGAGGAAGACATACTTGAAAGCGTCTTTGAACTGAGCAAAAAATACCGTCGGGATTAGTTTGCCTAAATTGCGCTGAGCAACAATACAAGCATTATCAAAGCACTCAGACCATATACTTTTAAAGTATGTACGCGTTTTTGACGCTGCAACCGCTCCCGTATCGCTTTACGAACGGCGGGCGTGATCTTTTTATGATCCTTAAATTTCTTTTCAGTTAACAACCTGGTGTCGTCATACTTCTTCTCAAAAAGTGATTCCCGTAAACGTTTGTTGTTTTTTAACGATGTGATCATCGCCGATGTCGCTCCCCCAAAACTCATAGTGATAATTGTTGATCACCCCTATATGTTTCAATTTCGTTGAAAATGTTACAACGATTTATAAAATTTACTGAGATATATGTACTTTTCTCACCTTTTTCAGATTTAAAAAGTTTTGTGGATTGGGTCGCAAACCGCGTACATTCTTTTGTACAAACTGTACCACCTCGTCATAGTACAACGGCACCACCGGAACTTGAGAAATGATGATGCTATCCATTTTTTCATACAGTTTTCTTCTTTGAATGATTTCGGTAACGCCCAAACTTTTTTCAAATAAAGAGTCAAAAACAGCATTCTTAAAATGGGTATAATTAGGACCTTTAGGAGTAAAATTGGGACTGTAAAACAGGGAAAGGTAATTTTCGGCATCGGGATAATCTGCGATCCAGCTGGCGCGAAAAACCTCCAGTTCACCGGAAGATTTCATCTGCCGGAGCGTAGAGGGCGGCATCACCTCGATCTCTACCTGAAGTCCCAGCCGACTTAGTTCACGCTGTAAGTACTCGCAGATATCCAAATATTGGCTGTTGGTCCCGATGGAAATTGTAGGATTACTGTCACCGGTCTCCGTTTTATACGCTTCTATTAGCTCTCGCGCTTTTTCCGGCTGGTAGGTATATCCTGAACCCGGCCGATACCCCGGAAGGCCTTTGGGAACAAAACCTGCATCTGCGGGAATACCGATACCGTTGCGTAAATACATTATCATCTTTTCCCGGTCAAAACCATAATTGATGGCTTTCCTTATTTTTATAGACTGAATGGCTGTTGAATTGCTACCCAAAAACATTCCCAAATATTCTGTATTCAAAAATGGGCCGGTAATCATATTGACGTCGTCCTTATATTTGGACTTCAATTCCCCCTTTGGTGTCAACAACTCGTCCTTATAAGATGGATCCAAACTGTTCAGCAGGTCCAGATTTCCCTGAGCAAACTGTAGAAACTCGCTCTGTTTGTCTGGCAGGAAAGTAATGGCCACAGCTTCCAGATAAGGCAATTGGTTTCCGTCTTTATCAAATTCAAAATAATGATCGTTTCGGCGCAAGACGAGCTTTACTCCTTCCTCCCAGCGTTTAAAGATAAATGGTCCTGTACCAATAGGATTTCTTCGGAAGTCATTCCCATAGAATTCAACGATTTCTTTCGGTACCACAGAACAGTACCGCATCGCCAGCAATCCCAAAAATGCCGGAAACGGCTCGGCCAGTTCAATTTTAAACACAGTATCATTAACGGCCTCATAACCGGTGACATTTTTCAAAACCCAGCTTCCCGGTGAGGCTACTTGTGGATCAACCAGCCTGTCCAGACTGTACTCAAAATCTGAAGCTACGACTGTTCTTGTGCTGTCTGCATTTTCAAATTGGGGATGTTTATGAAAAAAAACATCCTCACGTAAATAAAAAGTGTAAGTTTTGGCATCTTCGGAAACCTCCCACCTTTTTGCAATATCCGGGGCGATGTCCAAACTGTCATTTAGTTGTACCAGCCCGTTAAAAAGTTGGTTGGTGGGCCAGATAATCGGCGGATTCCTTGCAAATGCAGGATCGAGTGTGGCGACGCTGTACTGCTCGTTGTATCTGAATACCAATTGCTCGCGGTCACTTTCATCTGAACCCCCACAGGAACTGAACATCACTAGGACGAGCAGCAAGGCTTTGCAAAAAACAGTACGAAAACAGATTAGGATAATCGGGGGATTTTCAGCCAAGGAAAGGACATTTATCAATTTAGTAGCTCGCAAATGGAAAGCATCAAAGGTAAAGTTTGTAATTTCGAAAAGCAACCCAACCTAAGGTTCCCACAATCGTTTTGCGAATTAGCTTTCGCGGAAGCGAAAAAAATACAATCTTGAAAAAACCACTCCAATCGCTCATTCTCGCCTCCCAATCCCCGCGTCGCAAACATCTTTTAGCTGCAATGGGTTTTTCCTTTACTACCGCAGTACGACCTGTAAATGAAAAGTTTCCGTCAGAAATGCAAATTGATCAGGTTGCCAATCACATCGCATTGCAAAAGGCAGCAGCTTTTAAAACGGACATCAACCCAAATACAATTATCATAACCGGCGACACCATCGTGTGCGTGGACGACCTGGTGTTGGGCAAACCCAAAGACGAGCAAGAAGCCAAAGCGATGTTGCAAAGTTTCAGCGGCAGATCGCATCGGGTAATTTCCTCGGTATGTTTACTTTCTTCGGAAAAAGAGGTGGTAATGAGCGACAGTACGACGGTACACTTTCGGCAGCTCTCTGAGGAAGAAATTGAGCACTACATTTCGCAGTACAAACCCTTTGACAAAGCTGGCGCTTACGGAATACAGGAATGGATCGGCCACGTGGCCATCTCCAAAATTGAAGGATCGTACAATACAGTAATGGGGCTGCCCACCCACCTGCTTTATGAAATGCTTCGCGATTTCTGAAAAGCACAGGAAGAATTTCAGTAAATTCAAAGAAAATTTAATCCCATGAATTTAATTGCAAAACCAATGCTGCTGTTCGTTTTGGTAATACTATTGAGCTGTCAGTTCAACAAATCCTCACAAGCTGCCCATTCTGAAAAACGAACCCTTTCCAAAGAATTTAAGGACTATTGGTACGCCGGTCAAGCCGAAATCACTTCGTATGCCCTTGAGCAGCCCCGTTATGGCGAAATGCGCAAAGGCAGCGCAGTCCTCATATTTGTCACCGAAGATTTTCTGCCCAACGAACAGGTCAAGGCAGACAGCCAAAAACCCGATAATGTGCCGGTCTTAAAATTGAATACGACCAAGAAATACAACACCGGTATTTACCCCTATTCCATTATGACCAGCATTTTTTATCCCGTTTCTGAGAAGCGGCACGCAATCAAAGTAAGCAACAGCGTACAGGAATGGTGCGGGCAAGCATATGCACAGCTCAATAACCGGGTGCAGTTTAAATATGCTTTGCATTCCTATTTTGAGGGAGAAGCTGATCGAGAGGTAACACTGCAACCCAATATCCTCGAAGATGAACTTTGGACGCAGTTGCGGGTAGATCCCAGGAGTTTGCCTACCGGCGAAAACATGGTCATTCCGGCAATGGAATTTGCACGCCTGAAGCATATCGATTTTAAAGCCTATCCGGCTGACCTGACCAAAACCGATACCTCTTATACCATCGCTTACCAAAACCTCGACCGAAAGCTCACCATTTTCCACCAAGCGAAATTTCCATTTAAAATAACCAGTTGGGAAGAAACCTTCAACAGCGGCGGAAAACAAATGACGTCAAAAGCTACTTTACAGAAAACACTAAAAACAGCCTATTGGCAGCAAAATGCAGAGCAATATTCTGGATTAAGGGACAGTTTACAGCTTGACTAAAGTATTAGCGATGCGGCTGAAAAGAGGGAATCAGTTTTTTTAGACTTTCGAGAATATCCGCTTTCTGAAATGAATTTGCTGCTTGAATGATATCCTCCACTAAGGCACCTACGGTATCAAAATCCACCGAGTTGTCCTGACTGATGAGGATTTTCTCATGGTGCGTGGGCACGGTCACACAGGTAGCTGTGAGCAACTCCTCATACAATTTTTCGCCCGGTCGCAAACCGATTTCCTTAATGGTAATATTCTTTTTGTTTTCAGGATCTGAAATGCGGATCATTTTTTTGGCCAAATCCAAAATTCGCACGGGATCGCCCATATCAAAAATATAAATCTCCCCGCCCTTACCCATCAGTGCCGCCTCGAGCACCAGCTGGCAAGCTTCGGGAATACTCATAAAATAACGGATGATGCGCTTGTCTGTAATTGTAACCGGGCCGCCATTGTTGATCTGCTTTTTAAATACGTGCACAACAGAACCATTTGAGCCGAGAACGTTTCCAAAGCGCGTGGTGATAAATCGTGTTCTTCTGTGAGTATTGGCGATTTTCTGCCGGTGGTTTAATGCTTGAACGTATAGTTCTGCTGCCCTTTTTGTGGCACCCATTACACCGGTTGGATTCACGGCCTTGTCGCTACTGATCATAACAAAACCGGGAATGGCGTATGCCACGGCGAGATCTGCCATGATCTTGGTACCTTCCAGATTGGTCCAGACCGCCTGCGCCGGATTTGTTTCCATAAGAGGGACGTGCTTGTAAGCAGCAGCGTGGAAAATAAAATCGATAGGTTGCCTGGCTATTATATGCTCAATACTATTCCTTCGGGTGATGTCGCAAACAAAATAGTTTATGTCAACTTGCGGAAATTCTCCTTCCAGATCGAGCTGCATTTCGTAAAGCGGTGTTTCCGCCTGATCGATTATCAAAAGACTATGCGGCCTGCAAGCAGCCAATTGCCGTACCAGTTCGCTGCCTATAGAACCTGCCCCACCAGTCACGAGAACCGTTTTTCCTCCCAGCTCCTGAGCCTGATGTGCGCGGCCCAGATCAATAGGTTCCCTGTCCAACAACAATTCTAAGGTGTAGGGAAAAAGCGGATTGCTCGACGAGGTCATCTAAGTGGTAGTTACATTTGGCGCAGGCACGAAAATAAGTGAAAAACCGCACAGCACCGGTCAAAACGGAAGACTTTCTAATTTTTGGAATCAAATTCTTTTATCCACGAAAAATGTTTGGAGATTATAGCTTCCTTTCTTTTTTCGACATAATCCAAATAGGCGGTAGCAACCGGTGACAGTTTTTTTGATTTCAGCCAGACCAGGTTCCAAGTGGTTTGAAGAGGCAATCCTTTGACTGGAATTATCTGTAAGCTCTTATTTTTCAGGGTGTTTTTAATGCCAATTAGGGGCATGATCGAGAATCCCAGTCCAGCGATGACGGCCTGCTTTACCGCTTCGTTTGAGGTAAGCTCCATTTTTTTACGTACTGAAAACTTATTCTTGGCGATAAAATTTTCCATGGCATACCTTGTGGCAGAACCATTTTCGCGGTAAATGAGTGGGTGATTTTCAAAAATTTCCCTCTTGCTGAGCGAACTGTCAAATTCAAACTGGTCGCTGCCCACGAGATAGAGACTGTTTGTCATCAACGGCACATTGTTGATTTTCAGTTTTTTTGGAAAAACAGATACCAGTGCAAAATCAACCTCATTGGCCTCCATACTTCGTACTACCTTGGTTTTGTTGGTCACGTCCATCGCGAGTTCCACACCGTCATTTTCCCTTAAAAAATCTGAAAGAAAATAGGGCATAACATATTTACCGGTGGAAGCTACGGTGATTTTAAGCTGTCCCGCAAGCTTGCCCTGATACGCCAGCGTTTTATAATTGATGTCATTGGCTTTCTCTATAATAGCTTCTGCCGTCTTGGCTATTTCCTTACCAAAATCTGTGATATACAGTTTTCTGCCGGTCACTTCGGTAAGCGGAATGGGAAATTGATCCTGAAAATTCTTGAGCTGTATGGATACGGCGGGTTGGGTAAGATGCAAATCTTCTGCCGCTTTGGTAATACTCTTCAGCCGACTGATCCTAAGAAAAATCTGCAATTGATGAAATGTATAGTTCATAAAATTTCGTTATGTAAATCATAGCTAATATAAATAAAAATATATCAACAATTTTATTCAATTTTGGTCAAACAAATTAAAACTTACATTTTATGGAAATGGAACTAGCTCCAAAATCGCAAAAAGACAAGCAAAAAGTAGAACTCGTAAAAGGGTCATTCTCTAAATCTGAAGCCTCATTTATAATAGGCGCGCTTATCGATCAGAAAATCAATTTTCACAAAACCCAACGTTTACAGATTTGGGAAGGCGACCACCAGTGCAAAACAGGAGGACTTGATGGACGTATCAGCGAACTCCAAAGGCAAAAAAAGATGGCAAGGGAATACATCCTGGGCCAAGATTCTTCTGAAGTTACCTTTAACATTAAGGGTACACTGGAAATCACGATTGAAAAAAACAACTCTTAACCACTAAAACCTGAACGATGCAATTTATCAAGATAATGCTTTTACCCATTTTAGGAATGTTAACCTTTACTGGTTTCCTAATGTTATCCTACTTCAATGGAGGCTTGTTATTTGATGAGCTTCTCGGAAGCAGTGTGATTCTTATCATTGTCTTCTTCCTCCGCATACACGAGAGTTTGACAACAAGAACCAAGAACAAGACCGTTTTTGCCCACAAAAATTAAACGCTTAAACGCACGGTTCTTACTTTCCGCCAAACAACCAAATATTTAATCAATAGTTATTATGATCGGCATAGACCATAACTCTTCTGAAACAAGCCAGAAGCCACCGCTTCTGCGATCTTCTCAGGGCCATTCATTCGCAAAATGGGGTCCTAAATTTTTCAACATATTGCTTTGGGCCTTATTTGGCGCAAATGTCATTTACCTGATCTTAAATCTCACCGAACTTCCACAGCACAACAATGGGCTGTTGCGATTTGATGGCTTTACACTGCTCATCTGGCTAACGGTTACTTTCTTTAGTGCAATCATCAGCAGTTATGCTAAGAATTACCTTACTGGTTTTAAGTACCAAAAGGACTTCTACGGGTTCAGTTTTGGCTTCACGATTTCCGTGATGTTGATGGTGGCCGCAGAGCATGTGCTACTTTTAATTGCATCCTGGTTTTTGATGGGGCTGTTTATGAGTCGGTTGATTCGTGTGGACAGAAAATGGGAAGAAGCCAGACAGGCCGGAAACTTTGCTCTTCGGTTTTTTACTGCCGGAAGCCTTTGTCTCGGGATCGGTTTGACTGTATTGGCATATTGTACAGGATCTTTCAGCTTAAGCCAGATCTTCCAGAACTTAGAAAGCCTGTCTGATCCACTTCTGCTTATCGTAGCCCTTTTTATCATAACAGCTGCCGTCATTCAGTCTGCGATCTATCCGTTTCACCGCTGGTTGTTGTCTGCAATGACTGCTCCCACCCCGGCATCCGCCCTAATGCACGCCGGGTTTGTTAACGGTGCCGGTATATTGCTTACGCTTTTCGCCACCTTAATCGTGGCAACCGACACTTTTTCGATCTTGTTTATAATTGGTGGCCTAACAGCCATAATCGCACAGTTTACCAAGTTGCTGCAGGCAAATGTCAAGCAGAAATTGGCGTGTTCTACCATTGCCCAAATGGGCTTTATGATAATGCAGTGCGGGCTGGGCTTTTTTAATGCCGCCGTGGCACATCTTATCCTTCACGGATTTTACAAAGCGTACCTTTTTCTTTCCGCAGGGGAAGAAATTAAATTCGCTAAGCCTTCAGTCCATTCCAAATTAAAGATTAAACCCTTACAGGCACTTATCGTATTGATTTTCAGCATTTCAGGTGCCGGACTTTTTTCCATACTTACGGGAAAGGGTACGTCTGTGGACAGCGGTATCTTCCTTACCCTTATTGTTGCGATCACCGTGGGCCAGGCCACATATAATATTGTAAAAGAACAATCCTTGCCCCGCGTCAAGCGCTTGCTGGTCTCTGCCGCCCTCTTCATGGTGGGGATTGGCCTCTATGCTTTGGCCTACAATGGGGTCACCTTTATGATGGGAGGCTTGCCATATGCCATTCACCCCTTACCCTTAACACCATTACAGGTCATTTTTGGATTTGTATTTCTTTTGGGCTTCTTTCTTATGAAGCTGGGTACGTACAAAAAGCTTCCCTGGTTGTATGTCAAACTTCTCAACGCCTCGCAACCTGCTAAAAAATCCGTTTTATTTTACAAAACCAAATCCTTATGAGCGCATTTCAATACAAACAATCCCTAAAGCAAGCCTCCCAGACCATAGGTACGACTTGGCCCTTGTATTCTTTTGTAACGTCCAATCCGCTATCCGGTTTTGAAAACGCACCATTTGAAGAAGCTATCAACAATGCCTCAAAACAGCTGGGTGCCGCCGTCCTTCCTGATGTATCCCTTTTTGAACAGGCGCTTGACAAAGGCGATATTGATAGCGAAATCCTGATCGAAATGCTCAAAGAGCAGGATATTTCCCTTTCAATCCCAGCGTGTTTAAAACGGATGAACTCCGCTAAAAAGCAAACCTCAAACAACGAATACCATAACCTTGACCGGATTATGACCAAATGGCTTTCTAGCTTTATGGATGAAGGCTTGGCAGAATGGTCAATGCCAAACAAAAATTTGGGATTCTATAAGGCTTGGCGCTTGCTTGCCATATATGATGAGGAACTTGATGTAAAGAAGGTTTCCGAAATTCCCGAAAGCGGTGAACAGGTCCTAGAAGAATACCTTGAGGGCTATGGTGAGGCCGAGGTGATAGCAATCTTTGAACAACATCTTGCCGCCCTTCCCGGGTGGTGTGGTTACGTCAAGCACAGGATGGAAAGCGGTTCTGACTGGCAGCAGCAATTTCCCATCACCTTGCAGGATTATATTGCGGTACGCCTATACATAGCAAAAAACCTAAATCTTCCCTTTATCACAAAAAACAGCTTCATAGATCAGGATAATACGATAACCAAAATAAAACTGGTTTGGCTAAGGGCTTGGGAGCTCAGCTATCAAAAACAGCTGTTGCATAGTTTGAATGAAAATAGAAAAAACAAAATTCCAAAGAAAAATCTGAAACCGGATGCTCAATTGGTATTCTGCATCGATACCCGGTCTGAATTGATTCGGCGGCACGTGGAGGCTTCGGGCAACTACGAATCATTTGGATACGCAGGTTTTTTTGGTATTGCGATGGACTATGTGGACAGCAACGATGGCGTAATACGTAAATCCTGTCCGCCAATTGTAGGCTCGGCCTATAAGGTTACCGAAGTCGCACAGGCTGGCAAGGAAGAAGAATCAAGCCAGTACCAGCATAAGAATACCGTTGCCAACTTCAAGGATTATTTCTTGAAGCGTATGAAAAACATGTTGCCATCGGCATTTGGTTACGTGGAAGGTTCCGGGCTGGTGTACGTCAGTATGTTGCTGTCGCGCACCTTCGCCAAAGGCCTTCTTTACCGAAGAAAAAATGAAGATGGGCACCGTCACGAGACTCATTGCGAACCAAAAATGAATCACAACTCCAAAGAGGAAGTTTCTGAGGTTGCGATACGGGAACAGGCAGCTATCGTTAAGTCTGCTTTTGATATTATGGGATGGAAGGAATTTGCACCACTGGTTATCTTTGCCGGTCACGGCAGTCACACGGCAAACAATCCCTTTGGATCAAGCCTAGATTGTGGTGCGTGTGCCGCAAGCCCTGGCCGTAATAATGCAAGGATGCTTGCCAAGATGGCAAACGATAAGGGCGTAAGACAAATTCTCCAAGCAGACCACAACCTTAATATTCCAGAAGAAACGGTTTTCATAGGTGCAGAGCACAACACAACTACTGATGCAATTGTGCTCTTTGATTCTCAAGTTCCTGTTTCTTTTAGAGAAAGGCTTGAACGACTCAAAAGTGATTTGGCAACTTCACAAATGACAGCAACCCAAGATCGCTTGAATTATAAGAAAGACGGCAAGGCACTTGCAGAAAATAAAGCAAACGACTGGAGCGAAACCCGCCCTGAATGGGGACTGGCCAAAAACGCCGGTTTTGTGATCGGCCCAAGGCAGCTTACTAAAAATACCAATCTCAATAGCCGGAGTTTTCTACAGTCCTACAACTGGCAACACGATTCAGATGGTTCCCGTCTGGAAGCGATAATGCAAGGCCCCGTTACGGTTACGCAATGGATCAATAACCACTATTACTTTTGCAGTGTGGATACCGAAGTTTTTGGAGGAGGATCAAAAATAACCCATAACATCACTGGAAAATTTGGTGTCCTGCAAGGCAATGGTGGTGACCTCAAAAAAGGGCTACCACTGCAATCCCTAATGCAGACCGACGAAGAAATGTACCATCAGCCATTGAGATTGTCTGTTGTAATACAAGCTCCCGCAGAACGTATCACCACAATCTTGGACAGAAACCCAAAGCTGATGTCGCTTCTGGACAACGAGTGGATATATATGATAGCCATTGATCCCACTAAGAACAACAAAGCGATGCGTTATAGCCAAGGGCTTCGGTGGAGTTATTATACAAGTGAAACGTCCACTTTTGAGGAATCATCAAAACAAGTATTTGAGCCAATTCCTGCCTAAACCCAATAAACCTTTCCCCCTGTTTAAAGGTTGCGGTATAATAAACCGCAGCCTTTTTTCATTTTTGGTAAACCGTCAATTTCGACAAGAATCAATTAAAATTTGTCCTGATCAAAAATGTAAAGTATATTTGTCATTATAAACAGTATTCTTTCCTTAATGGAAAGTACTCAACTAAAATATTATGACTACGAAAGTACACTCAATCCTCGAATGCGAACGGAAAAGCCTGAAAAAATTCACAAAGTATCAACTTCCGCACAAATTCAAGAAGATTGGGTTTGTCATTTTTGCAGTTTCTTTTCTAAGTGTGTTTGTAATAGGATTTGCTACTGAAGGTGCTTCCTTTGAAGAAATTGGAAAACGGGTGTCAAAATTGGGAATTCTTATTGGACTGCTGATAATTTCCATTTCCAAAGAACAAATCGAAGATGAGCGTGTTATCAGTCTGCGGATGCAATCCTACGCATTTGCATTCATTTGGGCAGTGATTGTTTCGCTAGTCTTCCCCTTTGTCAATTATGTAGTTGACGCCGCCTTTTTAGAAAAAACTGCGCTTCAGGATACCGGGGACTTCTTCGTGCTCTGGATGCTACTCGCGGTACAGGTAGCATTCTTTCACGTTTTGAGAAAAAGCCACTCATGAAAAACCGAATTAAAGTTGAACGCGCCATCCTCGACCTGACACAAGAGGATTTGGCACAGAAAATAGGGGTTTCCCGACAGACCATAAGCTCAATCGAAAAGAACCGCTATGTACCTTCAACCGTTCTGGCTTTAAAAATGTCGAGATTATTTGAGAAGCCGGTAAATGATTTTTTTAAGCTGGAGGAAGGAGATTGATTATTCTAATTGCCAAACTTTAAAATCTGAATATCGGGCGTTCCGGGTATACATATGCCGAAGACCGATGCGCCCCTCATTGTAAAGCCTATAGTTAGAAACATCCCACTTACATATAATTGTATCGTTGGCTTTTAATGTATCTGCTACCCGCATTTCAATCCGTCCGTTGTCAAAATACACTTCAATGTGGTAGGTGACAAATGGTTTAAAAAGTCCGGTGTTGTAATGGTCTCCGGGAATATCAGTTCCACTTAGACCTCCATCATTAGGATTATACCTGCGTAAACGTATGTAGTCATTTTCCCCCGAATATTCCTTGGCATTGAAGGCTGCATAGCTGATGTGATACGTTTCCATAGTATTGAAATATGTTCGCATATGCGGAACCTTACGCTTATCATTCCACATTGAGATATCCTTGGGGTATTCCTCCGTTCCTTTTCCCTGGGCGTGAAAATACAGGATGTTCACACACCTCGTAGTAGTGTCCGTACGTGTATAATCGTAAGAAATGGCTATGTTTCCAGTAAAGCTTTTCTGCGTCCAGAGCACTGTATGACAAGTATCGTTGAGATGCTCGGCACCTGCCCTTAACTCAAAACCTGCTGCGGTATTGAGCACCTCGGCACGGGTACCATCAAGCATCCAATTTTTCTGCCAGTTTTCTGTCCCGCTATCCTGAAACAATAATTCTCCTCTTTTGTGACTACTAAATAAGTCACGTTTTGATTTACATGAATAAAATGACAATGAAAAAAGCATAGCCATAACTGCTAATACTTTTATAATGGTACCGACCCTGAATTTGATTGACTTCAAAATTTTCCGCGAAATTGATTAATAGTCATCCTTGGGGTTATTCCAAATTGTTGCGGTTGTAATACAGGCTCTTGATTATTCCATCAGAAAGTCCAATTTTTGGAACATATATATTTTTGGCCTTTGCCCACTTCATCGCGCTCAAATAAATGCGTGTCGCCGGAATAATTACATCTGCGCGGTCCAAGTTCAGGCCCAAATCCACAATGCGCTCCTCGTAGCTGTACGACTGGATATCCTCAAAAAAGCTGAGCATAAAAAAGTAGGTAAGTGCTTTACCTTCTTTTCTTCCGCTGAGTTTAAAGATTTTATTGATGTTTCCGCCAGAACCAATAAGTTCGATACGCTTAAAAGGGGCCGACTGCTCCTTGATCCAGTTTTCGACCTCATCCCAAACACCCTGACCCACGGAATCCTGCAAAAGCCGCACCGTTCCCAACTTAAAGGAACGGGATGCCACCACTTGGGCATCGCTGTAAAAGGTAAATTCGGTACTACCACCGCCTACATCCACATACAGATAAGTCCTTTCAGAATCAATCAGCGATTGTAAATCGGTGTTGGCAATGATCGAGGCTTCGTCGCTTCCATCGATAATGCGGATTTTGACACCGGTCTGCTCCTCGATTTTCTGGGCAACTTCGGCACCATTATCAGATTCCCGCATCGCTGAGGTGGCGCAGGCCATATAATCAACCACTTTATGAGAACGCATCAACAGCTTGAACGCCTCCATGGTATCGATCATCCGCTGGATGTTTTCGTCAGAAATCCTTTTCGTCAAAAAAACATCTGCACCCAGACGAATGGGGACACGCACCAGCGAACTTTTTCTGAACTGCGGCTTATTTCCCTCAGCCTCAATAATGTTTGAAATAAGCAGCCTCACGGCGTTGGAACCTATATCAATGGCCCCAAATTTTTTGGTTGTAAAATTCACTGATCTTGTAATTTATCGAGATAATAAGAATAGGTGGCCAGCTGGGAACGCACCGGTACCCCTGAAGTTTTTCGATAACCGTTTTCTTGATTCTTGGTAATTTGGCGTGCTTTCACATTATCGCTCCAGCAGATTTCAAAAGTATCTATAATTTCTTCGCGGATGTCCTTATCATAAATTGGGCAGGTCACCTCTACCCTGTTGTCCAGATTACGGGTCATCCAGTCTGAAGACGAAATATAAACCTGTTCTTTCCCTTTTTCGCCAAATATAAATAAACGGGGATGTTCCAAAAACTTATCGACAATACTGATGACCTCAATGTTTTCGCTAAGTCCGGGAACTCCTGGCACCAAGCAGCAAATGCCGCGGACTATCATCTCAATCTTTACCCCGGCCTGACTCGCCTCATACAGTTTGTCTATAATTGCATAGTTTGACATACTGTTGATCTTTACCCGAATGTTGCCAGTACCACCTTGCCGGGCCTTTTTGATCTCACTATCGATCATCTTATAAAAACGGTTGCGCGAGTAATGCGGCGAAATGATCAGGTGCTTGTACTTATTGACGATATAATTGGTATCGAAAAAATTAAAGAGCTTATCGAGATCGCGAAGGATTTGCTTGTTAGCGGTAAACAGCGTATAATCAGTATATATCCTTGCCGTGACCCCATTAAAATTCCCTGTGCTGATAAAGCCATACCGCTTAATGGTACCGTCCTCGATCCTGTCAATCACGCACACCTTGCTATGTACCTTCAAGCCGGGAACTCCAAAAATGAGCTTGACCCCTTCGTCCTGCATCATATTGGCATATTTCATATTGCTTTCTTCATCAAAACGGGCGCGGAGTTCGATCTGTACGGTCACTGCTTTTCCATTTTTGGCGGCATTGATAAGTGCACTTGCGATGTGACTTATTTTGGCCAGGCGGTAGATGGTAATCTTGATGGATTCTACTTTGGGATCCAGGGCGGCTTCACGCAAAAACTTAATCACGTAAGCAAAAGTGTGATACGGCGTGTACTGTAAAAAATCCTTTTGGGCAACCTTAGCAAACATACTGTCATTGAGACCGATACCCTGTATGGGAAGCGGTTTTTGTTTGGTGTACAATAAATCGGTGAGGCCCAAACTGGGGAAATCCATATAATCTTTGCGGTTGTGGTAACGCCCACCGGGAATTATGCTGTCTGTATTCTCGATACCAAGTTTATGGAGCAGGAATTCAAGGGTGTGTTGATGAATCTCTTTGTCGTGAACAAACCGTACCGGTTCTGCATCTTCCCTTCCCTTGACGCTTTTGGTAAGCTTTTCTATAAAGCTTTTTCCCAGGTCAGACTCAATGTCAAGTTCTGCATCCCGGGTGATTTTGATCATATGTGCAGAAATGCTTTCATACTCAAAAATACTGAAAACCACATCCAGGTTATACCGTATCAGATCGTCCAGGAACATGATGTAATTTTTGCCATCAATGCCGGGCAGCACCACAAAACGGTCCAGGCTGCTGGGGATTTCCACCAACGCGTACAATGGATCTTTCTCGTCCGGCATGGTCATGGTGATCGTTAGGTAAGCTTCCAAATCCTGTATGCGTGGAAGCTCAAGATCCTCCCGAAGCACTATGGTTACCAAAGCGGGGCTTACTTTTTCTGTGAAAAACTGCTTGATAAACGCGATCTGCTCGGGATTGGTGACTTCGTTTTCATTGACCAGGTACAGATCTTCTTCCTGCAGCCGCTCGTGGATTTCATCAATGATCTCCATACTTTCCGCCTGCTGTTCAATAACGATATTGGTAATTTTCTCAAGAAGTTCGTCTGCGGCATAAACGCCCAGGGCTTTTCGGCCTTTTTTTCCGGCTTCTACGATACGCTTTACAGTAGCATAACGCACTTTAAAAAACTCATCGAGGTTGTTTGAAAAAATTCCAACAAAACGCAACCGTTCTATAAGGGGAACACTTACGTCTGCTGCTTCCTGAAGCACCCGTGCATTAAACTGCAGCCAACTGACCTCGCGGTTTACGTACCGTTCTTCATCACTAAAATCTGGGGTTGTAATCATTTAAGGTGTTTCGGTTTTATGTAGTTAACGGTATGACCCTGCGAAATATCTTCCCAAGAATCTGTGTCAAAATCGATATGTGTAAAAGCAGCAGTCGAGACATTGTGTATTTTCTTATCGCCCCAAAGGTTGACAAGGTTGGTAAAGGCATTATTGTGACCAAAAAGCATCAGCACATCTACCGTGCCATCGATGCCGTGAACAACCTCCAGCACACTATTGCCCGAAAAATCATATAGCCTCGGCTCCAGAACAATTTCCTCTTCCGAAATGCCTAGGGCTTTCACGTAGAGCAAGGCGGTGGTTTTTGCCCGCATCGCATCACTGGATAAAATTAAATCTGGGGTCCTGATCTTTGATTTGATGTGTTTCCCCATCATTGGGGCATCGTCCAGACCGCGTTGTGCGAGCGGTCTCTTACGATCTTGCAAATCAAATTCCCAGGAAGATTTTGCGTGACGAATAAGATATAGTGTTTTCAAATTGGTTGATTTTGGGCGTTACTATATTCTTGGTTAAATCTATGGGGCCAAACGTTCCTTTTTCCAGCAATCCGCTTCCGGTACATAGCGTATCCTGTCGTGCAAACGGTTGGGGCGACCCTGCCAAAATTCAAAGGCGATGGGACTGACCAGAAAACCTCCCCAACTTTCCGGCCGTTGTACAGGTTTGTTTACATACTCATCTTCTAAATTCTTCAATCGCTTTTGTAACACCTCCCGTGATTCTATTACCTGACTCTGAGGTGAGGCGAGGGCGCCAAGCTGACTTCCTTTGGGGCGAGAATTGAAATAAGCATCAGACTGCGCTGCTGGAACCTTATGGGCAATGCCTTTAATGATTACCTGACGTTCCAGATTGGCCCAAAAAAACGACAGGCAAACGTGTGGATGATCTACTATCGCCTGTCCCTTCTCGCTGGCGTAGTTGGTATAGAATACAAATCCTTTCTGATCATATTCCTTGAGCAGCACAATACGGTTTTTGGGAAAGCCGTCTGCACCATAAGTCGCAACATTCATCGCATTAACCTCGTCGAGTCCTCCCGCCTCTTCCACTTCCTGAAACCATTGTTTGAACTGGTCAAAAGGATTGGCATTGGCCTCGGCCATCGTAAGCGTATTTTTCTCGTACGATTTACGGTAGTTTTTTAAGTCGGTTGCCATAACAGGGCTTTCTTGCAATTTACAAGTTTGTGTGGGAAGAATGAAGGGTTAGAGGGGGTTTCTTTGCTGTTTTCCACTGCCATTAAAACAATTTTCCGTTGTCGTATTTATTGGGGATTTTTAGATCGTCGCCCGTACTTTCATTTCTTTTTTTCTGATGAAATAAGCGGCAAGCAGCGGCGACTCTTTTTCTATATTTTGGAGAATGAAAAAGCTTACTTGTTGCAATCCCTGCCCTGCCCAGTTTTTTGATAGGTAGATTCAGTCATCAAGACGATCGTAATCGCTAGGATGGTTGGTACCTACATAACAGACATAAGCCTCCCTATTGAGAAAATGCATATAAAGCATATCGCGCCTTCCGGTAGTATCAATGATAATATATAATTGTTGTTTTTCTTCCAAATGGTGTTAAAGCCTTTGAGAAACCTTTTCTTCAGCAAACCAATCGGTATTTCCGAACTTCACAGCCAGTGGCACTTCTTTGGGTCAATGGTCCATAAACCGTTCTACGTGATCCCAGTTTTTTAGTAGGAAAGAAATTTATGAGACCCTTCGGGTTCCATTTTTTGCAGCCCACATAGCTTTTGGGCTTGGCGGGTTTTTCCAAATTTCATCAGTGCCTTTTTTACGCTTAGCACATTTATGGATGATTATTGTCCAAAAAACATTTCTACCTTTACGTGATCCATACGGTTTCGGAAGCTATCAAATTACAATGGCATTGTACATTAACCGCAACAAGCCGACTGCCAGTTTGAAATATTTCCGTTATTTTGAACGTTAATTTTTCGGCGCAAGCCAACCCGCATTCAAAAACCTAATTATGCGCATCGTATTGCTGTTTTTATTTTTGGTCACAACTTTTCATCAAACCATAACTGCACAGACTGCGGCAGAAATCATCAAAAAATTCATCAAACTTAATGGTGGTGATGACCATCTTGATGCGCTGCACACCATCAAATGGTACGGCAAGATCAATGCTGGCAAAGAGGAAATGAGCCTTACGGGCTACAAGCTGCGGGATGGTCGGCAGGCTACCATTATCAACCACGACGGGGTGCTTTTTGTACAATCTGCCTTTGATGGAATAACGCTTTGGGCAACTGACCTGACCAAGGACAAACCCAAAGTCATCACAGGCGCTCAGGTCGATCGCCTAAAGGCCCGTACTGCAGATTTCCCGTTGATCTTGCAACATTACAAAGGACAAAATCATGACGTCACTTATGAAGGTGTTGTAAAGCGCGACGGTAAGGAAGTGCATAAGATCAAGTTGACGACGCTGCCATATATTATAGGCGGCAACGCCATACTTTTTGACCATTATTACTACTTTGATAAGGAAACCTACTACCCGATCGCCAAAGAATCGAGCTTGGGGAACGGTTCTGATATGACCGTACAAACCGAGTTTAAGGAGGTGGATGGGTATTATTTTCCGTTTCGCATTAGTCAGGCCGGGGAAACCATTGAGATCACCCGCATCGAAGTGAACCCACGCATCGATCCCGGTGTGTTTGTAATGCCCGAAATCAAGAAAGAACGTTGAGCTGAAGGAGGACCATATTTGATCTCCATTTCGAAGAAAACACGGTAAGCGATACTTAACACGGTGACTACGAAAACTGTGCGTTTATTGAATATGGATTTTACCAAAGCCAACTGCCAGCACGGAATTTTTACAGATTGTGACCTAACGGAAACTACCTTCGCAAAGACTGTTCTTTAGAATAGTGATTTTCGCACGGCGAAAAATTTTCAGATCGATCCAACTCAGAATAAAGTAAGCGGAGCCCGGTTTAACAGAAATAATGTAAAAGGATTATTAAGAACGTTCGGTATTCAAATGGAAGATTAAAAGCTATTAAAGTGGCTTCCCGTATTTAGTAAGGTCTGGTGTAAAGCCGAGTGCCGAGTAAAATTTCCGGGCTTTTTTATTGTCGTTAAAAACATTTAAGGTCAACAGGTTGTAACCATTTTCTTTGGTCCAGGTTTCCGCTTTTTCCATCAGCATTTTACCAATGCCCCGGCCGCGGGCTTCCGGCGAAACGATGATATCCGCAATATGGCCGTGGGGTTCGCGATGGTAATAATCGGTACCAATTTCCAGAAAAATAAAACCCAATTGTTGCTGGTTGTCCGCGTCTTCCACGATAAAAATGGCGTTGTCGTTGTCTTCCTCCTCGATTTCAGATTTGAGGATGCGCTGATCAATTTCAAGCATCATTTCCGGATCACGCCAGTGTGGCAATTCAGGATCTGAAAGGCTTGGCAGCAAATCGAGGATAAATTGGGTATCGCTCTTTTTTACGCGACGTATGTTTACGGGAGACATTTATATTGTGGTTGAAAGTTTGTCTGCGCAAGTTACGGATTCATTTATACCTGACCTTTTTCAGATGAAAAAGCGGTTTTCTAAATAACAAAGTAATCTAAAAGGATAATTTACAAGAAAACAGAACTTTTCACAATTAATATATTTAGACTGCGCTCCATATGACACGCGCCGTTTCAATTGCTTTTACTCGTAAACATTAAAATATACCGTTTTCTTATTTACAAACTCCTTGATCCCATCCTCTGAAAGTTCGCGACCGTAACCGGAAATCTTAGTTCCGCCAAAAGGCAAACGCGGATCGCTTTTGACGAGTTCGTTAATAAAAACCGCCCCATCGTCAAATTGCGAAACCAAATCTTTCGCTTTTGAAAAATCTTCTGTAAATACGGAAACGCCCAGGCCAAAGTCTGATGCATTGACCAGATCAACCGCTTCTTTTTTAGTTTTGAAAGTGGTGATGCCAATTACCGGACCGAAGGTTTCTTCCTTGAACAAGGCCATCCCCTCAGTCACACCTTTCACAACAGTGGGTTCAAAATAGGTCTTGTCCCGCTTACCACCAATTAGGATTTCCGCACCGGCATCCACACTGCTTTTCAATTGTTTTTCCAAATCTTCTGCCAAATCTTCCCGAGCTAAAACCCCAATGAATGTATCCTCGTTTTGCGGATCACCACTTTTCAATTCCTTCACAGCTTCCACAAATTTTTCAGTAAATCTTTCCACAATCGCTTCATGAACCAAAAGCCGTTTACCCGCAATGCAGCTTTGCCCGGTATTCTGAAAACGAGCCTGTACCGTGGTTTTAATGGTTTCTTCCAGATTGCAGTCGTCAAACACCACAAGCGCATTGCTGCCTCCCAGTTCGAGCACAGACTTTTTGATTTCGCTTCCAGCGGTGGCGGCAACGGCACTCCCTGCAGGTTTGCTCCCGGTGAGGGTAACTGCTTTGATTTTGTTATTTTTAATAATTGCTTCTATTTTATCGCTGCCCACCGGTAAATTTTGAAAACAGTGTTTTGGAAACCCGGCGCGCTCAAATATCTTCTGAATGTTACCAGCACTCTGCATCACATTGCTGGCGTGTTTGAGGACACCGATATTCCCCGCCATCAAGGCCGGCGCGGCAAAACGGAAGACTTGCCAAAATGGATAGTTCCACGGCATAATTGCCAGCACTACGCCTATGGGTTCAAAGGCTACGTAACTCTGTTTTGCATCTGTCTTGATTTCTTTGGGCGCCAAAAACGACTCGGCATTTTGAGCGTAGTAGTCACAGACCCAAGCGCACTTTTCTACTTCGGCCACAGCTTGTGTGATGGGCTTTCCCATTTCTAGGGTGATGTCTTTGGCGTATTCCTTTTTGTTATTTCGAAGTTCTTCCGCGGCAGCCTGCATCAATTTTGAACGTTCTGAAAAAGAGGTCTTTCGCCAGCTTAAAAATTGCTCGTGAGCTTGGTCAATTGCTTCTTTGACCTGTTTTTCGGAATAAGCTTCGGTCTCAAAAACGACCTTTTGGTCGTAAGGATTTATCGATTGGATCATAAGAGATCAGGAAATTTTGGTTTTCCCTAAAAGTAAAAATCCAGTCAGGGAATGCGGCTGCGATTAAGAGCACTTTAACGCGGTGGTGTTTATAAGTCGTTTACAACTCTTTGGGCTTCATTTTTGATATGACCTTTATAATTGTATTTTTAGAAAACTTCACCTTATGAATTTCCGAGATCAAGAGTTATTAGCCCTTCGCCCAGAACTTCGCAATGCAGTCGTTCGCGACAATATGAGCAGCGAGGAGCAGTTTCAAAACGGTACGTTGCGACCTATCGTTAAACTTCAGAATGAATTGCTGTTGGAAGTTTTTCGCAATTACATCGCGAAACACAAGAATGTGTTTTACACCCTGACCATTGACAGGCGGATGAATTATATCGCAAACGCCATACAGAAAGACATCAAATTCCGAAACAGTTTAAAGGGTATGGTGATCGGTCAATTTACGATCGAAGAGTACCGGTCGTACATCCTGAATTCGTCGGCCTTAAATAAACGGATGATGAATTTGGTGCGGGAGCGGGTGCAGAGTAATATTCAGTTGTTGGAAAAGGCGGAGGCATTGAATTAAATTATATTTTTTTTCGTCCTTTTAACCAATTTTTAATGTACTGAACATATTCATCCCACGGCATTTCATCTATATCGTCTTGGTTCAGTTCACCCTTCAATTGTAAGAGTTGAAAGAAATCACCATCGAACTCGGCATAAAGTAACCAGATATTGCTAGCACTATCAATAGTGTCGCCCAGAATTTTTCTGAACCAGTTTCTTACTTGACGTACCGCCTTTTCAGGAGAATTATTGTGTATTCCTATGTCATTTCCTGATAGATCAGAAATAGCTTTTTGATAGCGATAATTTGTTTTATCTAAGATCAGGAAGTACTTTTCACGGTGATTCGGGAAACCAAAGGATTTACATCCCAAATCTATTCCTAACTCAAATGGCATATTAAAACGTGCCAGTTCACGCTTTTTGGAAGACTCCATTCGGGAAAGATCGTGTATGCTGAATTTAGAAGTATCTATAAGCCTAACAATTCCCTTAATTCGGGTCTCCGCGGAATTTGTAGTTTCCGATATTCTTGGGTTCAAACCCAGATAAACTATCGTAAAAATTATGGATTTTAGAGTGGGCTTATAGGTCTTATCAAATGGACAATTTATGAAAACATTATTTTCAAAGGACATTAGGCAACAAATTGAATCCTTTCTACAGAGCCATTTGCCTTGTGAAATACCAAAGCTTCTATTCTTCCAGAATCAAGGATGCGCCTACCAAAATCGATAGCACTTTTCCTATCTGAAAATCTGGAGAATATTTCACCAGTCCCTTCACGAAATACGACCCATTTGCCCCTTAGAGGAACAATATGCCCCTTGGTACCGCTTGAACCTGCTTCTTCAAACTTTTTATTAAGTGTATTTCGCTCTACTGTCTTCATAAGTCTAAAGTTAGGTAAATTTTAAAAACCATCAAACATTAAACAAAAAGTGCATAACATCGCCATCTTTGACTATATAATTTTTTCCTTCCACACCCATTTTACCTGCCTCTTTAACTTTAGCTTCACTGCCGTACTTTACGTAATCTTCATAACCGATCACCTCGGCACGAATGAATCCTTTCTCAAAATCGGTATGAATTACACCAGCGGCCTGCGGCGCGGTTGAACCGATATTCACGGTCCAGGCACGAACTTCTTTCTTACCTGCGGTAAAATAGGTTTGTTGATTTAACAACTGATACGCGGTGCGGATTAATTTGGCTGAACCTGGTTCTTCCAGACCAATATCTTGCAAAAACATCTGTCGCTCTTCGTAATCGTCGAGTTCGTTAATGTCTGCTTCGGTGGCGACGGCGAGTACCAAAACTTCGGCGTTCTCGTCTTTGACCGCTTCACGTACTTTCTCCACGTAAGCATTTCCGCTAACGGCTGAATTTTCGTCCACGTTGCACACATACATCACGGGTTTGTCCGTTATAAATTGCAACGGCTTCACATATTCCGCATAATCCTCGTCGCTAAACTCAATCGCCCGAATCGACTTCCCCTGCTCCAAATTTTCCTTGATCTTAAGTAAAATGGACTCCTCTTGTTGGGCTTCCTTGTTGCCGGTTTTGGCGGCGCGTTTCACTTTGTCCAGCTTTTTTTCGACCGTTTCTAAGTCTTTCAGCTGAAGTTCGATATCTATGGTTTCCTTATCAGAAAGGGGGTCGACACGACCATCAACGTGTACGACATTATCGTTATCAAAACAGCGCAGCACGTGAAGGATGGCATCGGTCTCGCGGATGTTTGCCAGAAACTGGTTGCCCAGCCCTTCTCCTTTGCTCGCCCCTTTTACCAGGCCGGCAATGTCAACGATCTCCACAGTGGCCGGCATCACACGCTCCGGCTTGACCAACTCCTCCAATTTTAACAAACGGTGATCGGGAACGTTGACCACGCCCACGTTAGGCTCTATGGTACAAAAAGGGAAATTGGCACTCTGGGCCTTGGCGTTGCTCAAACAGTTGAACAAAGTTGATTTGCCCACATTGGGAAGTCCTACGATACCTGCTTTCATAATATAAATGGCTTCTTTTAAAAGTGCGCAAAGATAATCATATTCATTGGGTTGTAAGCGGTTTTGTGGATTGCCTTTCGGCGAAAATGAATTGGACGTTTTCCACCGAAAAATCTTAAAATCAAAATCTACCGAGTACAAAAAAAGCTCCCGTCGTCGGAAGCTTTTCAAAATGAACCAAATCTACTTTATTTATTGATCAAAGATGTCCATCACGCCCTTAAGGCCCGCAGTGTTGATGTTAGCCCCGTCTGTGTCCATATTTTCCGCGAAGCGTATTATTTCAGAGATATTCATATCCTCACCAAGTACTCGGGCGACAACAAACCCTTTTTCATCATCGTGACCAAAAAATATCACTTCATCAATGGCTTCTTCTTCACCTTTCAGATACAAAGTCATCTTTTGACTGGGCTGCCCAAAGGTCATCAATTCTTCATAATCATCCCCTTTCAACACTTTGGCCAGTTGGGCTTTTTCATCATCGTACGTAGCTTTGTCCCCGTTTTTTAAAGGATATGCCAAGACATTTACCTTCCTCACAGAATTAACCACCTTTTTTTGTTCTTCCGTCAGCATATCAGTGTCTGGCGCAATAAGGCTCGTGGGAATATCCACAGCAACAAAATTTTCTGTTTCCTTATGGTCGATATAGTATTCCTGCAAGGATGGTTCGCTGTTGCAACTGGCCAGAACCATTAACAGGGAGATCAGGGTTATTTTTATCAAGTTATTCATGGATTGCTTATTTGGTTTCAGCTTTTTTCAATTCTTCAGCTCCCGGGAAGCTCAGGCTATTGGCGATCTTCGATACTTTTCTTAGGTCAATATTCCCGGTGATCTTAATGATTACGGCACGTTTGCCGCCGTCAAGTGAATCTACAAACATCAGGAGTTCACGGACGAAGTCGTCAGATTTACCCGGTTTGATGTAGAATTTAACATTGGCCTCGTCGCTTTTGGCGCGCATCAGTTCTTCAAGACCTGCACCAGAAAGGTACTTTGTTACCGCACTTTCCATCAGGCCGGCAGTGTTGCTTACCTCTGTGGTATAGAGCTTTATACCTTCCAGGTCATCCACCATATCCATGTATTCTTTCATTTCCGGATCGTCCGGATTGAGGTCAATTTTGCTCAGAAGTTTGAACATTCTCGGCTTGATATCAAGAAACTGCACGCCTTCCATCGATTCAAATTGAGTAAAGTTATCCTGGGCACTGGCGTACAAGCCCATGCAGGCCATTAAAAATGTAACGATCAAATTTTTCATTAGTTCTAGTTTAAAGGTTATTTTAAATATTTGTTTGATTCTTCTTCAAAGGTGTTGATCACGCTCAACTGGCTGGTGCCCTCGTTGATCATTCCCGATATTGCCTGCAAGGTCTGTTTGGCTTTAAGGGCAGCCACATCCGGATTATCATAGGTGCCATAATCAGGTGCCTGTCCAAAATTATTCTGACCAAAAAACAGCACGCCGAGTATAACCGCGATGGTCGCCGCAATGGGCAGCCACTGTTTCCACGGGTTTTCATTGGGCAGCTCTAGATTTCTGTTGAAACTACCCTGTTTTGCTTCCGCGAAAGCGGTAAACATTGGCCGGTATTCTTCCAGGTGCGGGGCAACCTTATCGCTTGTAAAATACTCCCGAAGCGCCTGTTCCTGAGCCAGGCTGGTCTCGCCCTCAAAATAAAGGTTGACCAGGGTTTCTATTTTATTTAATTCCATAATTGTATTTTTTTAGCAATCCTTCCCTGATGGTTTTACGTGCCCGGGACAGGGCGACCCGTACGGCAACTTCATTCATTTCCAGCTGTTGTGCGATCTCGGTATTGTTGTACTGTTCCACATCGCGCAGTTGCAGGATAAGCCGTTGCTGCTCTGGCAGGTCCTCCATCATTTTAAGGACGTGGTCCACGGCATCGCGGGCTTCGGTCTGCCTAACGGTATTGTAATTGGTGTCCTCATAATTGTTGTGAACGATCTGCAGGTTACCGCTGCTTTTAAGCTTCAGCCGGTCGTAACAGTGGTTTTTGGTCATTGTCACTGCAAAGGCTTCCACACTGTTCAGTTTTTTAAGCTGTTTGCGTTTTGACCACAATTTGATCAGCACTTCCTGAGTCGCGTCCTGTGCTTCATCTTCAGAGACCAGCAACCGCTTTGATATGCGGTAGAGCTTGTCCTGAAAAGGGGCAACAAGGTTCATAAATTGACTCTGGTTCATAACAATTGGTTGGTTACAAGGAGGACGACCCGAGGTGAAATTTGTTACACAAAAATCGCATTTAACAATAATACCGTAATTTTGGAGTTGTTTATAAAAAAGAAATGATGAAAAAGATTTCCGCCCTTTTAGGGCTTTTTTTGCTGGCCTTACCCTTTACAAGCTGCCAGGAAGACCTGGATGATGTTATCGTTCCTGCCTCAGAAAACGAGATCAACGATTTCATTTACAAGGCGATGAATGTTTGGTATCTGTATAAACCGCAAGTTCCGGCTTTGGCCAACGACCGGTTCTCCACACAGCAGGAGCTTAACGAATTTCTCAACAACTTTTCTTCACCAGAATCTTTTTATTTTGATGGTCTGGTAATCGATGAGGATCGCTTCAGCTTCATTGTGGATGATTATCGCGTGCTTGAAGATCAGTTTGCGGGAGTAAGTAAAAATAATGGTATGAACTTCGGCCTGGTACTTGCCTCTTCAAATAGCAATAGCGTACTAGGCTTCGTGCGATATGTGCTTCCCAATACCTCGGCGTCCGAAAATAACGTAGAACGTGGTTTGCTGTTCAATTCGGTAAATGGTGTTGATATGTTTGTGGTTGATGGAAGCCTGAATGAAGAAGCAGGTGCCCAGCTGGCAATGGATACTTACACGATTACAGTGGCAACCGTGATCAATGGTGAAGTCATTGAAACCGGTGAAGAAATCACCCTTACCAAAGTAGAATATACTTCTAACCCTGTTTTTATTACCAAAACTCTAGACGTTGATGGGATAAAAGTAGGGTATCTAATGTACAACTCTTTTACCTCAAACTTTAATGAAGCACTAAACAATGCCTTTGGTGAACTAAAAGCGGCCGGTATAGATAAGATGGTGCTTGACCTTAGGTATAACGGTGGTGGTGCCATCAGTACTGCAACTGATCTTGGCGAAATGATCACTGGCCAGTTTAATGGTGATATTTTTGCTTCCCTGGTTTACAATCCTCAAATTCAAGCAGCCCTAGAATCTCAGGATACCGAAAATTTGCTTTTTCGCTTTGACGGAAATCTTACCGGTTCGGAAGATGCTCTAAATACCTTGGGCCTTACTGATATTGCGATCATCACGACAAGCAGGACAGCCTCTGCCAGTGAGCTGGTCATCAACGGGCTAGAGCCTTACATCGATGTGATTCAGGTTGGCGAGACCACAACTGGGAAGTTTCAGGGTTCACGTACACTATATGACAGCGATGCTCCTAATTTTGGCAGAAATAACGTAAACCCCAATCATTTTTATGCCATCCAGCCTTTGATTCTTACATCCGCTAATGCCGATGGAACAACTGGATTCATAAACGGTCTTGCACCAGATATTGCTATTGATGAGAGTCCTGGCAATCTTGGCATCCTTGGCGATCCCAGCGAACCGCTATTGGCAGCCGCTTTGGCACAGTTGACCAAATCAAAATATGACCTGCCTGAAAAAACCCAACCGCTGCAAATCATCGGGGAATCTGGAATGGACAGTCCATTGTATCAGGAAATGTATATTTTACCTGAGGATCTTCAATAATTTTGCGATAATAATAGAGAAAGCCTTCCGGCGGAATATTTTCCAGCGGAAGGCTTTTTACTTGGGGCTCATCTAAACTTAAGCTAAAGCATCACCCGAAAACCAAACTTGACATTGCGTCCCAATGTGGTATAACCAAATATTTCTTGATACTCCGTATTTAAAATATTATTCACCCCGGCGAAGAGGTTGAGTTGGTTGTCAAGGAGATTGTGGCTGATATAAAAATCAACAGTGCTAAAAGCGTCCAGGACCAGACTTTCCCCACTACTAAAATCGGTATCGTTCCTGTCTGAAACATACTGATACTCCAACCTTGTGAACGTTTGTGGTGTGAAAGCATACCGCAAACCAGCATTGACCTTATGTTTTGGCAAGCGTATGGAATTGCGATCGAGATTTTCTACAAAGGTATAGTTGGCGGTCAGGTTCAACTCTTTTAGTACTTGAAGTTGCATTTCGGTTTCAAAACCTTCTACCTTAAAATCATCGGTTACGTTTATGTAACCGTCCGCACCAAAGTCAATAAAATTCTGTTCCTTTCGGTTAAAATAAACAGCACTGATCCTGAAATCATCCGTGCTCTGAAATTCAATTCCCCCCTCAATGCTTCGGTCTTCTTCCGGTTGCAGATCAGGATTGGCACCAAATGGGCCGTACAATTGGCTCAGGGATGGGGCGATAAACGAAGTCGCATAACTCCCAAGAAACTTGATTGATTCGCTTTCGCCGAAAGGCAAATTATACGACGGATTAAAACTGTAAACAAAATTGCTTCCATAATCGCTGTGGTTATTTAGACGCAGGCCTGTATTGATGTTTAGACCAAAACCGGAAATATAAACCACATTTGCATAAGGATCAATGATAGTCGTTCTTTCCTGATCATCAGTAAACTCCGTTTTACTATCAATATAATTAAGTCCCAAAACAGTATGAAACTCTTCAGAAAAGACATACTTATTGAAACCATCAACCACAACACTGGAGGAAGTATAATTCACCGGAAAGCTGGATTTTATATCACGGTCGATGGCGTTATAGGCAGCGTTAAGCGTAAAACTTCCGTTGTTATACGTTTGAACGGCAGAAAGCCCACCACGCCATTGATCGCTGGTGTTTTCAAAAGCGGCATCTTCCAGCGGGAAGGAATTGTCAAAGGCTGCATCAAAAGAAACATAGTCACCATATAAAGTCACCGTTGTTTTTTCGCTGAAAGCGTAACCCAACTTTACGTTTGCAGAATAGCGCTCAAAGGGATCACGCTCATCACCATTGGGATCATCCACCGCAGAAAGGCCATCTTCTTTGTGAAAACCTCCGTTTATCGCGTACGTAAAATCTGCCAACGTCCCTGAAACCTGAAGATTGTTGGTAAAGCTGCCCAAAGTCGTGGTTGGTTCGTCCTGACTGCCATTGGTTCCTGTCACGCTCATTAAATTGACAGAAAGTCGATCCTCAGCAGCTTTTTTGGTGGTAATGTTGATTACGGCCGTGGCAGCTGCATTTCCGTAAAGGGTACTGGCGGCACCTTTTACAATTTCGATTTTCTCGATCTGCCCCAGATCGAGCAAACGCAGGTCAAAATCATTGGCGATGGTAGAAGGATCGCTCAGTTGCACGCCGTCGATCAGCACCAACACCTGCCGGTTGTTTCCGCCACGGACATAAGTCCCCAGATTCTGACCACCATTGCTCCGGCTCCCATTGATCTCGATCCCGGAGACAGAGTTGATCACCTGCGCGACACTTTGACCGGCGTGACTGGCAAGGGTCAACGAATCGATCACGGTCACGGTCTTACCGCTGTTTTCACGTTTCAGTTCAAACTTTGAATCGGTCACAACGACCTCGTCAAGGAGTTTAGGGTGCTCCTGCGCCACGGCAGACAGGCACACGACCATCGCTGCCAAAAACATTACATTTTTGAAATTCATCTAAAAAATTGTTGTACGGAAAAAGGCACGAAGCATCCTTCGTGCAAACCTTTATCCCGAAGGTTTGACAAAAACGAAAATCGGCAGGTCTCCTGGCTCGCGTATATGGATCAACCTTCCCGCACTCAAAAAAGTTTTGAGTCCCGCTGCCGAAAGTATTTCGGTAAGCGGATCACCGGTCCTGAACTTACAGAACCCGATGAACAGTGGCATAAAGAACAATCCATACCATCCACAAAAAACGCGGACTAAGCATACAGTTGCGGGAACAGCGTAAGCTTTGCGGTTTTGACCCGCTTACTCACTTCCCTTTTAATGCCCTTCCTTGAAAAAAGGGCAACCAAAATTCTAATGGCGAAAGTATCATTAATTAGGGTGTTGGCTTAAAGAAAATGTATAAAATTTTTGATGGCATAACTTAACGGTAAAAGGAAAAGGCTGCTCAAGATTTAAAAAGTCTTCTGCCATTTGATCGTTTGAATAATCTTATTTTTGGCATATGCTAAAATCATGGATTTCTCGGGCTTCCTTCTTTTTCTTCGGAATATTGATCGTAACGGGAACTTCGAGCTGTAAGCAGGAAAAGAAGCAAAAGGTATCGACGGCGATAAATTTAGAATCGATCAAATACGCCGAAGGTTTTGCGATAGCAGATTACGGGAATTTTAAAATTATCGAAGTCACCCAGCCCTGGCCAGAAGCCGAAAAAACGTACCGCTACGCATTGTTGCCAGAAGGAAATGAACTTCCGGATTCTTTGAATATTGATGCCAAAATTACCGTTCCAGTTCAATCCATCGTGGTGACCTCGACAACGCATATTCCTTCACTGGAGATGCTTGGTGTCGAAAACACGCTTACTGGTTTCCCGAATCTGGATTACATTTCGTCAGAAAAAACACGCCAACGTATCGCTAATGGTCACATCAAGGAATTGGGACAAAACGAAAGCATCAACACCGAAACAACCGTTTTATTAAATCCTGACGTCATTGTCAGTTTTGGGGTAGCGGGGCAGAACAAATCCCTCGATGGGATTGCACGCTCTGGGATTCCCGTGGTTTACAACGGCGATTGGGTGGAGCAAAACCCATTGGGAAAGGCAGAATGGATCAAGTTTTTTGCAGCTTTTTATAACAAACAAAAGCAGGCCGATTCCATTTTTAAGGTGATCGAAAATCAATATCTGGAAACCCAAAAAATTGCTGCCACCGCAGCCAACAGTCCGACGGTGCTGAGCGGTGCGCTATTTAAAGATGTCTGGTATGCTCCCAAAGGCGACAGCTGGAGTGCCCGGCTTATCGCAGATGCCAACGGCGACTATTTGTACAGCGATATTCCAGGCACCGGAAGCCGCTCCCTAAGTTTGGAAACCGTGCTCAATGATGCACTGGATGCAGCTTACTGGATCGCGCCAAATGCTTTCACCACTTTGGAGGAAATGCGCGGGTCCAATTCGGTATATGCAAAGTTTAAAGCTTTTCAGGATAAAAAGGTTTACGGCTTTGGAACTAAAAAAGGCGCCACCGGCGGCATTCTCTACTATGAGGTTGCGCCCAACCGCCCTGATTGGGTTTTGCAGGATTTAGTTCATATCTTACATCCCGGGCTGCTGCCCAACCACCAACCCCATTTTTTCTTTCCGCTTGAAGACCGATAGAAAATACACCATCATCCTTGTTGCAGTTTTGCTCCTCACGCTGGTTCTCAATATCAGCTTGGGGTCGGTCGGTATTTCCCTGACGGAAACATTAAGCATCCTCACTGGCGATGCAACTGCCTCGGAAGCCCACCGGTTTATCATCCTTAACTACCGCCTTCCCAAAGCCATAACTGCAATATTGACCGGTAGCGGTCTTGCCGTGGCCGGACTGATGATGCAGACCTTTTTTAGGAATCCGCTGGCGGGGCCGTTTGTGCTGGGCATCAGTAGCGGGGCGAGCTTGGGTGTTGCCATTTTTATTTTGGGCGGAAGTGTTCTGGGACTTTCTGCGGTGAGTACATTGGGAACTTGGGGTACGATTCTCGCCGCAAGTCTCGGGAGTTTTTTGGTACTGGGCATCGTTATGGCAGTTGCATTTCGCATTCGGGAGTCGATGGCCTTGTTGATTATCGGGTTGATGTTTGGTAGCTTAACTGCAGCGGTCGTGAGCATCCTCGCTTATTTTAGCCCCGCCGAAGAATTACAGCGCTACATTTTCTGGTCTTTTGGAAGTTTGGGCGACATTCCCTGGTCACGGTTGGGTATCCTTTCCATTTGTTGGTTTTTGGGAATCTTATTGGCTTTCGCCGGAATCAAAACCCTTAACGGACTTTTATTGGGCGAGCAGTATGCCCGCACCTTGGGCATCTCCCTCAACCGCAGCCGGCTGATCATCATAATTTCCACCAGTTTGCTCGCCGGAAGCTTGACCGCTTTTACCGGTCCTATTGCCTTCGTAGGTTTGGCCGTACCGCATTTGATCCGGCAGGTCATCCGCAGCAGCAACCATTGGATTTTGTTGCCTTGCTGTATGCTGGGCGGAGCGATTTTAATATTGGTTTGCGATTCCATCTCACAGGCGCCCTTGCAGGAATTCACTCTTCCCATAAACGCCATCACTTCGCTGGTAGGTGCTCCGGTGGTGATCTGGCTGCTGGTTAGGCGTAAAAAACTTATCTTCTAAAGAATGGAAGAAACTCCCAAAAACATACTGGAATTTTGCGAGGTGGTGATTGGGTATGATTCAAACACAGGCCGGAAAGAACTGATTGCACCTTTTGATCTCGCTTCCGCGAAAGCGAAACTCATAGGCGTGCTGGGCGTAAACGGTTGCGGAAAGTCCACGCTGCTCAGAAGCCTAGCCGGATTGCAACCCTTACTACACGGAAAAATACTGATCCACGGAAAAGACGTTGCTCAATGCGCCGCCCAAGAACTTTCAAAAATCGTCAGCGTGGTACTTACTGACAGAGGATTTTCAAAAAACCTAAGCGTTTATGAACTGGTCGCTTTGGGACGGCAACCTTACACCAATTGGTTCGGGAAGTTGAGTATTGAGGACCACAAGGTCATCGATCAAGCTTTCGAGACCACTTCCCTAACCGATCTGGCGAACACCAAATGCCACGCATTAAGTGACGGCCAGTTACAGCGCGCTTTGATTGCCCGCGCGCTGGCGCAGAACACCCCGGTGGTGGTGCTTGACGAGCCGACCACGCATCTTGATCTGCATCACAAAGCGGCAGTTCTGTTACTTTTAAAAGAAACCGCTAAAAAGAAAACCGTGATTTTTTCCTGTCACGATATTGAGATGGCGCTGCATACCTGTGACGAACTGCTCATTTTTAACGATAGTAAACTGCATCACGGCACGCCTGACGAACTTGTACATAACGGACTTTTAGGAAGGCTCTTTTCTTCGCGCCACATTGGTTTTGATGAGAAAACCCGTCGCTATTTTCTCAACCACTAAAGATGGAAATAGGCTATTTCTTGATTGTTGGATTTTTGGTGGCAATATCCGTGGTATTCTTTACGATGGGCTTCCGGCAAAAGCGGAAACCATTGCAACTTACAGGAGTCGCCATTTTGGTTTTGGCCGTTCTAATTTTTATCGCCCAGTTTCCCAAAATATTAAATGTTAGTAAAAGCGACCTTTTTGAGGTAAGCCCCCGGCGAACTGGCGTTGAAGTTTTCGAAGAAATTTTTAATGAAAAACCCGACAAAACGATCACCATTCTCCATGCCGAAGACCGGATCGTCCCTTCTATCGATTATGCTGCCGTACTGCACTTTTCCACCAGTCCGGAAAAAATGGATGAATTGATAAAGACGAAAAAATTTGGCTGTATTGTCCTCCTAAATGCCAAAATCACGAGTACACGGGCCTCAGAATATGTTCCTTGGTTTCGGCCGGGTGTAATGAGTGAAAGTATTTCGGTTTGTACGTTGCAGGTTGCCAATGGAAACTCAACAACACTTTACATAAACGACACCTATACGGAAGCGTATTGCTTTACCGTACGCGATTAAGTATATCGCGATTGCATTAAATTTGAAAAAATTCCACCAAAATGACCGAAAATCTTGTCATTCTCATTACCGCTGTTTTGACACTCATCCTCGGTTTTGTTTTGGGGTATCTGATCGCTAATCTTAAAGCGAAGAATACTACCAACACGCTGAACGCCCAACTGGACCAGCAAGCGCTGAATGAAAACCGACTGGAAGATTCTCTGAAAAAGGCCGAAAGTAAGCTCGAAAGTACACAAGAGGAACTGGCGATAATCCAACAACAACTCACCCGTCGCAATGTGGAGCTGGAAAACCTCCAAGCCCGGATGCACGAGAAAGCGCAAGAACTGGAAAAGCTTCAGGAAAAATTCACCAAGGATTTTGAGATTGTTGCCAACAAGATTTTGGACGAGAAATCTTCAAAATTCACAATTCAGAATAGAGAAAACCTTGATGTCATTCTCAAACCGCTGCAAGAGCGTATCAACAGTTTTGAGAAGCGCGTGGAAGAAACCAACAAAGAAAGCCTGGGACGTCACAGCGAACTGCGTCAACAAATTAAAGGGCTGGCCGAACTCAACCTGCAAATGAGCAAAGATGCAGACAACCTGACGAAAGCTCTAAAGGGCGACTCCAAAATACAAGGGAATTGGGGGGAAATGATACTTACCCGCGTATTGGAAAAGTCAGGATTGGAAAAAGGCCGGGAATACACGCTGCAGGACAGCCACAGCGATGACAGTGGCAAACGCCATCAAACCGATGTGCTCATCCATTTGCCGGACGGTAAGACCATGATCGTTGACAGCAAAGTATCCCTAACCGCATTTGAACGATTCGCTTCCGAAGAGGACGATGCCCAGAAGACCATTTTTCTAAAACAGCACATCCTCTCCGTAAGACGGCACGTTGAGCAACTGAGCAATAAGAATTATCAACAACTGCTGGAAACAAGTCCAGATACGGTATTTATGTTTATTCCCATTGAGCCGGCCTTTGCTATTGCTTCCGCCAGCGAACCGAGGTTGTATGAGGATGCTTTCAATAAAAATGTCATTATCGTGACGCCTTCCACCCTCTTTGCTGCCTTACGCTTGGTTGAAAATCTCTGGCAGAACGACAGGCAAAAGAAAAATGCGTTGGATATTGCCACGCAAGCGGGATCGTTGTACGATTCTTTCAGCAATCTTTTAAATGATCTCGAAAAATTGGGCAGACAGTTGGGAACCGTAAGAAACACTTATGAAAGTTCCCTAAAAAAACTCACCGGCCGCGGTAACCTCATTAACCGGGTGGATAAACTCAAGAAACTTGGCGCCAAAACCAATAAGCAGATTGACCCAAAAATGTTGAATCAATCCGACGAAGATGAATAGGCCCGCGACGCCACGTCATAAAAAAACCTGAACAGCGCTAACTGTTCAGGTTCTCATTTCATATGTTTCTTTGGTCAGAAAACTACTGTCCTTCGCCGGCCTGTTGTTTAGCCTCTTCCTTCATCTCTTGGTTAGGAACAATGGCCAAAGTAACTCTACGGTTTTTTGAGCGTCCGTCAGAGGTGTTATTGTCATATTTAGGTTGTGTTTCACCATACCATTGCGTGGTAAAACGACCTGATGCGATACCATCCTTAATCAAATAATTGGTCACAGACTGCGCACGTTGCTTGGATAAAGTCATGTTATATTCTGCTGCACCGGTATTATCGGTATGACCTATAACCAACACATTCGTTTGGGGATATTCCATCATAACTTTGGCAAGACCATCAAGTGTCTTTTGTGATGCAGTATTAATGTTTGACTTATTGGTGTCAAAATAAACACCGCTGTTTTCGTCAAAGTTCACAATAATACCATCGTCAACGCGCTCTACCTCGGCACCGGGAATTTCTTCCTCGATACGTTTGGCCTGCTTATCCATTTTATTTCCGATAAGGACACCAGCACCCCCACCAACTACACCACCGATCACGGCACCAAGTTCAGAGTTATCACCGCTTCCCACGTTGTTACCAATAATGGCTCCTAAAATGGCTCCACCAGTAGCACCGATAACACCACCTTTTTGTTTGTTGTTTGCATTTTTGGTAGCCTCACAACCGCTAAAGAGCAGTCCTGCAGAAATTACACATAGGGCTAGATATTTACTGTAAATTGTTCTCATTGTTATTATTCTTGAATTTTGGAAAAGTTCATGGTAATGGTAAAAGGCTTACCGTCCACCTGAACCGTTTGAGTAAACTGAAGACTTTCTTCAGAGAGGTAATTAATATTGAGTCGAAAACCTTGCGAACTCATAGTACTGTTCATTTTCTCGTCAGTTGGTTTGAGCAAGATATCATAATTGGTTGCAGTACCGCCACTTTGTTCATCAATATTCCATACGAAATATTGCTGTTTGGCCGTACAGTCTGTTGAGGATATCTCATAATTCCCAAAATTATTATTTGGAATAAACCGCCATAGACTCCCTACAAAACAGGACGAACTGGCATCCTTAAAAAGGGTAACGTCGTAAATTCCCTGTGCATCACCGTAGTTGATTTCGTCAAGATTCCAGTAACCCTTCAATACTTTTTTTGACGACCTTACAGTTGCATTTGTCCCGCACGAGGCAATAAAAACAGCGGTCAATATTAGTAATAGACCGCGTTTAAGGATTTGTACGTTTTTCATCGCTCTTACTTAAAAAGTCTTGACAGTAAGCTGATGAGAAAGAGTACTATAAATATAAAGAAGAGGATTTTAGCAATGCTCTCCGCACCCGCGGCTATTCCGCCCCAGCCGAAGATTGCGGCTATTATTGCGATTACTACAAAAATGATTGTCCAGCGTAACATATTGGTTGATTTTAAAGTTTACCAAGCTAAATTATTGCGATTATGTTAAAACTTAAACTTCATTAATACTGTTTAACTAATGGCTGTTAAATACAGTTAAGGCAGTCTTAGTAGGCGATCAGTTGTTTCTACACATCTAATTAAGGAAGGTTATCACCACCCCAGTGGCTACCCTGTAATGAGAAATAAATGGGAAATCATGACAATAATTATTTAGTGTTGGCTACCAAAGTAAAACTGCGATTCCAACCTATTACAAACGCGGCAGTTTTACCTTGTCACTGCTTCAATGCTGTGTCAACTAGACACAGCAACCGGTAAAGGGCTTTGTGGATGTCTGCGTCAAAAGGATAGAGGTTGTAATTACACACATTAAATGAAGAGGGCGTGGTCGGCAATTTCTCAAATGCAGCGTACTTTCAACTTTTAACAATCCCTTCTTTTTGGCAGGATAATTCAGTTAAGATGATTTTAATTCTTTACCTTTGATAGGATTGAAAGGTTTCAAATTTTATGAATAATATACCCAGCGTTGACCTCGCAGACTTTCTTAGCGATGATGAAAACAGGAAAAAGGCTTTCGTAGAAAAAATAGGAAATGCCTATGAGGAAATAGGCTTTGTATCGCTCAGGAACCATTTCCTCGACCAAAATTTGATAAACGGTCTTTATAAAGAAGTAAAAGAATTTTTTGCACTGCCCGAAGCAATCAAGAAAAAATACGAGATTGAGGGGTTGGGTGGCCAGCGTGGTTATATTTCCTTCGGAAGGGAGCACGCCAAAGGTAAGAAAGAAGGCGATCTTAAGGAGTTTTGGCATTTTGGCCAAGAACCAGCTGCTGATGCCAATTTGATCGAAGAATACCCAGAAAACATCCAGGTAAAGGAACTGGATGATTTTAATAAAATAGGTATGGAAGCCTATAAAATGCTCGAGAAAACGGGCATTTATGTTTTACGGGCATTGGCTTTATACATTGGGATCGATGAGCATTACTTTGACCATTGGGCCAGCAACGGCAACAGCATTCTACGTCCCATACATTACCCACCCATTACCGAAGAACCCAAAGGTGCAGTTCGCGCGGGAGCTCACGGGGATATCAATTTGATTACCCTTTTAATGGGCGCTTCAGCTGGCGGACTTCAGGTCTTGAGAAAAGACGGGGAATGGATTGATGCCATCCCTGCCGAAGATGAACTGGTCATCAACGTGGGGGACATGCTCGAGCGGCATACCAACAACAAACTTAGGAGTACCATTCATCGCGTGGTCAATCCGCCGCGGGAAGAATGGGATACCCCACGATATTCCATTCCTTTCTTTATGCACCCGCGTAGTGAGATGCCTTTGGACTGTTTGCAAGAATGTATCACAGAGGAGCATCCTACTGCCTTCCCTCCTATTACCGCTGGAGAGTTTTTACGCCAGCGCCTTATTGAAATCGGCCTTATAAAGAAATAAGCACCTATGGATTTAAAGGACCAACTTAAAAACCTATTCCCCGAGCACGAAACTCCCGAAGATGATGACCAGCAACAGGACGATCTGGGAATCTGGATGCAGGACGACCCGCTCCTCTGCAAATATGAAAAACGAAAGGGCAAGGCCAATACCATCATAGAAGGGTACAACGGTGCAGACGAAGATTTTAAAATCCTTGCCAAAGAGTTGAAAACCATGCTCGGTGTGGGCGGAAGTTTTAAAAAAGACCGCATCCTTATACAAGGGGACTATCGCGATCGAATCATGGATTTTTTAAAGGAAAAAGGATTTAAAGTAAAACGCGTAGGAGGTTAATACAATTTAAAATTATGGAAAAAAAGATGCTTCACATCACCAACGGTGACAGCCTTACCCAAAGACTTAAAAACCTCAATCCCGGAGGTGACATTATTGTTTGGCGCGAAATGCTTTGCGAAGGGCCCACAGTTTCAGAGGTAGGTACTGAAGCATTCTTTAACATAAGAAAAAAATTTCTCTCCGAAAACTACGGAGTTTCGCCAGAAGATTATGAAGCTGAATTTGTAAGTCAGATACACAAGTTAAGTGCAATCAACGGGTACGATAGTGTCATCCTTTGGTTTGAGTTTGACCTGTTCTGTCATATCAATATGCTGGCCGCCATAAGTTACCTCATTCAAAATAAGAAAACGCAACCTGTTTATCTGGTCTGTAGCGGAAGGGTTCCCGGCGAAAAAGAACTAGTAGGACTTTCTGAACTCAACGACCGCCAGTTAAAAAGTCACTATCAAGCCAAAATAAAACTTACCGAACAGGATCTGGAAATGGCCCATTTTATCTGGCAGCTATACAACGGTGATGATCCCGGAAAACTTAAACCCGAGATCCGTAAAACATCAAACTTTAAATACCTTTCAAGTTGCATCCGGGCGCACATAGAACGGTATCCCAATGCCTATACCGGTCTGAATAGTTTAGAAACCAATGTACTCAAACTCATTGACCAGCACCGTATCACCTCAGAACATCAGCTCTGTGGATATGTGCTGAGCTATCAAGGCTATTATGGCTACGGCGACACGCAGATATTTAAAATCATCAAAGAACTACAGCCATTTTTTGAGTTTAAAAATGAGCAATTAGCACTAAATGAAGCAGGACGCGACGCTCTTGAAGGACGGCACAATTACTACGACCAACTCAAAACCGAACTGATGCTGGGAGGTACTAACAAGTACGACTTTTTATACGATCCCAGTTCGCATCAATTATTAAAACTTTAGCGTGCCATTTGCTCCTTCTGAACTTATCATCAATCCCGATGGAAGCATTTATCACCTTGGGCTGAGACCGGGACAGATCGCTTCGACCATCATTACGGTAGGTGACCCGGACCGTGTGGATACGGTGGCTTCTTATTTCGACAACATAGAATTTACCCTTCAGCAGCGGGAGTTTAAAACGGTTACGGGAACTTTCAATAACAAGCGCCTTACAGTTATTTCTACCGGGATTGGCACTGATAACATAGACATTGTTATAAATGAACTAGACGCGCTGGTGAATATTGATTTCGCTTTGCGCGAAAAAAAACCGGAACATACCCAGCTTAAAATCATCAGGATCGGAACCAGCGGAGCTATTCAGGAAGATATCGAGGTGGGTTCACTTTTGGTAAGCATACAGGCATTAGGGCTCGACAGTTTGCTTCATTATTACGATTCAAAAAGCGTAAGAAACCTGGATCTCGAAGAAGCGTTTTTATTACAGACCAACTGGCTGCTGGACCGTGGACGCCCATATTCAGTGGATGCTTCAGAAAGCTTGCTGAACCTCTTTTCTTCCGAAGAAATCCTTACTGGCATTACCGCAACCAACGTGGGGTTTTATGGTCCACAGGGACGCATATTGCTCGCATCGGTCAACGATTCCCAGTTTCACGACAAATTAAAAAACTTCCGCTACGGCGAAAAAAGAATCACCAACCTGGAAATGGAAACTTCAGGCATTTATGGGCTCTGTAAACTACTGGGGCACCAGGCCCTTTCGCTCAACGCCATCCTGGCCAACCGAGCCACTGGAGCCTTTATTGAGGAACCTTCAGAAGTTATTAAAAGGCTTATAGAACTCGCGCTGTACACCCTTACCAAATAACATTTTGTTTTAACGTACCCTTAAAATTAAAGGGATTTCCCTTTCGTACATTAGCCAAGAAATTAAACGTGTACGATGAACATCAAAGGGGATCGCGAAGTCAAGCACCGTGACTTAAACTGGCTCAGTTTTAATGATCGGGTGCTTCAGGAAGCGGCTGATAAAAAATACAATCCATTATACGAAAGGCTCAAATTCCTGGCGATCTATTCTTCCAACCTTGATGAATACTTCCGCGTTAGGGTTTCCCAGTTACGGCAAATGAAACGTGTGGAAAAAAGCCTGCGAAAACGTCTTGCCCTCAAGCCAAGTAAAACGGTAAAAGCGATCTTAAAACGGGTGGAAGAGAGTCAGGATCGCTTCGGAAAGGTGTTTAGGGACGAAATTATTCCAGAATTAAGGGATAACGGGATTCACCTTCTCAATACCCGCGATTTTACAGAAGGGAAATTAAAAATTGCACATCAATTTTACCAGAAAAACCTGAAGGAGGCTGTTGAACCTGAACTTATCGATCTTGACAAACCCAGCCGGCCCTTTATTAAAAATCAGGAACTTTATTTCTGCGTGACTTTTGAGAATCCCGATTATTTGGGATTTGTCAACATTCCCACTTCAGAAGAAGGGCGTTTTATCACTCTTGATAAAAATGAGGGTGATCACTATGTCGCTTTTGTAGATGACATAATAAGACATCAGGTACACACTTACTTCCGAAATCAAAAAGTCACCGGAATTTATGAAATTAAGCTTTCGCGGGATGCTGAACTTTACCTCGACGATGAACTCGACGGAATCCTTGCCGAACGTATCTACAGTTCGTTGAGCCAGCGGCAGCAAGGCCAGCCCACGCGCCTGCTTTATGATGCCAAAATGCCAAAAGCTTACGCGAAAAAACTTCGGAAACTTCTAGGCCTTGGTAAGATCGATATGATGCCCGGCGGTGAGTATCACAATTTCAATGATTTTTTCGGTTTTCCGGATCCTACGGAAAATCCCGATCTTCATTACGAGAAGCTTCCGCCCATTCCCCATTGTGTTTTAGAAGGATGCACCGATTATTTCGAAAAAATCAGAGAAAAGGACCAGCTGGTCCACTTTCCATACATGAGTTTCAGTTATGTGGAATGTTTTGTGGAGCAGGCAGCAAACGATCCGCAGGTTGACCAGATTAAAATTTCCCTTTACCGCGTTGCGGAAACATCGGCGCTTACTTCGGCCCTGCTTTTGGCGCTCGAAAATGGTAAAGCGGTTACCATATTTATCGAGGCCAAAGCCCGTTTCGATGAAAGCAACAACATTAAATGGGGGCGGAAATTTGAAGAGAAAGGAGCACGTGTCATTTACAGTTACCCCCGTATAAAAGTACATTCTAAAATTCTTCTGATCAATAGGAAAGAGCGTGGCAAAAACAGAAAGTATGCTTATATCGCTACCGGAAACTTTAACGGACAAACCTCAAAAATCTACGCGGATCACGGCCTGTTTACCGCACATAAAAAAATAACAAAAGAACTGGGACGCGTCTTTGATGTTTTGGAAGGCGATCTTATTGTTCCAAGGAACAAACACCTACTTATATCCCCGTTCACTACCCGACGCAATATTGAGAAATTTATCAATAATGAAATCGAGCAGGCACATCAAGGAAATACCGCCCGTATTGAGGCAAAAATGAACAGCCTGGAAGATTATGATATTGTGCAATTGCTGTATAAGGCAAGTGCAGCTGGAGTTAAAATCCGTTTGTTGGTTAGGGGTTTTACAACATTAATTCCGCAGAAAAAAGGGTTGAGTGAAAATATAGAAATGACCAGCATCGTGGACCGGTATTTGGAACATGGGCGGATTTACAAATTCCACAATGGCGGAGATGAGAAGTTGTATATGGGATCGGCCGACTGGATGACGCGTAACCTAGACCGGCGTATAGAAGTACTTACGCCAATTTATGATGAAGAACTCTTTCAGGAACTTGCTGATATTTTGACCATACAGATGAATGATAATTGCAAGGCCAGGATACAGGATGAGGAAGAAAGCAATACCTACGTTACACAAAATGATGGAGAGATGGCCCTAAGGAGTCAATATGCTATCTACGATTATCTAAAAAAGAATCATACGCTATGACAACTTTACGCATAGGTGGCGTGCCAGAACATTTTAATTACCCCATTCATCTGGCAATTCAAAACGGAGCTTTTAAGAATCAGGGTATCCATATAAAATGGACTGACTTTCCCGGTGGTACTGGCGCTATGAACAAAGCGCTGCGCGAAAATGTGATTGATGTGGCCATAGTTCTCACTGAAGGTATCGTTAAGGACATAGCCAACGGGAATCGATCAAAAATTATACAGACCTATGTACAATCCCCATTGCTATGGGGAATTCACGTGGGAGCTGAAAGTAATTTCAGAAAAGAAGAAGATTTAAAAGGGAAACGCATTGCCATAAGTAGATTTGGTTCTGGCTCACATCTAATGGCTCACGTACACGCGGATACTATGGGCTGGAATCTTAAAGAAGATCAATTTGTTGTGGTAAACAACATTGATGGTGCCGTGGAGGCACTTACAAAAGGCACGGCAGATTACTTTATGTGGGAACATTTTACTACCAAGCCAATTGTAGATGATGGCACCTTTAGACGTGTGGGAGATTTCCCAACACCTTGGCCCTGTTTTGTCCTTGCCGCCCGACAAGAGGTAATAAAAACTGAAAATAAAGGACTTGAGGAATTCCTCAAGATCCTTAATAGCACCACTTCTACATTCAAAAATATTCGCAAAATCAATGCTAAATTATCCGAAAAGTACGAACAAAGGTCATCCGACATCGATGAATGGTTGTTAAGTACCCAATGGTCACAAAGTCAATTGACGACCCGTGATTTGGATAATGTTCAACAAATTCTTAAAGAGCTCAAACACATCGATAAATGCTACCCAGATGCAACTTATTTAACGGATTTTTAACAATATTTTGGTTTTTATCAAACGCGTAAAAAGTAAAATTTAGCTGACTTTTACCGTTACTTATTACAAACAAAATATATGTAGCATGTTTACTATTTTAATAATACTGGGTTGTCTGTTGTTTATCAATTTTTTGCTATTTACCTTTAGTGTTTCCGATGTTGATAAGGTCAAAAAGAAAGCATCGAACAAGGTTGAAGAAAAAAGTAAAACTTTTGAGAAAGGAATTTTTGGTCAAGTGTCCTGAACAACTGTTTAAAAATTAGTTTCGCAAAAATCTTACCATAACACTACATCTTTTTCTTGCTTCCTTAAAAAATCGTTTGCGCTGGAAAAATGTTTATTTCCAAACCAATATCCTCGATTGGCACTTAATGGCGAAGGATGTCCAGAAGTCAATATTAAATGTTTGCTGCTGTCAATCAAGGCAGCTTTTTTTTTGGCGTAGCCTCCCCATAACAGGAAGACGATATCCGTTTGCTGCTGAGAGATTTTTTCTATCACCTTATTGGTAAATTGCTCCCAGCCCTTGCCCTGATGTGATCCCGCTTGATGCGCTCTAACAGTTAGTGTGGCATTGAGCAACAGCACACCTTGTTCTGCCCATCGCTCCAGATTACCTGTCTTTGGGACAGGTAATCCCAAATCACTTTCCAGTTCCTTAAAGATGTTTACCAATGAGGGTGGTATTACAATCCCATCGTTAACCGAAAAACAAAGTCCGTTAGCCTGGCCAGGCCCGTGGTACGGATCCTGACCAATTATAACTACTTTGATTTGGTCAAAAGGACACTTTTCAAAGGCATTAAAAATCTGACTGCCTTTGGGAAAACAACGATGTTCCTGATATTCCTCTCTCACAAATTGAATCAATTCCTCAAAATAAGGCTTTTCAAATTCCTCTTTCAAAACAGCTTTCCAGCTAGGATGTATGTCAACGTTCATAGATATAGTAACTTTGCGGTGCTATGATTTTCGCCTTAAAAGTAGGCAAATGCTATGATAATAATCCATTCTAAGACACTTACTGATCTGGAGTTTCCCACAGTCTGCGATCAGATTTCTGAATTATGTATTACCGAAAAAGGCAAAGAACGCGCGCTACGCATCAAGCCTTTTCGTTCTTTTGAGCAAACGGTATTTGTACTCGATCAGACCAAAGAATATTTGAGTTCTGATGTACATCAACAACCCATTCCTAACCACGGCTTTGACGCTGTAGATAAGGAGCTCAAACTGCTACATATTGAAGACACCAGGCTCGAAGTTGGTAGTTTTAGAAAAATCAACAGCATTTCTGAAACTTCCAATGATCATTTGAAGTACTTCAAAAAATTTCAAGAGGTGTTTCCCGTGCTTCAAAAAACAGTAAGCAAAACCGAATACACCACCGTTCTTACTGACGAAATCGGAAAAGTCATCGACCGTTTTGGAGAGGTGCGCGATGATGCCTCCCTCCTCCTCCAACAAACACGCCGCAGCATTTTACGCGAAAAGGGAAAGATCAACAGCAGTTTCAGTTCGGCGCTTTCTCATTATGCAAGTCTGGGTTATTTAGATGAAATCAGGGAATCTGTGGTTGACAATGTGCGTGTTTTGGCAGTAACCGCAATGCACCGACGCAAAGTGAAAGGCTCAATTTTGGGAAATTCAAAAACCGGAAGCATCGTCTATATGCAGCCTGAAGCTACTAAAGAAGCCCAACGCGAATTGAACAATCTCATCTATGAGGAGGATGAGGAAATCAAAAGAATCCTTAAGGCCCTGACTGATTTTATTCGGCCGTTTCAGCCGCTGTTGAAGGATTATCAAAAGCTCTTGAGCACGATAGATTTGATTTCGGCAAAAGCCAAATACGCTAAAAAAATTGATGGAGTGCTGCCCAAAATCGTGAAGGATCGTGAGCTTTACCTGAAAGACGCCTACCATCCCCTGCTCCTGCTCAACAACCGGAAACGTCAGGAAAAAACCTATCCGCAGGATATTGCACTCAACGAAGATAATCGCATCATCGTTATCAGCGGCCCCAACGCAGGCGGTAAAAGTATTACGCTAAAAACCGTTGGGCTATTACAGGTGATGTTGCAAAGTGGAGTTTTCATCCCGGTTCACGAATATTCGCGAATGAGCCTTTTTGATAAGATATTGACGGATATCGGCGACAATCAAAGCATCGAAAATCACCTGAGCACCTACAGCTACCGGCTAAAAAACATGAATTATTTCCTGCGGAAGTGTGACGATAAGACGTTGTTCCTTATCGATGAGTTTGGTACGGGAAGTGATCCTGAACTGGGTGGCGCCCTGGCCGAAACTTTCCTGGAAGTGTTCTACGAGCGCGGAAGCTACGGCATCATCACCACGCACTACGCCAACCTGAAAATGATGGCCAATGAGACCGAAGCCATCACCAATGCCAATATGCTTTTTGACGCCAGAACCTTGGAACCGCTTTTCAAATTGCATTTAGGCGAAGCCGGAAGCAGTTTTACCTTTGAAGTAGCGCAGAAAAATGGAATTCCCTACTCGCTGATCAATCGATCCAAAAAGAAAGTGGAACGTGGGAAGATACGTTTTGATAAAAGCATCGCCGATCTGCAAAAAGAACGCAGCAAACTGGCCAAAACCACCTCGTCGCTTAAAACACAGGAACAAGAAGCGCTAAAACAGAAGCAGGAACTCGATAAGGTAAACAGCCGTGTCCATGACAAACTCGCCAGCTATCAAGAGCTGTACGACAGCAATCAGCGCTTGATTTATTTGGGACAAAAACTGGATGATCTGAGCGAGAAATTTTTCGTCAATAAAAAGAAAAAACTATTGATGGACGAGTTGTACAAAGTAGTCCAGATCGAAAACTCCAAACGCCAAAAAAAGAACGCCAAACAACGACGCATTGAGAAAGCCAAAGAGCGAAAGGTAAAGCAGGAAGCTGAAAAAAAAGTTGAAGTCATTCGCAAAAAGAAAAAAGAGGAAAAAGTAAAACAGGAAAAGATAGAAGCCGAAAAGCCCAAAATCATCCTCAAAGTTGGCGATCGCGTACGACTACCCGACGGCCGCGCAACCGGAACGATAGACAATATCGAGAAAGGCAAGGCTATTGTGAATTATGGGATGTTTACCACCAATGTTGACATAGAACAGCTCGAATTTGTGGAGCGGAAAAAGAAGTGATTTTCACTGTTGAGGAATCCCACCAAATTTTACTTTTCATCAACCTCCCACGCCACGTCAGGATCATTGTTGGGATTGTACCTAAACAAACCTTCGCTTTTTGCAATTACCGAAGAAACTGTTGCGTCACCGGTCACGTTTACAACCGTTCGGCACATATCGAGTATACGATCTACGGGAAAGATAATCGCGATCCACGCCGGATTTAAACCGACCGATTCCAAAACGATAATCAACATTACCAACCCGGCACTGGGTACCGCGGCAGAACCAATGGATGCTAAAGTTGCCGTCAGCACTATCGTAAGTTGTTGAGCAATATCTAAATCAATCATATGAAATTGAGCCAAGAAAACCACCGCCACAGCTTGATACAAGCAGGTTCCATCCATATTCACCGTAGCACCGATAGGCAGGACAAAACTGGTGATTTTTTGATCAACACCCAGATTGTCTTCCACACATTCCATAGTCACGGGAAGTGTAGCCGCACTGCTTGAGGTGGAAAACGCCAAAGTCTGCGCCGGCCCCATCGCCCTGAAAAATCCAAAATAAGAAACCGCCCGAACAAAAATCTTAAAGATTAGCGGATAAATTCCAAAAATCATCAGCGCAAGTCCCAAAATCACGGTCAAGGAATACCAACTTAACCCTTTAAAAATTTCGACTACTTTACCAAGATCATTACCGGCCATTTCACTTACAACACCCGCTAACAGAGCAAAGACAAAAAACGGAGCAGCTTGCATCACAAGATCAACCATTTTGAGGAACACCTCCATAATACTATCTACCGCACGGGTGAGCGGTGCAGATTTCTCATTGGGGATAAATAGCAAACTGATCCCAAAAAAGAGCCCAAAAAAGATCACTTGTAGCATTAGACCGTTATTACTCAAGGAGGCAAAAAAGTTTTGTGGTACGATATCTACAAGCGGTTGTAGCGGTCCGTCTGCTTTTGTTTTGTTAGCATCCTGCATTTTTTTCTGCACCGAGGCATCAGCCAGTTCAGACTGAGTCAGGTCTGTTATTTTTCGTGCGCGTTCGGCGAATTGAGGATCTTGGAGATAGCTGATTCCGTCTTTAATCTCGTAACCATTATTATTTGCCCAAATCTCATAACTGATGCGGTTATCAATTCGGCTTTGCTCATCGACCAATTTTCCGGGCCCGATCACATTGACCAAAACCAAACCTAAAGCCACAGCTAGAACCGTTGTAATAAGGTAAGCCAGAAGCGTTTTTCCGCCCATACGTCCCAAACTGGAAGGATCACCAATATTGGCCACACCGGCGATGATAGAGAAAAGTACAAGCGGTACAGCTATAAGTTTGAGAAGATTGATGAAGATGGTTCCAAAAGGAGCAATCCAATCAATGGTAAACTGACTAAAACCTAAGCTGCTGGACAAAATTGCCCAGACAATCCCCAGGATCAAACCGATGATAATCTTCCAATGTAGCGCTAATTTTTTCATAAGGTGGGGGTGAATTTGCCTTTCGGCGAAAGATAATCAAATTCCTAAAAAGTTAAACAGTTCCTATAGAATTAAGGCAGGCGGTCGTCCCAAAAATAATTTTCGGTTCGCACCAAGGAAACATGGTCCTTAAAATCGGGATGAGATGTATTGATAATATAATTGTGCTCTTGCGGAATTACCGCTGACGGTACTTTGAGGACCAAACTTCTCTGACTAAGATACCAATCTGAACCCAGTCGCTGCAAGAGGCGATAACCAAACATCGTGCGCCAATGTAGCGGAAGGTCTGCCAGCAAAATCTGTTCGTACAACCGATCGTCATCCGCAATGGAAATGATCATGGTTTTGTAATTTGAGTCAGAAGATATTCCGCGATGATTTACCACCATCTCCAGTGTAGTCAGCGCTCTACTGACTGAAGTGTATAGGGTAAATTGGGATTTCCCATTCCAGCGCCCGGGACTTCCAGAAGCTGAAAGGGAGTTTGAGTAGTGTTCCTTAGTAAGTCTAAAAACTTCCAAAACCTAAGCGTTGTCCCCATATTCCATACCGGTAAGCCTATCGTCTATAAACTTAGTACCGCTAAAGGTGGTCATAAAATCTGCGGGTGGCCGCTTATCAAAGAAAAAATTAGGCAATTGCAACCAGGTGGAAAAATCATCAAAACTGCCAAAAACCTCCTTGCCGTGTTTAAAAAGGGCCAATAAAATAGCTACCTTCTCCTGAACATAGTCTTTTAGCACGGTTTGCCCGGATTTATAACTGCGCAGCGTCTTTACATTGATATTGAGCCACTCTGCAATGGTCGTATCATTAAACCCAGAAATGTCTCGTATAAAGTCTATACTTTCTACACCTACCGGAGATTCTTCCATATAGTAAAGTAAGGCAGCCTCGTTTACTTGAACCGGTATATCTTCATAGATTGGGTATTTTTTTGCTGTAGCCATGGCCTCATCATTTAAACTCAAAGATACTACTTTTTACCTAATCGTAAAATACTTTTTACCTATTTTACTTTAGAAGTCTTGGAAATCAGCATATAATCTGCCAATACTAAAGCTGCCATAGCTTCAACAATTGGTACTGCCCTGGGCACGACGCAAGGATCGTGACGGCCCTTTCCCTGCATCGTGGCCTGGTTTCCGTCCTTGTCGATGGTTTCCTGATCCTGCATAATGGTGGCCACAGGTTTGAAAGCCACCCGAAAGTAAATATCCATCCCATTACTGATGCCGCCTTGTATGCCGCCGCTCAAATTGGTCTGCGTGCTGCCGTCTGCATTGAAGAGGTCGTTGTGTTCGCTTCCGCGCATTGTGGCGCCGTCAAATCCGCTGCCGTATTCAAAGCCTTTTACCGCGTTGATGGAAAGCATGGCTTTACCAAGTTCAGCGTGGAGTTTATCGAAGACGGGTTCCCCGAGACCTATCGGTATGTTTTGAATCACGCACATCACTGTACCGCCGATGGTGTCTCCGGCTTTACGGATTTCCTTGACTTTGCTGATCATTTTTTCGGCGTATGCCGGATCTGGACAACGGATGTCATTTTTTTCAATGTTTGAAAAATCCAGTTCCTGATAGGGCGTTTCCATCTTTATTTCTCCTACCGAATCAACAAACGCGTTAATTTTTACACCCTGAAGCATCTGTTTTGCAATGGCACCAGCGGCTACACGACAAGCAGTTTCTCGTGCAGACGACCTTCCGCCGCCGCGGTAATCCCGGTTACCGTATTTTTTATCATAGACATAATCTGCGTGAGACGGCCGATAGGTGTCTTTGATATGACTGTAATCTTTTGATTTTTGATTAGTGTTGACGATATTAAAACCTATGGGCGTACCGGTAGTTTTTCCTTCAAAAACTCCACTGAAAAACTCGACGGTATCGGGTTCCTTCCGCTGGGTTACTATTTTAGATTGACCGGGTTTGCGCCGGTTCATATCTACTTCTACCAGGTTGAGATCAACTTCAATGCCTGCCGGGCAGCCATCAATGATTCCGCCAATTGCCGTGCCGTGGCTTTCGCCAAAAGTGGTTAATGTAAAAATCTTACCAAATGTATTGCCTGCCATAATCTTTATGTTAGCTGCCTTTGCTGTTACAACTTTTAGAACTGCAAAAAGGCGCGGTGTCTCAAATTTTGGGGAAGTTATTCGTTATTGGTTAATTGGTCAAAGCGACGGGTATATTTCTTGATGATTTTTTTGTAATTGCCAAATGGAAGCTGAAAAGACCTCATAGGTTTTTGAAACCTGTGAGGTCTAGAGATCCACTTCGCCTTTGGGATATTATTTTAGTATCCATTTCGCTTCCGCGGAAACAATTGTTTACAAAGACCAATTATTTAATATTCCCGTAAGACCGGCCTAACCTTGGTTTCATTTCTTTAGCTAAATTCTAAAGGTTGAAACGTAAAGTTGAACTTGTTGTCATTTCTGATGTCCATCTGGGCACGTATGGTTCGCATGCCAAAGAACTGCTCGAATACCTCAACAGTATCAAGCCCAAAACCCTGATCCTCAACGGAGACATCATCGACATATGGCAGTTTAGAAAACTGTATTTTCCCAAAGCGCATCTGCAGGTCATCAAAAAAATCTTGGGCCTTGCAGCGAAAGGAACCCGGGTGTACTACATTACCGGGAATCACGACGAGAAACTGCGGAAGTTTAGCCCGATAAAATTGGGCAACATTTCGGTGATTGATAAATTGGTACTCAACCTTGACGGACGAAAGGCCTGGATATTTCACGGGGATGTTTTTGATGCTTCCATACAGCATACCAAGTGGATTGCCAAGCTGGGCGGTTGGGGCTCTGATTTCCTGATCTTGTTTAACCGCTTTCTCAATTGGTGGCTTTTAAAACTGGGAAGACCTAAATATTCTCTTTCTAAAAAGATAAAGAACAGCGTCAAAAAAGCGGTGAGTTTTGTGACCAACTTTGAACAGACCGCCGCCGAACTCGCCATCGAAAACGGTTTTGATTACGTCCTCTGCGGTCACATTCACCAACCTCAAATGCGCGAAGTCACCTTTAAAGACGGAAAATGTCTGTACCTAAACAGCGGCGACTGGATCGAAAACCTAACCGCTTTAGAATATGATAACGGCAAGTGGACGATGTACGAACACGAAAAGATGTATCTGACTCCAAAAACCAATAAAGTTGACTCAGAAACTGAAAACGTGGAGGTTGATGCGGAAGCAGTTTTGGCTGCGATTCAGTTTAATTTGGGGAGATTAAGGGTAGTGAAAAAGATCAGCACTTAACTGTATATCAGCCAAACTGTAAAGGATATTATCTATTTTGCCAACCAAGTGGCGTTGACGATTTTAACAATTTTTGGGCAAGAAGAATATTTTCTCCTCTAGCTCAATACAGGTTTCTCCGGTTATTGCAAAATTGAAATGTTATTAATAGTTTAGATCACATATATCTTGGTACTATATGGAACTATAGTCCTCTCCATATATTTGATTTTAAAGTTCATTATGAATGAGTTTATTCTAAAAGTTCCTTCTTCTCAAGAAGCCAAGGATTGGTTCTGCTTTGTTGATGAAAGCCTCCATCATACTGAAGATATCGATTCCTTGATAGTAGACTTCAATAAAGTACGCTTTATGGAGACGGACCATTTCGTCATACTAGCTTGTTTAATTGAAAGCTTTTACATAAAAGTTTGTAATATATCATTTACAGGGGGAACTGATCGTTTCAATAATCATTTGTCCAATATTAAATTCAAAGCATATTGGAAAGATGGTTTTGACAGAAGTAAATTTACCTTGTCCCATAATCAAACTACTTTGTGCCTATGGAAAATATCAGAGAAAATGATATACTCGTATTCAATGTATGCTAGAAAATACTTCGAAAGATTTACTAAAAATAAGGATCTCATTCCAATGTCATCGAATATGGACGAGGTGTTCAATAATATTTTTGATCATTCTAAATCACCGGTTACAGGTTATATCATTACCCAATACTATCCGAGAAATAATAAAATTTCATTTTCTGTTTGTGATTTTGGAATTGGAATCCCAAAATCAATAAAGAATGCTAATTTGAAAGACAATTCTGAACAGGAAGGTTGGAAAGCCATTTTAAAGTCCTTAGAAAAAGGGTTTTCGATTAAATCAACACCAAGAAATAGAGGATTTGGATTAAATAATTTGTTAGAGTTGACCGAAAGTTCCAATGGAACTCTTGAAATAATATCAAATGACGGATTAGTTACTAAAAAAGCTGGGAAAATGTACAAAGCTGGGAAACTGGATTTTAATTTTAATGGTACCCTAATCAAAGTTCTAATTGACCTAGATACATTTGACGAAAAGGATGAAACAGATGAAATATTCGGCTTTTAGTAAAAGTTTGTTATATTTAGGTATAATTTAGCCTTGACTTTAAACGTTGTAACTAAAAAATTTCTTTCTTATGAAAACTTTGATTTTGAGGGACATTGTAAAAAATTCTAGTTCAGTAGAAGAAGGTGCCGTTTTGTTTAATCATTTAAAAAATGCATATCTAGGCAATGATACTCTAATATTGCAGGTTGATTCTGACGTATCATTATCTTCATCATTCCTGAATTCCTCAGTTGGAGAATTTCTTGATAATTATGGTTTTTCTAACTTCAAAGACACTTTAAAATTTAAAGGGTCACATACTCAATTCCGGAGATTTAATAAATATGTCCAAGAATATAGAAATTTATATCTAGTATGACTTTTTGATAGTTTGTTCAACTGATACTGTAAATAAGTCTACTCCAACACCTTCAACTTCGCAAACCTAAGCAACAGTTTTTTAATTCCGCCGTTGGTGAAATTGATTTCCGCCTTCTTGTCCTGCCCTACGCCTTCTATCTGAACAATCTCACCACGACCAAAACGGCTGTGTTCTACTTTTGCGCCTTTTTCCAGTTCGTTGTATAATTCCGGAGTTGGGCGTACGGTGTTGCCTTGCGGCTTGATGGCACGTAATTTTTTCAACTGGCTTTCGGTGGGTTTTCCGGCGCGTGGTGGCGTGCCGCTGATGGGCTTTTTTAAGCGTAATTTGCTCTTATCGACTTCACCAAAAATATCCCGATCCACCAACGGCTTGTAGCGGTAGGATTCCATCGGGGTTTGCACATCCAGAAACTGCTCGTCGATTTCCTCGATAAAACGGCTGGGTTCGGCATCGATGAGTTTTCCCCAGCGGTAACGGCTCTCGGTATAGGTGAGGTACGCCTGCTTTTCTGCTCGGGTGAGCGCCACATAAAAAAGTCGGCGTTCCTCTTCGAGTTCGCTGCGGGTGTTCATACTCATCCCACTGGGAAAAAGATCTTCCTCCAATCCTACAATATACACATACGGAAACTCCAGCCCTTTGGCTAGGTGAATCGTCATTAGTGAAACGCGGTCCACATCATCCACTTCCTTATCGAGGTCTGTGGCGAGGGCGACATCTTCGAGAAATTCGGGAAGGCTTCCGTCTGCGCCGTCCAGTTCTTTTTGGCCTTCCACAAAATCCCGAATACCGTTCAGCAGTTCTTCAATATTCTCTATTCGGGCAACACCTTCCGGCGTGCCGTCTTTTTTCAGTTCTTGGACCAAACCGGTTTTTCGGGCGACTTGTTCGGCAACGGTAAAAGCATCGGCGTTTTCATTGAGCACCTGAAAACTTTTGATCATCGTCACAAAGTTGTACAGCTTGTTTTTCGTCCCGCTGTTGATCTTGATGTCGAGGTTACTAATGTTTTCCATAACCTCAAAAATGGAACGGCCGTACTGTTTAGAAGCCACTACCAATCTATCGATGGTCGTCCCGCCAATGCCACGCGCGGGATAATTAATCACTCGTTTTAAGGCTTCTTCATCTTTGGGATTGATGATCAACCGCAGATAGGACAGCACATCTTTGATTTCCTTGCGCTGATAAAAAGAAAGTCCACCAAAAATACGGTATGGAATATCACGCTTGCGCAAGGCGTCTTCCATCGCACGAGATTGGGCATTTGTACGATAAAGAATAGCAAAATCGCTGTGCGGTAACTGCTTGTTCATGGCATTGTCCCAAATGGAGCCAGCCACATACCGCCCTTCTTCGCCATCAGTCAGGGAACGGTGTACGATGATTTTTGCACCGTCATCGTTTGCCGTCCAAACAATTTTATCGAGTTTGGTCTTATTCTTATCGATCACCGAATTTGCGGCGTTCACTATATTTTTTGTCGAACGGTAATTCTGCTCCAGGCGATAGACTTCCACCCCTTCATAATCCCGCTGAAAGTTGAGGATGTTATTGATATTCGCCCCGCGGAATGCATAAATACTCTGGCTGTCGTCGCCTACTACGCAAATGTTCTGGTAGCGGTCTGCCAAAGCTTTTACGATCAAGTATTGAGAGTGGTTGGTATCCTGGTACTCATCCACGAGGATGTATTTAAACCGCTTTTGATACTTCGCCAACACTTCCGGAAAACGCGCCAATAGTTCGTTGGTACGCAAGAGTAGATCATCAAAGTCCATCGCGCCGGCTTTAAAACAGCGGTCGACATATTCTTTATAGATTTCGCCCAAACGCGGTTTTTTGGCCATCGCATCAGCTTCCTGAAGTTCGGCATTTTGATAATACGCCTTTACGGTTATCAGGCTGTTTTTAAAAGAAGAAATTCGGGAATAGACTTGCTTATATTTATAGTTTTCCTTGTCCAGCCCCATTTCCTTGATGATCGCAGAAATCAACCGCTGACTGTCCTGCGTATCGTAAATCGTAAAGTTTGACGGAAAGCCCAGGTGATGTCCTTCAATCCTTAGAATTTTAGCGAAGACCGAGTGAAAGGTTCCCATCCACAGGTTTTTGGCCTCGCTGTTTCCTACGATGGTACCGATACGCTTTTTCATCTCGCGTGCGGCCTTGTTGGTAAAAGTGAGCGAAAGAATATTAAACGCATCAACGCCTTGTTGCATCAGGTGGGCGATACGCATCGTCAGCACCCGCGTTTTCCCGGAACCCGCACCGGCAATCACCATCAATGCCCCATCTTTGTGCAGCACCGGAGCGCGCTGGGCATCGTTCAATCCTTCTAAAAATGAATCCAAAACTTAAATTTTCCGTGAGGGGTGAAATTACGGAAAAATGGATTTTCTCCGAGAAAATGACAGGTTTAGTTATTAAGAAATCAAAGGAACCTGGAAAATTTTCGCCGTTGCAGAAAATCACTAACGGTATTGTTTATACACTTTGGAAGGCTTGGCAGACATTCACACCATTTAAACACCAAAACCCATCCCACCAAAGTATCTTTGAACCTTACGCAATACAGACATCATTAACTTCTTTCAGAAATTTTCAGTCAAATCGCTAATCCGGTATTTTAAGAGTACTGATTTTTTAAAGGCCATCCTCGTCGGGCTCGCAATCGGGCTGCCCATTGGGATCGGGATAGCCGTGGATCAACTGGAAATTGGACTCGCCATTGGTTTTGGTGGCTTTTGGACGGCACCCAGTAACACCCCCGGAAGCTTTCGGTACAAAAAAACGGGTATTCTGTTTGCGACGCTTTTGGTGATGATCGTTAGTTTCATCGGTGGCTATTTGACGTTTCACTACGGATTTATCATTCCGGTTTTGGGACTGTTGACCTTTGGCATTGCATATATTTCGGTATTTGGTTTTCGAGCCTCATTGATCAGTTTTTCGGGTTTGTTGGCGCTGGTCATCAGCTTTGCCGTATCTCCCAAAGACCTCAATCAACTCGAGTATTCCTTACTTGTGGGCCTGGGTGGTCTCTTTCATCTACTGCTCGTGGTGCTCGCCCATCAAATTAATCCGCAAGCCGAACTCAAGGAATCCCTATCGGAAACTTTTCAACTCACCGCCAGACTTTTAAAAATTAGGGGCAAACTCGTCGGTAGTCAAAAGGACCGCACCAAGTTGCAATCCCAATTGCTCAAAGTACAGTCCCAACTTATCGAAAAACACGAAACGGTTCGCGATATTCTTAGCGCTCCAGAAAAGGGAAAAGCAGCACGCTTCCGCGGAAAACAAACGCTCATTTTTGTACAACTGGTCGAAATGCTGGAAACCGCGGTTGCCAATCCCGTGGACTACGACAAAATGGATCAAGTGCTAAAAAACCAAGAAAGCCTTCAACCACAGCTTCAAAAAATCATTTTTGAAATCGCAGAACAACTCCAGGCTGCACAGAAAGCAAATTTAGAAGAGGCCAAAAATTCATTGAACGAACTTTTGGTTACCTTAAAAACCAACATTGCTTCCGTAGAAAAAAAGGACAATTATGAGGATTTCGTCATCCTCAATAACCTGTCGGAATATCAGGAAAAACAACTGGAAAAACTTAGGAAAATTCAAAAGCTGCAGCAAAAGCAGGATTTAGAAGATGATAGTTTTATCAATCTGGATGTTATAAAAAGATTTTTAATTCCGCAGAATTATGACTTAAGTCTTTTGATGAGCAATTTTACACTGCATTCGTTGGTGTTTAAGCACTCACTTCGGCTGGCGGTAACGATGATGGCCGGTTATGCCATTGGGCATCTGTTTGATTTTCAAAACCCGTATTGGATCTTGCTGACGATCATCGTGATAATGCGTCCCAGTTACGGGCTGACCAAATCGCGTTCTAAAGACCGTATCGTTGGCACCCTCATTGGAGCGGTCTTGGCCGCTTCTACGGTTTTCTTTATTGACAATATATATGTGTATGGTGTAATCGGGCTGCTTTCGCTTGTCATCGCCTTTTCAACATTGCAAAAGAATTACACGGCCTCAGCGGTTTTTGTAACCTTGAGTGTGGTGTTTGTTTATGCGATCATAGCTCCAGATGTCCTGCAGGTCATCGAATTCCGTATTCTGGATACGCTCTTGGGTTCGACCTTGTCCTTTATGGCAATTCTGTGGTTGTGGCCAGCTTGGGGATTATATAAGATTCAAGAAAAGATCAAGGAAAGTGTGCTGGCCAATAAAGCCTATTTTGATAAAGTTGCCCATTATTACCAAGAAAAGGGAGAAGTCCCTATTTCGCTGAAAGTCTCCCGAAAAAAAGCCTTTCAGGAAACTGCCAACCTGAATGGGGCTTTTCAAAAGATGGCCCAGGAACCCAAATCCAAACAGATAGATCTGGGCAAAATTTACGAATTGGTCATGCTCAATCACACCTTGCTGTCATCACTTTCATCTTTGAGCACCTATTTGCAGACCCACGAAACCACCCCCGCTTCCGGATATTTTGAGACAGCGGTAAAACTTATCGATTACGATCTGGAGCAGGTTTCCAAAGCGCTTTTTAAAAAGAAAAACACTTCCCAACTTAATTACAACAGTGACCTAGCTACAATGAACGAGGAATTGAGCAACCTTAATTTTTCAGACATTGAGAATATGGTCAAGCGGGAGGCCGGAAGCCAGCAGGACTATCAAGAAGCACATCTGGTCTGGCAGCAACTGCGATGGCTGCACGGTATCAGTAAGCAGATGGTAAAAGTCTCCAGTCAGTTGAGCCTCAACTAAACCGAATTCACCATACAAGTAAATCAGCCTATTTCTTAACGGTAAGTTTACATTGCAAAACGCAACCATTTGGCTACCGCTCCATCTTTTTAGAAAACCAATCAAGATGAAAAAACTTATACTCCCGCTCTGTCTCGCTCTTTTTTCAATGTTGAGCTGTGAAGGTGACGGTACATTTTTAGAATCGGACGAATCTGCTGTTTCAAGATTATCATCAGATAGCGGGAGTGTTCCCACTAGTGGCGGTGAACCTGATAATTCTGGTCTGATTACAGCCGGTGAATGGAATGACTTGGAAAACTGGGACTTTTGGACCGGATTGATAACCGGTAATGATTTTAATCAAATGTCAGCATACTGGGGCATTTATACCAAAAATCGTTTTTCAATTGAGGTAAGGGATACTAACAACAATAGCGTAGTGGATGCTACCGTACAGTTGCTGTTGGACAATGAAGTAATCTGGGAATCCAGAACAGACAATTCAGGCAAAGCAGAACTATTTGCAGATGTTTTTGAAGATAAAATGCTTGAGGACATCAGAAGATACCGCATAGCCGTCAACAATTCACCCATAGATAAACCGCTACAAACTATAGAAAACGGTGTTATCAAAATAGAAACTGCAGCTTCGGCGGCGGCCACAAAAACCGTTGAGTTGGCCTTTATTGTTGATGCCACGGGTTCTATGGGCGACGAACTCGAATTTTTAAAGGACGATCTCAAAAGCGTTATTCAAAAGGTTAAAATCCAAAACCAAACTATTGATATTGCCACATCTGCGGTGTTTTACAGGGATGAAGGGGATGACTATGTGGTTAGAAAATCGGTATTTTCCAAAAGTATCGACGCTACACTAAGTTTCATCTCCAAGCAAAGTGCGGGTGGTGGTGGTGATTTTCCCGAAGCCGTTCACACCGCTCTCAATACCGCTGTAAATGACCTGCAGTGGTCAACGACTGCAAAGTCCCGGATAGCATTTCTTATGCTCGATGCCCCGCCTCATTACGAGGAGCAAGTAATCGACGACCTTCACAACTCAATAGAGCAGGCAGCAAAAAAAGGCATCAAGATTATCCCTATTACCGCCAGCGGAATCGATAAAAACACTGAATTTCTAATGCGTTTCATGAGCATCAGCACCAATGGTACGTACGTATTTATTACCAATCACAGCGGCATAGGGGAAGATCATCTGGCGCCAACTGTGGGTGACTATGATGTGGAATACTTGAATGCACTCATGGTCAGACTAATTTCCGAATATTCAGAATAGAAGGGTTAAAGGGTTTTTTGATACCTTTAAGGCAAATATGTTTTTATGAAAAATTTGTTTGCACTGGCATTTTTGGCTGTTTTCGCTTCCGCGGAAGGGATACAGGCCCAAAAGAAAATGGATAAGGATCTTTTGGCTTCCGCCGAAAATATCGAAGAAAAGGTTATTAACTGGCGTCGTGATTTTCACCAGCATCCCGAATTGAGTAACCGCGAATTTGAAACTGCCGAAAAAATCGCCAAACACTTAAAATCTCTTGGGATTGAAGTGGAAACAGGCGTGGCAAAAACCGGCGTGGTGGGAATTCTAAAAGGCAACAAACCCGGAAAAGTGGTTGCCCTGCGTGCCGACATTGATGCCCTACCCGTCACCGAAAGAAACGATCTCCCTTTTAAAAGCGAGGTTACTGCTACATTTTTGGGTAGCGAGACCGGGGTGATGCATGCCTGTGGTCACGATACGCATATTGCTATTTTGATGGGTGTTGCAGAAATACTTTCACAACACAAGGACAAAATAAAAGGAACAGTCAAATTCATTTTTCAGCCCGCAGAAGAAGGACCGCCTCCGGGCGAAGAAGGTGGAGCCTCGCTTATGATCAAGGAAGGCGTGCTTAAAAATCCAGATGTTGATGCGATTTTTGGCCTGCACATCAATTCGAGTACGCCAGTAGGCACCATCCGGTATAAACCCGGCGGGACAATGGCAGCCGTCGAGCGATTTGTGGTTAACGTAAATGGAAAGCAAACGCATGGCTCCCAGCCTTGGGGTGGTGTTGATCCCATTTATATTTCATCAAAAATCATTGACGGTTACCAAAGCATCATTAGCCGGGAATCCAATCTGCTGACCGAACCCGCCGTTATTACCGTTGGAAAAATCACTTCGGGCGTGCGGTTTAATATCATTCCCGAAAGTGCCGAAATGATCGGTACGGTGCGAACATTAGATGCCGGTATGCGCGAACTCATCATCCGCAGAATGACTGAAATGACAGAAGGTCTTGCAAAAGCCTACGGTGGTAGCGCGACAATTGAATTTCAAAGCAATACGGCAATCACCTATAACGACCCCGCCCTTACGGAAAAAATGCTGCCCACCCTGCAAAATGTTGCTGGCGAAAGCAATGTTGAACTGGTAAAAGCTACGACTGGTGGTGAGGATTTTAGTTACTTTCAGGAGGAAGTACCAGGTCTTTATTTTTTCCTTGGCGGAATGACCCCCGGAAATACGAAAGCCTACCCGCACCACACCCCAGATTTCGTCATCGACGATGATGGGTTGTTACTTGGCGTAAAAGTTATGAGCCAGTTGGCGATTGATTATCTCGGTCAGTAATAAGCGCAGTTCAAAAAACACGCACCCGTCCAGCAATGGCGGGTGTTTCTTTTGTCCTAAATTTACGCGAAATTAAAAAAAATCACTTGTACACTATGGAAGACCGATTGATCGAGATGGCCATTGCCCTTCTACCAGCCGTTGTCGTGGGACTTTTGGCCTATTACTTTTTCAACAGTTTTATTAAAAACGAAGATGGCCGGCGTCGTTTTTTGCTTCACAAGGACAGTCAACAGCACACCTTGCCTACCCGTTTGCAAGCTTACGAGAGACTGGTTCTATTTTTGGAACGTATAAAACCTTCCCAACTTCTAATTCGGATTTCGCCTAGTGGGGAGCATAAAGAAGACTACGAGCAACTACTTATTAGCACTATCGAACAGGAATTTGAACACAATATCACCCAACAGATCTACATTTCTGAAGAATGCTGGAATGTCGTGCAATCTGCCAAGAACACGACCATCCAGATGATACGACAGGCCAACCGGTCTGAGGAAAGTACCAATGCTGCCAGTCTGCGCGAAAATATTTTAAAGGGAATGATGGACAGGGCCGCACCATCTGCGGTAGCTATCGAGTATTTAAAAAATGAGGTTTCAGAGGTGCTTGGATAACTAAGCAACAAAGGTCACCTTTTGTGATGTGTTTGGGTTTTAAGCAAATCCTTTTCGCGTATGCGAAAATTAATCCGGCCGGATAAGCCGGTTTTCCTGAGCTTCCTTCGCTTTCGCGGAAGCGTAGTCCCAACCCTGTTGCCACCAGCTGGTCATCAGCTTTTTGTTGAAAATAAGACTGTTCTCGGTGAGTTTTGACGGTGTATAGTACAAGTTGAGTGATACGTCTTTGTTGATCGCAGCCAATTTACCCACTACGAGATCGTGATATTCCACCTGATCGAGTAAAAATCCGTATAAATTGACCATCAGTGAGAATGGATTCTTGCCCAGGACCTTGTTGTGTTCCAGGTTTTCGCCATCCAGAATAATTGCATCCACCTCGGTGGCACCCCGTCGTATCGCCTCTCTTATTGGTACAATGCAACCGAAGCCACCATCGGCATACTCATATCCGTTCTTTTTCACTAGACTCATAAATGGAACATAATTGCAGGAAATCCAGATCCATTCGCAAAAATCGTGGTAGCCGTAATCCTTGATACTTTTGTATTCTACCGTGTTTTTGGTAAGGTTGGAGACCGTTACCACAACGTCCTCCGCATTATTTTTGATGCTGTAAAATTCGTTGGGCGATAAGTTTTTCTTGATATTCTTGAGCAGGTTTTTGCTTTCACCGAAGGTACGTTTGCGCTTAATGAATTGCCAGATCGTATTCCAATAATTTATGGAAACGTATTCCCGGTTGCCCTTCTTTTTGATGTTAAAAGGATTGACGTTAAAAATCGTGTGCTGATTCACTTGTGTGTACAGCTCATAAGCTTTCTGAATGTTCCCCTGGGCAAATTGTGAGATGAGCAAACTTCCGGTTGAGGTGCCTAAAAAAAGATCGTACTTGCGCTTTTCTTCCTCGATGAGGTACTGGGCAACACCACCTGCGTATGCCCCCTTACTACCACCCCCGGAAATTACAAGTGCACGCATCAGTCCAGTTTTCCGTCGAGATAATTACGTTCTTTCTGAGTAAAGCCGCTCAATTGCTTGGCGAAGGATACCCACTCTTCATCTTCCAGTAAACTTTCTAAAATTTGCCGGCAAGACTGGGAATAACGCCAGTTAAAGTGCACACATCCAGCCACCAGATTCTTAAAGGATTTTTGATCAAATAACCTTATCTGATACAGTTTCTGAAAGGCATTCAGCCGGGTGTTCACAGCAAATTGCGGTTCGGTAAATTTGGTGAGCCGGGCATAATGATCCCTGATCTGCGATTCCTCATAATCAAGCGTACCGATGGCTAGCCCCAGCCAAAGTATCTCCAGATTGTGATCTGCAAAGCCATTCACGCCTTTCATTTTGTCCAAATATTCGTGACGTTTATACGGAAATGACGACCACAAATTCTGAAATGCGATCTCTTGGGTCAAGTATGAATCGTCACGTAACAGCCGCTCATAGTCTAACCGCAACGCCGCCGGTACTTTCTGAACAGACTTGGCAATTGCCTGCCTGATGTAGGGATTGTTAGTATAAAACGCTTTCTGATAAATGGGCAATGTGGAAGAAATGGGACCTTCCGCCAATTGAAAAATCGCCTCCTGACCTATAAAATCGTTGGGCAAGGTCAACATATTGCTTAATTCTCGACGCTTTTGCCAAAATGATTTTTCACGCAAAGCCACCGCTTCAAAATAGTCATTGACAAATTCTGATTTTTGTAAGGATGCCATTGCTTCTTCAGTGGGGAATTCCTTTTGGTACAACCAAGTATCTGCAAAGCTTGATAAATCCGTACCACTCTTTTGCTTTGCTATTTCCAGAAAATCTTCAGTGGAAGCATTATCGTAAGCATAGGTGTTTAAATAGGTTTTTACTGTTTCCTGAAAAGCGGGGTTGCCCATTTTTTCGCGGAGCATATGCAATGCCCAGGCTCCTTTTTGGTAATACGTCAAGGATGATGCCCCGGTGCTTACGAGTGCCTCGCCGTTACCCTTCTCACTCATTGAAGAAAGCTGCTCGGCGCTCTCTATCAGTTTTTCATAGTAATAATCATTGCCAAAAATTTCGCCTTCGGCCAAAAGCGCGTAGTAAGTCGCAAAACCTTCCTGTAACCAATGATGCTCCCCTGAAGTTGCGGTGACAAGGTTACCAAACCACTGGTGCGCCATTTCGTGAGCGTCCACACTGGTATAATTGCGGTCAATGTAGCCCAACCGGTTGACCATAAATTGGTCACTGAAAACGGTAGCCGTTGTATTTTCCATACCGGCATAAAGAAAATCCTTTACCGGAACCTGTTTGTAGTTCTGCCAAGGATATTTCACGCCAATCTCCCCTTCCAAAAAATCCATTATCTCACGGGTGTTGCGGTAGGTCCAGTGCCGCTTGAGGGAATCCTTGGGATAATAATAATATTCCATTTTCACCCCGCCAAAGGATTCGTCCGGCCAAACCCGGTAATCGCCGGCGACGATGGCCACGAGGTAGCTGGACATGGGTTTGTCCATATTATATACCCATGTCGATTTTTGAGCACCTACGCGGGTTTCCATCAGGTTTCCATTGGCCACCACCTTCAATTCAGCAGGTGCGGTCACGGTTAGATCAAACTCAATCTTATCGTTCGTATCATCAATACTGGGCAGCCAGTTTGAGGTGTATTTGCCCTGCCCTTGCGTCCACATCTGTTTGCTGCCCTCATTGTTTACAAAATAGAGCGCTTGATCTGGAGTGGCGGTGTACATAATGTTAACGATGTATTTTTGGCCTGCGGCGAAATCTTTTTTGAACACCAAGTGTTTTCCGGTGTAATCTGTATTCAGGTCCCGACCTCCAAATTGGACTTTATACTTATCCAGATTTTTGGCATCCAGGTAAACAGAATCTGTATCCTTTAAAATTATAAAGGCGACGTCCAGTTTTCCGTGCACTTTCTCTTGCTCAAAATCGAGATCGATCCGAGCCCGAATATGTTGCACATCGAGAACTTCCTGCTGCTGGGCAAATGTTAATTTGGCAAAAAGGAATAATAATAATATAGGTAATCCACGCATATAGCTCAATCGTTTTTGGAATAGGAAAATTTAAAGATTTATAATCAAAAATTGACCCAATGCTATTTTATAAAAAAAAGCGACCATCACAGCCGCTTTTTCGGATTTTGAATATTTATATGTTAGACTTCTGCTGAGGCTTTTACTGATGCCGAAAGACGTTTATAAGTTCCATTTTCCAGTCGTTCCCTGATAGCCGAGAAAGCATCTAAGGTTTCCTCGACATCTTCTAAGGTATGTGTTGCTGTTGGGATCAATCTCAATAGTATGAGGCCTTTGGGAATCACCGGGTACACCACAATAGAGCAGAAAATTCCGTGATTTTCACGAAGGTCCTTCACCAAGGCCATCGCTTCCGGAATACTGCCTTTAAGATAGACCGGGGTCACGCAACTTTGTGTGGTACCAATATCAAAACCACGCTTTTTCAAACCGCCCTGTAGGGCATTGACATTTTCCCAAAGCTTTTCGCGAAGCTCTGGCATGGTGCGCAACATATCCAGACGTTTTAAGGCACCTACCACCAATTGCATCTGCAAGGATTTGGCAAACATCTGCGAACGCAGGTTGTATTTTAAATAATCAATAATCTCCTGATCAGCGGCGATAAATGCTCCCGTACTTGCCATTGATTTTGCGAAAGTGGCAAAATACACGTCGATCTGGTCTTGCACGCCCTGCTCCTCGCCAGCGCCTGCCCCTGTTGCTCCCAATGTTCCAAAGCCATGGGCATCGTCAACAAACAACCGGAAATTGTACTTTTCCTTTAAAGCGATTATTTCCTTAAGCTTTCCCTGCTCGCCGCGCATCCCAAAAACCCCTTCTGAAATCACCAGGATTCCGCCGCCGGTCTGCTCTGCAAGTTTAGTTGCACGCTGCAGGTTTTTTTCAATACTTTCAACATCGTTATGTTTGTAAGTAAAACGTTTACCCATATGCAACCGCACCCCATCAATGATACAAGCGTGTGCATCTACATCATAAACGATGATATCGTCCTTGGAAACCAGAGCATCCACGGTAGAAACCATTCCCTGATAACCAAAATTTAAAAGATAAGCAGCCTCTTTGTTCACAAAAGCGGCGAGCTCGTTCTGCAATTGTTCGTGCAGTGAGGTGTGGCCGCTCATCATACGGGCGCCCATAGGATATGCAGAACCCCAGTCCCGTGCTGCCTGGGCATCCACCTCGCGCACTTCGGGAAGGTTTGCCAATCCCAAATAATCATTTACACTCCAAGTGATAACTTCTTTACCTTGAAATTTCATCCTGTTTGAAATAGGGCCTTCCAACTTGGGAAATACAAAATAGCCTTCGGCTTGTGAAGCCCATTTTCCCAAAGGTCCTTTATCCCGGTAAATCTTATCAAATAAATCTCTCATACATCAGTTTTCATAGAATTAACAAATTTAGCAATTTTCCAGCATTTTGACTGAACATACCGCCGCTGAATAAATCTGAAAATTATTCCGCTTTTTCGCTTTACAGCTTTTTGAGCAAACCCTCAACTATCGTATAATCAGGCGAAGACAATAACTACGGTAGGGAAAATTAGAATTTCTTTGAAAATGAGCCCAAATTATTTAACATACTCAATGTCGTGGGTAGAAGTTTTGGTTTGAGTGTCCATAAAACCTTGAGCCTGCATCCAGTCGTCGCTGTAAACCTTACTCAGGTATCGGCTTCCATGGTCTGGGAATATGACAACGACCTGACTGTTTTCTGCGAAAAAACCTTCGGCAGCCAACTGTCTTACTCCTTGAATGGCAGCGCCGCTGGTGTAGCCCACAAACATACCTTCGGTGGCAGCGATCTCTCGTGCGGTATAGGCACTATCCTCATCGGAAACTTTTTCGAAGTGATCGATCACATCAAAATCAGTGGCCGTAGGAATTAGGTTCTTACCCAGCCCTTCAATACGGTACGGATAGATTTCGTTTTTATCAAGTTCATTGGTCTCGTGGTATTTCTTGAGAACGCTTCCGTAGGCATCAATCCCAAGCACTTTAATATCAGGGTTTTGCTTTTTTAAAAAACGAGCAGTACCAGAGATCGTTCCGCCAGTACCGCTACACGCGACAAGATGGGTGATTTTGCCCTGGGTCTGTTCCCAGATTTCCGGACCTGTTGTTTTGTAATGTGCCTCAGTATTCAGCTGATTAAAATACTGATTGATGTAAATGCTTTTTGGCGTTTCGTCGTGAAGACGCTTGGCCACCTGATAATATGATCTGGGATCCTCTGCACTCACATTTGCCGGACAGACATAAACTTTCGCACCCAGCGTACGCAAGGTATCAATTTTATCTTTTGAAGATTTTGAGCTTACCGCCAGCATACATTTGTACCCCTTGACGATACAAGCCATTGCTATACTGAAGCCGGTGTTGCCGGATGTGGTCTCAATGATTGTATCCCCTTTTTTAAGAAGGCCACGCTGCTCAGCGTCATTTATTATATGAAGCGCAATTCTGTCTTTTGAAGATTGACCAGGATTGAAAGCTTCAACCTTGGCAAAATACGATCCTGGAAGATCTACGGTTATCTTATTGAGCCGGATGAGCGGGGTATTTCCTACTAGCTCTAAGATATTATTGTAAACGTTGGGGTGTCCTTCCATAAATAATGTGCGTATAGTTACCTTTCCAGCCAGACCTGAATAACCATCTTAAATCCTGACAAAAATACGTATTTTATTTGATTCTGTTTTCTGCTTCAAGGTCTAAAAGAAATGCATACTCCTTGGCGGTTTCCTTGAGCGCCTCAAAGCGACCCGATGCCCCACCGTGCCCAGCATCCATATTGGTTTCAAAAAGAATTACCGTATTGCTGCTGTTACAGTCCCTCAATTTGGCCACCCACTTTGCCGGCTCCCAGTATTGTACCTGAGAATCGTGGTAGCCTGTAGTAACCAAAATATTGGGATAGTCCTGAGCTGTCACCTGATCGTAAGGCGAGTAGGATTTCATATAATCATAATACTCCTTGACATTGGGATCGCCCCACTCATCATATTCACCCGTAGTAAGCGGAATGCTATCGTCTAACATCGTAGTCACCACATCCACAAAAGGTACTGCTGCAATAATACCGTTGTACAGTTGTGGGGCCAGGTTAGCGACGGCCCCCATTAATAATCCTCCAGCCGAGCCGCCATACGCATAAAGACGCGAGGGGCGGGTGTACTGTTTCTCTATTAAATAGGCACTGCACGCAATAAAATCAGTAAAAGTGTTTCGCTTTTTATAAAGCTTGCCATCCTCATACCAGCGGCGTCCCAAATATTCCCCACCGCGCACATGCGCGATGGCAAAAATGAATCCGCGGTCGAGCAGGCTCAATCTCGTGGAGGAAAAGGATGGCTCTGAAGTATGGCCGTAACTTCCATAAGCGTATTGCAATAGGGGATTGTCACCATTTAGCACCAATCCTTTTCTATATACCAGGGATATGGGAACCTGAACGCCGTCCTTAGCTGGAGCCCAAATTCTCTGGGTCTCGTAATTCTCTTGCTTAAAATTTCCGCCCAAAACCTCTGTTTGTTTTAGGATGGTTTTTTCTTTGGTTACCATATCAAATTCAACCACCGTAGGAGGTGTGTCCAGCGCATTGTAAACGTAACGCAGTTTGCTGGTGTCAAAATCGGGATTCACCCCGGTGTACGCTGTATAGGTCTCACTATTAAAAGGGACGTAATAATCCTCAGTGCCATCCCAGCGCTTTATGTTGAGGCGGTTGAGACCATTGGCCCTCTCGTCAACGACTAAAAAATCATTAAAAATATCAATATCTTCCAACAACACCTCCTCCCTGTGCGGAATCACGTCAATCCAATTTTCCTTTTCCGTTGCCAAAACCGGAGTTTTTACCAGTTTAAAATTGGTCGCACCATCCTTATTGGTAATGATATAAAAATGATCTTGATAATGTTCTAGGCTGTACTCGAGACCGCGCTCGCGAGGCTGTACCACTTGAAAGTGCAATACTTCAGAATTGGCCCGGGCGACCCGATATTCTGAAGTTAACGTACTTTCTGAAGCGATAACTATAAAATCGCGGGACTTGGTTTTGAAAATACCTACGGAAAAAGTTTCATCAATTTCTTCATATACCAGAACGTCTTCAGAGGCATCGGTGCCCATCACATGCTTAAAAACCTGATTGCTTCGAAGTGTTTCTGCATCCTTGCGGGTATAAAAAACGGTTTTGTTGTCACTCGCCCAGACTGCCCTTCCCGTGGTGTTTTTTACCTGAAAGGGAAGTACCTTACCCGTTTGAAGATTTTTGAACTGTAAAACATATTGCCTTCGGCTTATGGTATCTATCCCAAAGACAGTCCAGTGATTATCCTCAGAAACTGAATACCCCGCCTGATTGAAATAATTATGCCCAGTTGCCATCAGGTTGTTGTCAAACATAATTTTTTCCGGGGCGTTGAGCGTTTCCAATTTCCGGGCGTAAATGGGGTAGTTCTTGCCCTTTTCAAATCGCGTGTAGTACCAGTAATTATTGTAAAAATACGGCACGGATGCATCGTCTTCTTTGATCCTTCCGCGCATTTCCTCAAACAATTGCTCTTGCAACGGTTGGGTATGAGCGGTCATTTTTTCGTAGTAGATATTTTCAGCATTTAGATAATCCAGTACCGCCTCACTGTCACGCTCCCTCATCCAAAAGTAATCGTCTGTACGCTTATCGTGATGTTTGACCAATACCTTAGGAAGCTTATTGGGTTTGGGAGGTACAATTGTCTGTTTTAAATTTTTCAAAAATGTCTGTCTATAATGAGAGACAAAAGTAAAGTTTGTCTAGGGATTAGATAGATGATAATTGTTTGCAACAGATTAAACAAGCATCAAAACAGAAAAGTAGGATTTTTCCTTAATTTAAGTTATAAAAATAGGTTTTAACTGATAAGACAAATAAAAAATTGGTTAAAATTCATTAAATTGTTGTTGTTCAGTACTTAAAACGATAGTTTTACCTTATTCAAAATTATAAATATGTTAAAAATTACTTCGACTAAAAGAACATTGCTGTTAACGGCGGTAATAATTTGGGGATTTCAAGCCCACAGTCAAATAATCGATAAAGATTTTGGCGATGATGGTATGACAACTACTGTCTTTACCCCAGAGGGCGCAAGTGTAGCACGTGCCATTGGTGTACAAGGGAATGACAAGCTGGTTGCCGTAGGTTATGATAATGGCCAAATGGGTGGTGCGTTTGCAGCTTCGAGATATCTTGCTGATGGCACGTTAGATACCAGTTTTGGGACAAACGGAAAGGTCGTCCTCAATGTAGGTGGCCTACTTAGTGACGCCTATGAGGTAGCCTTCGACAATTCTGGAAACATTTTTATCGCTGGTATTGCAGAAGTTGATGCCACGGCGGGCGGTGGCCTTGTTGATGTGCTGGTAAAAATGACACCGGCAGGTGTGCTCGATAACACCTTTGGCACCAACGGTGTTGTTATGACAAAATTCGGTAGTGAGATTCAATCACTTTCTACAAGTGTTTTGGTACAGGACAATGGAAAAATTATTCTGGGCGGCTCAGTTAATACGGGTTCGTCATCAGGAAGCGCATCAGATTTCGCTGTAGCCCGGATCAATTCTGATGGAAGTATCGATGAAAGCTTTGGCGATGCTGGGTTCAAAATTGTTGATATGGGGGCTTACGATACGCTCTTTAAGCTCGCCTTTACCAGTGATGAAAAGATTGTTGCCGTAGGTTATGCTATTGCTGACTATAAATTGGACACTGAAAGCAGCGATGCGGTGTTAACGCAGATCAATACCGACGGAAGCATAGATGAAAGTTTTGGCTCAAGCGGGATAGCTACACTTGATCTCAATGCATTTTCATACGCCTATAATGTCGCTGTACAGAACAATAATAAAATAGTGATAACTGGTGAAACCAAAGATAATGGAACGCTGAGTGACTTTTTTACTGCACGTTATAATACGGATGGAACCCTCGACAATACCTTTAACGATACAGGTATTGTACAAACTAACTTCCTGACAGAAGAAAATATCGAGGAAAGTTACAGTGTAAGCATTCAACAAAACGAAAGAATTGTAGTGGCAGGAGCTGCAGGTAGCGAAGGAACACGCTTTATCGCAATCGCCCGCCTTATGCCCAACGGAAAATATGACGATAGTTTTGGCGAAGCCGGTAAATACCTTTACGAGACAGATGCGACACGATCTATCAACATTCTGGGAGGAGAGCTTCTCGCAGAGAATAAGCTTGTCCTTGCCGGTAGATCTCAGGTAAATGGTAAACGTGCTTTCTTCCTATCACAGTTTTCCCTTGATGAAACGCTGAGCGTAGAAGATGACAATCTTGTCTCAATGAGTGTATATCCCAACCCCACACGTGATGTTATTAACTTTCAGTCGGCTATTGATATGACAACCAGTTTCGTTTCGGTGTACGACGCCTCAGGTAGGATAATTAAAAATGAAGCACTTACCAATTCTCGTAAATTGGACATTTCAGATTTGGCCAGTGGTGCCTATCTGGTTCAGGTGTCCAACGGGAAACAAGTATTTACCAAAAAAATAATGAAGCGATAGATGTCCAGACAATTAACATTAACAAGTAAAGGCCGGGGTTTACCCTGGCTTTTACTTTTGTAAAATGCTTGGCAAAATTTAGCCTGTCTGTCTAAAACGATCTGGTTATATTTGTGAAATAACAATAAAAGATACGATTATGTTTGGAGATATGATGGCAAAAATCCAAGAGGCTCAGGCAAAGGCAGAGGCCACTAAGGAAAGGCTGAAAACGGTTTATATTAATGAAAAAAGCAACGATAATTTGCTAAATGTTGAAGTAAGTGTTGCGGGCACCGTTAAGAAAATTAATATTGAAGATTCTCTATTAGAAGATAAAGAACAGCTCGAAGACTACCTGATTCTCACCCTGAACAAAGCATTGGAAAGAGCCAGAAAGAATTACGACGCTGAACTTGCCGCTGTAGCCAAAGACGGCCTCCCAGATATTCCAGGAATGGACATGTTCAAATAATATGTACAGATATCTATTGCTACTCCTTATTCCCCTGACCACAGTTAACTGTAACATAGTCGAGGAAAAATCCATCAGGCATCGACAGTACATTGGATTGTAAAGTTATTTTACCCGGGGGATTTCATATTTAGGTTTGAAAAAGATTCATTTCGCAGTTTCGTTCAATTGCGCATTCTTAAATTTTGATCAACCAAACATCGACTTTCCGCTGTTCTTTAGGTTTTGATCATTGCAGAACTTTAAATAAAGTTGGTATTCAGGTTTTTTCTTTGCCGTACTCCAATTGGCTTTTTTTTAAAGGGGAAAGACTCTTCGGGAATTGACGTATTTCATTGAAAACCATACAAATTAGGATGCATTCCCGTAGGTAAGTCTTATAATTACTTCGATATTTGAAATTATCTCATTGCTATAAGATATCATCTTTTATCTTATATTTATAAGATATTTTATATTATCTTGTCTATATAAGATAATTTTTTATATGGATCGTGCCCATGACCGCAATACTTACCGGAGATATTATAAACTCAAGGAGAAACGATAAATGGTTGATCCCATTAAAAGAACAGCTCAATAATTGGGGACCAACTCCAGCAGTTTGGGAAATTTTCAGGGGTGATAGTTTTCAATTAGAGGTAGGACCTGAACTTTGCATACTTTCCGCAATTCAATTAAAAGCTGTCGTTAAACAATTTAGCGACTTAGATGTCCGTATTGCAATTGGTCTTGGCACTAGAATTTCAACTTCAGAAAAAATCACGGAATCCAATGGAACTGCATTTGTAAATTCGGGTACTTGCTTTGATAATCTCAAAAAAAACACACTAGCAATAAAATCTACAGATAATGGTTTTGATGAAGATATCAACCTGCTTTTAGAACTGGCCCTGTTGACCATGGATAACTGGGCGCCCATTACGGCAGAAGTGGTGAAGGAATATTTAGAAAATCCAAGTCTAAATCAAAGCCAACTGGGCAAACTTACGGGAAGATCACAAAGTAACGTAAGTGCAGCACTCAACAGGGCCGGCTTAAAAAGTATCCTCAAAATGGATGCTGCCTTTCGTAAAAGACTAAAATCCTTATGATCGTACTTTCGCTAAAGCTTATTCTGGCACATATAATTGGAGATTTTGTACTACAGCCCAAAAAATGGGTCGACCACAAATTAGAGAATAATTACAAATCTCCTTATTTGTATTGGCACGTATTAATACACGTGGTAGTTCTTTTTACACTATTGCAATTTGACACCTCCTTTTGGTTCGCCATAGTGCTTTTAGGTGTATCTCACTACGCTATCGACTTGCTTAAACTACTATTGAACAAAAAGTATAACGAACAACTCTTATTTTTTCTAGATCAATTGGCACATTTAGCAATCCTGGTACTAATCGTAAATTTCTATGAACCACTTCATCTTAAGGCAAACACCTTATTTAGTCCTGTAGTCTTGCTATTTGTATCCTGTGTGATTTTTATTTCTTCAGTCGCATCAATCGTTCTGCAACAGATTTTATCACCTTGGGACAATGTCATAAAGCAAAATCTGGAAATGACATCCAATTCCTCCACAAGTATAAGCGGGGCTGGTAAGATCATTGGGATATTGGAAAGACTCTTCGTTTTCGGATTTATACTCCTAAATGCCTGGTCTGCAATAGGGTTTTTAATTGCTGCTAAATCAGTATTTAGATTTGGAGATCTTAGCGAGGGTAAAAACCGTCAGCTTACAGAATATGTATTGATCGGTACGTTGGTAAGCTTTGGTATAGCGATCATCGCAGGATTGATCTTCAACTATCTATCATCAATTCTTTAAGATTGATTTTCTACCACATCAAAAAAGATAAACAAGAAATGAAAAATACTTCCTGCCAAAACAAACAGATGCCAAATGAAATGATTTAACCGAATTCTTTCCAAAGCGTAAAATACGGCTCCTATTGTATAGCTCACGCCACCACCAATAAGGAAAGTACGTCCCAGAGGAGTAGTATTTTCCTGTAGCGTTGACAGCTCAAGAACAATCAACCACCCCATTATTAAATAAAGAAGCAAAGAAACCTTGTCAAAACGCTCAAAGAAGAAAACCTTCATCAAACATCCAAATAGCGCTATACCCCAAATTAAATACAACAACAATAACCCTGAATCGTTAGGAAAAGCTATTACCAGAACTGGAGTGTAGGTTCCGGCAATCAACAGGTAAATACTTATGTGATCAAGTTTCCTAAAGAGCGTTTTTAATTTTTTTTTAGCGACGGCGTGATAACAGGTCGATATTACGAACATCGCCACAAGAGACAGACTATAAATCCCAACCGCCATAATAGCACTTATTGTTGTATTTCTTCCTGATGATAACAACAATACCGCTGCTACAAACCCCAATGGAATGCCGACAGCGTGCGACCAAGTGTTATATTTCTCCTCTTCCGAAAGTTTCACGAATTAAAGTATGAATTATCAACAGTATCTCAAGGCCATTACTTCCTCTACCCATTAAATTAAAAGACCGAATTATCGTCAAGCATTTAACTGTTAAGTGATGTTTTAAATTTAACTGATCACGACCAATCACCGTGCAGCGTGCATTTCTCACTTATAAGCAAAAAAAATCCCCCTCCACGGATGTGGAGGGGGATTTATAAAACAAGGCGGCGACCTACTCTCCCACGGTTGCAGTACCATCGGCGCAAACGGGCTTAACTACTCTGTTCGG
>JBATUQ010000002.1:0-147800 GCA_049671285.1 Leeuwenhoekiella sp. | reverse complement strand
CGCTTTTAAATCTTTCCATCTCTCCACATATTGTATAGTCAAATATAAGTAACTAAATTTACACCTCTAAATTTAAATTAGATTATACGCGTTAAATTAAAAAAGCCTGCAAATTGCAGGCTTCTCCTTGTGGTTAAAAAAGGATTATTCTTCAACCAAGACCCAGTCGCCCTTATCAAGAAGCGGGATGGCCTGTTTGTATTTGAGGGTTTTATTCTCCCCGTTCATCACGTGCTTGATCGTCACCCGGTCGTTCCGGCCTATTTTTGGGCGTTCCCTAACGATAGTTTCTGTAACCTGCTGGCGTTGCGGCTGAGTGTTTCCTGAAGCTTGGCGGCTTTGTGCAGCGCGCTCATCCAAGTTTTGAATTTCCTCTTTGGAGGTTTTGGTTTGCTCCTTTTTCTTCACCTGCCTCGCCTCACGGATCTGACCTTGTTCTTGTACAGGCAACTCGCCCTTAAATAGGAAGGAGATTACATCTTTATTCACCTGCTCGATCATTTGTTTAAAAAGTTCAAAAGCTTCAAACTTATAGATCAACAATGGATCTTTTTGCTCGTGAACTGCCAACTGAACACTTTGTTTCAGTTCGTCCATTTTACGCAGGTGCGTTTTCCAGGCATCATCTATGATCGCTAAGGTGATGTTCTTCTCAAAATCTGTGATCAGCTGTTTACCTTCAGACTCGTAAGCGTCTTTGAGATTGGTTACGACACGTAACTCTTTATTTCCGTCAGAAAAGGGAACAACGATACGCTCAAACTTACTATCCGGATTTTCGTAAACGTTCTTGATGATCGGATACGCGGTTTCTGCGTTGCGCTCCATTTTTTCGCGGTAATGCGTCAATGCCGCTTTATAGACTTTTCCGGCAAGATCTTGAACGCCAAGAGAAGCGAATTCTTCTTCAGTCACCGGACTGCTCATCGAGAAAAAGCGGATGAGTTCGAATTCAAAGTTTTTGTAATCCTGTGCAACTTTGTTAGTTTCTGAAATGACTTCGGCAGTATCAAAGATCATATTGGCCAAATCTACCCGAAGCCTTTCGCCAAACAGTGCATGATAACGTCGCTTGTAAATCACTTCACGCTGGGCGTTCATCACGTCGTCATATTCCAATAAGCGCTTCCGAACTCCAAAGTTGTTTTCTTCAACCTTTTTCTGTGCCCGTTCAATGGATTTTGAGATCATCCCGTGCTGAATCACTTCGCCTTCCTCCAGACCCATACGGTCCATCATTTTCGCAATCCTTTCCGAACCAAAAAGACGCATCAAATTATCTTCTAGCGAAACATAAAACTGCGAACTTCCCGGATCTCCCTGACGGCCGGCACGACCACGCAACTGCCGGTCCACCCGGCGGGAATCGTGACGCTCTGTACCAATGATCGCAAGACCGCCGGCATTTTTTACATCAGAACTCAGTTTAATATCGGTACCCCGACCGGCCATATTTGTAGCGATGGTCACCTGCCCAGAATTACCGGCATCGGCAACAATATCTGCTTCTTTTTTATGGAGTTTTGCGTTTAACACATTATGCGGGACTTTACGAAGATCTAGCATCCGCGATAGCAGTTCTGAGATTTCAACTGAAGTGGTACCGATAAGGATAGGTCTCCCGGCTTTTGAAAGTTCGGTGACTTCATCAATAACGGCGTTGTATTTTTCGCGTTTGGTTTTGTAAACTTTATCATCACGATCGTCTCGTGCGATGGGTCTATTGGTTGGGATTTCGACCACATCAAGTTTGTAGATTTCCCAGAATTCACCAGCTTCAGTAACAGCGGTACCGGTCATACCACTGAGTTTTCGGTACATTCTAAAGTAATTTTGAAGTGTTACCGTAGCAAAGGTTTGGGTAGCATCCTCGATTTTCACATTTTCCTTCGCTTCAATCGCCTGGTGCAGACCATCGCTATAACGACGCCCGTCCATAATACGGCCGGTCTGCTCGTCAACGATTTTAACCTTATTGTCCATCACCACATATTCGGTATCTTTTTCAAACAGGGTGTAGGCTTTGAGCAACTGGTTCATCGTATGGATGCGCTCGCTTTTCACACTAAAATCACGGAAGAGTTCTTCCTTCTTTTCGGCTTCCTCTTCTTTGGAAAGCCCGGCATCTTCAATCTTGCTGATTTCCATGCCCATTTCTGGCATCACGAAGAAATTGGGATCTTCTGCTCCCGAGAGGTGTTCAATACCTTTATCGGTCAGCTCTATCTGGTTGTTCTTTTCGTCAATGGTAAAATAGAGTTCGGCATCAATTTTATGCATTTCCCGGTTATTATCAGCCATATACTGATTTTCGGTCTTTTGTAGGAGCTGACGAATTCCTTCTTCACTCAGGAATTTGATCAAGGCTTTGTTCTTGGGCAGTCCCCGGTACACCCGTAAAAGCTCGACGCCGCCATCCTTGGTTTCGCCTTTTGCAATTAATTTTTTGGCTTCCGCCAAAGTGCTTACGAGTTGTTTTCGCTGCATAGCGACCAGAGAATCGATCTTTGGCTTCAGGGCATCAAACTCGTGCACATTTCCTTTGGGTACCGGTCCGGAAATGATCAATGGCGTCCTGGCATCATCCACCAGCACGGAATCCACCTCATCTACGATGGCATAATTATGCGGCCGCTGCACCAGATCGTCCGGGGCGTGCGCCATGTTATCGCGCAGGTAGTCAAAACCAAATTCGTTGTTGGTACCATACGTGATATCTGCCCCATACGCTTTACGCCTGGCTGCAGAATTGGGACGGTGATAGTCAATACAGTCTACCGTCAAGCCGTGAAAGTTAAACATAGGGGCCATCCAGGCGCTATCCCTTTTTGCCAGATAATCGTTTACGGTAACCAGATGAACACCGTTCCCGGTAAGGGCATTAAGGTACACCGGAAGGGTGGCCACGAGGGTCTTCCCTTCACCGGTCTGCATCTCGGCTATTTTGCCCTGGTGCATCGCGGCACCACCTATGAGCTGCACGTCATAATGAACCATATCCCAGGTGATAGGTTTCCCGGCTGCATCCCAACTGTTTGACCAGACGGCCTGATCGCCGTCAAGCGTAAGGAAGTCAGCTTCGGCACTTAGTTCACGGTCAAAAGCACTGGCCGTGACGGTGATGGTCTTATTGTTTACAAAGCGTTTTGCGGTTTCTTTTACAACTGCAAACGCTTCTGGCATGATCTCGGTAAGTATTTTTTCGGTGATCTCGTAGGCCTCATCTTTGAGACGGTCGATCTCGGTGTAGAATTCTTCCTTTTCGTCAATGTCTTCGGTAGTGTCTGCGTCTTCTTTGAGCTTTAAACTTTTCGCATTTATTTCGCTCAGCGCATCTGCGATCTTTGCTTTGAACGCTAAAGTTTTTGCCCGAAGCTCATCGTGGGAGAGCGCTTCGAGTTCGCTTTCAAATTGTTTTACCTGTTCAACGATTGGCATCAATGTGGCAACATCCTGTTTGGATTTGTCACCAACGAATACCTTTAAAATTTTATCTAAAAAACCCATAGGGTAGTATTAAGTATTAGTATTTCTGTTTACAAACGAGCAAATTTTCGCAGTTGCGAAATAAAAACCATAGCCTTAAAACACACTTTATCTGATGTTGCCCGATCTATTTGTTGCTTTTTAAAAGTCTTTCAAAATTAAGCAAAAAAAAAGCCTCGTTGGCGAGACTTTTTTAGTGTTCTAGTATTCGTCCTCGTTCCAGAGGTAGTCTTCATCTGAAGGGTAATCTGGCCAGATCTCATCAATGGAGTCATAAGAGTCACCCTCGTCTTCCATCGCCTGAAGGTTTTCTACAACTTCTAAAGGCGCACCGGTCCGGATTGCATAATCGATCAGTTCATCTTTGGTTGCCGGCCAGGGTGCATCACTGAGGTGAGAGGCAAGTTCTAAAGTCCAGTACATAAATTTCTATATTTTCTAATTCCGTTTTGAGGGGAAAAATTGGGTTAACATCCAAAATTTGAGCGGGTTCTTACCTTATGCCCAATGTTTTGATTTTAAATTTTTGCAAAAATAAATTTTTAACCGAGACCACCAAGAAAATAATCAATTATTTTAGTAATATTTCAAAAAAACGAGGGATGCCTTTAAAAATCAAGGGTTTGACGTGTGCAGCACTATTGGTTTTTTTCTGGAATCCATTTAATTTCATCTGCGTTTAAGTCATTGGACAACTTCCGTGCCAGTACAAAAAGATAGTCAGAAAGGCGGTTGAGGTATTTGAGCGCGGTGGGTTCGAGAGGTTCAAAAGCATGCAACTTAATGGCCAGACGTTCGGCGCGGCGGCAGACACAGCGGGCAATATGACAGTATGACACGGTGCTGTGACCTCCCGGAAGGATAAAATGCGTCATTGGCGGGAGATTGCTTTCCATAGCGTCCATTTCCTGCTCCAAAAACTGAATATCTTTCTCTTTGATTTTTTTGATATTGAGTCGGTCCTTACCATTTTTTAAAGTTGCTTTTGTGGGTTCGGTAGCCAGAATTGCGCCCAGAACAAAAAGCTTTTCCTGAATGGTGATCAACACCTCAAAACTGTTCTTGTCTATATTTTGATCGCGTATCAACCCCAAATGCGAATTGAGTTCATCAAGCGTCCCATAAGCTTCTATCCTGATATGGTCTTTGGAGACCCGCGTACCACCAAAAAGACCTGTCGTTCCACTATCACCGGTTTTTGTATAAATTTTCATAGCGTTTGAAGTTTGGTTTGCAAGTTAATCAGGCAACACCAATTTGTTTACCTAAGGACGACAGAAATACCAAGCACCTATCTTAAAGGGATACAAACACAGAATTATGTTATAATTAACATACTGACGAGAACGATATACATCGTTATAGGATACCTTTATTTAATACAACCAACTAATAATCAATACTATGAAACGATCTGTTTACTCTGTCCAAGGTATATGCTTATCCGTAATTTTCGTCTTTTGCATTCAAATATGCGCTGCTCAAATTGTCAGCAGTGAAGCAGACGATGGTGCCCCTGGTACCCTACGCAAGGAAATTTTGGACGCATCGCCGGGAGCTAACATTACTTTTGCTGCAGGCGTGAATCATATCAAGCTCAATGGCGAGATCATCCTTAACAAGACAATTGCGATTACTGGGAACCCAGACAAGATTATTATCGATGCTCAGGGCCAGGATAGAATTTTCTTACTACAGTCGTGCAACTTAGCGTTGGAAAACGTGACATTGACAAATGGTTCTGCTGATAACGGTGGTGCAATAATGGGTTTGGCATCATCGATCACCTTAAGGCGCGTCAGTATAATGAATTGTATAGCCAATGGAGCTTCAGGTTCTGGTGGAGCGGTCTTTTTGGGTTTGGGATCAAACCTTTCCGGTATGAATGTGATCTTTGAGAAGAATCGTGCAAATCGTGCAGGAGGAGCAATTGAAGACCAATCCGGAAGCGGAACTGGTGTAAATTTATTTAATTCAGGGTTCAGTGATAATAAAGCTGGTGTGATGCCCGCTACTCCTGCACCGGGAAATGGCGGTGCCATTCACGTTACCGGAATAAGCAATATCCATTTTACCTCTTGCACGTTCACTAACAACTCTGCCGCTTCTGAAGGTGGCGCTATTTGGAATGACAAGGGGAAATTATTTCTTCAAGTTTGTACCATTTCCGAAAATGGGGCAAACGGGAACGCAGCAGACAATGGTGGTGGTGGCATATTTAACAATGGAGGCGAGCTGGAACTCAACAATACGATGATTACTAGAAATACTGCCACCGGAAGTTTAGGTTCAGGTGGCGGCCTTTTTAGTGTTGATGGTATAATTGTGATGCAGAACACCCAGCTTAATGATAATGTGGCAAATAGGGCGGGTGCCGGTGTCGAAATTATCGATGGCAACCTCACAATGAACGCTTCCAAACTCATTCGGAATTATTTTAAAACTGCCAATCCTGGTAATGGTGCTGGACTGCACGTAACAGGATCGGCGTCCACAACTTTTGCGAACAACTTTATTTATGAAAACAAAGCGGCTAGTGAGGGCGGCGGACTTTGGAACAATTCTGGTAAAATGACCATAAACAATTGTGTGGTCGCCAATAATACAGCCAGCGGTAACGCAGCTGATAACGGCGGCGCCGGTATTTTTAATAACGGGGGCGATGTAGAAATTAATGGCGCGCAGATACGGGACAATTTCTCCAACGGTACTTTAGGATCTGGCGGGGGACTTTTTAGTACAGATGGTACCATCATAGTCAATAGAACTGAGTTTCTACGAAATAAAGCCAACCGGGCAGGTGGTGGTGTAGAACTTATTGATGGTACGTTCTCGCTGCAACAGGGAAGTTTAAACAAAAATGGTTTTGGAGTACCGGCTCCGGGAAATGGAGGTGGTCTGCATGTTAGTGGCAATGCCAATAGCACATTTATCAATACAACAATCTCTAACAATATAGCCCCAAATGAGGGTGGCGGGCTTTGGAATGGTAGCGGCACAATGACCATTACTCAGTGTTTCGTTACGAACAACACCGCATCGGGGAACACAACATCGGCACCGCTTGACATAAATGGTGGTGGTGGAATTTATGCAAGTTCTGGCGGTACCGTCATTGTAAAGGATGGTACTGTGCTTGAATATAATTTTGCTGATGGCAATGGTGGGTCAGGCGGGGGAATATTGCTCGCCCCTTTATCTACCTTGCAAGTTCAGGCAACCGATAACAACCGGGTGATTCTGGCTAACAATGGTTGCAACCGTGCCGGCGGCGGCATAGAGGATTGGTCTTTAAATACCACCACCACTAGACTTGATTACGTTGACTTTATTGGAAATTCTGCAGGAAGCAATATTTTAAATAGCTCATTCAGTCCCAATCCTGCCCCAGGAAATGGAGGTGCTTTTCACGTTACTGGAAACGGTGATGTAACGCTTTCAAACAGCACAGTACGCGGAAACAGTGCAGCCTCAGAAGGCGGTGGTTTTTGGAATGGACTCGGAAAAATGATCATGAACAGTTGTTACTTCAAAGATAACAATGCCAAAGGAGATGATGCGGACAATGGTGGAGGTGCTATTTTCAATAACGGTGGTGATATAAATATAACCGGGTTGGCGATTGAGGACAACAATGCCATGGGCGATCTGGGATCAGGGGGAGCAATCTTTAGCACAGATGGAAACATTACCATCAAAAAAACAAGCCTTACTAGAAATAGAGCCCATCGCGCAGGCGGGGCGATAGAGGTTATAGATGGTGACATTTCCATAGACGAGAGCTTTTTATTCAAAAACAATTTTATAACTCCGGCCCTAGGCAATGGTGCCGGTTTACATATCAGTGGATCGGCCAATAGTCTTATAACGAATACTTACATAGCTCAAAATAAAGCCTCGAAAAATGGTGGGGGGCTTTACAATGGAAATGGTGTTATGACGATAATGAACTCTAGTATTGAGACAAATAGTGCCGAAGGATCACTTGTAGAAATTCCGTTTGAAGTAAATGGAGGTGGTGGTATTTACGCAGGAAGCAACGGCACATTATTACTTAAGACGAATACTCGTATTAGTGGGAATACAGCCTACGGTGAAGCGGGCTCCGGAGGAGGCATCCTTCTTGCACCAAATGCAAGTCTGATCATTGACGTATTGCCCAGGATTGATGGAGTGAAGCAAGTTACCATTGACAGGAACCACGCAAACCGTGCGGGCGGAGGTATCGAGGATTGGTCTTTAAGTGGTACAATCACAGTTTTACACGGGGGGGATTTTGCAGGGAATACTGTTGGATTAAACGAAAATTTTAATCCAAGCCTTGGTAAAGGTGGCGCCATTCATATCACTGGAGTAGGTGGCATGGAAATTTTTGAATGTACATTTCAATCCAATCAAGCTGCCAATGAAGGTGGTGCCATTTGGAATGGGAATGGAACAATAACAATGAAAAAAAGCGATTTTCAACAGAACAGCACCAACAAGTATGTAATGGGCAGAGGTGGAGCATTGTTCAACCTTAACGGAGCCATTGATCTTTCGCAGTCAGATTTTAGATACAACAGCGCTGCTTTAGAGGGAGGTGCCATCTGGAATGGAAGCGCAATACTCAATATAAAATTGGTGAAATTTTTGGACAACAAAGTTGAGGGAGGTAATGGTGTCAAAGGAGGAGCCATATTTAATGCCGGGGGCTGGGCAAATATTGTGGGCGCCGAATTTTTTAATAATAAAGCTATCGAGAGCATAGGTAAAGGTTCTGCTGGTGGTGCCATCGCCAATGATCGGGACGGGCAATTGCATGTTTCTGAATCAAGTTTTAGATTTAATCAGACCGACGGTCCTGGCGGAGCCATCGCTGATTTCTCAACTTCCGCTTCCGGAAGTGTTAAATTGGATGACGTTTTTGTAGCACAGAATTTCACTCAAATAGGCAACGGTACAGGTCTCTATATGGGAGGCTCTGGTACTGCTAGAATTGAGAACAGCTCCTTTATATATAATGAAACGGATTTTGGCAGGGGTTCTGCAATCTTTAATAACTCGGGTGCTATTGAAATAATGACCACCACCGTTTCCCGTAACAAAACCAACAGTGCAGGCCCTTCCATTTTTAATGTGAATGGCAACATCGAGCTCGAAGCCGTCACGGTAGCGGAGAATTTTGGTGGTCGCACAGAAGGTGGCCTTGGCGGAAACGGAGGAACCATTAAGCTTTCGAATACTGTAGTTGCCGTAAACAGCGGCGGTTTTGGTGATCTGTCTCCCGGGCCTGTTTACTATTCTGAAGGCTATAATTTTGTAGAAGATTTTCAGAATAATCTTGCACCGTTATCCACAGATATTATGTCCACCCAACATGCCTTTATAAATCCGCGATTGGAAACGTTGCCCTACTCTGATGGTTTTTATGTAATGGTCCCAGAATCCCCGTTAATCAATAAGGGCAATCCCGATGACAAATTTTTAGATCAGATAGGCAATCCGGTATTTGGTCCTCGGCGGGATATTGGCGCAATTGAGGCGCAGTTTCTTCCCCAGGCACAAAGCCTCGCTTCAGGTAATTCGATTTTAAGACAAAGCGTTTTATACCCAAATCCGGCCAGATTTGGTTCTGCAACATTAACGCTGCCTGATGGGGTTTCTGGCAAAATTGTCATAGAAATCTTTGAAATGAGTTCCGGCCGCATGATGAACCGTCAAGAAGGAACTGCAGGGGACAATATCCTCGAGGTTTCCAATTTTGCAGCGGGCACCTATTTGGTCAAAATAACTTCTGGCGAAACCGTACAAAGTGAGAAATTGATCATTAGTCATTGACATTGTCTATTCAGGAATGCTTAACCGTCTTCAATTATTGATGACGGTTTTCTTTTGGCAGATGCCAAACGTTTGTCACTTTGGTAAATTCTAAAACCTTTCTTAAAACTAAAGGGCTTCCGTAGAAAAGGGAACAAATGCTTCGGCATAATTATATCTTTGGTACAAATCAAAATTAATGCAGTACGCCAATAATATTCTCGAAACCATAGGAAACACCCCGCTCATCAAGCTAAATAGGCTTACCGCTAAACTTCCTTGTTTGGTTTTGGCCAAATACGAGACCTTTAATCCTGGCAATTCTGTAAAAGATAGAATGGCGCTCAAAATGGTAGAGCAAGCCGAATCTGCAGGAATTCTCAAACCGGGCGGAACGATCATTGAGGGTACCTCGGGAAATACGGGAATGGGCCTGGCGCTGGCGGCGATTGTTAAGGGCTACAAATTGATCTGTGTGATTTCAGACAAGCAGAGCAAGGAGAAAATGGATATCCTCAAAGCCGTCGGCAGTGAAGTGGTGGTCTGTCCCACAGATGTTGCCCCGGATGATCCGCAATCGTACTATTCGGTTTCCAAAAGACTTTCGGAAGAAACACCAAATTCATGGTATGTAAACCAATACGACAATCCTGGCAATTGTGTCGCTCATTTTGAGTCAACGGGCCCTGAAATCTGGGAACAAACAGCAGGCAAGGTCACCCACTTCGTGGTCGGCGTCGGTACCGGCGGAACCATTTCTGGAGTGGCCAGTTATCTAAAAATGAAAAACCCCGACATCAAGGTCTGGGGTGTGGATACGTACGGATCAGTATTTAAGAAATATCACGAAACCGGCATTTTTGACGAAAAGGAAATCTATCCCTACGTCACCGAAGGTATCGGGGAAGACATTCTTCCGCTCAATGTAAATTTCAGTTTGATCGATGGGTTTACCAAGGTCACTGATAAGGATGCAGCGGTCTATACCCGGAGATTGGCGAAAGAAGAAGGAATGTTTTTGGGTAATTCTGCGGGAGCGGCCATAAAAGGCTTACTTCAACTGAAAGAGCACTTCACTAAAGACGATGTGGTAGTCATCCTTTTTCACGACCACGGCAGCCGTTATGTGGCCAAAATGTACAATGATGAGTGGATGAAGTCCAAAGGTTTTCTGGACTAGTAGGATTCAGGCTCGCTTACATTGACGTCTGTCACGACAAATTTGTCGTCAGTTTTCGTTTTGCTCTTTACTACGGTAATGGTTCCTTTAAGGGTGCGCATTTCATTGGATGCAGACACCACTTCGCTCACTTGTAAGGGCAAAGTGACTTCGGCACCATCTTCAGAGGTGGTCACCTGCGGGTCTTCGCTGTCCAAAAAGTTTACAATTATTTCTTTGGGTTCAATGTTCACTTCTTCAAACTTTTCATAAGCACCACGGGATTCTTTATCCATCATTTCATAAGCATCCCGGTATTCTTGGCGTCCCAGCGCATCATAGTAATTGCGCACAGCCATTTTTGCTTCGGCGATGGCTATCTGTTCGTCCTGATCGGGCTGGCTATCTCCAGCCTCGTCGTTTTCCAATTCGTTAAACGTCTTATTAACTTCTTCGGTCATCTCAATGCTGGTATCTTCGGTTTTGCGGTTTCCGCAGGAGGCTAGGACGAGGCAACAAAGGATAAGCGCTATTTTGGGTATGGTTTTCATAATGTTCGATTTGGTTTTTTTAAAAATAGCAGGAGGTTTTAAAATTGCTTATTAAACCTTTGCCAAAATCCATTATTTTTAAGAAATGATTATCAGGGAAGATTTTATGCACTGGCTGTGGCAACACAAAAAAATGAACTGGCAGTCCATGCAGACGGTTGATGGATTGCCGGTTGTTCTAAAGCGTGCAGGTCGTCACAATACGTTGGCCGGCCCTGATTTCTTCAATGCACGTTTGGAAATAGACGGGCAGCAATGGGCGGGCAATGTGGAGCTCCATATAAGATCCTCAGACTGGTATGCGCACGGGCACGAGCAGGACGCGGCCTATCAGAACGTGGTCCTGCACGTGGTCTGGGAGGATGATGTGGCAGTTTACAATTTAAACAATCAGCAGATTCCAACCGTGGTGTTGCGGGATTTTATTGCGAAAGAACTCATTGACGGGTATCACCGCTTGTTTGTCAATCAGCAAAAAAAGTTTATTCTCTGCGAAAGTGATTTTGCACAGGTTCCGGACATTGTCCTGCATCCTTGGCTTGACCGGATGTTCCTGGAGCGGCTGGAACAGAAAGTAGATCGCATCGACCAACTTCTGAAGCTTACTGAAAATGACTGGGAAGCCGTACTTTTTATTATGCTGGCGCGAAATTTTGGTACTAAAGTCAATGCCGCTGCCTTTGAAACGATGGCCAAAACTCTTCCATTCCGGCTGATCCGAAGATTGGCCAATGAAGAGGGAATGTTGGAAGCCCTGTTCTACGGTCACGGAAACCTACTGCCAAAACATACCACAGAATCGCAAGTGCTTCGGTGGCAACGGGATTATAAATACTTGCGGAAAAAATTCGACCTGCCAGAAGCCCTACAGGAACCCATTCAGTTTTTTAAGCTCCGTCCGCCCAATTTCCCGACGGTGCGGCTTTCCCAACTGGCAGCGGTTTACGAGCACTGTCCCAATCTCTTTTCTGAAGTGATTTCGCGCAGCGCTAAAAAGGAGTATTATGAAATATTCGGACAGCAGGCTTCGTCATATTGGGACACGCATTACAACTTTGGGAAGCACCACCGGGCCAAAAGTAAAAAGGTAACGGCATCCTTCGTTTACCTACTCATTATCAATACGGTGGTGCCTATCAAATTTGCTTTCGCCAAAATAAATGGGCAACCTGTGGAAGACGTTGTATTTGACCTGATGCAAAGTCTTTTCGCAGAAAAAAACAGCATCGCCAAAGGTTTTTTTGAAATACGTGACCTTCCGGAAAACGCACTGAGCAGTCAAGCCGTTTTGCAATTAAAGGCAAATTACTGTGACGCCCACCGTTGCCTGCATTGTGCTGCCGGGAATTTTCTTATTTCTAATTTCGGTGGGACCTAGCGGTGGGTTATATTTACTTTTTTGTAGTTATGAAGATGATATACGACCTTAGGGACTATTTTACGCGCCACGGCTACTATGTTTGCTCGCGGCTCGCAGATCGTATGGGTATCAAGACGCGTACGGTACGGTTGTCTTTTGTGTACCTGTCCTTTGCCACTTTGGGGTTGGGTTTTGCCCTCTACCTTTTTATGGCGTTCTGGTTACGTATCAAGGATTTGGTCTATACAAAACGAACCTCGGTTTTTGATCTATAGCTATGCTGAGGTTCTTTAGGTCTAAAATATACTTCGCCATATTCCTCATCATCTCGATGTTGACGTTGGGTATTTTAGGTTTTAGGTACTTTGCAGCTTATACGTGGACAGATTCGGTCTATATGACGATCATAACCATCAGTACCGTAGGTTTTGGTGAGGTAGAGCCGTTGAATCCCAGTGCAAAGATATTTACGGTATTTTTGATATTGACCAGCGTGATCGCGTTGGGTTATGCGGTTTCGGTCATCACCGAATATATTTTGAGCAGCAGCAACTATGAACTTTTAAAAATCAAAAAAGTGCAACGTGAAATCGACAGACTGGAAGGGCACGTAATCGTCGTGGGCTACGGTCGAAACGGCAGGCAGGCGGTACAGAAATTACAGCTGTACAAACAGCCTTTTGTGATTATAGAAAAAGATGAAGACCGTATCTCACGTATCGAGGAAGCTGAAATGCGATTCATACGGGGCAATGCCACGGAAGATGAAGTGCTTATCAAAGCGGGGGTTGAGCGGGCATCAACCTTAATATCAGCGCTACCGGACGATGCAGCCAACCTTTTTGTGGTGCTTTCTGCCAGGCAGATCAACCAGAATATGAAGATTATAAGCCGGGCGAGTGAAGAAACCTCGTATAAGAAATTGAAATTTGCTGGTGCTGACAATGTCATTATGCCAGATAAGATAGGAGGGGAGCATATGGCTTCTTTGGTCGTTGTACCAGACCTGGTGGAATTTATGGATCAATTACAGGTCTCAACTGCGGGCAGCGTTAATGTTCAGGAAATTACCTACGATGCCGTTTGCCCAGATAACCAGCTGCGCTCCATACGGGACATTGACTTGCGTAACCGTACCGGCTGCTCCATAATTGGTTATAAGTCGCCAAACGGAGATTATGTCATCAATCCGGAAGCCAATTTAAGGGTGGAACGCGACTCAAAATTGATCGTAATCGGTCGCCCGGAACAAATAGAAAATTTGCATAAAGAATTTGCGATTTAACCCAATATTTACATTTTAACGGGGCTATCTTTGATAAAGGTTAAATTTTTAAGATATTGCCGGGCATCTTTTAAAAGTCATATTCAACTCAAATATATTCTATGAAGAAAGTTCTTCTTTCCCTTATGGCATCCTTTCTGCCAGTATTCGCATTTGCACAAGATGAAGAGGCACGAACCCTTTCTCAACAGATTGATACCATCTTTAAGAACTACACAGGCTGGTTTGTAGATTTAATCTTTTATGAAATCCCTTTTAGTGAGTCGTTTCAGATTCCCTGGGTTTTAATTGTTTTGGTGGGTGGTGCGCTTTACTTTACCATTTATTTTAGATTGATAAACTTTACTGGATTTGTCAAGGCGATTCAAGTGGTTCGGGGCAAGTATGAGGATATTGAAAAGCACGGTGCCAAAGAGCTTTACGGTGACGGCGGTGCTGCCATTGATGGTGATATTCCTAATACGATGAGAGATGAAAGCGCTGATGGCGAGGTATCCCACTTTCAGGCACTTACCGCTGCGCTTTCTGCTACCGTAGGTCTGGGTAACATCGCCGGTGTGGCCGTGGCGCTTTCCATAGGTGGTCCCGGTGCAACATTCTGGATGATCGTTGCAGGCCTTCTTGGTATGGCTTCAAAGTTTGCCGAATGTACCCTGGGCGTAAAATACCGGGACGTTGGCCCTGACGGTACAGTGTACGGCGGCCCCATGTATTATTTAAGCAAAGGTCTGGGCGAAAAGAATATGGTAGGGCTGGGTAAGGTCCTGGCAGTGGTCTTTGCAATTTTTGTTATTGGTGGATCTTTTGGTGGAGGAAATATGTTTCAGGCGAACCAAGCGGCAGCACAGTTTATCGAACTTTCAGGATTGTCTGGGGGAAATGCCGGATTCTATTTTGGTCTGGTGATGGCAGTATTGGTCGCTGTGGTAATTATAGGAGGAATTAAGCGTATTGCTTCCGTAACCGAAAAGATCGTACCTTTTATGGCGGGGATTTACGTGCTTGCGGCCCTGGTTATTTTGGCAGTAAACTACCGTTATATCGGTGATGCCTTCGCTTTGATTTTTGACGGGGCCTTTTCTGGCCTGGGAATCGCAGGTGGTCTGGTTGGAGTTATGATACAAGGTATACGCCGCGGGGCTTTCTCAAATGAAGCAGGTGTGGGTTCTGCAGCCATTGCCCACTCGGCAGTGCGCACAAAGTATCCGGCGTCAGAAGGTATCGTGGCTTTGCTGGAACCTTTTGTGGATACGGTAGTAATATGTACTATGACCGCGCTGGTAATTATCATTACCAATTTTGATGCTGGATTTCTTGAATACGGTAAAGAAATTACAGAAGGTGTAGAACTTACGGCCACGGCTTTTGACACGGTTATCCCAAACTTTAGTATCGTGCTGACCATCGCCGTGATCCTTTTTGCTTTTTCCACTATGATCTCTTGGTCCTACTATGGGATGCAGGGTTGGAAATATCTTTTTGGTAAAGGAAAAATTACAGACCTCATTTACAAGATATTGTTTTTGATCTTTGTGGTTATAGGTGCGTCAATCAGCCTGGGATCAGTGATCGCTTTCTCAGACGCTATGATATTTGCGATGGTAGTTCCCAATGTTATTGGTGTGATTATCCTTTCCGGCAAAGTAAACAAGGAGCTCAAAAATTACAACAATGCCATAAAGCTCAAAAGAGAAGCTATCAATGAAGGAGCAGATGATTTGACCAAAGAGGTGTAATTCTAATCCCTCGTTATGAAATTTGAAAAATCCCGCTTCAACCTGGACAACCGGCAAAGAAGCGGGATTTTTATTTTGATACTGGTTGTATTCGGTTTGTATGCATTGGTTTTTTTCCATGATTTTGTAGGGGCTAAGCCAAGAGTGGAGGATCAGAACATTGCTGTCTTTCAAGAGCGAATTGATTCCTTGAAAGCGGTAAAGGCCGAAAACGATCAACCGAAAATCTACCCGTTCAATCCCAATTTTATTACCGATTATAAAGGCTATACGTTGGGGATGGGTGTGGAGGAGATAGACCGTTTGTTGCGCTTCCGCGAAAAGGATAAGTGGGTTAATTCTGCGGAAGATTTTCAGAAGGTTACGGGAGTTTCAGATTCGCTATTGGCGGTAATTTCGCCCTATTTCAAATTTCCGGAATGGGTCAATGAGCAACAACAGGAAAAAATTTCGGCGAAAGCCAGATCATCAAAATCACAATCCCAAAAGAAAGACCTGAACAAGGCTACTTTTGAAGAACTTCTGGCAATCCCCAACATCACCGAAAAGCAGGCGCGCGATATTCTCAATTTCAGGAAAAGACTTGGCGGATTCCTTCTTGACGACCAGCTCTTTGACGTGTTTGGTGTACCCAATAAGGTGGTATTTGCCGTTAAAGACGAGTTCACGGTAAAAGAACTTCCACAAATTATAAGAATGAATTTGAACTCAGCAACGGCGTCCGATCTTGCTACCCTTCCCTACATCACCTTTGACCAAGCGCGGGCAATTATTAATTTTCGGTCTTTGCACGAAGGAATAAGTGATCTGGACGAACTCCTCAAAATAGACGGCATCACCTCTTACAAAATAGACCGAATTAAATTATATTTGTCAACCAACCTGTAAATGGGGCCACGCCCCTCTCCTGACAACCTTCCTTGAACAGTTATTTTAATACGGAGTATTTATATGAACTACGCATATTTTTCTGAGGAGCACGCACTCTTTCGCGAAAGCCTACGCGAATTTTTACAAAAGGAAGTGGTGCCACATATTGACAAATGGGAGGCCAGTGGAACGATTGATCGGTTCATCTGGGAGAAGTTTGGGGAAATGGGATACTTTGGGCTTGCCTATCCTGAGAAATACGGGGGGATGGAACTCGACCTTTTTTATACTATCATTTTTTTAGAAGAACTGCAAAGAATTAACAGTGGTGGTTTTGCCGCTGCGATGTGGGCGCACGCATACCTTGCGATGCAGCACCTCAATACGGAAGGCACCGAAGCCATAAAAGAAAAATATCTCGCTCCCAGTATCGCTGGTGAAAAAATAGGTTGTTTGTGTATTACGGAACCCTTTGGCGGCTCAGACGTCGCCGGTATGCGCAGTACCGCTATCAAGGAAGGTGACCACTACATCCTCAACGGAAGCAAGACCTTTATTACTAACGGCGTTTATTCAGATTATCTGGTCGTTGCTGCCAAAACGGAACCTGCAAAAGGAAATAAAGGCCTGAGTATTTTTGTGGTCGACCGGGAGGCGCCCGGAATACAGGCGACCAAATTGGATAAACTGGGCTGGCGCGCTTCAGACACTGGAGAAATCGCATTTACCGATGTGAAGGTGCCTGCCGAAAACTTATTGGGCGAGGAAGGAAAAGGTTTTTCCTATTTGATGCTGCACTTGGCATTGGAAAGGTTGATCATGGGTGTCAATGCTCACGCCCGTGCAGAATATGCTCTGGATTATGCACTTTCTTATATGAAGGAGCGCAAGGCCTTTGGCAAACGTATTGATGAATTTCAAGCGATACGTCATAAAGTTGCAGAACGCTACTCTGAAGTGGAGATGGCAAAAACATTTAACTATACGGTCGCTAATGCCTTGAATAAGGGAGAATATGTAGTAAAGGAGGCCAGCATGTCAAAAATGCTTTCCACCAAAATGGCCGACGAGGTAATTTACGATTGCCTGCAATTTTTAGGCGGATACGGGTATATGGAAGATTATCCGCTGGCACGAATGATGCGCGACAGCAGATTGGGTCCCATAGGCGGAGGGACTTCAGAAATTCTGAAGGAAATAATCGCAAAGATGGTGATTGATGGTAAGGAATACAAGCCAGCAGCAGTGGCAAAGGCAGAAGTGTGATATCAATAAAAAGCTCGCCTTAAATTTGGCGGAAATCTGATATGAATAAAAACTTGGCAGATACAAATTTTACTGTATCTTTGCCGACCTGAAAACAGTACGAATTAAAAGAAAGGAGGTACCACTATGTTAATTATACCAGTAAAAGACGGAGAAAATATCGATAGGGCGCTTAAGCGTTTTAAAAGAAAATTTGATAGAACGGGGACAATGCGCAAGCTGCGTGACCGTCAAGCTTTCACGAAGCCTTCTGTTCAACGTAGGAGGGAAATTCAAAAAGCTTCATATATTCAAGGTTTACGCGACCAGGAGAATATTTAATGATTCCGTCGCTGTTTTATAAACGGCACTCGGGATATTAACTGGGAGACTTATCCTCTTTCCGCAATATATTAATCCACTTGATTATTGATCAAGTGGATTTTTTTGTTGGTTTATCTGAGATTTTTCCGGAGGAAATAGTAAATTCATAGTATTCATTAGTGATCTTTTCGCCCCGTGCATAACTTCTTTATGACCCAAAACCTGCAAAAATTTTTAGAATACCTTGCTTACGAAAAAAAGTACAGTACACACACCTGTACCGCTTACGAGAAGGATATCAGTGATTTTTCAGCATATTTAAAGGAAACATTTGAAGTGGAAAACCCTGCTGAAGTAAAATATGTAATGGTACGGGGCTGGACAGTGGCATTGGTAGAAGCGGGTCTTACCAATAGGACGATCAATAGAAAGATATCGTCATTGCAAAGTTTTTATGCTTTTTTGCTTAGAACCGGCGAGGTGGAGGCGAACCCATTGGCAAGACATAAAGCGTTAAAAGTAACAAAGAAGCTGCGCATTCCATTTTCGGAAGCAGAAGTGGCCGATGTTTTTGAGATTCTCGATAAAGGGCAAGGTTTTGAAGGTTTGCGCGATAAACTGATTGTTTCCCTTTTTTATGGCACAGGTATGCGCCGTGCCGAATTGATCAACCTCACCCTAGATGACATTGATTTTTCCAACAAAGTGATCAAGGTTATGGGTAAACGGAATAAGGAGCGGTTGATCCCTATGATCGTTTCGGTGGAAGATACGCTTCATCACTATATAGAGGAATGGCAAAAGCAGTTTCCAGAAATAGAAAACCGGATTCTTTTAGTTACGGACAAGGGTCAAAAATTGTACGAAACATTTGTTTACAGGATTATTAATGGTTATTTTAGTAAGGTTTCCCTTAAGGTAAAGAAGAGTCCGCATATGTTGAGGCACAGTTTTGCGACGCATTTGCTGAAGGGAGGCGCAGATATAACCGCAGTCAAGGACCTATTGGGACACAGCAGCCTTGCCGCCACGCAGGTCTATACCCACAACAGTATCGCCGAACTGACCAAAGCGTATAGAAATGCACATCCCAGAAATAAAAAAAAGGATGGCGGTTAGATCAAAGTTATAATTCTAACCTAAAAACTACCGTTATGAAAGTAAATGTGCAAACGCCTAATTTTGTGGCAGATCGTAAATTGCTGGCTTTTATCCAGAAGCGCATGGATAAATTGGAACGTTATTATGACCGCGTGATTTATGCAGATGTTTTCATGAAGGTCGAAAACACCAAGGGGCGGGAGAATAAAACCGTCGAAGTTTTATTAAGGGTACCGGGGAATGAGCTGATCGTAAAAAAGCAGGGAAAAAGTTTTGAGGAGGGTGCTGATAACTGTTCTCAGGTCTTGGAAAGGTTGCTCTTAAAGCGAAAACAAAAAATACGAGCCACAGCATAATTTTTCCCAGAAATTATTTTGTGGGAATTAAATTTATTCTACATTTGCAGTCCGTTAGAAATAGCGGACTTTTTTATGCTTTAACAAGCGGAAAAAGGCCGATGTAGCTCAGCTGGCTAGAGCACGTGATTTGTAATCTCGGGGTCGGGGGTTCGAGTCCCTTCATCGGCTCATTGAAGCTTAGGAATCAATATTTTAACTTGGTTTTTAAGTGGAATGAAAAAGGTTTAGGCCTTAGGTTTATTTGACATATTGTGTACCAAAAATTGGGGAGATACTCAAGCGGCCAACGAGGACAGACTGTAACTCTGTTGTTTTACGACTTCGCAGGTTCGAATCCTGCTCTCCCCACTGTTTAGGTTTGAGGTTTTCGAAGTCATTCGCAAAACTTTGGGCATTGAACGAAGAATGCGGGAGTAGCTCAGTTGGTAGAGCGTCAGCCTTCCAAGCTGAATGTCGCCGGTTCGAACCCGGTCTCCCGCTCTAAGAGCTTTTCTGAAGTAGGGCTGTCTGTATTTAATTGATAAGCAGGTGCTGAAGAAAATGAAAGGGTGAGAAGTTTATGCCGAGCGTAGTCGAGGTGAACCCGGTCTCCCGCTCTAAGAGTTTTTCTGAAGTAGGGCTGTCTGTATTTAATCGATAAGCAGGTACTGAAGAAAATGAAAGGGTGAGAAGTTTATGCCGAGCTTAGTCGAGGTGAACCCGGTCTTCCGCTCCAAGAGTTTTTCTGAAGTAGGGTTGTCTGTCTTTGATTGATAAGCAGGTGCTGAAGAAAATGAAAGGGTGAGAAGTTTATGCCGAGGGTAGTCGAGGTGAACCAGGTCTTCCGCTCTATAAATATTTCCGCGGAGGCGGAAGTCTCTTCCTCTATATTTAGAGGAATGGATAAACAAACTTTACGCCGACGTAGCTCAGGGGTAGAGCGTTTCCTTGGTAAGGAAGAGGCCACGGGTTCAAATCCCGTCGTTGGCTCTTGAGTATCTTTAGGTGCTCGATGATTACATAAGATCTCTGGCGAGATCGTGCCGTTCAATAATGTGAGTCCTGCTAGGACGGGCGTTTTTGCCGGTTTTTTTACAATTTAGAACACTAATAATAACTAAGATTAAAATTATTTAAATCATGGCAAAGGCAACATTTGATCGTTCCAAACCGCACTTAAATATCGGTACAATCGGACACGTGGATCACGGTAAAACTACCTTGACTGCTGCTATCACTACAGTATTGGCTAACGCAGGCCTTTCTGAATTGAGAAGTTTTGACTCTATTGATAACGCACCTGAAGAAAAGGAGCGTGGTATTACTATTAACACATCGCACGTAGAGTATGCTACTGCAAACCGTCACTATGCGCACGTTGACTGTCCTGGTCACGCGGATTATGTGAAAAACATGGTTACGGGTGCTGCCCAGATGGACGGTGCTATCCTTGTGGTCGCTGCAACTGACGGTCCTATGCCACAGACACGTGAGCACATACTTTTGGGTCGCCAGGTAGGTATTCCACGTATTGTTGTTTTTATGAACAAAGTGGATATGGTTGACGATGAGGAGCTTCTTGAGCTTGTTGAGATGGAAGTTCGTGATCTTTTGAGCTTCTACGAGTATGACGGTGACAATGGCCCTGTCGTGCAAGGTTCTGCGCTGGGTGCACTTAATGGAGAGCAGCAGTGGGTTGATAAGGTGATGGAGCTAATGGAGGCTGTTGATAACTGGATCGAACTTCCGGAGCGTGATGTCGATAAGCCTTTCTTGATGCCTATTGAAGATGTATTCTCCATAACAGGTCGTGGTACTGTTGCTACTGGTCGTATTGAGACTGGAGTTGCAAACACTGGAGATTCTGTTGAAATCATCGGTATGGGTGCTGGTAAGTTGACTTCTACTGTAACTGGTGTTGAAATGTTTCGTAAGATTCTAGACCGTGGAGAAGCTGGTGATAATGTAGGTATCCTTTTGAGGGGTATTGAAAAGTCTCAGATTACCCGTGGTATGGTAATTACCAAGCCAGGATCAGTTACACCTCACCAGAAATTCAAAGCTGAGGTTTATATCCTTAAAAAAGAAGAGGGTGGTCGTCACACGCCTTTCCACAACAATTACCGTCCACAGTTCTACGTGCGTACAACTGACGTGACTGGAAACATCGCACTTCCTGATGGGGTTGAGATGGTAATGCCAGGAGATAACTTGACCATTACTGTTGAACTTATTCAGCCTATCGCTATGAGTGTAGGACTTCGTTTTGCAATTCGTGAAGGTGGTAGAACGGTAGGTGCTGGTCAGGTTACCGAAATCCTAGACTAATTAGAATTTAATATATAAGTAAAGGCGTCCAGACCGAATAAGTCAGGATGCCTTGACTTGTATTATTGGAAAGCTCTGTTTGGGGGTTTTCCGAAAGGGAGCGGGAGTTCTTTTAAAAACGGGTTTAGCTCAGTTGGTAGAGCACTGGTCTCCAAAACCAGGTGTCGGGAGTTCGAGCCTCTCAACCCGTGCAAAAATGAAAGCTCGAAAATTGGCTGAGGCGATAAGTTTATCCTGAGCGAAGCGCAGCGGAGTCGAAGGAAACCTCTCAACCCGTGCAAAAGTGAAAGTTCGAAAACTGGCTGAGGCGAGAAGTTTATCCTGAGCGAAGCGCAGCGGAGTCGAAGGAAGCCTCTCAAACCGTGCAAAAATGAAAGCTTAAAGTTAGTTGAAGCGGAAAGTTTTCCTCATGGGAGAAAGCTTACAACTAAGGTTTAAAGCACACTTAAATGTTGGTCTGAGGGAAATCTGATCAGGTTTGCTTCAAAATCCAAATTTAGGGTTTAGTATATATTGCTTCAATTATTGGGCAACTTGTTACAAATTTATAGAGACAATGACTGGACTTATCAATTATATTCAGGAGGCATACAGTGAGTTGAAAAACCATGTAACCTGGACCCCTCTTTCTGAGGCGCAACGCCTTACTGTTGTAGTTGCGGTATTTTCTATTATTTTTTCGCTGGCGATTTGGGGTGTTGATACGGTTTTCAGCCGCGCAATCAAGGCTTACTTCAATTTGGTAGGAGCATAAAATTATTTAAAAATGGCGACGACAACAAGTAGTGGAAAAATGAAATGGTACGTAGTTCGTGCTGTTAGTGGTCAAGAGAATAAGGTCAAAGGTTATATCGAGCAAGAAATTTCCCGGTTTAACTTAGAAGAGCAGATCGAGCAGGTTTTAGTTCCCACTGAAAAGGTAATCCAGATCCGTAACGGTAAGAAAGTAAATAAAGAACGCGTTTATTTTCCGGGTTATATAATGGTTCACGCCAATCTGGGTGGAGAAGTCGCGCACATGATTAAGTCCATAAATGGGGTTATAGGATTTTTGGGTGAGACTAAAGGAGGAGATCCTGTCCCATTGAGAAAATCTGAGGTAAACCGGATGTTGGGTAAAGTCGATGAACTTTCCGTAAAAACCGATAATGTTGCGATACCTTTTGTAATAGGTGAGACCATAAAGGTTATCGATGGACCTTTTAATGGCTTTAACGGTGCAGTTGAAAAGATCAATGAAGAAAAACGCAAGCTTGAAGTAATGGTGAAGATCTTCGGAAGAAAAACGCCTTTGGAGCTTAGTTATATGCAAGTAGAAAAAGTTTAAGTGTTACACTAAATATAAGATGCCGGTCTTCTGCTTCCACTTAAGGGCCACATCAAATCAAATTTTTAAAAATGGCAAAAGAAATAAGTAAGGTTGTAAAGTTGCAAGTGAAGGGCGGGGCCGCAAATCCCTCTCCTCCTGTAGGTCCAGCTTTAGGTGCTGCCGGTGTTAACATTATGGAGTTCTGTAAGCAATTTAATGCCAGAACCCAGGACAAAGCCGGAAAGGTACTCCCTGTAGTTATTACCGTTTATGGTGATAAATCTTTTGAGTTTGTAGTCAAAACCCCGCCAGCGGCTGTACAGTTGATGGAAGCAGCTAAAGTAAAGGGTGGATCTGGTGAACCGAACCGTAAGAAAGTTGCAAACGTATCCTGGGATCAGGTGAAAGCAATTGCAGAAGACAAAATGCCGGACCTCAATGCATTTACCATTGAAAGTGCAATGAAGATGGTTGCTGGGACAGCAAGGTCTATGGGTATAACCGTAAAAGGACAAGCTCCTTTTTAACAACCTCAAAAAGCAATTAAAATGGCAAAAGTAACAAAGAAGCAAAAAGAAGCCCGCGCTAAGGTTGATGTGAGTACCACCTATTCCCTGGCCGACGCTTCCGCTTTAATAAAAGAAGTAAGCACTGTAAATTTTGATCCGTCAGTAGATCTTGCAGTACGTCTTAATGTTGACCCACGTAAAGCCAATCAAATGGTGCGTGGTGTGGTTACCCTTCCTCATGGAACTGGTAAGGATGTAAAAGTCCTTGCTTTGGTAACTCCTGACAAAGAGGCCGAAGCTAAAGAGGCCGGTGCAGATTACGTAGGATTGGATGAGTATCTTGAGAAGATCAAAGGTGGTTGGACCGATGTTGATGTAATCGTAACTATGCCCAGCGTTATGGGTAAGTTAGGTCCTTTAGGCCGGGTTCTTGGTCCACGCGGATTGATGCCAAACCCAAAAACGGGTACTGTAACCATGGATGTGGCCAAGGCGGTTTCAGACGTAAAGGCCGGTAAGATTGACTTTCGTGTAGAAAAAAACGGTATCGTTCACGCATCTATTGGCAAGGCATCTTTTGATTCAGAAAAAATAGCGGCCAATGCCCGTGAGCTGATCACTACATTGGTGAAGCTTAAGCCTACCGCAGCAAAAGGTGTGTATATCAAAAGTATATATATGTCAAGTACTATGAGCCCAAGTGTAGAAGTGGACTCCAAACGATTTGCAGAGCAGTAAAATTTTTAATTATGACAAGAGAAGAAAAATCAAAAGTAATAGAAGATTTGACTGCGCAGTTAGGGAACAACACTAACATCTATCTTGCAGATATATCCGGACTGAACGCAGATACTACGTCAAGATTGCGTAGGGCCTGTTTTAAAGCTGGGGTACAACTTGCAGTCGTCAAGAACACCTTGCTTGCAAAGGCAATGGAATCTTCAGAAAAGGATTTTGGTGAGCTTCCTTCCATTTTGAAAGGAAATACCTCCATAATGCTTTCTGAAACAGGAAATGCCCCGGCAAAGGTTATTAAGGATTTTCGTAAGAAATCTGATAAGCCTCTATTAAAAGGAGCATTTATTGAAGAGGCAATCTACGTTGGCGATGATCAACTGGATGCCCTTGTAAATATCAAGTCTAGGGAAGAATTGATCGGTGATATTGTGACCTTGTTGCAATCGCCTGCTAAAAATGTTATTAGCGCCCTTAAATCAGGTGGATCAACCATTGCCGGCTTGGTAAAAACACTTTCCGAAAGGGAAGAATAAACGCGTACGCACTTAATATTATTAATAAATTTTAGATTACTTTTTAAAACGATAGAAATGGCAGATTTAAAAGAATTCGCAGAACAATTAGTTAATTTAACCGTAAAAGAGGTTAATGAATTAGCTACTATTTTAAAAGATGAGTATGGTATTGAGCCAGCTGCAGCAGCTGTAGCAATGGCAGGTCCTGCTGGTGGTGCTGGTGAGGAAGTTGAAGAGCAAACTGAGTTTGACGTAATCCTCAAAGCAGCCGGTGGTTCTAAACTAGCTGTTGTAAAACTTGTAAAAGAGTTGACAGGTCTTGGTCTTAAAGATGCAAAAGGTCTTGTTGATGGTGCCCCAGGTCCTATCAAAGAGGGTATTGCCAAAGATGAAGCTGAAGCTATCAAGGCACAACTTGAAGAGGCAGGAGCAGAGGTTGAGCTTAAGTAAGCATACAGCCCAATACCAAATTAAGGTTTAGGTCGTTCCCAAAACTGGGAAATGGCCTAAACCATTTGTCGTATATAGCGATTTCCTCTAATATATGACGTTTTATTGCATGCTTTTTCATATTTTATAAGAAAGCATTTTGCCAGCTACCATCTGTATTTGATGATCGTTGGCAGGGGTCTTGAGATCATTTAGACCGCTACTATATTTTAATTAAATTCCGTTCGTTGAAGATGCAAGCAAAACAAGCTGAAAGAATCAATTTCTCATCGGTAAAGAACAGACCGGATTACCCAGATTTCCTAGACATCCAGATTAAGTCTTTTCAGGACTTTTTCCAGTTGGAAACCAAGTCGGAAGAACGTGGTAATGAAGGGCTGTACAATACCTTTTTAGAGAATTTTCCCATTACGGATACCCGTAACAACTTTGTACTCGAGTTTTTGGATTACTTCGTAGATCCACCAAGATACTCCATTCAGGAATGTATCGAGCGTGGCCTTACCTACAGTGTACCCTTAAAAGCACGATTAAAATTATATTGTACCGATGATGAGCACGAGGACTTTGAGACCATCGTGCAAGATGTATATTTAGGTACCATTCCTTATATGACGCCCAGCGGTACATTCTGTATCAATGGCGCAGAGCGTGTTGTTGTTTCCCAGCTTCACCGATCACCGGGTGTATTCTTCGGTCAGTCTTTTCACGCCAACGGCACCAAATTATATTCCGCTAGGGTAATCCCTTTTAAAGGTTCTTGGATAGAATTTGCGACTGACATCAACAGTGTGATGTACGCTTACATCGACCGGAAGAAAAAATTACCGGTAACTACCCTTTTTCGTGCCATTGGTTTTGAGCGCGATAAGGATATATTGGAAATCTTTGACCTTGCAGAAGAGGTGAAGGTTTCAAAAACCGGACTTAAAAAATATTTGGGACGAAAGCTTGCTGCGCGTGTGTTGAACACCTGGCACGAGGATTTTGTGGATGAGGATACTGGTGAAGTAGTATCTATTGAGCGAAACGAGATTGTTTTGGATCGGGATACTGTACTTGAAAAAGAGCATATCGAAGAAATTCTTGACGCTGGTGCGAAAACTATTCTGCTTCACAAAGAGGATAACCTTCTAGCAGATTACGCCATCATTCACAACACGCTTCAGAAGGACCCAACAAACTCTGAAAAAGAAGCCGTAGAGCACATCTATCGCCAACTGCGTAATGCGGAGCCGCCAGATGAAGAAACCGCTCGCGGTATTATAGATAAATTGTTCTTTAGTGATCAACGTTATAACTTAGGTGAAGTTGGCCGTTACCGAATGAACAAAAAACTCGGTCTTGATATCGGGATGGATAAGCAGGTGCTTACCAAAGAAGATATCATTACCATCGTAAAATATTTGATAGAACTGATCAACTCCAAAGCGGAGATTGATGATATCGACCACTTGTCAAACCGTCGTGTACGTACTGTTGGTGAGCAACTATCTACACAGTTTGGAGTAGGTCTTGCCCGAATGGCGCGTACCATTAGGGAGCGCATGAACGTGAGGGACAATGAGGTGTTTACGCCTATTGACCTGATCAACGCAAAAACGCTTTCATCGGTAATAAATTCGTTTTTTGGTACCAACCAGCTTTCGCAGTTTATGGATCAGACCAATCCACTTGCGGAGATCACGCATAAGCGTCGTCTTTCTGCATTAGGACCTGGTGGTCTATCAAGGGAGCGGGCAGGTTTTGAGGTTCGTGACGTTCACTATACACACTATGGTCGTCTTTGTCCCATTGAAACCCCTGAAGGTCCAAACATTGGTTTGATATCTTCCTTGGCGGTATATGCGAAAGTAAACAGCATGGGCTTTATTGAGACGCCTTACCGAAAAGTAACCGATGGTCAAATCGATCTTAAAACCGAAGCAAAATATCTTAGTGCCGAGGAAGAAGAAGGGATGTTGATTGCGCAAGCAAACAACCCGATGGATGATAATGGACAAATTACCGAAGAAAAGGTAATTGCACGTATGGAAGGTGACTTCCCCGTTATTGATCCTAAAGAGGTTCATTACGCTGACGTTGCTCCTAACCAGATCGCTTCGATTTCTGCATCTTTGATTCCGTTTTTGGAGCATGATGATGCAAACCGTGCACTGATGGGCTCAAACATGATGCGTCAGGCCGTGCCCTTATTGCGTGTGGATTCTCCTATCGTAGGTACCGGACTGGAACGTCAGGTAGCGTCAGATTCGCGAGTATTGATCAATGCGGAAGGTGATGGTGTTGTTGAATATGTTGATGCACGCGAAATCACAATTAAATACGACCGCACCGACCGTGAGCGTACCGTAAGTTTTGAAAGTGATAGCAAAACCTATCAACTGGTCAAATTTAGAAAGACCAACCAAAGTACTTCGATCAACCTTAAACCTATTGTTGCCAAAGGTGACCGGGTTAAAAGAGGACAGGTGCTTTGTCAAGGATACGCAACCGAAGCCGGTGAACTGGCATTAGGGCGCAACATGAAAGTTGCTTTTATGCCTTGGAAAGGGTATAACTTTGAGGATGCGATCGTGATTTCTGAAAAAGTGGTGCGAGATGATATTTTCACCTCAATTCATGTAGATGAATATTCCTTGGATGTTCGGGATACCAAATTGGGTAACGAAGAATTGACCAATGACATTCCCAACGTTTCCGAAGAAGCTACCAAAGACCTTGACGAAACCGGGATGATCCGTATTGGAGCTGAAGTTAAGCCCGGGGATATCCTTATTGGTAAGATTACACCAAAGGGAGAATCAGACCCAACTCCGGAAGAAAAACTTCTTCGAGCCATTTTTGGTGACAAAGCCGGTGATGTGAAGGATGCTTCCTTAAAAGCTTCTCCATCACTACGCGGTGTGGTTATTGACAAAAAACTTTTCGCAAGAGCGATAAAAGATAAGCGCAAACGTGCTAAGGATAAAGAGGATATCGCCAATCTTGAAGCGGAATACGATGGCAAGTTTGATGATTTGAAAGCCGTTCTGGTTGACAAATTGTTCCAGCTTGTGAATGGTAAGACTGCTCAAGGTGTGAAAAATGACCTTGGGGAAGAAGTGCTTCCGAAAGGGAAGAAGTTTACCCTCAAAATGCTGAACGCCGTTGAGGATTATACGCACCTTAATCAAGGTACTTGGACGACAGACAGCGATACCAACGAGATGATCGCAGATCTTCTTCACAATTACCGTATCAAGGAAAATGACCTCCAAGGGAATTTACGTCGTGAGAAATTTACGATCTCTGTAGGTGATGAGCTTCCGGCAGGTATTATTCAATTGGCCAAGGTTTATGTTGCTAAAAAACGTAAACTAAAGGTTGGTGATAAAATGGCGGGTCGTCACGGTAACAAAGGTATTGTTGCCCGTATTGTGCGTCAAGAAGATATGCCGTTCCTGGAAGATGGAACTCCTGTGGATATCGTTTTGAACCCACTGGGTGTACCTTCACGTATGAACATTGGTCAGATTTATGAAACGGTGCTTGGATGGGCCGGTCAGAAATTGGGTCAGAAGTATGCAACGCCAATTTTTGACGGTGCGACCTTGGATCAAATCAATGAACTGACTGACGAAGCTGGAATCCCAAGATTCGGTCACACCTATCTTTATGATGGTGGTACCGGTGATCGTTTTGATCAGCCTGCAACTGTTGGGGTGATCTACATGATCAAACTCGGTCACATGATCGAAGACAAGATGCACGCACGTTCCATTGGGCCATACTCTTTGATCACTCAGCAACCGCTAGGTGGTAAGGCACAGTTTGGTGGACAGCGATTTGGTGAGATGGAGGTTTGGGCACTGGAGGCCTACGGTGCTTCGGCAACGCTCCGCGAAATCCTGACCGTTAAGTCTGATGATGTTATTGGTCGCGCCAAAACGTACGAAAGTATTGTTAAAGGCGAGCCCATGCCAGAACCGGGTCTTCCAGAATCGTTCAACGTATTGATGCACGAACTTAAAGGTCTGGGACTTGATATACGACTTGAAGAATAATAAAAATCCGTCCTGAAAATCTTTGGGACCGAAATTTTGATCTTTCAAGCACGACGCCGTTCAATAAGCGTCACCATAACAAAATAAATTTTCGACATAAGGTATTATGGCAAGAAATATAGATAATAAGAATACAGTGAAGAGGTTTGACAAGATCTCCATTGGTTTAGCTTCTCCAGAATCCATTCTGGCAGAATCCCGTGGTGAGGTGTTAAAACCAGAGACCATTAACTACCGTACGCACAAACCGGAGCGTGATGGTCTTTTCTGTGAGCGTATTTTTGGTCCTGTAAAGGATTATGAATGTGCCTGCGGAAAGTACAAGAGAATTCGCTACAAGGGGATTGTTTGTGACCGTTGTGGTGTGGAAGTGACCGAGAAGAAAGTACGCCGTGACCGTGTGGGACACATCAACCTTGTTGTGCCTGTCGCTCACATCTGGTACTTTAGAAGTTTGCCAAATAAAATCGGTTATTTGATGGGGCTTCCGTCAAAGAAACTCGATATGATCATTTACTACGAAAGGTATGTGGTCATCCAGGCCGGTATTGCTAAAAATGCCGATGGCGACGAGTTGCAGAAAATGGATTTCCTTACCGAAGAAGAGTATCTTGATATCCTTGAAACCCTTCCGCAGGAAAATATGTACCTGGAAGATTCTGACCCCAACAAGTTTATCGCTAAGATGGGTGCAGAATGTTTGATCGAACTCCTTCGCAGAATCGACCTAAACGAACTTTCCTACGACCTGCGCCACAAGGCAAACAACGAAACATCAAAACAACGTAAGACTGAAGCGTTAAAACGTCTTCAGGTGGTAGAAGCGTTGCGTGATGCAAACAAGAACCGTGAGAACCTTCCGGAGTGGATGATCATGAAAGTAATTCCGGTGATCCCACCAGAATTGCGTCCATTGGTACCACTTGATGGTGGTCGTTTTGCGACTTCTGACTTGAATGATCTGTACCGTCGTGTCATCATCCGTAACAACCGTTTGAAGCGTTTGATGGAAATCAAGGCGCCAGAGGTGATCTTGCGTAATGAGAAACGTATGCTTCAGGAAGCGGTTGATTCGCTTTTTGACAACACACGTAAATCTTCCGCAGTAAAAACAGACAGTAACCGTCCATTGAAATCCCTTTCTGATTCTTTGAAAGGTAAGCAAGGTCGTTTCCGTCAGAACCTTTTGGGTAAACGTGTGGATTATTCGGCACGTTCGGTAATTGTTGTTGGGCCAGAACTTAAATTATTTGAGTGCGGTCTTCCAAAAGATATGGCTGCAGAACTTTACAAGCCTTTCGTGATCCGCAAACTCATTGAACGCGGAATCGTTAAGACTGTTAAATCTGCCAAGAAAATAATAGATAAAAAGGAACCAGTAGTTTGGGATATCTTGGAAAACGTCCTTAAAGGACACCCGGTATTGCTAAACCGCGCTCCTACGCTTCACCGTCTGGGTATTCAGGCATTCCAGCCAAAACTGATTGAAGGTAAGGCGATCCAGTTGCACCCATTGGTTTGTACCGCATTTAACGCCGATTTTGACGGTGACCAGATGGCGGTTCACCTTCCGTTGGGACCAGAAGCAATTCTGGAAGCGCAATTGTTGATGCTGGCTTCAAACAATATCTTGAACCCGGCTAACGGAGCACCGATAACGGTTCCTTCTCAGGATATGGTTTTGGGTCTTTATTACATGACCAAAGCCCGCAAAAGCACTCCCGAGCATAAAGTAAACGGTGAGGGAATCACTTTTTACAGTGCTGAGGAAGTAGTAATTGCACACAACCAAAAAACCGTTGATATCAATGCCATCATTAAAATCCGTACCAAGGATTTTAATGAAGATGGAAAGTTGGTCAACCAGATCATCGAGACCACAACTGGTCGTGTTCTTTTTAATGAGACCGTACCAGTAGAGGCTGGGTATATCAACGACGTATTGACCAAAAAGTCACTGCGTGGGGTTATTGCCAAGATTTTGGCATTGACCGACGTACCTCGTACCGCTGAGTTCTTGGACAAGATCAAGTCTTTGGGGTATAACTTCGCTTTCCGAGGTGGACTGTCGTTTTCACTTGGGGATATTATTATTCCGAAGGAAAAATACGATATGATCGACGATGCAAATACCCAGGTAGATGGCATTATGTCCAGCTACAACATGGGTCTCATCACCAACTCTGAGCGATACAATCAGGTTATTGATGTTTGGACTTCAACTAACGCACAGTTGACCGAATTGGCGATGACGCGTATACGCGAGGATCAGCAAGGATTTAACTCGGTGTATATGATGCTTGACTCCGGTGCACGGGGTTCTAAAGAGCAGATTCGTCAGTTGACCGGTATGCGTGGTCTGATGGCCAAGCCGAAAAAATCAAATGACGGTGGCGGTGCAATTATCGAAAACCCAATCCTTTCCAACTTTAAGGAAGGTCTTTCGATTTTGGAATACTTTATCTCTACTCACGGTGCGCGTAAAGGTCTTGCAGATACCGCCCTTAAAACGGCTGATGCAGGTTACTTAACCCGTCGTCTTGTGGATGTTTCCCAAGATGTCATTGTTACAGATGTAGATTGTGGAACCTTACGTGGAGTAGAAGTTTCAGCACTTAAAAAGAACGAAGAAGTTGTAGAAACGCTTGAGGCGCGAATCATCGGTCGGATTTCTTTAAATGATGTGATCAATCCATTGAATAGTGAAGTGATCGTTGAGGCGGGTCAGGAAATTTCTGAAGCCTTAGCTGCTGAAATTACCAAAGCACCTATCGAGTCTGTTGAAGTTCGATCTCCATTGACCTGCGAAACTAAAAAAGGTATTTGTGCCAAATGTTACGGCCGAAACCTTGCAACAAATAGGACCGTTCAAAAAGGGGAAGCAGTAGGAGTAGTAGCTGCACAGTCCATCGGGGAACCGGGTACACAGTTGACGCTACGTACCTTCCACGTGGGTGGTATCGCCGGAAACATTTCCGAGGAAAACAAAGTAATCGCTAAATTTGGCGGTCGTCTTGAAATCGAGGATCTAAAAACCGTAAAAGGAGAAGATACTGAAGGAAATCCTGCACAGATCGTAATTTCACGTACTTCTGAAGCCAAAATCGTAGATGCCAAAACCGGAATTCTGTTGAGTACCAACAATATCCCTTACGGTTCTACCTTGTTTGCCAATGACGGGGACAATGTGACGAAGAATGACATAATTTGCCAATGGGATCCTTACAACGGGGTGATCATTTCAGAATTTGCCGGTAAAATCAAATATGAGAATATTGAGCAAGGAGTGACTTTTCAGGTGGAGACCGATGAACAAACCGGTTTCCAGGAGAAAGTAATCTCAGAATCCCGTAACAAGCGTATGATACCAACCTTGCACATTATGGGCAAGAAAGATGAGATCATCCGTTCCTACAACCTGCCGGTAGGGGCTCACCTTATGGTAGATGATTCTGAAAAAATCAAGATCGGTAAGATTTTGGTTAAGATTCCCCGTAAGTCGGCAAAAGCTGGTGATATTACAGGTGGTCTTCCACGGGTAACTGAACTCTTTGAAGCACGTAACCCATCAAATCCTGCCGTAGTAAGTGAGATAGACGGTGTGGTTTCTTTCGGAAAAATCAAGCGTGGTAACCGCGAGATCATCGTGGAGAGCAAACTTGGCGAGGTCAAAAAGTATTTGGTCAAACTTTCTAACCAGATCCTGGTTCAGGAAAATGACTTTGTACGTGCCGGGATGCCACTTTCTGACGGTTCTGTAACTCCAGAAGACATCCTTGCGATTAAAGGCCCATCTGCGGTACAGCAATATCTTGTCAACGAGGTACAGGAAGTTTACCGTCTGCAAGGGGTGAAGATCAACGACAAGCACTTTGAAGTTGTGGTTCGCCAGATGATGCGTAAAGTAAGGATCCAGGATCCGGGCGATACGATCTTTTTGGAAAACCAGCTTATTCACAAAGATGATTTCATTGAAGAAAATGATGAACTCTTCGGAATGGTGGTTGTTGAAGACGAAGGCGAATCTGAAAACCTCAAAGCAGGACAGATTATTTCACCACGTGAATTAAGGGACGAAAACTCCATTTTGAGACGTGAGGACAAGAATCTGGTAACTGCAAGAGAGGTCATTACGGCCACGGCGACACCGGTACTGCAAGGTATTACGCGTGCATCGCTTCAGACCAAATCGTTCATTTCTGCGGCTTCCTTCCAGGAAACTACCAAAGTATTGAACGAAGCTGCCGTAAGCGGTAAGATCGATAACTTGGAAGGCCTTAAGGAAAATGTGATCGTAGGTCACAAAATCCCGGCGGGAACCGGGCTGCGCGAATATGACAACATCATTGTGGGAAGCAAGGAAGAACTTGCCGAACTCAATGCTGCACGGGAAGAGGTTAACTTTAATTAGAAACCCTTCTCTCAATTATATAAAACCCGCTTTGTACCTCTGTACGAAGCGGGTTTTTTCATCGCTTTGGCGAAAAATCTACAGTACGATCAAAAAGTTCAATGCACACCAACGATGCTAATTTTTAAATGTTGAACTTTGAAAAACCAGTAACAATCCTATTAAAATCCAGAAAATGGCAGAAGATAAAAAGAACAACAAACAAGGGCAGATCAATATAGAACTCAATGAAGAAATCGCTCAGGGGGAATATTCCAATTTGGCGATCATCAACCATTCGGTGTCAGAATTTGTGGTCGATTTTATAAATATCATGCCTGGAGCGCCAAAGAGTAAGGTAAAGTCACGCATTATTCTCACTCCACAGCACGCCAAGCGTCTGGCAAAAGCTTTGGCCGATAACGTAAAACGTTTTGAAAAGGCGCACGGTGAAATAAAAGATTATGACCGCCAGCCGGTTCCGTTGAATTTTGGTCCTACCGGTCAGGCTTAAAATTTGTCTGTTTCGCTTTCGCGAAAGCGAATCCCATAACTTAAAATTGGGAGAATTTTAAACGGATTTTGCTAATTTCCACGGCATACAGCTTTACAGAACCACCCTTATGAAAATTCACTTTATAGCCATCGGCGGAAGCGCAATGCACAACCTTGCCATCGCCCTGCACGAAAAAGGATACACCATCACCGGTAGCGACGACTCAATTTATGAACCGTCAAAATCCCGCCTTTCAAAGCACGGATTATTGCCAGAAGAAATGGGATGGTTTCCATTCAAATTAAGTGACGATATTGATGCCGTAATCCTGGGGATGCACGCTAAGCCGGACAACCCCGAACTTATCACCGCCCAGGATATGGGACTGAAGATTTACAGCTATCCTGAATTTCTGTATGAGCAGTCTAAAAATAAGACGCGCGTGGTCATTGGCGGCTCGCACGGGAAGACGACGATCACCTCGATGATCCTGCACGTGCTGCGCTATCACAACCGCGAAGTGGATTTTATGGTTGGCGCTCAATTGGCAGGTTACGATACCATGGTGCACCTCACCGAGGATAATGATTTTATGTTACTGGAAGGGGACGAGTATTTAAGTTCACCCATTGATCTGCGTCCAAAATTTCACCTGTATCAACCCAACATCGCCCTTATCAGTGGGATTGCTTGGGACCATGTTAATGTGTTTCCCACGTATGAAGAATATGAAAAGCAGTTTGCCATTTTTGCAGACAGTATTTCACGCGGTGGCGTCTTGGTATATAATGAGGAGGATGCCGCAGTTGTAAAAATTGCGGAAGAAACCACCGCTCCCACCAGAAAGCATCCGTATAAAACTCCGGAGTTTTCGGTTGAGAACGGAGAAACACTTCTGGAAACACCAGACGGACCGATGCCTTTGTCCATTTTTGGATCGCATAATCTCAACAACCTGGCAGGTGCCAAATGGATCTGCCAATTTATGGGCGTGGACGAGGATGATTTTTATGAAGCCATCGCCAGTTTTGAGGGAGCTTCCAAACGGTTGGAAAAAATTGGGGAAACGGCAAATAACATCGCCTTCAAGGATTTTGCCCATTCACCGAGTAAGGTAAAAGCGACCACAGCAGCAGTCAAGGAACAGTTTCCAGAGAAGCGTCTGATCGCCTGCCTGGAATTGCATACTTACAGTAGTCTTGATCCCGATTTTTTGGTAGAATATGATAAAGCCCTCGATGCGGCAGAGGAACCTGTGGTTTATTATTCCCCGGAAGCAGTAGCACTAAAGCGCCTGAAACCCATAAGTAAGGAACAGATCATAGATGCCTTTGGCCGTGACGATCTCAAAATCTTTACAGAGCCGGATGAATTTCAGAAGTATCTTTTTAATCTAAAAATGGACAATGCCGTATTGCTGTTAATGAGCAGCGGCAACTATGGTGGACTGGATTTTGAGAAAGTAGAAAAAATTCTTTAATGTCTTATACCCCAAACTGCCTCAAATGATGATCCAGATGCTTGTACTCCAGCTGACCCCATTGTTCTTTGGTGAAGTGTCCAAAGCTGGGATGGTCCGGTAGGTTATCTTCCGCGCGCTTGGCGTAAAATTCATTCACAAGCCTAAGTAGTTTCTGCTTTTCTTCTACAAAGACCTTGGTTTCGGTAACCTTAAATTTTGGGACGGTCGGCAAACCCTTTCGCCAAGGCTTATCATTGTGCATGCTTTTTTTGAAAAAGAAGTTGATCAAGAAATTGGGTTTCAACCCAAAATCCTGCTTCTGCAATGCCACTTCAAATGGAAACTGGCAGTGTGCCAGCATTTGGTCAACGCTCATTTTACCCCATTTTGGGGAGTCGTTTACCGTTAATTTGTCTATGCGATCTTTGATTTCCAAAAAAGCCTGTGCGTCAAAAAGGTTTTTCATAGGTCGTAAGGTGTTGTGGCTGTTAAAGGTACATGTTTTATATTTATCAAAAATGCCCTGATGAGCGAGGAGGCCGGAAAAATTTCGATAAAAAATTGGTCAAATGATGATCGTCCGCGGGAAAAACTCCTGAGCAAAGGCCGCGCTGCTCTAAGCAATGCCGAATTAATCGCGATCCTCATCGGCAGTGGTAACCGGGAAGAAAGTGCCGTCTCCCTGAGCCAACGTATTTTGGCCTCGGTTGAAAATAGCCTGAACATTTTAGGGCGCGCTGAACTTTCACAGTTGATGAAATTCAAGGGAATAGGGGAGGCAAAAGCAATCACTATTGCAGCAGCGCTGGAAATTGGTCGCAGGCGCAACAGTGAGGAAGTTTTACAGCGAAAGAAGATCACCGGAAGCCATTCTGTTTTTGAGCTGATGCAACCGGTCATTGGGGAACTGCCGCACGAGGAATTCTGGATTCTTTATTTAAACAATTCAAACAAGGTATTGCAGTACGAGCAATTGAGTAAAGGCGGTATCACCGGTACGCTGGTCGATGTGCGCCTGGTGATGCGGCGAGCCCTAGAGCTCGGAGCGCTGTCAATTATCCTTTCGCACAACCATCCTTCCGGAGGATTAAAACCAAGCAGTGCAGACCAACTCATTACCGAAAAACTCAGAAAAGCGGCACTAAGCCTCGACATCAAGGTATTTGACCACGTCATCGTCACCGAAAAGGCTTATTTTAGCTTTGCAGACGAAGGCTTGATCTAACCCCCACCTGAAATTTCAGTTTCTTTGATTTTAATTTACACCCATAAAATAACACCACGGGTACGCTACATTTTTAAACAGTTGTGTACCCGGTTGTTAGGCGTGCCCGTAAAATATACCACCGCGGTGGATGAATTTATAGTGCACGGAAGTTTAAAATTTTCTTACGGCAACAAACCGCTGGGCGAGGAGCTGCATTTGAAAGCCCACGAAACCCTCTTTGAGCAGGGAATAACAGATGTAGAGATAAAAATTCAGGACTGGGACGGGGTTCCCTGTTTTTTTTCGACACCATCCGGCGACCTGCCCTATGATATTTTTGCGGCCGCCTTCGTGCTGCTTTCCCGCTATGAAGAATACCTTCCGCACGTTAAGGATGCCAAGGGCCGTTTTCCGGCATCAGAAAGTCTTGCCCTGCAGCATGGTTTTTTACACCTGCCGGTGGTCGATATCTGGATGATGCGCTTCCGCGAAAAGTTATCTGAAAAATTCCCCAATTATAAATGGCCTTCCCGAAAGGCACAGACCCAAGCGGTGATCGACGTGGAGCAGGCATACGATTTTTACAAAGTAGGGTTTATCCGTGAGGTCAGCGGTATTTTTAAGGATTTGTTTAAATTTCGCTTTAGCCATATTATGCTGCGCATCCGGGTAAAACTGGGCCTACGGAAGGATCCCTACGACACTTTTAGCTGGCTCATCAACGTTCAAAAAAATGCCGAGCACCGGTTTATCTATTTTTTCCAGTTGGGTGATTTTAGCACGTACACCAAAAATATTCGTTTTAATAAGGGAAAGTTTCGGGAGCTTATTAAGATGATAGCAGATTATTCTGAGGTCGGACTCTATTTTTCCAAAGAAGCGCTCGAAAGTGAATCTGTCATGAAAACCGAAAAAAAACGTTTGCTGCAGATAATTAACAAACCGCTGGATGCAGTGCGGTGTACGCACCATATGGCGGGTATGCCCAAACATTACCGCGATATGATTGTTCAGGATGCATTAAATGATTACTCTATGGGATATGACAACGTGCTGGGTTTCCGGGCGGGGACGTGCACGCCCTTTCTCTTTTACGATCTGGACCACGAGCGGGTAACCCCGCTGATGGTGCATTCAGTATGTGCCAATTCCACAGTTTTCGAAGAAAATCATCACGAAAACGCCACAGACCTAAACGAGCAGCTAGACCGTTTTCTGGAAATGCGAAAGATTGTGGAACAGGTTGGCGGTTATTTTATTTTCAGCTTTAAAAACCGCTCCTTTACGGGCAAGGCACAGCATGAAGGACAGTGGAAACAATTTTTCAGACAATTGATCCATGTCTAGACTGACCGGAATAGAACACCTCTTTTTTGACCTGGATCATACCCTTTGGGATTTTGATAAAAATTCGGCACAAGCCTTTAAAGCTATTTTTGAACGAAACCGGGTTACCGTTCCGGTAGAAGAATTTCTGGAGGTTTATATTCCCATTAATTTTAAGTACTGGAAGTATTACCGCGAGAACCGGATCACCAAAGAACAGTTACGGTACAGTCGCCTGGCAAAAACTTTCGCCGCACTTCAGGTAAAAATTGACGATCAGCTCATCGACCGGCTGTCTGATGATTATATTATTTACCTGGCTAAATACAACGAACTATTTGATGGAACCTTTGAAGTCCTAAAGGAATTGAGCAAAAAATACCAGATGTACATCATTACCAACGGTTTTGAGGAAGTCCAGCATCTTAAGTTGAAGAATTCAAAAATCGATCACTTTTTTAAATCAGTTACCACCAGCCAGTCTGTTGGAGTCAAAAAGCCAGATCCCAGAATTTTTGAATACGCAATGAAAACTGCCGGAGCTACCCCGGCAAACAGTCTGATGATAGGTGATACTTATGAAGCGGATATTCTGGGTGCAGAGGGGGTAGGGATGCGGGCCGTATGTTTTAATTATCACAAACAGGATTTTGAAAAAGCAGGTCTTATCATCGACGAGCTTCGGCAGTTGCTGCAGCTGCTTTAACAATAATGCAAGCCGCTAAGGCGTTATGGCTGTCTATGAAACCCCTAATCCTAAATCTTCCCCAACGTGCGTCTGCCGTTCTGCTCGTAGCCCTAAAAGTGAGCCTTTTTCTGTCCTGTACCCAAGATCTGGATTTTGACCGTACCCAAGAGTTTCAGTTAGCGAATGATTTTACATTTAACTTGGTTTACTTTCAGTTGGCCGCCAACGACTTTGATGCCGTTGGCTTGGGAACTTCGAGGCCCGTAAAATCTCAGCAAGCTGCAATAACAGAACTTCAGTACGACTTCATTCAGGATAAATTGCAGGAGGCGATACTCACATTTGGCGTTACCAGTACATTGGATAAGGAAATTTCCAGCGAAATTGTTTTTACCGATGACGCTGGCAATGTAACCTATGTCATTGAACTTAAAAGTGACGGCAGCATACAAGGGGATAAGGTCTTCACGGAAAACGAAACGGTGATCGCCGGCGTAGAACTCGACCGGTTTAAAACGTCTCGGTTCATTCAGGTCAATATTATGCTCCAAAACAGTGTGACACCTACTTCGGGTGCGCTTGAGTTTAAATCTAAAGGCATTTTTCGGTTTGTCTATTAAAACTAGTTTTGTGGTCTTGTTTTTATGCTGCCTTCAATCCGGCTGGGGACAGGACCGGCAATTGTACGGCTCCCAAGATTTGCCGCAAGGGATCATGCTCAATCCTGGCGGCCGCACCGTAATGAATTTCCATTTGGGCATGCCCTTATTGAGTGGTATGCATTTGAGATCGGGAAGTTCTGGCGTCACGGTAGGTGATATCTTCAATGCAGACAGCGCATTGAATTTTAATGCACTGGTAAACGATGTCGTTGAAAACCTCGGGCCCAATGAGCGCATCTTTGCTCGGCAAAAATTGGAGATTTTGAGTTTTGGATGGCGCTCCAAACAGGATATTTATTTTAGCGGCGGCTGGTATCAGGAGGCTGATGCTTTTACCTTTATACCCAAGGATGTGGTTGATCTGGTTTATTTCGGCAACGCTCCTTTTGTAGGCAGGTTTTTTAACTTTTCACGACTCAATCTTACCGCCGAAGCCTTATCTGTATTTCATTTTGGTATCAACAAAAAAGTGACGGATAAGTTGACATTGGGTGGAAGGTTTAAGGTGTACAACAGCTTGGCAAATGCCAGCAGTACTAGAAATACTGGCAGCTTCGTAACCCTGGATACACCACAGGGCGTTAATTATTTTTCGCAACAGATCCGCAATTTAAATTTAGAACTAAAGACCTCGGGCATTAGTGGTATTGAAGCAAGCGATTTGGTCAGTAACGCTTTCTTAAGTGGAAATCTGGGCCTGGGAATCGACCTGGGCTTCAATTACCAGATCAACGACCGTTGGGACTGGAGCGGGAGCATAATTGACCTTGGCTTCGTAAGCCATTCCAAGAACATCAGGAATTTCTATGCGGAAGGAAGTTATACCTATAATGGTATTCAACTCGAATTTGACGAAAATGCCTCAGACGAAAACCTGACTCCCTACCTGCGAATACTTCAGGATGATTTTCTCGAAAGCTTTTCATACGGCGACCGCCAAGGGAATTACACCACGTGGCGACCGGCCCGTGTTTACACTGATCTCTCCTATGGTTTTATGCGCGATCTTGATGAATGTCATTGTAAAAGCGCTGCCGAAACGACTTATAAAATGAAAACGGGTTTGTTGCTAACATCGGTATTGAGACCCTATCGGCCATCGTACAGTGTGACCGGTTATCTGGAGTATCGGGTGCTGCGTGGGTTGCGTACCAGGCTTACCTACACGGCAGATACGTATTCTGCCAATAATATTGGGTTGTTGTTTTCGGCAACGGTTAAAAACATTAATTTTTATCTTGCAACTCCCAGCGTGCTTGCTTTATCTGATTGGTCAACTGCCCGTACGGGCGGTATTCAGTTGGGTTTCCAGTACATTTTAAAATAGCTATGAGAAAAATATACATAATCGTGTTACTTAACTGCTTTGGTTTGCAGTTGAATGCCCAGGACATAAAAGATTATAAGTATGTAGTTGTACCAGACCGCTTCGAATTTCAGAAGGAAGACAACCAATACGACCTCAACAAACTGAGCCGGTTCTTGTTCCGAAAGTATGGCTTTGATGCTTATTTAAGTCGGGAAGAAATGCCAGCAGACTCAAATCGCGGTGACTGTAACACGTTATACGCTAACATTGATCAGAGTGGAATTTTCTCTACGAAAGTAATATTGAAATTAAAAAATTGCCGCGGGACTGTTGTTTACACTTCCAAGGAGGGCAGGTCTAAGATCAAGAATTTTGAAGAGGGATATCAGGAAGCCATCCGAAAAGCTTTTGCGCATTTTGAAGATTTGGGATATACCTATAGCGACGATATTGTAAAATTTGTAGATACTGCCGAAGCACATTCTGGCAACGAAAATGCAGTTGATACCACTCAAGAAATCCCGGACAAGGAGGTTGTAGTATCGGCGATTACCAAGGTCAATAAGGATCATAGCCCCGTGACGATTGGTGAGATGTACGTGAGTGAAGATGGCAGTTACACGCTCAAGAAGTCAAACAGTGGCTTTGATGTTCTCGATGAAAGTGGTTCAAAAATTGGCGCTGCAACCCGCACTTCTACAGGATCGTATTTAATCTCAACGATAGATTTTAGTGGAGTAGGGGCTTTCGATGGAAAAATATTTTTCGTAGAAAGGGAAATCAAAGGGGTTTCCGGACTGGTTAAAATGGTTTTCCTGCCTATTGAGTAACCTTATTTCCAGTTGAAAACTTTCTGTTTTTCTTTCGCCAAATGGCTAATACCCATATTTGTTTTTCCAGCGGGATTTTAAGAACCCCCGGATGCCGTCTTCACGTTTGTTGCTTCCGGGATCGTAAAGTTGCTTGCCCTCAAGTTCTTTTGGCATGTACTCCTGATCGGTAAAATTACCTGCACCGTTGTGCGAATACTCGTAATTGTCGCCGTAGCCCAGTTCTTTCATCAATTTGGTAGGGGCATTGCGCAGATGCAGTGGTACACCAAGATTTCCCGTTTCCCTCACGATACGCTGTGCCTCATTGATCGCCTGATAGGAAGCGTTGCTTTTGGGTGAAGTGGCCAGATAGGTGACACATTGGCTGAGGATGATACGCGCCTCGGGATGACCCACCGTGGTGACCGCAGTAAAGGTGCTGCTGGCCAGCACAAGTGCCGTGGGATTGGCGTTGCCTATATCTTCGGAAGCTAAAATGATCAGCCTTCTGGCAATAAACTTGACATCCTCACCACCTTCTATCATCCTCGCCAGCCAATAGACGGCCGCATTGGGATCGCTGCCCCGTATTGATTTTATAAATGCCGAAATGATATCGTAATGCTGCTCACCGGTCTTGTCGTACCGTACGGTGCTCTGTTGGGCCTTTGATGTCACCAGATCATTGGTGATCACAATTGTATCCCCTTCTGAAGCATTGACGACCAGCTCAAAGATGTTCAGCAACTTACGGGCGTCGCCACCGCTCAGGCGTAGCAGGGATTCCGTCTCCTTGAGCACGATGTTTTTTTTCTTTAAATACGAATCTTCGGCCAGGGCACGGTGCAAAAGGGACTTTAATTCTTCCGCAGAAAATGCTTCAAGTACATAGACCTGACAACGGGAAAGCAACGCCGAGATCACTTCAAAACTTGGATTTTCAGTAGTTGCACCTATCAAAGTAATCCAGCCTTTTTCGACCGCACCTAGCAGCGAGTCCTGCTGAGACTTGCTAAAACGGTGTATCTCGTCAATAAACAAGATTGGATTTTTAGCGGTGAACAGTCCGCCGCCGCCCTTGGCTTTCTCGATGATCTCCCTGACTTCCTTAACACCGCTGTTTATTGCACTCAACGTATAAAAGGACCGGTCTGTCTGTTCTGCCAAAAGCGAGGCGAGGGTCGTTTTGCCAACTCCGGGAGGCCCCCAAAAAATCAATGATGGGATGTTGCCCGTTCGCAAAATAACGGTAAGAGCACCATTGGGGCCAACCAAGTGATCCTGTCCCAGATATTCTGAAAGTTTTTTGGGTCGTAAGCGTTCTGCAAGCGGTGTGTTCATAGGTCAAAAGTATTCAAAACGTGACGATGCTGACAATGTTGCACCTAACTTTGTTTGGTCAGGAACTTGCTAAACAGAAATCGTGCGCACTAATCGAGATGTAGATCCATTTGTTTTTTCGGGCCGGGTGATCCTGTGGCCTTTGTTGTTTGTGCTGTTGATGTGGGTAATTTTCTGGGTAGAAGTACGATTTGGATATAATTTCACCTCATTAGGTGTGCTGCCCCGGGATGTTATCGGTCTTCGGGGAATTGTTTTTTCACCTTTTATTCACTCCAGCATTGGTCATTTGGCAAGTAATAGCGTCCCGATGCTCGTACTGACGGCAGGCTTACTGTATTTCTACAGGCCCGTGTCAACCAATGTCTTATTATGGTTAATTGTTTTAAGTGGTTTGGGTACCTGGCTCATAGGCCGGCAGGCGTATCACATTGGGGCGAGTGGGATCATTTATGGGTTGGCTTCCTTTCTTTTTTTTAAAGGAATCTGGTCTAGATATTACCGGTTGATTGCTTTCTCGCTCATCGTGGTATTTATCTACGGAAGTCTGGTCTGGGGATTGTTGCCCAATAATCCCGGAGTGAGTTGGGAAGGGCATCTCGCAGGAATGATAGGCGGTATTCTTTTGGCCCTTGTTTTCAAAAGTCCAATTGCAAAACCGAAAAAATATGCGTGGCAGGCAGTGGATTATGACGAAAGCGACGATCCTTTTCTACGTCAATTTGATAAAGATGGAAACTTTATTGAACCTATTGATGATGAGGATGTTGAAGAGACCGACAACACCAAGGATGGATGGATTTCCAACTCCACTTGGGACTAAAGCCTCTGCCTCACGACTTCATAAAGAAACGCACCACAGGCCACCGAAACATTCAAAGAACTAATTTTTCCGAACATAGGCAGTTTGGCCTTATGATCTACCATTTTTAGTATTCCTGAAGTAATCCCTTTGTCCTCGCTGCCCATCACGATCCCGATGGGATGATTCAGGTCAACCTGATAGAGCAGTTGATCTGTTTTTTCACTGGCTGCCACGATCTGCACACCTGATCCCTGTAAATAAAATAAAGCATCCTTAAGATGATCCACTTTACAAATAGGGATATTAAATGCCGCTCCCGCGGAAGTCTTTACCGTATCCTGCGTAACCGGCGCGTTGCCTGTTTTGGGTACGATGACGGCGTCAACTCCTGCACATTCGGCACTTCTTAAAATGGCCCCAAAATTCCGCACGTCTGAGACCTGATCTAGGAGAAGGAAAAAAGGCTTTTCCTTTACCTGTAAAATTGCTTCGGCTGTTTCTTCGAAAGGTGCATATGTGACCGGTGAAATGGTCGCTACAGCACCTTGGTGATTTTGTTTGGATAGTTTATAGAGCTTTTCTTCAGGTACGTATGTCGAAGAAATACCTTGCTCCTTGATGAGGCCTTCCAACTCCTTTATTAGCGGATTGTTTAAATCCCGTTGCAGATAGACTTTGTCTACTTCCTTGTCAGCTTTGATTGCTTCTATGACGGCGCGGGTACCGTAAATGTGTGTAATATTTTGCATGATGTAAAGATAGTATTGTTTTCATGTATGGGAAATGAAAATTGGCTGCTTATACGAGCAGCCTATTTAAGATTGTTTTATACCATAACTACTTCGATCAAAAGGTCATTTCAGCATATGTTGAAACAAAAAAAACTAATCGGATTTTTCCGATTAGTTTTCTTAGATGACAATACACGTATCTAAATCAGTTTATAAGATTAATGGCGTAATTAATTAATTAGGACTTATAACAGTTACTGAATTTTCGCTAGGTTCATTAAAAACTAACTCTTGATCAGGAACACTCCAGTAGTCTAGATAATTATAATTAAATGTTGCGTCGGTATTTAGATTTCCAGACCCATCAAGTACAACCAGTCCAGTTTGAGGTTCTTTTGTTACGTCCCATCGGCGTGCATCGTAAAAAGAAACACCCCGTAAAAGCAAACCAATTCTTCTTTCCACTCTTAGCTCTTCAAGGGCACCATCTAATGTGATATCTGTTCCTGAAACGGCTTCTAAATCGGCTTCTTGGTATTCTCTAACTGCATCTACTATGGATAGACCTTGATCAACTTGACCTGTGTACATTAACGCTTCTGCTCGCATAAGTTGATTCTCTTCATAAGTTCCGGCGTAATAGATATTTGCTTTGTCGTTTTCTATTACCGCGTAATCTGCATCAGTAATAAAACCCCAGCGAGTACCGTAATGAATTCCCCTTCCACTTCGGTTTACTTGAGGACTTGATAGTTCTTGGACATTATCGACATATCGATCATCCCCTTCTTTGAAATCTTGTACTAAACGTTCACTTAAGAAATGCCAGCCGTAATCAGTGCTTACCCTAGCATTTACAGTAGTAGTGATTTCATAATTATTACCATCCTGTTTCATTACGAAAACATAATCTGAAGGCTGTAGACCCTGATTAGTCAGTTCTAATATTTCATCCCATTGCGCGCTGGTCATATTTGAAACCTTCGTATTCACAAGGATGTTACGGGCTAACATTGTGTTAATGTTTCGTATCCAGCCTTCTTTGGTCAGCGTCGTACCAGCTGATTGACCCCTAAATGATGAGGGAACAAGATTGCTTGGAATTATAGAAGAAGTAATAGCAGTGATGCTACCAGAGATGGAATTTAATTCGTCTTTAGCCAACTCAAAGTTTTTTGCAGCTTCTGTAAGGATATCTTCGTTAGAGACATAATTGTTGTTAGTCGTGTTTGCTTCGTCAATAATTAGGCCAGCAGTGTAGAGCGATCCGATCCTAGAATAAACATACCCCTTCCAGAAATAACCCCAAGCTCGATAAACCGACTTTTTGGTTTCAGCATCTCCTGAAAATTCGGTTGTTTCTACTAAACGTAATATTAAATTACTGCTATTATTTGTAGCATACATAGTTCTCCAAGGGTTAGCAAATGCATTATCCGTGCCTTGTGTTCTAGTATTTCTTAACTCAAGAGATTCACCTTGTGCACCTTCTTGAGGTGGTGTGATCACGGTTCCATCATCCAAAGTTATGGATGTAGGTTGATTCACCCATCTAAAACTCCAATTACCCCACGGGATATAAATCGCATCACCCATAGCTTCGTGATAAGCAAAAGTAATCCAATGGTAGAAATTTCCTGAGGCTGCATAAACACCTGAGGCCAACTGATTTAGTCCAGACTCAGTCTCAACAGCGTCAAAAGTGGGTGAATTAGGGTTAGCCACATCCAGTTCGGCATCGCTACACGAAAAGATTGAAAATGTAAGCAAGAACAAATATTTATTAATTCCTTTCATAATATTAATTTTTAAAAAGTTACGTTTACTCCAAGCGAGAGAGTCCTAAAGTTAGGAAAAGCATATTGATCAAGACCTCTTTGGGTTGAACTATTGAGATTTGAGGATGCTTCGGGATCAATACCAGAATAATCCGTAATGGTAAATAAATTATCACCTGAAACCGATACTGCCAAGCTCTGAACATTTTTGATGAAGCTTCCAAAGTCATAGCTCATAGTCAAGTTTCTTAGTCTTACAAATGAACCATCTTCAACAAACTCTGATGTAGGAACATTCGTGTTGTACAAATTTGTATAGTAGGCGGCATAAGCTCCAGAGGTGCCATCAATTGTTATAGGTTGACTGACATCACCGTGTAATAAGTCCCTATACAACCATTGTCTTGTTTGATTGTATATATCCATTCCTTCAAACCAATCTAGTTGAAATGATAAATTTAAGTTTTTATAAAATGTAAAATTGTTGATAAAACTCATATTAAAATCAGGTGTAGGATCACCTATTAATAGCTGTTCATCTCCAATTACAGCGCGTCTAGTAGCAGTTTCGACCACGTAGCCATTCCCGATTACTTCAAAATCATTCAAATCTGCGTCCTCGATATACCTTGAACCATCAGACCTCGTTTGAGTTAAGCTTGTTAGGACTGGGAACCCAAAAAATGCACCTACCGGAGCACCTTCTTTTAGGACAAAATTGTTCCCGAGTGGGATATCTGCATCATTTGAAATATTTGTCAATATACTCTCCCAAGTACCAAAATTAATTGTAGAATTCCACTTGAAATTTTCAACATTGGCCACAGCCATATTCAGACCTAATTGCCATCCATTGGTTTCAATATTTATGGCATTTGTCAAAATTGCACTAGCCCCTTGGGATGGTGAGATGTCAATAGCCCTAATTACGTCCTCAGAATCTCTAGTATAGTAAACAGCGCTTAAATCAATTCTGTTAAACAAGTTGCCGTCGAATAGTTGAAAAGTTATATCGGTACCAAACTCTAGTTCTTTGGAAACCTGTACACCAAGAGCTTCATTCTGCAATGTTGCCGGTAGTGCCAATACAGGTGTCTGATCTATTTGCCCAGAAGAAAGTGTTGGGATCCTATCGAAAGGTCCAGGTTGAATACCTGCTTCTCCATAAGCGGCTCTAAGTTTAAACTGGTTGAGCCAATCTTGGTCTAAAAATGAATCTACTCTTACATACAAGTCTCCTCTTGGGAAAACAAAAGCATCAGAACCTTCTCCAAAAGCAGATGAATAATCAACTCTTACACCTCCTGATACACCAAAATATTCACCGAAATCAAATTTTTGATTGACTAAAAAACCGTACGTTCTAAAAGAATCACTAAAAGCTGTAGCGCTTTGGTTTCCAGACTGGTTAAGATTTATATTATCTGAGTATGTTGGTAATTCTGTTCCAGTTATCGTGATTCTATCAAAATCCTCTCGCCTCCAATCGTAAGCCAAATGTGTCGTCGAGTTTAAAGGAAAATTCGACAAATCGAAGTCCTCTTCAAAATCAAATGTAAAGAACGCAGATAATAGCGAGTTTTGAGTGGTACCCCTATCAGGTCTCTCAATTAACTGTCCTTCAAATGGTGGTATACCAGGCGTAAGAAGTAAAGTCTGATTTCTGGTAAAATCTCTAAACTTTGTATCGTACGTATCTATACCGTATTTGTAATCAATTTCTAAGAAGTCAAATGGATTATAAGTAAGGTTAGCGTTACCAAGGAATCTTCTTAATTCGAGATCATAAAATCGATTTTCAAAAGTAAAGAATGGATTCACGCTGTTATCACCTCGAGGTCTACCTACGAAATTACCTTCAGCATCCAGTGCTTGGTTATTGATATATTGAGGAACCAAAATGGAATTTGAAAAAGCACTATTCACGTTATCGGTATTTGTAATACCTCCTGAAGTATTTTCACTAGCAATGAAAGTTCCGCTGAATGTACCCTGAAGTTTATCGGTAATATCAACAGTTACAGAATTTCTGAAGTTATACCTTTTAAGGTCACCAATGATTATCGATTCTTGGTCTAGGTACGATAGGCTCGATGCAAAACGTACTTGTTCACTACCACCACTAATGTTAACTCTTGTGTTTTTCGTAACTGCAGCGTCCTTTAGCACGGCATCTAAGTTGTCAAAAGTTTCTTCTGCAAAAGGTTTGTCAACTAGTGTATTCTCATCTATAGTACCAATTGGTGTACCCCAGACTCCCGTTATTGGATCTGGGAGTAATCTTTCTCCTGCAGCATTTGCGGCTAAAAAACCATCTGCGGTGGTGTCGAAATAGTGCCTATCTGCGATTTTGAAATTTCCCTCAAGTGCAGAACTAAAACCCACATCTTGCCTAAAATTTATCCTCATCTTACCGGCCTTGCCCCTCTTGGTAAAAATCTGAATCACCCCGTTAGCTCCCTGAGCTCCGTAAATTGTACCTGCAGCTGCACCTTGAATAACTTCAACGCGTTCTACGTTGCCAAGGTCTAGATCAGCTAAACGAGAGGAGACGTTTCCGTCGTTTCCATTAGCTATATTATCATCGTTAATCTGGATACCATCAACTAAAATCATCGGTTGTGTACTCCCTAATGAGTTGATCCCCCGTAACAAAATACTTTGCTGGGAGCCAGGTTGGCCTGTCGTTGATTGAATTGTAGCACCGGGTACTTTACCTATTAAAGCTTGTGACAAATCCGAGGCAGGGGCCGGCGACAATTCATCACCGTCAACAGATTGAACCGATATACCTACTTTTCTCTTACTTGTTGCTATACCTACACCAGTCACCACAACCTCATCTAAAGCTTCACCAGCCTTCAACGAGATGTCAAAGGTATTTCTATCATCAACTACAACTTCCTGAGTAGCAAAACCTACATATGAAAAAACCAGTGTATTGCCCTCGGATGTCTCAATTGAGTAGTTCCCGTCAAAATCTGTTTGGGTACCAGTTGTGGTGCCCTTCACAAGTACGGTTACCCCTGGCAATGGCTGCTTATTGCCATCTGTAACGGTTCCTGTGATTGTTCTTTCCTGTGCACGTACACCGTGCACAGCCAATGCCATTAAAAGCATCAGCATTCCTTTAAAAAAGTGCTTCATTGTTTGATTTATTTAAATTAGCCGAGTCAAAAGTGCAAAATTAAAGTTAAATCCACAAGATATTTAAGAAGAATAAAGAGCATTGGAAGTCATAAAACGTTATCGTAAAGGTTCTGGAATTCTTGATCAACTTTACGTTCCTCATTGTTATTTGCTCATAATATGTTTGAAGTGTGTACGAAGAATGAGTAAAATAGTGCTGTTAGAGGGGGCATATTCGTATGGTAGTAAACACCTATTGTTTTGGGTAAAATGCTTAACTTATAACCTATGTCATTATCAGTTTCAAAAATTTAACAAAAACTGTATATGCGTAATCAGATCTGTTAACTCAAAGGTAGCATTGGGGTAAAAACCTTTCGCCAGCAAAATTGAAAAAATCCCTCCCGAAGTATTCAGGCTTGTCCCCAGTCCCAGGCTGTAGAGAATTCCATCCTGAGCCGTTACCTCGTTCTCAAAATAAGCAGCATCAGCAATGCCTTGTATCAGAAGATCTGGTGCGACGGCATATTTGAGATCGGCATTGAGTACCGTTGCAAAATTGACGTCAATGCTGTTTTCACGAAAGCCGCGTATGCTATTGATTCCACCGATGCGGTAAAGCTCGTTGACAAAAAAACCATCTGAAAATAACCCGAAAGTTTGATTTTTAAGTAATATGGAAAATTTTGGCAGCAACGCAAATGTCTTTCCGGCGCCAATTTCCAAACCAGTTTGATCCACCTTTTCCTGACTGGTTTTACGGTTGGCCAAAAATGCCTCCGCCAGCAAATAATCTGGAGGATCGAAGACAGAGGCCCTATCGCCTGACTGAAAAGAAAATGTCAGACCGGCCCTGCTTTTGGTGTAGTCTGCAAGCGTGGCACTGTTCAATTGATCATTGATGCTTTCGGCGTTTTCCAATGTTCCTGAAATTCCAATGGCTATTTTTCGGGATAATTGATATTGAAGCCGCAGTTGCTGCCTGTTGGTCGAGAAGGTAGTGTCCCTTCTAAAGAGGTTGAAACCAGCCACTGCCGTTAGCGGACTTTTTAAGAGATAGGGCGCCGTGAGGTCAACGTTGAGATTGGTCTGGTCACTGCCGTCCCCACGGTATTTGATTTTTAGGCTCTCGCCGAAATTGAGATTATTCACCAAAGCCAGATCAAGATAGCCATTAAAGCGAAGTTTGCCGTTTTCGGTATCCGTATTGAATCCCAAAACGCCATCAAAGGCATTGGCGTTCACCTTTTTCAGATATAGATATACTGAAGTGTCCTCCTCCCTGAACAAGGTTTCTGCATCCCGGGTACTGTTAACAAAGGGAAGCCCATCGAGCGACTGGCTGGCTTTGAGGATGTTTTCAGGATCAAAGGTTTTTCCCGTGTTTAATTTGGCATAATGCTTTAAAAATGAACTGGGAAAATCCTCATACCCTTTGATGATCAGGGAATCTATTGTTCTGCGGTTACCGGAAACAAAATCCAATTTTGCCGAAACGGATTCAGCATCCCGCTCAATTTGTGCGAGTCTAAGTTGGGCGAGGGGATAGCCTTGCTTGTTTGAAGCAACAACAAGCTTATCGAGCAGGGATTGAAGTCTATGTACCGGGATGCGGAAGCCTTCATCCTGCCGAAAACCTAAAGCAGCCAGTTGCGCGGCAATTTTAGGATCTTTTACATTTAGGTTGATCGTATCTGATATTTTTCCAACAGCCAAAAGGTAGTTGTACTGAAGATTTTCCGAGGATTCTTGCCGGTTGAGCATTACATCAAAATACCCCTGTATAGCAAGAGTATCGATAAGGCCGTTCATCGAGTCTTCTATTTGGTCAACGGAAATCAGGCGTTTTGGCCATTGGTAATCCTGCGCAAGCTTTTCACTTAGCGAATCCTTTCCCGTGATATTGACCGAAAGTTCCTGACCACGCATACAACCATTCAAACCCCAAATAAAAGTGATACATATATATAAGGTAAAACGGTTTGACACTGGATTGGGGGAATGATTATAAAGCAATTAATAAAGTGCCAAGAACTAACGGAAAAAAGTTGTGCAGATTATCTGTGAAAATTAATCATTTATAACTTGATTAAGTAAAAATAAAATGTAACTTTGCAAGCCCTTAGAAAAGGGGGCACAATTATAACTATAATTAGGTAAACGAAATTATGCCAACAATTTCACAATTAGTACGAAAAGGTAGAACCAAAATAACCAAGAAGAGCAAATCGGCTGCTTTGGATTCTTGCCCACAACGTCGCGGGGTTTGTACCCGTGTGTACACAACTACACCTAAGAAACCTAACTCTGCAATGCGTAAAGTTGCTCGGGTACGGTTAACTAACGGTAAGGAAGTGAACGCATACATCGGCGGTGAGGGGCACAATCTCCAAGAGCACTCGATAGTATTGGTTAGAGGTGGAAGGGTGAAGGATTTGCCAGGTGTACGTTACCATATCGTTCGTGGCGCATTGGATACCGCAGGTGTTCAGGGCCGTCTACAGCGTAGGTCTAAGTACGGAGCAAAACGCCCTAAGAAGTAATTAACAGCTAAAGGAAGCTTTTAAACAACAGTAATGAGAAAAAGACAGGCCAAAAAAAGACCGCTTTTACCAGATCCGCGTTTCAACGACCAGCTGGTGACCCGCTTTGTAAACATGATGATGTGGGACGGAAAAAAGTCGGTGGCTTTTAAAATCTTTTACGATGCGATGGATATCGTGGAAGAGAAAAACCAAAACGAAGAGAAAACTGCCCTTGAAATCTGGAAAGATGCGCTTTCTAACGTGATGCCTCACGTGGAAGTACGTAGCCGCCGTGTAGGTGGTGCTACCTTTCAGATCCCGATGCAGATACGACCAGACCGCAAGATTTCTACTGCGATGAAATGGTTGATCAGTTTTTCGCGCAAGCGAAATGAAAAATCCATGGCGCTCAAATTGGCTTCCGAAGTTTTAGCTGCGGCTAAAGAAGAAGGTGCGGCTGTTAAAAAGCGTACAGATACTCATAGAATGGCAGAGGCAAATAAAGCATTCTCTCACTTCAGATTCTAAAAAGAAAAATGGCACAAAGAGATTTAAAATTTACGAGAAATATTGGTATTGCTGCGCACATTGATGCCGGTAAAACTACCACTACCGAACGTATTCTTTACTATACAGGTGTGAGTCATAAAATCGGTGAGGTGCATGATGGTGCCGCAACGATGGACTGGATGGAGCAGGAGCAGGAGCGTGGTATCACGATTACTTCAGCTGCAACTACTTGTATTTGGAAGTTTCCGATGGAGAATGCACAGCCACTTCCGGATACTCACGATTATAATTTCAATATTATTGACACCCCGGGTCACGTGGACTTTACCGTTGAGGTAAACCGTTCATTGCGTGTGCTTGATGGGTTGGTTTTCTTGTTTTCAGCAGTTGATGGTGTTGAGCCACAATCTGAGACTAACTGGAGGCTTGCCGATAACTATAAAGTTCCACGTATAGGTTTTGTTAATAAAATGGACCGTCAGGGTTCAAACTTTCTTGCTGTATGCCAGCAGGTAAAAGATATGTTGAAGTCTAACGCAGTACCCATTGTTTTGAACATTGGTGACGAGGGTGACTTCAAAGGAATTATCGACCTTGTTAAGAACCGTGCGGTTGTTTGGCACGATGAGACTCAGGGAGCCACATTTGATGTTATCGAGATTCCTGAAGACTTGAAAGAAGAAGCTCGTAAGTACCGCGCAATGCTTATAGAAGAAGTTGCGGGTTACGATGAGAATCTTTTGGAGAAATTCATGGAAGACGAAGACTCTATCACTGAAGATGAAGTTCATGCTGCTTTGCGTGCTGCCGTGATGGATATGTCTATCATTCCTATGATCTGTGGATCTGCCTTTAAAAATAAAGGTGTTCAATTCCTTCTTGATGCGGTTTGCCGCTACCTGCCTTCACCGGTAGATAAGGAAGGTATCGTGGGTGTAAACCCGGATACTGAAAAAGAAGAATTGCGTAAACCGGATGTAACTGCTCCATTTGCTGCGCTTGCCTTTAAAATTGCTACCGATCCTTTTGTAGGTCGTTTAGCATTCTTCCGTACCTATTCAGGTCGTTTGGAAGCTGGTTCTTATGTGTTGAACAACCGTTCACAAAATAAGGAGCGTATTTCGCGAATCTATCAGATGCACTCCAACAAGCAAAATGCTATCGATTTTATCGAAGCTGGTGATATTGGTGCTGCTGTAGGGTTTAAGGATATTAAGACGGGTGATACCTTGTCAGACCTTAATCATCCTATTGTTTTGGAAAGTATGGACTTCCCGGATCCCGTTATCGGTATCGCGGTTGAGCCAAAAACCAAAGCAGATGTGGATAAATTGGGTATGGCTTTGGCTAAATTGGCCGAAGAGGATCCAACTTTCCAGGTTCGTACTGATGAAGCTTCAGGCCAAACCATTATATCTGGTATGGGCGAGCTTCACTTGGATATTATCTGTGACCGTTTGCGTCGTGAGTTTAAGGTGGATGTTAACCAAGGTCAACCTCAGGTTGAATATAAGGAAGCAATTACACTAGTAGCAGATCACCGTGAGGTTTATAAGAAGCAGTCTGGTGGTCGTGGTAAATTTGCGGATATCGTATTTACTATGGAGCCAGCAGAAGAAGGTTTTGAAGGGCTCCAGTTTGAAAACGTAATTAAAGGTGGTAACATTCCTAAAGAATACATCCCTAACGTTGAGAAAGGTTTCAAAGACGCTATGAAGAATGGTCCTTTGGCTGGTTTTGAGATGGATTCTATGAAAATCACCCTTAGGGATGGATCCTTCCACCCTGTGGATTCTGATGGTCTCTCGTTTGAATTGGCTGCCAAAATGGGATATAAAGCTGCTAGTAAAAAAGCAGGATCGGTTATCCTTGAGCCAATCATGAAAGTTGAGGTTATTACTCCAGAAGAAAACATGGGGGATATTGTAGGTGACCTTAACCGTCGTCGTGGTCAGATGAGCAGCATGGGTGACCGTGCCGGTGCAAAAGTTGTTAAAGCTTTAGTGCCTCTCTCTGAAATGTTTGGATATGTGACTACGCTACGTACGCTTTCATCAGGTCGTGCAACGTCAACTATGGAATTTGCGCATTATGCAGAAACTCCATCTAACGTTTCTAAAGATGTAATAGCGGCTGCCCGCGGAACTGAAAACGCATAATTTACTAAGCCATGAGTCAAAAAATAAGAATTAAATTAAAATCATACGATCATAACTTGGTAGATAAATCTGCGGAGAAGATTGTAAAGACCGTAAAGAGTACTGGTGCTGTAGTAACTGGGCCAATCCCTTTGCCAACGCACAAGAAAATATTCACAGTATTGCGCTCTCCTCACGTAAATAAAAAATCCCGTGAGCAGTTTGAATTAAATTCATACAAACGCTTACTTGATATATACAGCTCGTCATCAAAAACCATTGATGCTCTTATGAAATTAGAGCTTCCCAGTGGTGTCGAGGTGGAGATTAAAGTGTAGTTCTTTTCACTTCCGCCGAGGCGGAAGTCTCTCGAAAGGTTTATCGAATAGCTTTTGAGGTAAAGAATTGAGATCCTGATAGAAGTTCAGGATAAACATGTCCTAAGCTGCGGGCGAGGGAAAAACGGTAAGAATACATTCAGGGTTGAAGGTATTTTGACCCTGTTTTTTTTCGCGAAAGCGAAAACGCTAAAAGAGTAATTAATAATCAATAATTAGATATGTCTGGGTTAATTGGAAAAAAAGTAGGTATGACCAGCATCTTTGACGAGAATGGCAAGAATATGCCGTGTACCGTTATTGAAGCAGGTCCCTGCATTGTCACCCAAGTCAGAACCAAAGAAACTGACGGGTATGAAGCCCTTCAACTTGGTTTCGATGACGCAAAGACTGCTGTTAAAGCTGCAACTGGCCACGCCAAGAAAGCAGGAACAGAAGCAAAGCGCAAGATCGTCGAGTTCCAGGATTTTGAAGGAGAGTTTAAACTAGGGGATGCGGTCACCGTAGAGGTCTTTAGAGAAGGCCAGTTTGTTGATGTTGTCGGCACCTCAAAAGGGAAAGGATTTCAAGGTGTTGTAAAACGTCACGGTTTTGGCGGTGTAGGTCAGGCGACTCACGGTCAGCATAACCGTTTGCGTGCTCCCGGTTCTATCGGTGCGGCATCGTATCCTGCACGTGTATTCAAGGGCATGAAAATGGCCGGAAGAATGGGCGGCGAAAGAGTAAAAGTTCAAAATTTAAGAGTTTTAAAAGTGGTTGCTGAAAAGAACCTACTTGTTGTTAAGGGATGTGTTCCCGGTGCAAAGAATTCTTATGTAATCATTGAGAGATAATGAAGCTAGCAGTAGTAGATATAAACGGAAAAGAAACAGGCAGGGAAGTCGAACTTTCAGATGCTGTTTTTGGTGTAGAAGCCAGCGATCACGCGATCTATCTTGATGTAAAACAACATTTGGCCAATAAACGTCAAGGAACACACAAGGCTAAAGAGCGCGCTGAGATTGTAGGAAGTACCCGCAAGATCAAGAAGCAAAAAGGTACTGGTACCGCACGTGCGGGTAGTATCAAGTCGCCTATCTTCAAGGGTGGTGGCCGTGTTTTTGGACCTCGTAACAGAGATTATTCCTTTAAGCTCAACAAAGCTCAGAAACGTTTGGCACGTAAGTCTGCCTTGACACAGAAAGCTAAGGACAATGCGATTGTTGTTGTTGAGAATTTTGATTTTGATGCTCCAAAGACCAAAGATTTTGTTAATGTCCTTAAAGGATTAGGATTAGACGGGAAAAAGTCTTTGTTTGTGTTGGGCGCGTCAAATAATAATGTATATTTGTCGTCGCGCAATTTGGCAGCTTCCGAAGTTGTAACTAGCTCTGAATTAAATACTTATCGTATTATGAATGCTCAAAATGTAGTATTCTTGGAAGGGGCTTTAGAAGGAATTGAGCAAACTTTAAGCAAGTAAGCGTTATGAGTATTTTGATAAAACCAGTAATTACCGAAAAAGCTACAATGGATAGTGAGTTGAACAACCGCTACACCTTTGAAGTGAATTCGGGTTCAAATAAGGTTGAAATTAAGAAAGCTGTTGAAGCAGCTTACGGCGTTTCAGTTGAAAAAGTTAGAACTATGAACGTCCGCCCGGATCGTAATTCCAAATTCACAAAATCTGGAATGATCACTGGTAAAACGAAAGCCATTAAAAAGGCTATCGTACAGGTGGCGGAAGGTGATGTGATTGATTTTTACAGTAACATTTAAGACAAACTAATGTCAGTAAGAAAACTTAAACCAATCACCCCAGGACAGCGATTTAGAGTAGTAAATGGGTTTGACGCCATCACTACTGATAAGCCGGAAAAAAGCCTATTGGCTCCGATAAAAAAGTCTGGGGGTAGAAACAGTCAAGGTAAGATGACCATGCGCTACAAAGGTGGTGGTCACAAGAGACGTTATCGGGTAATCGATTTTAAACGTAACAAAGTGGGTATTCCTGCAACGGTTGCTACTATCGAGTATGATCCTAACCGTACCGCTTTTATTGCCCTTTTGAACTATCAAGATGGTGAGAAGCGCTACATAATTGCACCTAACGGTTTGCAGGTGGGTCAAAATCTTGTTTCCGGTCTTGCTGGGCAAGGTACCGCTCCAGAAATTGGTAATGCAATGCCGTTGGCCGATATACCATTGGGTTCCATTGTTTCCTGTGTGGAGCTGCGACCAGGTCAGGGTGCTGTTATGGCCCGTAGTGCCGGTGCTTTTGCGCAATTGATGGCTCGTGATGGGAAGTTTGCAACTATAAAATTGCCCTCTGGCGAAACCCGTCTGGTTTTGGCTGATTGTATGGCGACCATAGGTGCTGTATCAAACAGTGATCATCAGCTGTTGGTTTCTGGTAAGGCAGGTCGAAAGCGTTGGTTGGGTCGTCGTCCAAGGACACGTCCAGTGGTAATGAACCCGGTAGATCACCCAATGGGTGGTGGGGAAGGCCGTGCGTCAGGTGGACATCCACGTTCACGTAACGGTATCCCGGCCAAAGGTTTTAGGACCCGTACCCGTACCAAAGCGAGTAATAAATATATTGTAGAACGTAGAAAGAAATAATAAGATATGGCACGTTCATTAAAAAAGGGACCTTACGTTCACTATAAGTTAGAAAGAAAAGTTGAGGCCAATGTGGCTTCAAATAAAAAGATCGTTATCAAGACTTGGTCTAGGGCTTCAATGATCACTCCAGATTTCGTTGGTCAGACGATAGCAGTGCACAATGGTCGTCAGTTTGTTCCTGTTTATGTTACTGAAAACATGGTAGGTCACAAATTGGGTGAATTTTCACCTACACGGTCGTACCGAGGTCACGGCGGAACTAAAAATAAAGGAAAAAGATAAGCCATGGGAGTTCGTAAAAAAGAAAGAGCATTGCAGATCAAGGAGGCTAAGAAAAATTTGGCTTTCGCCAAATTGAACAATTGCCCTACTTCTCCTCGTAAAATGAGGCTTGTTGTTGATTTGGTACGTGGTAAAGGTGTTGAAGAAGCACTTCAGATATTGAAGTTCAGTAATAAGGAAGCTGCTGGCCGTGTTGAGAAATTATTGCTTAGTGCAATTGCAAACTGGCAGGAGAAGAACGAGGATGGAAGCCTTGAAGATGCTGGTCTTATTATAAAGGAAATCCGCGTTGATGGTGGGAGTATGCTTAAGCGCCTACGTCCCGCTCCACAGGGAAGAGCACACCGTATAAGAAAGAGAAGTAATCACGTAACAATCGTGTTGGGGTCTAAAGAAAACACTGTAAGCAAGTAATATGGGACAGAAGACAAATCCAATCGGAAATCGCCTAGGTATCATTAGAGGATGGGAGTCCAACTGGTACGGTGGTAACGACTACGGCGATAAGCTTGCCGAAGATGACAAAATCAGAAAATACATTCACGCCCGTCTCTCTAAAGCGAGTGTATCTAGAGTTATAATTGAGCGTACCCTTAAATTGGTTACACTCACCATCACCACCGCCCGTCCGGGGATCATAATCGGTAAAGGTGGTCAGGAGGTTGATAAGCTTAAAGAAGAGTTGAAACAATTGACTCAGAAGGAAGTTCAGATCAATATTTTTGAGATCAAGAGACCAGAACTTGATGCTTTCTTGGTAGGTCAAAGTGTAGCCCGTCAAGTAGAGAACCGTATCTCTTATAGGCGTGCAATCAAAATGGCAATCGCTGCGGCGATGCGTATGAATGCTGAAGGAATCAAAATTCAAATTTCCGGACGTTTGAACGGTGCTGAAATGGCACGTAACGAGTCTTACAAGGATGGAAGGATACCTCTTTCTACTTTCCGTGCAGATATTGATTATGCATTAGTAGAAGCGCACACCACATATGGTCGTCTTGGTATCAAGGTTTGGATTATGAAAGGTGAGGTTTATGGTAAGCGTGATCTTTCACCTTTGGTAGGGATGTCCAAGAAGCAAGGAGGTAAATCAGGCGGCAGGGGTAAAGGCCCACGCCGTAGAAAGTAATTTATAAAGTAAAGAATAATGTTACAGCCTAAAAAGACAAAATTCCGCAAGCAACAGAAAGGGCGGATGAAGGGAAATGCCGGTCGGGGCCACGAGCTTTCGAATGGTACTTTCGGGATAAAATCATTGGATTCTAACTTTATCAATTCCCGTCAGATCGAGGCAGCGCGTATTGCGGCTACCCGTTTTATGAAACGTGAAGGGTCACTTTGGATACGAATTTTTCCTGACAAGCCTATAACCAAAAAACCTCTTGAGGTAAGGATGGGTAAAGGTAAGGGTGCCGTTGAGTATTGGGCAGCTGTTGTTAAACCTGGAAGAATGCTTTTTGAGATAGGTGGAGTGAGTGAACCAGTGGCTCGTGAAGCATTACGCCTAGCTGCACAGAAGCTTCCAGTGAGAACCAAGTATGTAATCGCACGCGACTTTCAACCTGAATAAAATTTTTTAAAATGAAACAATCAGAGATAAAAGAAAAGTCTGTAGCGGAATTACAGGAAGAGTTGGTTAAGGCAAAAAAGGCCTATACAGACCTCAAGATGGCACACGCCATTTCTCCTTTGGAGAATCCTATTCAACTTAGGGGGCTTAGAAGATCTGTTGCACGTATTGCCACAGAACTCACAAAAAGAGAAATACAATAATGTCGCTTAAGATGGAAAAAAGAAATTTAAGAAAAGAGCGTATAGGTGTAGTGACCAGCAACAAGATGCAGAAATCCATCGTAGTTGCAGAGGTCAAGAAAGTTAAACATCCTATGTACGGAAAATTCGTTTTAAAGACGAAAAAGTATGTTGCGCACGACGAGACCAACGATTGCAATATTGGTGATACTGTAAAGATCATGGAGACACGACCTTTAAGCAAATCCAAATGCTGGAGACTCGTAGAAATCATAGAAAGAGCTAAGTAATTATGGTACAGCAAGAATCAAGATTACGCGTTGCGGATAATACCGGCGCCAAAGAAGTTTTGACCATCCGCGTACTGGGTGGTACAAAAAGACGTTACGCTTCATTGGGCGATAAGATCGTTGTTTCTGTTAAGGATGCTACGCCTAACGGCCAAGTGAAGAAAGGAGCTGTATCAACTGCTGTTGTAGTGCGTACCAAAAAGGAAGTGCGCCGTCCAGATGGATCCTATATCCGTTTTGATGACAACGCTTGTGTTCTTCTAAATGCTCAGGGAGAAATGCGCGGTACTCGTGTTTTTGGACCCGTAGCTAGGGAACTACGTGATAAGCAGTTCATGAAGATTGTTTCATTGGCTCCAGAGGTGCTTTAAATACAACAGGAAATGATGAAGCTTAAAATAAAAGTAGGAGATAGCGTTAAGGTAATGGCCGGAGATCATAAGGATCAGGAAGGTAAAGTACTTAGCGTTGACAAGATAAAGAACAAAGCCATTGTGGAAGGTGTCAATATGATTAAAAAGCACCAGAAGCCAAGCGCTTCAAACCCACAGGGCGGAATTGTAGAAAAGGAAGCTGCGTTGCATATTTCCAACCTTGCCTTGGTAGACAAAAACGGGGATGCCACCCGTATAGGTTACCGAATGGAAGATGGAAAGAAAGTGCGTTACGCCAAAACCACTAATGACGTAATATAGTTATGAGTTACACTTCAAGATTAAAGACAGAATATCAGGAGCGTGTACTTCCTGCATTGCGTGAAGAATTTGGTTACAAAAATGTAATGCAAGTTCCAAAATTGCGAAAAATTGTCGTGTCCAGAGGTATTGGCGCGGCTGTTGCAGATAAGAAACTTATCGACTATGCAGTTGAGGAGTTGTCCACTATTACTGGTCAGCGTGCCATTGCAACCATTTCCAAAAAGGATGTGGCTGCGTTCAAATTGCGTCGCGGTATGCCAATTGGTGCCAAAGTGACACTACGAGGCGAGCGGATGTATGAGTTTTTAGATCGATTGATCACATCAGCACTTCCACGGGTACGTGATTTTAACGGAATCAAAGCGACTGGTTTTGATGGACGCGGGAATTACAGTTTGGGTGTTACCGAGCAGATCATCTTCCCGGAGATCGATATTGATAAGGTGCGGAAGATTGAAGGGATGAACATCACCTTTGAAACCTCTGCTGAAACTGATAAGGAAGCTAAAGCATTATTAACCGAATTGGGACTACCCTTTAAAAAGAACTAATTATGGCTAAAGAATCAATGAAAGCGCGTGAGCGCAAACGCGAAAAGCTTGCTGCAAAATATGCGGAAAAGCGCAAGGCGTTAAAAGAAGCCGGCGATTATGAAGGACTACAGAAGTTGCCTAAGAATGCAAGCCCTGTGCGTCAGCATAACCGTTGCAAATTGACCGGAAGGCCTAAAGGATATATGAGAACCTTCGGTATTTCACGGGTTATGTTTCGTGAGATGGCCAATCAAGGTTTGATTCCTGGCGTGAAAAAGGCCAGCTGGTAAAAAAAGACTAATGGTTACAGGTTTGGTACTGCTTTTGCAACGTGCCGAAAACCGTGATCGAAATTTAATTATATGTATACAGATACTATAGCAGATTTTCTAACACGTGTTAGAAATGCTTCCGCGGCAAATCACCGCGTAGTTGATATTCCTGCTTCTAACTTGAAAAAGGAAATCACAAAAATTTTATTTGATCAGGGCTACATCCTTAGCTACAAGTTTGAGGATGACACGGCTCAGGGAAATATCAAGATTGCCTTGAAATATGATAAGGTGACCAAAGAGCCCGTAATTAAAAAGATTCAGCGCATCAGTAAGCCTGGTTTGCGTAAATATTCTGGCAGTCAAGAAGTGCCTAGAATTTTGAATGGCTTAGGGATCTCTATCATTTCGACCTCAAAAGGTGTGATGACAGGAAAACAGGCAAAACAAGAAAACGTGGGTGGTGAAGTACTTTGCTACGTTTACTAGAATCTGAAAAAAAGACCAAAGTCATGTCAAGAATAGGAAAAAATCCAATTACGGTACCTTCAGATGTCACCCTTGAGGTAAAAGACAATGTTGTTACTGCAAAAGGAAAACTTGGAGAGCTTTCTCAGGAGTTCTCCAACATCGATATAAAGCTGGAGGAGGGTGTTATCACCCTTGAGCGCAGTACAGAGAAAAAAGAGGATAAAGCGAAACACGGTCTTTACCGTGCTTTGATAGCCAATATGATCAAAGGTGTTTCCACAGGTTGGACCAAAAAATTAGAATTGGTAGGTGTCGGTTACCGCGCCAGTAATCAAGGTCAGAAATTGGATCTTGCCTTAGGTTTTTCACATAATATCATTTTAAACGTGGCTCCAGAAGTTAAAGTGGAGACTATTTCAGAAAAAGGTAAGAACCCTATTGTAAGTCTAACTTCGCACGACAAACAACTTCTAGGTCAAGTTGCTGCCAAGATTAGATCTTTCCGTGTTCCTGAGCCGTATAAGGGGAAGGGAATACGTTTTGTAGGAGAACAGATTAGAAGAAAAGCAGGTAAATCTGCATAAGTAAAAGCGATTATGGCAGTTTCAAAATTAAATAGACGTACTAAAATACGTAAGAGAATAAGAAGGGACTTAACGGGTACTGCAGAAAGACCACGTCTATCTGTATATCGTAGCAACAATGAGATTTACGCCCAGATCATCAATGATGTAGAGGGTAAGACACTAGTTGCTGCTTCCAGCCGAGACAAAGATCTTGCGTCAGAAAGCGGAAGTAAGGCTGATATCGCCAAAATGGTAGGTAAAGCAGTTGCGGAAAAAGCTACCAGTGCTGGTATTGAGGCAGTGGCTTTTGATCGTGGCGGTTACCTGTATCACGGACGAGTTAAACAATTAGCAGAAGGCGCTCGCGAAGGCGGTTTAAAATTCTAAGAATATTATGTATCAAAATTATAAAAACGTAGAGTTAGTAAAACCTAGCGGCCTTGATCTTAAAGATCGTTTGGTTGGTGTACAACGTGTTACCAAAGTGACCAAAGGTGGTAGGGCATTCGGTTTTTCTGCTATTGTGGTTGTAGGCGATGAGAACGGTGTAGTGGGCCAAGGTCTTGGTAAATCAAAAGAAGTAGCCAGCGCTATCGCGAAGGCTGTTGAAGATGCGAAGAAGAACCTTGTGCGTATTCCACTTCATAAAAGTACGTTGCCACACGAGCAAAAAGGGAAATACGGTGGAGCACGTGTGATGTTGCTTCCTGCAGCTCCGGGTACCGGTGTAATTGCAGGTGGACCTATACGTGCCGTACTGGAAGCAGTAGGTGTTCACGATGTTCTTTCAAAGAACCAAGGATCATCAAATCCACACAATGTGGTTAAAGCAACTTTTGACGCTTTGCTTCAACTGCGAAGTGCAGAAACCGTTGCAAAACAACGTGGTATTTCCTTAGATAAAGTTTTCAACGGATAAATAGAGGGCAATGGCAAAGATTAAAGTAACAAAAACACGCAGTGCAATCAACCGCACCCAAAATCAGAAGAGAACCCTCGAGGCACTTGGTTTGAAAAAAATTGGTCAGGTTGTTGAACATGAAAACACTCCTAATATACTTGGGATGGTGAGTAAAGTAAGTCACTTGGTTTCTGTAGAGGAAGCTTAATTTATATACAATGGGATTAAACAATTTAAAACCGGCAGCAGGATCGGTAAAAAAGCACGATAACAGGCGAGGTCGTGGTCAAGCCACAGGAAATGGCGGAACCGCAGGCCGAGGGCACAAAGGTGCCAAGTCGCGTTCTGGGTATTCTAAAAAGGTAGGTTTTGAAGGTGGGCAGATGCCACTTCAACGCCGGGTACCCAAATTTGGTTTTACAAACATCAATCGCAAAGAGTATACAGGCATTAATCTCGACACGCTTCAAGCGTATGTTGATGCCGGTCGTCTTGGTGAAGAGATCAATCCAGAATCTTTTGTTCAAGCCGGTCTTGCCGGAAAGAATGAGCTGGTTAAGATTATGGGTAGAGGGGAGCTTAAGGCGAAAGTTAAGGTGACTGCCAATAAGTTCACGAAAACCGCATTTAGCGCTATTGAAGCGGCTGGCGGGGAAGCAACAACTGTTTAAACCAATTTATGAAGGCTTTAGATACAATCCAAAATATCTGGAAAATCGAAGAACTGAAGAACAGGATTCTGATGACTCTTGGTCTTCTTCTTGTTTATCGATTTGGCGCCCAAGTGGTGCTTCCCGGTATTGATGCCTCACAATTGGCTCAGTTGTCCCAACAGGTTGCTGGAAACAATTTGCTTGATCTTTTAAATTCCTTTACTGGTGGTGCGTTTTCCAACGCATCTGTTTTTGCCTTGGGGATTATGCCATATATCTCTGCATCCATTGTGGTACAGTTGATGGGAATTGCTATTCCTTATTTGCAGAAGCTACAGAAGGAAGGAGAAAGTGGTCGTCGTAAGATCAATCAGATTACACGTTGGCTGACTATTGCAATTACGTTGGTTCAAGGACCTGGTTACATAACCAATCTTTTTGCGACTGCTGGTGATGCTATCGTTATGGACAGTACCACGTTTATCATATCTTCAGTAATCCTATTGACCACGGGTTGTATTTTTGCAATGTGGTTGGGCGAAAAGATTACTGATAAAGGAATTGGTAATGGTATTTCGTTGTTGATTATGGTAGGTATCATCGCGATCCTTCCTCAGGCATTTGTTCAGGAATGGGCCTCAAGGGTAACCGAATCCAATGGCGGTCTGATAATGATCCTTATCGAACTTGTCATATGGTTTGTTATTATTCTCCTCTCTATATTGCTGGTTATGGCGGTGCGTCAAATACCGGTACAATATGCACGGAGGACGGCGAGTGGTAGCTATGAACGCGCCGTTTCAGGCAGCCGTCAGTACATTCCCTTAAAATTGAATGCTTCCGGGGTAATGCCGATAATTTTCGCGCAAGCGATCATGTTTATACCAGGAGCGGTAATAGGCCTTTCTGAATCCGCGGGTGCGCAATCAGTTGCAGCCGAATTTACAAATATCTTTGGCTTTTGGTACAATTTGGTTTTTGCGTTGTTGATAATAACGTTCACTTATTTCTACACAGCAATCACGGTTCCTACCAATAAAATGGCAGACGATCTCAAACGCAGTGGTGGATTTATTGCCGGTATTAGACCGGGATCTGAAACTGCAGAGTACTTAGACCGTATCATGTCTCAGATTACCCTGCCGGGTTCTATCTTCTTGGCACTGATCGCTATTTTCCCGTCAATCGCCGTTAGCGTATTAGGAATGCAGAGCAATTGGGCCTTGTTTTATGGGGGAACTTCACTATTGATTATGGTAGGTGTGGCTATAGATACAATGCAACAGGTCAACTCGTATCTGCTCAACAGGCACTATGATGGTTTGATGAAAACAGGTAAAAACAGAAAAGCAGTAGCATAATGGCAAAGCAACCCGCAATAGAACAAGATGGTTCCATCATCGAAGCGTTGTCTAATGCAATGTTTCGGGTAGAACTTGAGAACGGTCACGTGGTGACTGCACATATATCAGGTAAGATGCGTATGCACTACATTAAATTGTTGCCTGGTGATAAGGTTAAATTAGAAATGAGCCCGTATGATTTATCAAAGGCTCGCATAACGTATAGATACTAAAGAGATGAAAGTAAGAGCATCAGTTAAGAAGAGAAGTGCAGACTGTAAGATCGTACGTCGTAAAGGCAGGTTGTACGTAATTAATAAAAAGAACCCTAGGTTCAAACAAAGACAAGGTTAAGATTATGGCTAGAATTGCAGGGGTAGATATCCCAAAACAAAAACGAGGTGTAATCGCTTTGACGTACATCTTTGGAATAGGAAAGAGCCGCGCTCAGAAAATTTTGGCAACTGCCCATGTTGACGAAAGCCTTAAGGTAAATGAGTGGGATGATGATCAGATTGGTCGCATTCGTGACGCTGTAGGTAACTTTAAGATTGAAGGAGAACTACGAAGTGAGGTTTCTTTGAGCATCAAGCGTCTTATGGATATAGGGTGCTATCGCGGAATACGTCACAGATCTGGATTGCCCTTGCGCGGTCAACGCACCAAGAACAATTCAAGAACCAGAAAAGGGAAACGTAAAACGGTTGCCAACAAGAAGAAGGCTACCAAATAATAGTTTATAATGGCAAAGCAAAATACTAAAGGCGGCAAGGCAAAAGCAGCCGCCAAAAAGCGTAAAGTAAATGTAGAGGCTACAGGTGAGGCTCACATTGCCGGATCCTTTAATAATATCCTCATTTCTTTGACGAATAATAATGGCGATGTTATTTCTTGGTCTTCTGCTGGTAAAATGGGCTTCCGGGGTTCTAAAAAGAACACTCCTTATGCTGCTCAATTGGCCGCCGAAGATGCAAGTAAAGTAGCCCACGAGGCAGGTTTGCGCAAGGTAAAGGTATACGTTAAAGGTCCAGGTAACGGTCGCGAGTCTGCTATCAGAACCATTCATAATAGTGGTATCGAGGTGACAGAAATCATTGACGTTACTCCACTTCCGCACAACGGATGCCGTCCTCCAAAACGTCGACGCGTATAATTTTGAATTGATGGTTTTTTCGCAACAGCGAAAGAATTCATTTTATTTTAGCATTTCATAGTAGTAAACAACAATTATATCAATCGGGGAGATTGGTTTTGCGAAGGACTAGACCTTAATTCCTTAACCACCCCATAACACATTTAGAATGGCAAGATATACCGGTCCTAAAACTAAAATCGCCCGTAAGTTCGGAGAAGCGATTTTTGGTGAAGACAAATCTTTCGAAAAAAGAAATTACCCTCCCGGACAGCACGGTAACAACCGTCGCCGAGGAAAAAAATCTGAGTACGCAATCCAGCTTCAGGAGAAGCAAAAGGCCAAATATACTTATGGCGTTTTGGAGAAGCAGTTTCGCAATATGTTTGAAAAAGCTACCCGTTCTACCGGTATTACCGGTGAGGTGCTTTTGCAACTCTGCGAGTGCCGTCTTGACAACGTAGTTTACAGAATGGGCATTGCTCCATCAAGAAGAGCTGCACGTCAATTGGTAGGCCACAGGCACATCACAGTCAATGGAGAGCTTGTTAACATACCTTCATTTCAGGTAAAGCCAGGCGATGTAGTCGCTGTACGTGAAAAGTCTAAATCACTTGAAGCGGTTCAAAATTCATTGGCCAATGCAAGTCACACTTACGAATGGATCAGCTGGAACAGCGATTCTAAGCAAGGTACTTTCGTAGCAGTACCAGAACGTATTCAGATTCCTGAAAACATCAACGAGCAGTTCATCGTGGAATTGTACTCTAAATAATAACAACAACTTACATATAAATAATATGGCATTACTAAATTTCCAAAAGCCCGATAAGGTCATTATGATCGATTCAACTGACTTTGAAGGGAAGTTTGAATTTCGTCCACTGGAGCCAGGTTATGGCTTGACCGTGGGGAATGCATTGCGTAGGGTGTTGCTTTCTTCATTAGAGGGATTTGCCATCACTTCGGTACGTATCGAAGGGGTAGATCATGAGTTCTCAACGATTGCTGGTGTTGTAGAAGATGTAACCGAAATTATACTTAACCTTAAGCAAGTACGCTTTAAGCGTCAGATTGACGAGATCGATAACGAGACTGTTACCATTTCAATTTCAGATAAAGAGCAGTTGACTGCTGGTGATTTTCAGAAGTTTATCTCTGGTTTTCAGGTGTTGAACCCAGACTTGGTTTTGGCCAATATGGAGAAGAAAGTGAGCTTGAATATCGAGATTTCTATTGAAAAGGGGCGTGGTTACGTTCCTGCTGAAGAGAATAAAAAACCTAACGCTCCTATCGGGACTATTTTTACCGATAGTATCTATACGCCGATAAAAAATGTAAAATACGGAATCGAAAACTTCCGTGTTGAGCAGAAAACGGATTATGAGAAGTTGATCTTTGAAATCATTACTGACGGTTCCATACATCCCAAAGAAGCTTTAACTGAAGCTGCCAAGACATTGATCCATCACTTTATGTTATTTTCTGACGAAAGAATCACCCTTGAGGCTGATGAGATCGCTCAGACTGAAACGTACGATGAGGAGTCGTTGCATATGAGACAACTGCTTAAGACCAAATTGGTAGATATGGATCTATCAGTTCGGGCGCTTAACTGTCTCAAGGCTGCAGAGGTTGAAACTCTTGGTGACCTGGTTTCTTACAACAAAAATGACTTGATGAAGTTTAGAAACTTTGGTAAAAAATCACTTACCGAACTCGAAGAACTGGTCAACGTAAAAGGGCTAAACTTTGGTATGGACCTTGCCAAATACAAATTAGATAAAGATTAGTAACGCTCCATAATTTGCTCCTCATAACGGGTAGAGCAAGATGGTAGCTTTAAATAAAATGTCATGAGACACGGAAAGAAAATAAATCATTTAGGTAGAAAGACCGCTCACAGGAAATCGATGCTTGCCAATATGGCCTGCTCATTGATCGAGCACAAGCGTATCAACACTACTGTTGCCAAAGCAAAGGCTTTGAAGCAGTTCGTTGAGCCTTTGGTCACAAAATCTAAAGAAGATACCACCCACAACCGTCGTTTGGTTATGAGTAAACTACGTCAGAAGGATGCGGTAAGTAAGCTCTTTAGGGATGTTGCCGTAAAGGTGGCAGATCGTCCGGGAGGATATACCCGAATCATAAAGTTGGGTAACCGTCTTGGGGATAATGCAGATATGGCATTGATCGAGTTGGTGGACTACAATGAAGTTTATAACAACGGAAAGTCTACCAAGAAGAAATCGACCCGTAGGGCCGGAAAGAAAACGTCCGCTACTGCTGATACAAAGAAAACCGAAGCTCCAGCTAAGGAAACTAAAAGTAACGACGAAGAAGAATAGTCTGATGACGGTATTCTTAAAATATAAAAAAGGGAATCTCAAAATGAGGTTCCCTTTTTTTTATGTTTGGAAACCTGCTATATTTTAATCTGAAATAAACGAAGTACATAACCTCCCAAGTTTTAATTTTGCAAAAACAAGAAACTGGGAAAAAAAATTTAAAACTAGATGAAGTACAAAACCAATAGAAAGGCCGTTTTAATACTTGCTGATGGCGCTCAGTTTTTTGGCAAGGCCGTGGCAAACATAGAAGGAACCGCTTTTGGCGAAGTCTGTTTTAATACCGGGATGACCGGCTATCAGGAGATATTCACAGATCCTTCCTATTACGTCCAGCTTATGGTCACCACCAATGCGCACATAGGAAACTACGGGGCAAACCATGAGGAGACCGAGTCAAAGGATATTAAAATATCAGGACTTATCTGCCGTAATTTCAGTTATGACTATTCTCGAGTACGGGTTGATGAATCTTTGGAATCCTTTCTAAACAACAACAGTTTGTTTGCAATCTCTGATGTGGATACCCGAGCGCTAGTGGCCTATATTCGGGATCACGGAGCTATGAATGCCGTTATATCCACGCGCGTTGACGATATCGAAGGTTTGAAAAAAGAACTGGCCGAAATCCCAAACATGGACGGTTTAGAACTGGCTTCAAAAGTTTCTACCAAGGAAGCCTATTTCTACGGAAACCCAGATGCCAAATACCGTGTGGCGGCCCTTGATCTTGGTATCAAGTCAAACATTCTTCGGAATATGGCCAAACGCGATATATATATCAAAACTTTCCCATACAACGCTACGTTCCAGGAAATGCAAGCTTTTTCGCCGGATGGCTATTTTTTATCCAATGGGCCAGGAGATCCTGAACCTTTGGAGCATGCCATTGCTTTGGCTAAAGAGATCATCGAGAAAGACCTTCCGCTTTTCGGAATATGTTTGGGCCACCAGATCATTGCACTGGCCAATGGTATCAGTACTTTTAAAATGCACAACGGTCACCGTGGTATCAACCATCCTGTCAAAAACAATACAACGGGCAAAGGGGAAATTACCAGCCAAAACCATGGCTTTGCAGTCGATCTTGATTCGGCCAAAAACAACAGCAATGTAGAGGTGACCCACTACCATCTAAATGACAATACAGTAATGGGATTGAAGGTGAAAGGTAAAAACTGTTTCTCGGTTCAGTATCACCCTGAAGCTGGTCCAGGCCCCAATGATGCTACCTATCTCTTTGACGACTTTGTTGCACTGATGGATGGTGCCGTTGCCAAACAAGATTAAGCTTTGATTAAATCAATGTGACAAAACCTTGTTTGTGTGCGGCAAATCGTGCATAAGCCTAGGCTTTTCGCTATCTTGCAATATATTTTATAACCTAATCAATACGAATAATGAGCATAATAATGAACATTCATGCACGTCAGATTTTTGACTCCCGAGGGAATCCCACAGTAGAGGTCGATGTGCTTACAGAAAACGGAATTCTTGGTCGCGCTGCAGTACCTTCTGGAGCTTCTACCGGAGAACATGAGGCTGTTGAGCTACGTGATGGTGGTTCTGACTATATGGGCAAGGGTGTTTTAAAAGCTGTTGAAAATGTCAACAATGACATCGCTCAGGAATTACTGGGGGTTTCTGTTTTTGAGCAGAACCTTATCGATCAGATGATGATTGATCTTGACGGTACTGCAAACAAGAGCAAACTGGGCGCCAATGCAATATTGGGGGTATCCTTAGCTTGTGCCAAGGCAGCTGCCAATGAACTAGGGCTTCCACTTTATAGATATGTAGGTGGAGTAAGTGCCAAAACTTTGCCACTCCCTATGATGAACATCATCAATGGCGGTTCTCACAGTGACGCTCCTATCGCTTTTCAGGAATTTATGGTTATGCCAGTGAAAGCTGAAACCTTTACCGAAGCTATGAAAATGGGAACTGAAATTTTCCATAACCTCAAAAAAGTACTGCACGACCGCGGCTTAAGCACCGCAGTAGGAGATGAGGGCGGTTTTGCACCAACCTTGGAAGGTACAGAAGATGCCATTGAGAGCATTCAGAAAGCCGTTGAGAATGCCGGATACAAATTTGGCGACGAGGTAATGATCGCATTGGATTGCGCTGCCGCAGAATTTTATGTGGATGGAAAGTATGACTATACCAAGTTTGAAGGCGACAAAGGAGTAATTAGGACCAGCGAAGAGCAAGCAGAGTATCTCGCAGAACTGGCTGGTAAGTATCCTATCATTTCCATCGAGGATGGAATGGACGAAAATGACTGGGACGGCTGGAAATCCTTAACGGAAAAAATAGGGGATAAGGTTCAACTGGTAGGTGATGATCTGTTTGTCACTAATGTGGAGCGTTTAGGCCGGGGTATTGAGAATGGTATTGCCAACTCGATACTTATTAAAGTAAATCAAATTGGTACGCTTACCGAAACCATTGCCGCTGTAAACATGGCGCACAATGCAGGATATACTTCGGTAATGTCTCACCGCTCTGGAGAAACTGAAGATAACACCATAGCAGACCTAGCCGTGGCACTGAATACTGGTCAAATCAAGACCGGTTCTGCATCCCGTAGTGATCGTATGGCTAAGTACAATCAGCTCATTCGTATCGAAGAGGGATTGGGGTCAACGGCATATTTTCCTATGCAAAAGGCTTTTAAAGTAAAGTAATACTGTATTTAAACGTTATAAAAGCACCCTTTACAGGGTGCTTTTTTTGTTTAAGTCATTTATGAAATTATTTTTCGGGTTTAAAAAGAGAATTGATCGTTTAAGCGTATAAAAAGAAAGATAAGTTGTCATCTTTCAATAGAAAATAGATTTTTAACATTTTCACAAATATTTGAACTTCAGTTATCTAATTTTAAAATAAGCAATAAAGTAGGTAAAATACTATTTAAATAATGTTAAAATAAATTTTTGTGCGAGTAAATGCCATACATTTACTTCAGAATGATCAACGAGGGCATACACCCGCAAACATTATTAAACTTTTTAAGTTGGGTAAGGGTGAGTATGGACATTGTGAAGTGCTCACCCTTTTTAAATTTATCACTGATCGTTCTAGACTGTAAAAGTTTAAGTTGGGTAAGGGGCATTGTATTCTTCGGAATACGTGCCCCTTTTGTCATTGTATCCCTTCATCGTTAAGGGATTTTTAACCAAAGGACGTCTTTCAATTCCTACATTTATAGACTGGTATTTTGTATTTTAGCAATTCTATATAGAATTTATTTAACAAATATATTAAAGCACCAATAATGGCAGACCACGCTAAACTAATTATAGGCGACCAAACTTTTGAATTTCCCATACTTACAGGGACTGAAGATGAAAAAGCAATCGATATCGCTTCTCTCCGTGCAGTTACTAAAGGCATTACGACTTTAGACCCCGGATATAAAAATACAGGTAGCTGTGAAAGTGAAATCACCTTTCTTAATGGTGAAGAAGGAATTCTTAGATACCGTGGTTATAGCATTGAGGAACTTGCGGAAAAAGCAGATTTTCTTGAGGTCATCTATCTATTGATTTTCGGAGAATTACCAACTGCTGATCAATTGGAGAAATTTCATAATGATATAAAGGAGGAAAACCACGTAGATGAGGATGTTAAGAAAATACTTAAAGGGTTTCCCAAGTCGGCGCATCCTATGGGTGTTTTGGCGTCTTTAACATCTGCCCTTACCGCTTTTAATCCTGAAGCCGTAAATGTTGATTCTGAAGAAGAAATGTACGACGCCATTGTCAAACTTCTTGGTAAGTTCCCTGTCTTAGTTGCTTGGACAATGCGCCTCAAGATGGGACAACCCCTGGTGCACGCTGATGAATCCTTGGGTTATGTAGAAAACCTACATAAAATGATGTTTGCAAAAGCGCATAGGGAATACAGTGTTGATAAAGAAGTCATTGAAGCCCTAGATAAATTGTTAATACTTCATGCAGACCACGAGCAGAATTGCTCTACATCGACTGTAAGGATAGTGGGCTCTTCACACGCGGGGATTTTCCCTTCTGTTTCGGCAGGTATATCTGCATTATGGGGGCCGCTTCATGGGGGCGCCAATCAAGCGGTGATCGAGATGCTTGAGGCCATTAAGGAAGACGGTGGTGATACCGCCAAATATATGGATAAGGCCAAGGATAAGTCAGATCCTTTCCGTCTGATGGGCTTTGGTCACCGGGTTTACAAAAATTTTGATCCACGTGCCAAAATAATCAAGAAAGCGGCCGATGAAGTTTTAGAACAACTGGGCATTGAGGACGAGGTGCTCGATATTGCCAAAGGTCTGGAGAAACAGGCGCTAGAAGATGATTATTTCGTCAAGAGAAAATTATATCCCAATGTGGATTTTTACTCCGGAATCATTTACCGGGCGCTCGGTATTCCTGTAGAAATGTTTACCGTGATGTTTGCAATGGGTCGTATTCCGGGGTGGATAGCACAGTGGCGCGAAATGCGTTTGCGCAAAGAGCCTATTGGCCGTCCACGACAATTGTACATCGGTGAGACCAAGCGTCCTTTTGTTGATATCGAAAAAAGATAAGTCGTATTAAATGAATTAAATCAGGGTTTTTGGCAGTGGCTGAAAACCCTTTTTTATTGAAAGAATTATGAAACTCAACATCACAAACGAAACTTCCGGGTTGAAAGCAGTTATATTGGGTAGTGCGAACAGCTTTGGCGGTCAGCCTGATCTTGATGAAACTTACGATCCAAAATCAGCACTGCATATCAAAGCAGGGACTTATCCCAAAGAGGCAGATATGGTGCGCGAGATGGAAGCCGTTGAAAACGTATTGAAGAAACACAATGTTGAAGTCTTCCGCCCCAAGAATATTGAAAATTACAATCAGATCTTTACAAGGGATATTGGGTTTGTCATTGGTGATACTTTTGTCAAATCAAATATCCTGCCCGACCGGGAGCGGGAGATCGAAGCCATTGAGCATATTCTTGATAAGGTAAGTCCAGATAAAATTATCAGGTTTCCGGAAGAAGCACATATCGAAGGCGGGGACGTAATGCCGCACCAAGAGTATATTTTTGTGGGAACCTACAGGGAAATGGATTATCCGGATTATATAATCGCACGTACCAATATGGAAGCGGTGCGCTGTCTCGAGCGGCACTTTCCCGATAAAAAGGTAGTCTCCTTCAATCTTAGGAAATCAAACACAGATCCCTATCAGAACGCCCTGCACTTGGATTGCTGTTTCCAGCCGGTAGGCAAGGATAAAGCGATAATACATAAAAATGGCTTCCTTGTGGAAACAGAATATCAATGGCTGGTGGATTTCTTCGGAAGGGATAATATTTTTGAAATTACGGCTGAAGAAATGTTTCATATGAACAGCAATATTTTTTCGATCGCGCCAGATGTGGTCATTTCAGAAAAAAACTTTAAACGTTTAAATAATTGGTTACGGAAGCAGAACATTCACGTCGAGGAGGTTCCCTATGCTGAAATAAGCAAGCAGGAAGGCTTGTTGCGGTGCAGTACGCTGCCTTTGATCCGGGAGTGAGGTAAGCCGCCCGTAAATCCTTAGCTTTGCGCCCTAAATTTAAAAATCCCCATTTGAACAAGCAGACCACAGAAACCGTTTTGATGGTGCGTCCCGTTGCCTTTAGGATGAACGAGGAGACCGCTGTCAACAATTATTTTCAAGAGGAACTTTCCATTAAGAATGCTGAAATAAACAGCAAAGCCCAGAACGAATTTGACGCTATGGTCGCTGTGTTGAAGCAGCATGGTATTAATGTAATTGTCGTAAATGACGATGAGCAACTGGACACACCAGATTCCATTTTTCCAAACAACTGGATCACTACCCACGCTGACGGTAGAATAGGCGTTTATCCCATGTATGCCGAAAACCGGCGTAAAGAGCGCAGGGATGAAGTATTGAAGGAAATGGAGGATTTTGGTTATAAAATCAACCAAGTTGTTGACTACACGGCTGCCGAGGAAGAATCCATTTTTCTTGAGGCTACTGGTAGTATGGTGTTGGATCGTGCCAACGAAAATGCCTACTGTGCGCTTTCTCCACGTGCCGATGAAGATTTATTCATCGAGTTTTGTGAGGATTTTGAGTTTTCACCAATTGTTTTTACCGCATATCAAACGGTAGGGGAAAAACGGTTGCCCATTTACCACACCAACGTGATGATGTGCATCGCCGATAATTTTGCCGTAATCTGCCTTTCTTCAATTGATGACAGTAAGGAGCGGAAAGCGGTCTTAACCCATCTTAGGGATTCCGGAAAGGAAATTATTGATATTACCGAGAAGCAGATGCACCAATTCGCCGGGAACATGCTTCAGCTATCTAACTATAAAGACGAAAAATTTTTGGTGATGAGTAAATCCGCCCACCAAAGTCTGACTCCAGGGCAAATTGATATTATTAACAAACATTGTAAAATTTTAAGCAGTGATCTCAGCACCATAGAAACCTGCGGTGGTGGAAGCGCCCGCTGTATGATGGCAGAAGTGTTTTTGCCCAGGGTCAATTAAGTAAATTTATCACCCCACAAGGTGCTGATTGCTTTTTGGCTCAAACCTTGAAATATTCCTGATCATCCCCTCAAAGATAAAGTAATGAAAAGGCAGCATGGAATACCAGTAAACGCGGCCCCAAAGGCCTTTGGGCCTAAAGGTTGCCGTCTGGTGCAATATGTTATCATCATCAATTTCCCACTCCAGCCAAGCCTCACCGGGAACACGCATTTCTGCAAAGAGGAGCAACCGGCGCTGCTCACGGTCTGCCAAGAGCACTCGCCAGAAATCCAAAGAATCCCCCTCATACAACCTATTGGCGTGGGTACGGCCACGACGTAGCCCCACACCGCCAAAAAGTTTATCCAGATATCCACGTATCTTCCAAAGGATGTCACCGTAATACCAGCCGCGATCACCGCCAATTGACCAAATATTTTCGAGTGCCCGCTCGGGGTTGTTCAGCTTGATTTTCTGCTTGTCCTTAAGGCACCCGTACTGCGGGACCTTAACGTATTTCTTCAAATCCTTCCGAAAACGACCACTCACCATAGAATCTTTCCAGCTGCTGACCACTTGGTTTTGTTCAATCCTTTCAAAGGCCATCTTGATGGCATCGATGTAAGAAATGGGCTTGATGTTGAGCATCTTTTGCAGTCGTGTATCGTTGGTAATTACTTCCACACGCATACTATCGACCAGGTTCATCGCTAGTTTGTAACTGGTTGAAGTCACGAAGTACAGCCAGTAGGAAGAAATTTTAGGGCTTAAAAACGGTACGTTGATAATTTTTAAGGTCAACCCGCGAATGCGTGAATACAGCAACATCATCTGTTTGTAGCTAAGCACGTCCGGACCTCCAATATCAAACGAATCGTTATAGGTTTTTTCATTACCCAAAACTCCGGTGAGATAGTGCATCACATTACGGATGGCAATAGGCTGGCAGCGGGTATTGACCCATTTTGGCGTGACCATTATGGGCAGTTTCTCACAGAGATCCCTTATGATTTCAAAAGAAGAGCTGCCGGAGCCGACAATGATGGCAGCACGCAAAACGGTGAGGTTAAAATCGCCTTCAAATAAAGTGTCCTCCACTTTTTTGCGAGATTTTAAGTGTTTGCTGAGGTTCTTCTCGTTTACAATTCCGCTGAGGTAAATGACCTGTTTGCAGCGGGTTTCCTTTAAAAGTGTATTGAAGTTCTTGGCGCTGCGTTCTTCTTTTTCGTCAAAATCAGTGGTTGACGAACTCATCGAGTGAATGAGGTAGTATGCCGCATCTATATCATTTGGCAAGAGATCGGGGTCGGGTTCTTTCAAAAAATCAATTTCCACTATTCTTATTTGGTTCATCACCCGCTTATCTACAGACAACCGGTTTTTGCTCCGCACGGCGCAGACCACCTCGTGGCCCATATCCATGAGCATTGGTAGTAACCGCATTCCTATATAACCGTTGGCGCCTGTGAGCAGGATTTTCATCGATAGAAGTTTTGTTTAAATTTAGCCATATAAAAGTGAAACAAGAAACAACGCTTTCCCAAAATTGGGAGTTGTCTGGATTTGCCTTTCGGCGAAAAAAACTTCTTGCTGAATCTTGGGTGTTTGCCTTTCGCATAGCGCGAACCTAGTATCTTGTATAATTTTGTTAATACCGAAAAATTGTATAATACATTGTAAATAAGTATTTTACATCTAAATTATCCATTTAAATATTCTCGGTTTTTTGTGATAGTTTCCAGTGGTTTCCGGTTATCTTTGCGCCCTTAAAAAAGGGCATCCTTATGAATATTAAGAATATAGCGATTATCGCACACGTTGACCACGGTAAAACTACATTGGTTGACAAAATCATGTACCACTGCCAGCTTTTCCGTGAAAACGAAAACACCGGTGACCTGATCCTGGACAACAATGACCTGGAGCGGGAACGGGGCATTACCATTACTTCAAAGAACGTTTCGGTAGTTTATAAGGATACCAAAATTAACATCATCGATACACCTGGTCACGCCGATTTTGGTGGGGAAGTTGAGCGTGTATTAAATATGGCAGACGGCGTTTTGTTGCTGGTCGATGCATTTGAAGGACCGATGCCGCAAACGCGTTTTGTATTACAAAAGGCCATTGATCTTGGTTTAAAACCTTGCGTTGTGGTCAATAAGGTAGATAAGGAAAACTGTACGCCTGACGAAGTTCACGAGAAGGTTTTTGATTTGATGTTTGAATTGGGTGCCGAAGAATGGCAGCTGGACTTCCCCACGGTTTATGGTTCTGCCAAAAACAACTGGATGAGCGAAGACTGGGAAAAACCTACTGAAAATATCGAGCCTTTGCTGGATATGGTGATTGAACACATCCCAGCTCCAGAAGTAGATGCCTCTGGTACTGTACAAATGTTGATTACCTCATTAGACTTTTCTTCTTTTACAGGAAGGATTGCCATAGGCCGTTTGCAACGCGGTACGATAAAAGAAGGAATGAATGTTTCTCTGGTAAAGCGAGATGGGAGCATCAAAAAAACAAGAATAAAAGAACTGCACACCTTTGAAGGTCTTGGCCGTATTAAAGTTTCCGAAGTAATTGCCGGTGACATCTGCGCCATTGTCGGTCTTGAAGGTTTTGAAATAGGCGATACCGTTGCCGATTTTGAAAATCCCGAAGGACTTAAAACCATTGCGATTGACGAGCCTACAATGAGTATGCTCTTCACCATAAACGATTCGCCATTCTTTGGTAAGGACGGAAAATTTGTAACTTCCCGTCACATCAAGGATCGCTTGACACGTGAATTAGAGAAAAACCTTGCTTTGCGCGTTGCCGACACAGACAGTGCTGATAAGTTTATGGTCTTCGGTCGCGGGGTTTTGCACCTTTCGGTATTGATCGAGACCATGCGACGCGAGGGATATGAGCTTCAGATAGGTCAGCCACAGGTAATCATCAAGGAGATCGATGGCGTAAAATGTGAGCCTATCGAAGAATTGACCATCGACCTTCCGGACAGTGTTTCGGGCAAGGCGGTTGAAATGGTGACGATGCGAAAAGGTGAAATGCTCAGCATGCAAGCCAAGGGAGATCGTATGGTTTGTGAATTTATGATTCCGTCACGCGGAATTATCGGTTTGCGTAATCAGTTGTTGACCGCTACGGCTGGTGAAGCGATTATGGCGCACCGTTATAAAGAATACCAACCTTTAAAAGGAGATATCCCCGGAAGAAACAACGGTTCGCTGGTTTCCATGGAAAAAGGCCAGGCGATTCCTTACTCTATTGATAAACTTCAGGATCGCGGTAAGTTTTTTGTTGATCCGGGCGAGGATATTTACGAAGGTCAAGTTATTGGTGAAAACAGCCGTCAGGACGATATGACGGTAAATATTACCAAGACCAAAAAACTTTCAAACGTACGATCTTCGGGAGCTGATGATAAAGCACGTATCGTGCCTGCCATCAAATTTTCTTTGGAAGAAGCATTGGAATATATTCAGAAAGACGAATACGTTGAGGTGACTCCGCATTATTTGCGTTTACGTAAAATTTACCTCACTGAAAATGACCGTAAACGGAATAAGATTTAAAAATCCCTTCAATTCGATACTTAACCTTCTCTTTACATAAGAGGAGGTTTTTTGTTTCAGGAAGGTTTTGGTTTACGTTACTTTAGCCAACGGAAGAAATATAGATAAATTCAAGTCAAACGCCTTCGGAATATAATGGTCAGCAAACGTGAATTTTTAGGTGAATTTTTGGGGACCTTTGTGATGGTACTTTTTGGAATAGGATCTGTTGCGGTGACCATTCTTTTTGACGGTTATCAAAGTATCTTTCAGATAGCGCTTGCCTGGGGTATTGCGGTGATGCTCGCCATTTACCTTACCCGCCACCTCTCCAACGCACATCTCAATCCCGCGGTGACTTTAGGAATGATCGCAAGCGGAAGGATGCCCGTCAAAAAATTAGTGCTCTATGTCAGTGCGCAGTTGCTGGGAGCTATACTTTCGGGTCTCACTTTATATCTACTCTTCCATCCATCTATCACAGCATATGAAATAGCCCACAACATCACCCGCGGCACTCCTGACAGCATAGCTACGGCAAGGATGTTTGGCGAGTTTTACCAAATTCCCGGCGGTGCTGCCGTGGTCTCTATGCCCCTTGCCATGTTTGCCGAAGGTTTAGGGACTTTTATTCTTTTGCTATTTATTTTCGCACTTACCGATGGCGCCAATGTAGGCCGCCCACACGATAATATTGCTCCGGTCTTTATCGGGATCACGGTAAGCATCATCATTACGTTAGTTGCGCCGCTTACCCAGGCAGGGATCAACCCCGCACGGGATTTTGGTCCGCGATTGGTGGCCTGGGTTTTTGGTTGGGGCGATGCCGCTTTTCCGGACCGTTCCTTTGGGTTCTTTTTTGTCTATATTTTGGCCCCGTGTATCGGCGGGGTGCTGGCTGCTCTGTTTTTTAGTAAAGTACTCGATCCCGTGATGCGGTATAAGTCGTCTTCAGAATTATAAGCTAGCTTCGTTTTTTCTTGGTATTTGAATAAGTATTGATATTTTGCAGTAATGGCAGGTGTTATTAATACTAATTTGCGGGACTTACCCGACGCCAATATCTTGTGAAAAAAATTCAGATCAAAAAATATGATTCTTCCCTAAAACGGGATTGGGATGCTTTCATCGCTTCCGCGAAAAATAGCTCGTTTCTGTTTTACCGGGATTTTATGGAGTACCACAGTGACCGGTTTGAGGATCATAGTTTGATGGTTTTTGAGGGCGAAAAGTTAATGGCAGTCCTTCCGGCAAATCGAGTAGGAGACGCGTTGATTTCGCATCAGGGCCTTACCTATGGAGGATTGGTGCTAAAACCGAAAAATCGACTCGCTCAGGTAATTATCTTCTATAAAGGAATTCTTGAATTTTTGCAACAAGAGGGAATAGCGCAGTTACAGATAAAAGATATTCCGGGTTTTTACCATAAGGTGCCTTCGGGCGAAATGGAGTATATTTTTTATTTAACTCAAGCCAAGTTGATAAAAACCGAAGTTGCCGCAGTAATCGATAACAGAAACCGATTGCCCTTGCACCGCTCCCGACAAGGTGGCCTAAAAAAGGCAGCACGCGCCCAACTCAATATTATGGAAAATACCGACTTTGAAGCCTTTTGGGACGAGATATTAATTCCCAACCTCAAAAGGCAACATCAGGCGCATCCTACTCATACCGTTGACGAAATTAGCCTGCTAGCGACTCGGTTTCCAAATAATATAAGACAATTCAATGTTTATGAGGACGAGCAAATCGTTGCCGGTGCGACTATATTTGAAACAGATACTGTGGCGCACGTGCAATACATTTCGGCCAATGCGAGAAGGCAGGAACTGGGCAGTCTCGATTTTCTTTTCAAGCATTTAATTTTCGACGTATTCAGGGAAAAGCATTATTTTGATTTGGGTACGTCCAATGAAAGCAACGGCCTAAAGTTGAACGCCGGACTTCAAAATTGGAAAGAGAGTTTAGGAGCCCGATCGTTCGCAAAGCATACCTATCGAGTAAATACGAAGAATGCTTCTAACCTAGAAAATATCCTGCTTTGATACCTTTTTTAGATTTAGCAAAAATCAATGCTTCCTACCAAAAGGAACTCGAACAGGATTTTAAAAAATTCCTGAACGCCGGCCAGTATGTTTTGGGTTCACCGGTAAGCAACTTTGAGCAGGAGTTTGCCGCGTACTGCCAGACAGACCATTGTATTGGGGTAGGGAATGGGCTGGATGCGCTCCGGCTTATTTTTGAGGGATATAAGGTTTTGGGAAAATTAGAAGAAGGCGACGAGGTGCTCGTCTGCGCCCACAGTTACATTGCCACGATATTGGCAATTACACAAGCCGGACTAAAACCAGCGTTTGTAGATGCCAAAACAAGCCATTTTAATTTTGACCTAAAACAACTGAATCAAAGTGTTTCGGAAAACGTCAAAGCAATAATTGTAACCCATCTTTACGGTCAATTGGGCCCTATGGAAGCACTACTGGCATTCGCCGAAAAAAACGACTTATTACTTATCGAAGATGCCGCGCAAGCACACGGAGCGAGATTGGGCAAAGATGCTTCAAAGGCTGCCGGGAATTTTGGTCACGCAGCGGGTTTCAGTTTTTATCCTACTAAGAATCTTGGGGCTTTGGGCGATGCCGGGGCAGTAGTTACAAGCGACTCGGCATTGGCAGAAGTCATTTCGGCATTACGAAATTACGGAAGCTCAAAGCGCTATCTCAACAAATACGAAGGATTCAATTCCCGGTTGGATGGTTTACAGGCAGCTTTTCTTTCGCGTAAGCTTAAAGACTTGGATACAGCCAATGATAAACGACAACGAATTGCCAAACAGTACCTGGCTAAAATAAGAAATCCAAAAATTAGTTTGCCATTTTATGACGGTTCCCAGAATCACATATTTCATTTGTTTGTGGTCAGGATTGCTCAGCGTGCTTTGTTGATGGAGCATTTGCAAGCTGCCGGCATTGGCTACCTCATTCATTACCCCGTACCGCCACACAAACAGCGGGCTTTACAATCTTACAACGAGCAGCACTATCCAATCGCTGAAAAACTCGCTGACGAGGTGCTGAGCATTCCGTTGCATCCCGCTTTGACCGCACAAGAAGTCAATTTCATCATCGAAGCTTTAAATTCGTTTTGATGTTAAAATCCCTGCGTCAATTTTTTAACAGCAGTTTGTTGCTAAAAGTAACTTCCTACAATGCGATTGGTGTGGTGGTCAAATTGGCCACGGGACTGGTTTCTTCTAAAGTGATCGCGTTTTATCTGGGTGCCGCGGGAATGGCGCTACTGGGCGACCTACGCAACTTTATGACTTCGGTACACAGCATAAGCACTCTGGGTATTTACAACGGGATCGTCAAGTATGTATCCGAGTTCAAGAATGATGCATCAGAATTAAAAGCGGTGCTCTCGACCTCGCTGCTGCTCAATATGCTGGCCTCTGTGATTTTGGCGCTGGTGCTCTTTTTTGGAGCCGGATTTTGGAATAATCTAATATTTAAGGAGACGTATGATTTTGCTTTTATCTTCCGGTTGACCGGATTGGCAATTCCATTTTACACGCTGTACCTGTATTCACAAGCACTACTCAACGGTCTGGCAAAGCACCGGCTACTTATCAATATTGGGATCGTGGGAAACATTCTCACCTTGATAGGAAGTGTGACTCTTATTTATTACTACCGTATTCATGGCGCTTTTGTCATCGCCGTGATTTCACCCGTGATCGCACTGGGAATTACGGTACTTGCCGTATTTGGAAAACGGCGGTTCCTCACCAATTTCTCATTAGGTAATTTCAAAGTCGGATATTTAAGAAAATTTACATCTTATGCCGGGATGACGGCTTTTTCTGCCGCGGTATCGCCGGTGGTTTTTATGTTGATCCGGCAGGAGATTATCAATCAGGAAGGGCTGACGGCAGCGGGATATTGGGATGCAATGACGCGGTTAAGCGATTATTATATGATGTTTGGTACAACAATTTTGACCCTGTACATTCTTCCCAAACTGTCTGAGATTGTTACCACAAAAGCATTCCGCAGGGAGATTTTTCATTTCTATAAAACCATTCTTCCACTCTTCGCGATTGGTGCAGTTGTGGTTTATTTCCTCAGAACGTTTATTGTTCAGATTGTTTTTACAGCAGATTTTTTACCTATGGAAACACTTTTCCAATGGCAGTTGGTAGGTGATTTTTTCAAATTGGCTTCTGTCGTTATTGCGTATCAGTTTGTGGCGAAAAATATGTTTTATTATTTTATAATCACACAAATTATTTCATTAGGCACTATTTATCTGTCAAGTGTATTTTTTATAGATCTTTATGGGGTCAATGGCGCAACTATGAGTCATGCATTTAGTTACTGTATATACTTTGTAATGATGTTGTTTATTTTTAGGAATTCACTATTTGGCAATAATGATTAAATCGCTGGCCTCTTTAAGGTTTGTGTTTGCATTTCTCGTGTTTCTCCACCATATTAAACTTATGGAGGATGCGATTGGTCACGCTTTTTTCTTCATGTTGAGTGGCTTCATCCTCTCCTATGTTTATGGTGATCGCGTGGTTCAGCATCAAATAAGTACTATAAGATTTTTGAAACTTCGGTTTAGCCGCTTGTACCCCGTATACTTTATAACCTTGCTGCTGGCAGTGCCCCTATATTCCATAAATTATCCCTGGGAGCCAGTTGTATTTTGGTCAAAATTTACAGCCACTGTTTTTTTAGTTCAAAGTTTCGTTCCAGACAATCACTATTACTTTTCGTTTAATGGACTCGCTTGGAGTATCTCAGATCTCTTCTTTTTTTATGCCCTTTTTCCACTGATCTTCAAATGGTTTCATCAACTTAAATTATCTCATCTGATAGGATTATTTGGAGTTGCATTTGTAGTGTTGTTGAGTTTAATGTGTTCAATCCCGGAGGAATATATACACTTTACGTTCTACGTTAATCCATTTTTCCGATTATTTGATTTTGGTTTGGGGATATTGGTCTATAAAGGATTGATTGCATATAAAGGTTATCAAAGCAAAACCTTCAATACGCTCTTTGAACTTACTGCAATTTTTACTTTGACCGCATTTTACTACCTGTCAGATTTCTTCCCAAAGGTTTTGCGTTATTCCCTATACTACTGGTTGCCTATGCTTTTGTTTATGGTCGCTTTTGCCCGACAGCGCGGCAGTATTTCGGCAATCCTTTCTCATCCTATCCTGTTGTTTTTGGGAGAATTGAGTTTGGGCTTTTATATCTACCATCAATTGGTACTTCGGTATGTGGGGGTATTGAATAATAAATATGCGCTTATTGAAGAAGTTTGGCTGCTCAATACGCTGACATTTGTCTTGATCTTAGTAATCTGCTATATTTCTTATTATTCATTTGAGAACCCTTTGAAAAACTTTTTACGAAAAGTTCTCCTCTCAGAAAATAATCGGAATTAGTCAATGCTGAAGTAGGCCTGACAGTATCTTTCAGCAACCTTTTTACAATCGTGGTACTTCGTAATAAAGGCAATGGCGTTTTCTGATATTTTATTGATGACCGAAGGATTTTCGATCAGGAATTTCAAGTCTCGATAAATCGTTTGTGCATCTGGTGCTGCGTGAATGGCCACCGCGTTTCTTTCTAGGTTGTAGTGCTCGCAAAAATGTTTCCCAGCACCCGTAAATACGACTTTACCTTTGGCCATTGCTTCCAGCGCGTTATATCCTTGATCAACGGCAAAGCACTGATCGAGCAGAATGTGGGCGCGGTCGTAGCTTTTAATGTATTCTGAATACGAAAGACTCTCGACAGTTAGGATTTCTACCCGATCCTTATATTCTTTCGCAATCTGCTCCAGCGCTTCCTCAAAGAATACGTTGCCTTTCTTGTAGTAGTTGGCTCGGTTGATTCCGTGGAAGATGACAATTTTTTCTTCGGATGATACCGGTTTTTGCTCAAAAATTACAGGCTGAACGGGATTTGGGATCATACCATAGTATTCCTTGCTTCCATCGTAAATAAGGTGGTAATCTAAATCTGTGGTGATCACCAAATCTTTCAGTCCAAAAATATAATCATGAAAAGCCTTATGTTTTTTCGTCAGGTAAAGTTCGCTGTAGGGAAAATGGTGTTTCCCGCCATAAAAATCCAAGGGGTGGTTCGGAAGCTTTTCACGGTTGGTCAAATACACATAATCATCACCACAACCGAGAATTACCAGCTTATCGGTTTGTTTCCGCAGCTGTTTGAGAATCGACCTTTCCAGAAAATAGGGCGATTTAAATGGATATTCATTGATCAGCTGAATCACGTCATAACGCCCTAGTTTCTTGATTTTTCGGTGGGCTTTCAGTCCAGTTTCAAGAAGTGCGAGATCTGTTTTCGTCAAGCGAAAAAAGAGCTGCCGCAGTCCATTGAGCAAAAAATTGTCCTGCATCCGCCTTCCACGCACGTTGATGTCTGACGGAAATTTTTTAAATGCATCACCGCCGGAAATTAGGATCACCTCGTGCCCCAGTTCCTTGAGGCCAAGTTTGAGGCTGTTGTGCAGGTTGCTGTATTCGCCAACGAGTAAAATTCGCATGGGTTTGTTTACATTTGGTGGCGAAGTTAAACATTTATGAAAGGTGAAAAGCGGCGGGTAGCCTTGCTAGTGGAATCTTTGGCAGGAGGCGGTGCAGAACGTTCAGCCGGGCTGCTGTCCGGTATACTTGATAGTTTGGGTCACGAGGTTCACCTGATCACCATCACAGATCGGGTGGCATATGAGTATTCGGGCACACTGCTCAATCTGGGCAAATATAAAAACCGAACCAACGGACCATTCAACAAATGGAGCCGACTCTACCGGTTGCGAGAATACCTGCACCAGCACCGTGTGGAAGTTGTTCTTGATTATCGCTTTCGTAAAAATTTGATTAAGGAGATATTGGTTCACAAAATGCTCTATCAAAACCTGCACACGATTTATATGGTGCGTAGCTATCACATAAGCTACTATTTCCCGAAGCAGACAAAAATGGTAAAACGCTTATTTCCCAAAAATGCCTCTATCTGTACGCTCACCAATGGCATCCGGGAGCGAATAGAAAGGGAATATGGTATTATGGGTGTGAGCGTGATCCCCAACTGTGTGAACGCAGAAGCTTACCGAAGAATTGATAGCAAATTGGTTTTTGACCGGCCATTTGTTGTCGCGGCAGGCAGGTTGCACCGGGGCATCAAACAGTTTGACAAATTAATTATCGCATACGCGAAAAGTGATCTGCCCAGGTTGAATATTGATTTACGGATTTTGGGAGAAGGAGAGATGATGGATGAATGCAAAACGATCGCCCGGCAAGAGCACGTGGAAGATCAGGTGATTTTTGAAGGCTTTGTAGAAAATCCGGAAGCTTTTTATGCTAAAGCAAAATTTATGCTGCACTGTAGTAAATTTGAAGGTTTCCCAATGGTCATCTTAGAATGTCTGGCGAGCGGCACACCTGTCGTCGCGATGGACTGCCCCACCGGTCCCTCAGATCTTATCGATTCTGGCAATAATGGTATCTTGATTCCACCAGATGATTTTGAATCCTTTATTGAGGCGATGAACCAACTTGCAAATAATTTAGAATATTTAAGGTCATTACGGGAAAAAGCCCAAAGCAGTATATTGCATTATGATAATACCGAAGTAAAAGAGCAATGGAAAAAACTTCTAGAGAACTTATAGTAAACACTCCAAAAAAAATACCCCTTCCCAAAATTGAGGACGTGCGCGGTAACCTGACGGTCATCGAGAACGGCGCCATACCGTTTGAATTTAAGCGGGTATTTTACCTATATGACGTTCCCAGCGGTTCCAGTCGAGGTGGCCACACTTTGATGAGTCAGAAACAGTTTTTGGTTGCCCTAAGCGGAAGTTTTGACGTCATCGTCGATGACGGAAATCAAAAAGAACGCTTTACCCTAAACCGGCCCAATGAAGGTCTATTGATCCCTAATGGTTTCTGGCGCGAATTGGATAATTTTTCTTCGGGAGGGATTTGTCTGGTACTGGCATCAGATGTTTATGACGAAGCGGATTACATCCGGGATTATGATGAATTTCTGAAGTTTAAAAGGTTGTAATGCGTTTGCCTCTTTTGAGATAATATTGTTTTATTTTTTTCAATAAAATGATTGATTTCTTTGGCATCATTAAAAGCATTCTTTGTTTCCAAGTCAGAAATTTGCTATCGATGAGCTCCTTTATTTCAGCGTAAGCTGCAGCACTTCCTTCGCACTTGTACTCAATTGCCAGAAAATACCGTTTCCGGTTAATGTATTGGTAAAGGCTAATATTTTCAGGATTTGCAAAGACATATTTTGCATAATCCGGAGGGTTTAGTTGTTTACGTGACTGTTGGCTTATTTGATTGGAAATTTCGGTATGGTAGCAACTGGTGAGTTTAGGGCTATATGCCAATTTGAACTTAAGATTGGCCCTTATCAGAAAATCGGTATCTTCAGCATAGGTTATATCACGATCAAAACCGGCAAGTTCATCAAAACAAACTTTCTTGAGAGCAAAACTGTTCATATTGATCAGTGGCTGGTGAAGACTGGCTTTGAAGAAGTTTGAAATCAAAATACCATTATTAGGAATTGTTTTGGGAATGTTTAGATTGGGAATGACACTCAGACCGTTGCCATATATTTCTGAATAGGCGGCCGCATACAGATCTGCTTCTGGGAAATCCTGGGCCAGTTTGTCAATGACCTGTAGATGATTGCCCTGCCATAGGTCATCTGCATCCAGAAAAGCAATAATTTCACCTGTCGCATTTTTGATGCCGGTATTTCTGGCAGCGCTCAAACCCTGATTGTGTTGATCGATAACTTTTAGTTTTTCAGAATTGAAATCTTTGAGAATTTTATCACTTCCGTCGGTAGAGCCATCGTTGACGGCAATAATTTCATAATCTGTATAGGTCTGATCATAAACAGATTTAAGCGTTTTTCTTAGGAAATCCCGTTTATTATAAACTGGTATGACTACAGAAAATTTGGGCACAGACTGGTTTTTTTACAAATGTAGTTTATGCACATCGTATTAAAAGGCGATACATTTACTTTGTAAAGTGCTTCAGCCTTCATTGCATATCGTAACCTTTGACAATCCATTTCCGCCGGACTACGGTGGGGCAATTGACGTCTTTTATAAGGTTAAAGCCTTGCACCAAGCAGGGATTCGCATATATCTGCACTGCTATTCAAAAGACCGTCTGCAAACTGAGCCGTTGCTCGAAATTTGCCACGAACTTTATATGTACAAGAAAAGTTCAAAGATCACATCGCTGTTTTCCAGACTTCCCCTTGCTGTTGCTGTTCGCCGGGACAAAAGGCTGCTCAATAATTTACTGGCTACCGAGGCACCCATATTATTTGAGGGCCTACAAACAACCTGGCCATTGATTCAAATAGAATTTGACAACCAAAGAACATTCGTGAGGGCACATAATATCGAGCACGATTATTACAATGGTTTGGCTTCTTCGACTACCAACTATTTTAAAAAATTGCTGTTTAAAATGGAAGTACAAAAATTAAGGAGCTATGAAAATATCATTACTAAATTACATGGAATATTTTCGCTCTCACGGAACGATCAGCGACATTTTTCCAGATTCGTAAAATCCTCAAAATACATCCCTGTTTTCCATCAGCATAAGGTGGTGAACGATCTATCGGACTATGGGAATTATGCCTTTTATCACGGAGACCTTTCAGTAGCAGACAATTTGAGAGTCGCTAAATTTTTGATAACTGCTTTTTGTGAAATCGAATATCCCCTGGTCATAGCAGGCAAGTCTAATTTAAAAGAGTTGGAAACCTTGGCCGATGGTCAAAATAATATTCAAATAGTACATTTATCGTCTGAGACAATTCTCAAAGCGTTGTTCGATGATGCGCATATAAACATTTGCTGGTCATTTCAGCAAACCGGCACCAAACTCAAAGTACTCAATTCCCTTTATCAGGGCAGACATTGTATTATTAACGATAAGGTGGTTGACGAGAAATCTGTTCAGCAGCTATGTACTCAAGTTGAAAACAGTCAAAGTCTCAAAGACGCAATTGAGCTTTTGGCTAAATTACCCTATCAAGATTGTTCCATACGTCAAGAGGTGCTGGATGCGATCTACAACACGGAAATCAATGCCAAAAAAATTATTGATTTCATATTTGGCTAGATCAAAAATCCCAGTGCAAACAATATTGAAAAGACAAACGTTCCCAAAGCAACTACCTTTAGCTGGGGATCCAGCAGGGCAGGGGTAGAATTTTTTTGAACAACGGCCAGGTGTTTAAAAAATAATAGGAATACAAATAAACTTATGCAAGACCAGAGCCAAAGTTGGGTAATGGCAAGAAACAGCACGGTTGACATCATCCCAAAAATTATAAGGGAAAAATGATAAACCTTTGCTCCCTGGGCACCCATTAATACCGCCAGTGTATTTTTATTGACCCGGGCGTCAGACAAACGATCGCGCATGTTGTTGAGGTTGAGAACCGCAACACTAAATAGCCCGATGGTTGTGGCCGGTAAAAGTATCAGCCAATCCCAATGCTGGGTGTACATGAAATACGTTCCAAAAACAGCAACAAGTCCAAAAAAAATAAATACGAAAACGTCGCCCAGTCCGCGGTAGCCGTATGCGTTTTTTCCGACGGTGTACTTTACCGCCGCCAATATTGCACCAAGTGCCAACACAAAAAAAACAACGCTTTGTATGAACTGGTCACTGCCAAAAGCCACAAATATGAGCGAGAGGCTGAGCAGGCTGGTCAATATGGCGGTTAGCACAATTCCTGTTTTCAGCTCATTTTCGGTGAGCAAGCCGCTTTGCATAGCCCTTTTGGGACCAATGCGTTCTTCATTATCGGTGCCCTTAACGCCATCTCCATAGTCGTTGGCAAAATTAGAAAGTATCTGAAACCCCAACGTGGTCAGCAGGGCCAATACCAATATATCCCAGCGAAAAAAACCAGCATTATAAGCCAGACCGCTTCCGATGATAATTCCTGAAACCGAAAGGGGCAAAGTGCGCAACCGCGCTGCTGAAACCCACGCGTTAACTTTTGTCATATTCTGCAAAAGTAGGGTTATCCCATTAATCCAAGAAGTTTTCAAGCACTAACGGGGTTTTTCAATCTAAATTCTTTCTCTTAAAACATCATTAAAGCTACCCGCTAAACCGCAAACACCTTGTAATTTTAATTATTATGGAAAAAAACAAATCAAGTGCAGAAGTTAAAAAGCTTTTGGACAAATACAATAAGTTAAAAGCTGAAGCTGATGAGCTCAAAGATTCTGATCCTCTCAAAAGTGAGCAAAAACAATGGGATGCTGCTCAAGTGGCCCGTGATATCGAGAAAATCAGGGATTAGATGACTCAATCTAATTCTGATATTTTCTTTTCGCGCAAGCGAAATAGCATCACCTACCTAAACCGCAACTATGAGCCTAGACCATTTTTTTAAAAATTTACACCTTGTTCCCGAAGTTTTTTTGGGAACAGTCATTATACTTATTTGCGTCATTGCCTATACCCGCATTTTTGGGTTGAAAAGTCTTAGTAAGATGACCGGCTTTGACTTTGTGATTACCGTCGCCATTGGTAACATTATCGGGATGAGCATCAATTCCGGAAATCCTTCGATTCTGGTGGGCGCCTTCATACTTTTAGTGCTTTATGGTTTAAATTATCTCATCAGTGTTTGGCGTTTTAGTTCGAAAAAGGCTTCAAAAATGCTGGACAATACTCCGCTCCTATTAATGAAGGATGGCAAAATATTGGAGGAAAATCTTAAAAAGACTAAAGTTACGCACGAAGAACTAAGTGGTAAATTGCGGGAGGCAAATGTGATACAATTGAGTGAAGTACGGGCGGTAATTTTGGAAAGCACGGGTGATGTAAGTGTCCTACACACTGAAGATACAGCTATGCAGATCGATGATTTTGTGATGAAAGGCGTTGCTACTTCTTAAGACAAGTGCTTTTGCAGTTCGCCGATTACGCTTTGGTATTCCTCAACAATTTCAGCCACAAGTTCGCCTGCCGGTTGAAGGGAATCAATTAGTCCAGCAATCTGACCTATTTCGAGTTCGCCATTCTCCAAATCTCCCTCAAACATCCCTTTTTTGGCGCGACCCCTTCCCAATAAATTTTGTAGTTCTTCCTTAGTAGGATTGTTGGAGTATAATTTTTGGACTTCTTCAAAAAATTCATTTTTTAGCAACCGCACTGGTGCAAGTTCTTTCAACGTAAGCGAAGTTGCCCCATCTTCGGCTTGTAAAACAGCTTTCTTAAATGCATCGTGGCTGCTGGCCTCCGGGGTAGCAACAAACCTACTCCCAATCTGTACGGCATCAGCTCCCAGGACCATTGCGGCTAGCATTCCGCGGCCAGTGGCTATTCCGCCAGCGGCAATCATGGGGATGCTTGTTTTTTTTCGTACCATTGGGATGAGCGTAAAGGTGGTGGTTTCATCGCGGCCGTTATGACCGCCTGCCTCAAAACCTTCGGCGACGATGGCATCTACTCCGGCGGCCTCGGCCTTTTGTGCAAATTTTACACTGCTTACCACGTGTACTACCTTTATTCCTTTTTCTTTTAGGAAAGGCGTCCACGTTTTCGGGTTACCGGCACTGGTAAAAACAATTTTTACACCGTGTTCTACGATGATTGCCATCAGCTTGTCAATGTCTGGATAGAGTAGGGGAACATTAACACCAAATGGTTTCTGGGTCGCTTTTTGACATTTTAGGATGTGTTCCCTTAAAATTTCCGGATACATCGAGCCGGCACCAATCAATCCCAGACCGCCTGCATTGCTAACGGCCCTTGCCAGTTTCCAACCGCTATTCCAGACCATACCGGCCTGTATTAGTGGATAGTCTATCTTAAAAAGGTGGCAAATGGGATTGTTTTGGAACATAAAGAATATTGATCACTGATCGTGCAAAGTTAGGAACAAAACCGTAGTCCTAAGCCTATCTTTATTCCAACCAAGTGCAACATTCTAACTACAATCCAACTCCTTGCAGGGATCGTGGCCCCAGTTTTTAAGGCTGTAACGCCAGTCTGATTCCTTGATGTCAGAGTCAGGTTGCTGCGCCCTATGCCGGTTGACGTAGCCTATGACCTTGCGCATATGGTCATAGTCGTCTTCCGTGAGGTTATCCTTTTTCTTCTTTTTGATGTCGACAATTTTCTTGGCGCTTTTTCGGCCTTTGCTGTCGCCATCACCAGCATCTGCACCTACTGATTTCGATTTATCAGTGTTCAGCCAGTCTTCGATTTCGCTGGGGGTCATATTCACGACGTCATAGAATTCGTCATACGCCTCATCATTGTCTTTAGCCATTGTGCTATTTTTCTTGATTCAACTTTAAAATTGGGCAAAGGCTTCTCAATTTGTTTTAATTAGGGGCTAAAATTTGGTTAAAACTTATGTCTGCCAGTTGTGATCGAGAAGCTGCCAACAGTTTAAAATGCTTAAGTTGCCATGCTCGTGAGACCTATAAATTATGTTGTAATTTGCGGGTAATGACGATAAATCCATCCAGTGATATTCAATACTATTCAAGTCGTTGCTTTTGATGCCGACGATACCCTATGGGTCAACGAACCGTTTTTTAGAGAGGCTGAATTTGCTTTCGCCGAAAGGCTAAAAGAATACATGCCCCAAGAAGAAATCGTGCGTATCCTGCTCGATACCGAAATCAAGAACCTTCACAATTATGGGTATGGCATTAAAGGATTTGTCCTTTCGCTACTGGAAGCCGCCCAAAAAATCACAAGAGGCCAGGTGACCGATGAATTGGTGACCTTTATTATCGACCGCGGAAAAAAAATGCTCAACGAGCCGGTCGAAGTCTTGGACGGCATTGAGGAGGTGCTGGAAAAATTAGTTGGAAAATACAGACTGGTCGTAGCCACAAAGGGCGATCTGCTGGATCAGGAACGGAAATTGGTCAAAAGCGGCCTGATCGATTTTTTTCATCATATTGAGATTGTTTCAGACAAAAAGGAAATGCAGTACAAAAAGCTTGTAAAACATTTGGATATTGAACCGCAGGAATTCTTGATGGTTGGCAATTCCCTGAAGTCTGATGTGCTTCCGGTGTTGGCGATGGGTGGTAGTGCGGTGCATATTCCCTTTCATACCACTTGGGAACACGAGGAAGTTTCCGAAGAAATAAATCACAGCAAGTTTAAAACCCTCAAATCGGCCAGGGAGTTGATTGCCCTTTTAGCGTAAATTGTTACTGCCTTTTTGGTAGGAATTCACGGATGATATAAATTACTGCAGCGATGACCAAGCCGATAAGTAATCCTTTGGCAAAATAAGCTTCAAATGGCCAAACAATTAGTGCGATTAGGGCAAGGGCAAAAAACATGTATAATTTATTCTGATATTTCTTTTGCATCAAAGTGAGATTAGATAATTATCGGTACTTGTATCCCGACGAAAACAGCTCTTTAAGGTCGCAATCCAAAATTCCAAAAAAAAATGGTTCGCTTCTGAGGAACCACAATTTATGTATTCATACCGCAGAAATGCTTAAGTTTAAGTTAAGCAATACCGTTAAAGAATCGCTAAAAATTAAATGGAATCATAAGATAGCCACACTTTTGAATTATCAAAGACGTTGTAAACAACCTAAACCAAACCTCTAGAATATGGAAAATGAAAATAAAAGTTCAGCCTTAAAAATAGTTACAGGCATACTCGCTGTTTTGCTGATTGTTGCGGCAGGTTTTGCCATTAAACTGTACAACCAAGAAAAAGATACTAAAGCTGAACTAACTAAAGAAAAGGAAATCGTACTTAAGGACCTCAAACAAATGGTGGGCAAATATGATGCGGTTATTGAAGAAAACAACCTTAAGGATACTGAACTCAACGAAGCCCGCGACCGCATCAATATTTTGATCGACTCTGTGCAAGGTATGGAAGAAGACATCTCCGTGCTGCGCCGTTTTCGTAATGAAGTGTATCGCTTACAGAAGGAACGTGAAATCCTTTTTGCCCAGAACGATAGTTTACGCGGAATCAATAAAATGCTTGCAATGCGTGTGGACAGCACCACCTATGAGTTGGAACTGGAGCAATTGCGGCGCGACAGTTTGAGTATTCTTAAGGATAGGCTGGAAGATAAAGTAAAACTGGGAGCCAGTCTTAGTGCGACCCGCTTGATGGCTACCGGCGTCATCGTACGCAACTCTGGTAAACTAAAAGAAAACGATAATCCACGACGTGTGGATAAGATCAGGGCTTGCTTTACGGTTCCTGAAAATCGCTTGGCCGATGCAGGTGACAAAATTCTTTATGTCCAGGTACTCGATCCCCAAAGCAATATTATAGGCGAAAACAAAACCTTAGTAATTGACAGTATCACAAGCATTACCTATAGCGCCGCCTCTGAGTTTTATTACGAAAACAGCTCGCTGGATATCTGTGAGAATGTATCGCCAAGGGCAGGCGGGTTCTCAAAAGGAACGTACACTGTAAATGTTTACGATGGTAAGGAAGTTATCGCCCGGACCACGATGATCCTCGATTAAAAAGCTGAAAATTCTCAAATAAACCAAAAACGCTTCCCATCCCGGAAGCGTTTTCATTTGGCATGCTTGGCATAGTTGCGCCACTTCTCGATGCAGTCGCTCATATCTTCTGGGATTGGCGTGTTAAATTGCATCAACTTTCCGGTGACGGGATGGACGAAGCCTAACGTTTTGGCGTGTAACGCTTGTCTGGGCAATACCTTAAAACAATTTTCGACAAACTGTTTGTATTTGGTGAACGAGGTGCCTTTTAAGATTGCATCACCGCCATAACGGCTATCGTTAAAAAGGGTATGGCCTATGTGCTTCATGTGCACCCGAATCTGATGGGTGCGGCCGGTCTCCAGCTTACAGGAAATAAGCGTGACGTAGCCCAGCCGCTCAATGACTTTGTAGTGGGTCACGGCTTCCTTGCCCTGGCTTCCGTCCTCATAAACGGTGTTCTGCATCCGGTTTTTTGGGTGACGGCCTATGTGACCTTCCACGGTGCCGGCGTCATCAGTGACATTTCCCCAGACGATGGCGACATATTCGCGTTCGCTGGTTTTGTCAAAAAATTGTTTGGCCAGGTGCGTCATCGCGGTATCGGTCTTTGCGACGACCAGCAGTCCGCTGGTGTCCTTGTCGATGCGGTGCACGAGGCCCGGGCGACCGCTGCTGTTTTCCGGCAGGTTTTCAAAATGATACACCAAAGCATTGATCAGGGTACCGCTGTAGTTTCCGTGGCCCGGATGTACGACCATGCCAGCGGGTTTGTTCACAACTAGAAGGCTTTCGTCCTCATAAACTATATCCAGTGGAATATCTTCCGGTGTAAGCAGAAACTCATAAGGAGGATGCTCAAACAGCACCCGTACCACGTCACCGGCCTTGACCTTATAATTCTGTTTTACGGTTGCCCCGTTAACTTCAATGTTTCCGTTTTTAGCGGCCTGCTGAATTTTATTGCGTGTGGCCTTTTCGATAAAATTCATTAAAAACTTATCTACCCGCAGCGGTTCCTGACCTTTTCCGGCAGTAAAACTGTAATGTTCGTACAGTTCGTCATCCTGCTCTTCGCTCTCTTGCTCGTTGTGTTCCTGCATCAAATGGTATCGTTATCATCGTCCTGTGATTGTGGCGTGTAGCGGGTTTTACCGTTGCCCAACACCAAATCTATCACGGCCGTTTTTTCCAAGCGGTCGCCCGCTTTAATCGTTTTGCCGTCGTGACGCAGCTCGAGCACTTCATCTTCGGCCACATAATCGCGGTAATCAATATTTCCTATTTCAAAACCTAACGCTTTTAAGGTAGGTTCAGCCTGTCTTTTGGTACGGCCTACCAGTTCGGGAATTTCTATTTTTTTGAAACCGGAAGGGTTGAGCACCAAATATATTTTTCGGTTTTCCTTGACAAACTTACCGGGTTTGGGCGTCTGCTCAATTACCGAGAACTTAGGGAAATCCGGATTGTAATTGGAGGAATCAATGACAATATATTTAAGGTCGGCTTTTGCCAATTCCTGATCGGCAAGGTTTAGCGACATTTTGCTGAGGTCAGGTACGGCAATGCGCTGGTCGTGATTGGTAGAGCTCTTCAACCAATAAAGCACGCTAAAAATTAGGAGCGCTAAAACGACAAGTGCCAGAAAAAGCTGTAGCAAAAAAGTCTTGCTGAATAGAAAACGTAAAAATTTCATGGATTGAAAGTTGCTGCGGTAAATTTAGGGTAAATAAAGGGGAACGGCATCTGCAACCAAAATCAAAAATACCGTTTAAAATCCTTTCATCTAAACCGCAATGTCTAATTTTAAACGTTCAAAAATCCAATTTATGTCACAACTTCATGTCGCTGTGGTGATGGGCGGTTATTCCAGCGAATTTGAGATTTCCCTTAAGAGCGGTGCCACCGTTCTCAAACACCTCGATCCCCAGAAATACAAAGCGTATGCAGTCGAAATTAGCCGAGATGACTGGATTTGTGTTTTGCCTAACGGCGAAAGGGTATCGGTAAATAAAGAGGATTTTAGCGTCAAAACGGAAGACGGAAAATTGAGGTTTGATGTCGTGTTCAACACCATTCACGGTACGCCCGGCGAAGACGGAAAATTGCAGGCCTATTTCGAAATATTGGGTATAAAACAGACCGCCTGCGATTTTTATCAAGCAGCGTTGACCTTTAATAAACGGGATTGCATCAGCGTTCTCAAAACCAACGGAATCAAAACGGCCAAGAATTTCTTTTTAAATCAAGGCGAAAAATACACTACCGCCAAAATTGTGTCAAACGTGGGCCTGCCTTGTTTTGTAAAGGCAAATAGATCGGGGAGTAGTTATGGGATTACCAAAGTGTATGAAGAAAGCAATTTGCCTGCCGCCATCGATACGGCTTTTGTGGAGGATGACGAGGTTATCATCGAGTCCTTTTTGCAAGGCACGGAAGTTTCGGTGGGTGTGATCAACTACAAAGGGAAAATTACTGCGCTGCCCGTCACCGAAATTGTTTCGGAAAACGACTTTTTTGATTACGAGGCAAAATACCTCGGCAAGTCCCAAGAGATAACACCGGCGAGGATTTCACAGGAACAGACTTTAGCCGTACAGCACGAAGCCGAAAAGGTTTTTAAAGTTTTAAAACTAAAAGGCCTTACCCGCGCCGAATTTATTTTTCACAATAACGAGCCCCACTTTCTCGAAGTCAACACCACGCCCGGACTGAGCCCTGCCAGCATCATCCCCCAACAAGCTGCAGAAGCCAATATTTCCCTGACCGAACTGTTTTCGTCAGTAATAGAAGAAGCGCTTAAAGCGAAATAGACAAAGGTGTCCAAGTAGCGTCAAATTAACTCGACGCAAGTTATGACTACCGTTTAAATAGCAATAGAAACAACAATAGAAATAATAATAGTAATAGCAAAAATGACTCTTATAAAATCCATTTCAGGCATCCGCGGCACCATTGGCGGAAAACCACAGGAGAACCTTACGCCCATTGACGTAGTGAAATTTGCTTCGGCATACGGCACCTGGATCAAGCAGCAGCGCGATAAGGAAAACTATAAAGTGGTCGTGGGTCGTGATGCCCGTATTTCTGGTGCGATGGTGCAGCAGCTGGTAATGAACACGTTGATAGGCTTGGGCATCGATATCATTGATCTTGACCTTTCGACAACCCCTACGGTAGAAATGGCGGTGACTTTAGAGCACGCGGACGGCGGGATCATCCTTACCGCTTCCCACAATCCCAAACAGTGGAACGCCCTGAAACTGCTTAACGCCAAAGGGGAATTTCTTGATGCCGCGGCCGGCAAACAAATCCTGGAGTTAGCTGAAGCTGCAGATTTTACTTTCGCGGAAGTGGACGATTTGGGCGAAATTCAAAGCAACGACGCCTATATCGACATCCATATCGATGAAATCCTCGATCTGGATTTAGTTGACGAGGATGCTATTAAAGCGGCCAATTTCAAAATTGTCGTTGATGCCGTCAATAGTACTGGCGGTATTGCTGTCCCGATGCTACTGGAGCGCTTGGGTGTTTATGTGGAAAAATTGTATTGTGATCCTACAGGGCATTTTCCGCACAATCCAGAGCCGCTCAAGGAACATTTGGGCGATCTCTGCGAAAGGGTCAAAAAGGATCGGGCTGATCTGGGAATCGTGGTTGATCCTGATGTGGACCGGCTTGCCTTCGTAGATGAAAAGGGCGAAATGTTTGGCGAGGAATATACTCTTGTGGCAGTTGCAGACTACGTGCTTTCTGAAAATCAGGGCAATACGGTTTCCAACCTTTCTTCTTCCCGTGCGTTGCGTGATGTCACCCAGAAACACGGTGGCAACTATTTTGCTTCAGCGGTGGGGGAAGTCAACGTGGTCGAAAAAATGAAAGCGGAAAACGCGGTCATTGGCGGGGAAGGCAATGGTGGGATTATTTTTCCCGAACTCCATTACGGCCGGGACAGTCTTGTTGGGATTGCACTGTTTTTGACACATTTGGCCAAAAAGAAAATTTCAGTTAGTGAATTGCGGTCGGAATATCCTGCCTACTTTATGAGCAAGAATAAAATCGAATTGACCTCTGATCTGGATGTGGATGCAATTTTATTGGCTTTCGCCGAAAAATTTTCAGATCAGGAAGTTTCTACCGTTGACGGAGTAAAAGTTGACTTTCCGGATAAGTGGGTGCACCTGAGAAAATCAAACACCGAACCGATTATCCGGATTTATACCGAAGCTCAATCGCAAAAAGAAGCAGATGCCTTTGCAGAAAAAATGATGGAAGTCATTCGTGTGTTAAGTTAGTTGAATTGAGATCGGGAATTTGGAAATTGAAGAGCCCTTAAACCAAATGGCTTTTATTTCCAGATAGCCCATTAAGTCAACTTGTTCTTCAAATCCATTTTTTTGTGGAGTATTCTAATGACTTCAATTCTGTTTTCAGAAACTAATCGATAAAAAATAATATGCTTGTTGGATTTTAGTCCGAGAAGTTGGTCAGAAATACCGTGATAGTTTTTTCCTAATTCTGGGTTCACTGCAATTTCCTGACATTTTGAAATTAACTCAACGTAGTATTTAATTGCTTGATGTTCCGACCAAATTTCAAAAGTGTACTCCCATATTTTTGGTAAATCCTTAACGTTGTTGTGTAAGATTAGTTGCGTGTTTTAAGCACTAAAGTTAGTAAATAAGTCACAGATAGAAAGTCCGTGAGGACTTTCGTAAATTGGCTAAAACCAGCAATTAATTTTACACGGTGTCAGGCATAGTCTTTTTATTCAAATATATTGTTCTCAATTCACTCGTTTTCACTAAAATTGTTGAATCAAGAGAAATTTCATTGTCTATTTCATCAATTAAACTTTCAAAATCTTTATCTAATTTACTTGCAAGTACTCTGTCCAAAACGTTTATTTTTTCAGAATCAACATTATTTAAAGCTCTTTTTAAATTATTAAGATTTGGAATAATTCTATCAATTCGATTACATTTCTTTAGTAAAAGAATTGCTTTAATATAACTGAAAACAGCAGGAATAAAACTTCTTTCGAGCATTAAAGAACGCCCTTGTAGATAGTATGTGTTAGCGTCTATTTCGAACATTGCTATATCATTTTTAGCTTCTAATTCTTTAAGTTTGGTTTTATATTCCTCAACAATTTTGTTAATTCTCGATTCATTATTTTCTTTTAAATTCTCAAGTTTACTGTCAAAACTATTTTTTAAATTTTCGGCTAATTCTTTATAATTTTTTCTCTGAAAATATTGAACAAGTATTGGTAAAACTATTCCTAAAACTGTTATAACAATTAAAAGTTTTAACCAAGCTGAATCATAAAAGTTGTTTACTTCAGTTGCTATACTATTTTGTGTGTCAATTTCATATTTCAACTTGTCTAATTGGTTTTGAATTTTCAAAGAATCTATTTGCTTAAAAAAGTTCATTTTTAGAGAATCTATTTCTGATATTGTATCTTGAATCATTTTCCTGATTTCAGGTTTTAATTATGCCTAACAGCTTTATTCGTCAACTTATATTCAGCCATCCGAGCGCATTTTGGCTTTTAGGGATTCAAGATGTTTGTTAGGGTCGAAGTCGTGTGCAATCCCACTATCAAGTCCTTCTTGAATTGCTTTTTTTAAGGCCGTTACTTTATCCTCCTCATTTTCCAATAGTCTAAGTCCAGCCCGGATCACTTCACTTACATTTTTGTAGCGACCGGCAGCTACTTGGCTTCCCACAAATTCGTCAAAATAGTTTCCTAGGGATACTGAGGTAATTTTCATTGTTTGCAAGTTTATTCAAATTTACCAAAAATGGGTAAAAACTACAATTTCTAACACTATCAGAGAAACGCTAAAAAAATCTAATTTGAATATAGTTCAGGCATTTTTCGCTGCTGCGAAAGTTGTTCATAAGCGTACCCCAATTGCAGCAACAACCCCTCTGATTTTGATGGTGCGATAAGGGTAAGGCCCATCGGACGGTTTTCGTTGGTGTAACCCATGGGGACGGTGAGCGCCGGATACTTGGCCACTGCTGCAAAACCCGCCATATAGTTGTTGATGGAAAGCACAGCATCTAAGTCGTTTGCCTGCATCGGGTTATCAAAGAATTTTCTCCCGTTAATTTGAAGCGTGTCTTTGATTGCGGTAAACTCGGCATCGGTGGCGCTGTCTGCGACGATACCATAGAATAATCGTTGTCCGTATAGCATCCGGATCAGGGAATCTTCTTTGTTAAATGTAGTGACCGTTTCCACGTCAGACACCTGCAGGTTTTTTCCGCCATAGTTTTTGATGTAATCGGGCAAGTCCTTTTTCATATCGAGATTGAGCACCCTCAAAAAGTTTGGCAAGTTGATCGTTGTGTCCCGCTCTATTTCAACCAAAGTTGCCCCCGCCTCCCGAAGCGTTTGAATAGCCTGTCCATAAAGGGAGTCCTCATAATTTTTATAATATCCCAGACGTTTTTCAGCTAGAAATGTTTCAGGTTCTACCTGCCTGATGGCATCGGCATAGGTAGAGGTTTCGGCAAATTCCCCAGATTTGAACGAGGCTGAATCGGCAGCATCCAGCCCGATCAAAGCGTCGAGCATAATGGCGTTGTCAATCACGTTTTTGGTCATTGGCCCAGGGGTATCCAGCGTACTCGAAATAGGAACAATTCCGCCCCGGCTCAAAAGTCCAATGGTTGGTTTTAGCCCCACGACAGAATTTGCACTGGATGGCGATAGGATACTTCCCGAAGTTTCGGTGCCCACTGCAGCGACGGCAAAATTGGCAGCAGTCGCCACGCCGCTTCCTGAGCTACTTCCGCCGGTGTCAAGAATTTTTCTACCGTAAGGGTTCAAGGTCTGTCCGCCCACCGCCGAATAGCCACTGGGACAATCGCCGCAAAAGAAATAGGCCCATTCGCTAAGGTTGGCTTTACCCAGAATTAGGGCACCATTTTCCTTAAGCTTCTTGGTAATGAAAGCATCTTCGGTTTGGTTATCACTCAATGCCACGGCACCAGCGGTCGTCGGCATCCCAGCGGTATTGATGTTGTCTTTGAGCAGGATGGGCATTCCATAGAGGGAATGGTCGTCCCATTCTCCGCCTTGCTTATCCAGTTGTCTGGCTTCCGCCAAAACATTTGGATTGAGAGCAATCACGGAATTTAGCGACTTCTCATTATTTCGGTCAAAGGTTTTAATGCGGAAGAGGTAAAATTTCACCAATTCCTCGTACGTAAGCTTCCCGGACTTCACCGCCTGCTGAATTTCTGGAATGGATTTTTCTAATATTATCGGGGAAAGGACGTCATGCTGTTCCTGATCAAAATCAGCTAGATCAGCTTCAAATGGTTCCCAAAGTACATTGTTGTCTATGACTTTCGAATCCAGAACTTTGAATTCAATTTCTTTGGTTGAAATATCAGCGAGGTCGTTTTCTTGTTGAGCCCTTTCAGTGGTTTCTGGCTTTTTTTCGGTTTTGCAGCTGAGAAGGAGTAGAGGAAAGAGGAGCGGGGTAAGTAATCTTTTAATCATCAGAATGTATTTGGTCTAGCCAAAATACAAATTTATTGTTATCAGAAGCTCAAATAGACAACGAGATTCTTGTAGTCTTCCTCACTTAAATCATCTTGGAAAGTACGGTAGTGGTAGCTTGGTCCCATATTCGTTGAATCCGTTATGGTTTGCTGACCATTAAGGAAGTATGATTTTATGGCAATGCTGTCTATTCCTGCCAAAGCAGGACCTGTGGCGTTTTGATAACGCTTGTGGCATGCAGCACACTGGGTAGAAAATAAAGCTTTGCCTGCGCGTCCATCTTCTGATAAATCGCTAAAAGATTGACCACAGACAAACTTGTCAGCGGTGCCACAGTACAAAGGAATTGGTCTATTGAGGTAAACAACTGTTCCGGAAATAAGGAGACAGCCAAACATAAAAGATGTAAAAAAAATCAATATTTGACGGCCGAGTAGTTTCATTTATTTAAAAAAACTATCCACAAACTCAAACTTATTAAACACCTGCAAATCTTCAATGCCTTCGCCCACACCGATGTATTTGACAGGGACCTGAAACTGATCACTGATGCCAATGACTACGCCGCCTTTTGCGGTACCGTCGAGTTTGGTGACGGCTAGTGCAGTGACTTCTGTAGCAGCAGTGAATTGTTTGGCTTGCTCAAATGCGTTTTGACCTGTACTTCCGTCAAGGACGAGCAGTACTTCGTCAGGCGCATCATCAATGACTTTTTGCATAACACGTTTTACCTTGGTGAGTTCGTTCATCAGGTTGACCTTGTTGTGCAGCCTTCCGGCGGTGTCGATGATGACAATATCTGCATCCATCGCTTTGGCCTTGCTTACCGCATCAAAGGCTACTGATGCCGGGTCACTGCCCATTTTTTGTTTTACGATGGGCACATCCACGCGGTCTGCCCAAATCTGTAACTGGTCAATCGCTGCGGCACGGAAGGTATCCGCAGCACCCAGGACCACTTTTTTTCCTTGGTTTTTAAACTGATACGCAAGCTTGCCAATGGTTGTGGTTTTGCCCACCCCGTTGACACCAACAACCATCATAACATAGGGCTTTTTCGCGGGAGCGGAAAAGGTGGTCGCTTCGCCGCTGCCGGTTTCGCTAAGCAGTCCCGCGATTTCTTCACGCAGGATTTCGTTGAGTTCTGCCGTGCCCAAGTAACGGTCTTTGGCGACCCGGGCTTCAATACGGTCAATGATTTTAATTGTGGTGGCGACGCCCACGTCGCTAGAGATGAGTACTTCTTCCAGATTATCAAGAACATCGTCGTCAACTTTGGTTTTTCCGGCGACTGCCTTGCCTAGTTTTGACAGGAAGTTGTTGCTGGATTTTTCCAGTCCCTTATCTAAAGTCTGTTTCTTTTCGGAAGAGAATATTTTTTTAAAAAAACTCATGGCGTTGCTGTTGGTTGTGCAAAAATAAGGCATTTGCGCCTGAAGCGGAGACTCCTAATTTTGTGGATTCAAAAGTTTCAGTCGGGCCACTAACCTTGGTAAATTCCAGGCAAAAAAAAAAGCCGATGCATTGCTGCATCGGCTTGGTATAAAAAGTTGGGTCTTTTAATTTTTCTTTAGAAAATCATCAACGAGATCTGGTGACATCACTTGTTCTACGAAAGTGTATGCGCCAGATTTAGGCGATTTTACCATTTTTATGGCTTTGGTCAAACGTTTTGAACCGGTCTGTAAAGATGCTACTGATTTCTTTGCCATGGCTTACTTGATTTCTTTGTGAACAGTCATTTTATTGAGGATGGGATTAAATTTTTTAATCTCCATTCTGTCGGGGGTATTCTTTTTATTCTTGGTGGTGATATAGCGGGAAGTTCCTGGTTTACCGGAAGCTTTATGCTCAGTGCATTCCAAAATAACCTGTACCCTGTTGCCTTTCTTTGCCATAATGCGATACTTTAATACTATTATTTAGTAAGGAAACCTTTAGCACGAGCTTCTTTGAGCACGGCGGCAATACCTTTTTTGTTGATATTTTTTAGGGCAGCTGTGGAAATCTTTAAAGTGATCCACTTGTCCTCTTCAGGAATGTAGAAGCGTTTCTTGATTAAATTCGCATCAAATTTACGCTTGGTCTTATTCATTGCGTGCGACACGTTGTTCCCAACCATCGCTTTTTTGCCCGTAAGCTCACAAACTCGTGACATAATCCTCAGTTTTGAATTGTGTTATTTAAAACAGGGTGCAAATTTACATAAATTCGCCAAGTTGAGCAAAGGAATGTTTTAGTTTTTTGACAATTCTTTTAGGAGCAGATCCAGCCCTTTGTTTACGGTCTTTTGTATGACCCGTTCGCGGTGGTTGCCCATCATGAATTTAAACGACAGTACTTCGGTAGGAGTGGCAAGACCGATGAACACCGTACCAACTTCAGCATCGGCATCACCTTTACTTGGACCGGCATTGCCAGTTGTGGCCAGGGCATAGTCACTTTTGTAAAGGTCTTTAACTTTTTGGGCCATTGCTTCGGCCACGGGACCACTAACCACTGAATTTTCTTCAATAATCCTAGGGTCTATATTTAATACGTCGGTTTTTGATTGGGTAAAATACGTCACGGCTGCACCTTTAAAGTACCTTGATGCGCCTGGTATGGTCGTCAAGGTCGCGGCGATTTGACCGCCGGTACAACTTTCGGCCAGCGCAAGTGTCTTTTGTTTTTTGGCCAAAAGGTTTGCGAGTACAGCTTCCAGAGGTTCGTCGTCATCATAGCCTACAATGATGTCGCCAATGATTGCCTTGACCTTGTCAATTTCTAAAGTTAACCTTGCTTCCAGAGTTGCCCTGTTGTCCCCTTTGGTACTGAGCCTGAGCCTGACTTTTCCCAGCGAGGGCAGGTAGGCCAATTTAATGGAGGGGTCCAGGTTGTTTTCCCAGACTTCCAGTTTGTCGGCAATTTCACTTTCGCCCACACCATAGGTCTGCAGGGTTTTGTGGAGTATAAAAGGTCTTTTAAAACGCTTTTGAATCCTGGGCAGGACTTGGCTTTCCAGAAGTTCTTTCATTTCAAAGGGAACCCCGGGCAGGGAGATGAAGACTACTTGGTCTTTTTCCATCCACATGCCCGGGGCGGTTCCATAATGGTTCATCAATACAGTCGCATGGCTGGGTACCAGCGCCTGAGTTTTGTTTGCGGGAAGCATAGGCCGTTTGACATGGTCGCGAAAAAGCCGCTCCACATTCTCCAGCACCTCGGGGTTTTCGACGAGGTGATCTCCTAAAAATTCGCAGAAAGTATGTTTGGTTATATCATCTTTGGTAGGACCTAGTCCCCCAGTGATGATTACTAGGTCAAAATTCTTTTTGGCCACCGCCAATGTCTCTAGAATCGCATCGCGGTCGTCACCTATAGAAAGTGCCTGTTTTATTTCTATCCCTATTTTATCAAGGGCTTTGGCAATAAATGCCGAATTGGTATCAACGACCTGACCTATTAGAATCTCGTCGCCTATGGTAAGTATCTGGGCGCGTACCGTGCCTATTGTCATAATCTCTTGGTTTGCCAATTCCCTCAGAAGCATATTGACTTAAGAAAGGGTTTGTAAAGCTAAACCAAATTTTAAAGAACCAAATTACGCGGACCTCACTGAATTCTCATCTTTGATCTTCCAGTCCCTGCGCATCTCCCGAATGGCAGATGAAATCATACTGTCAATTTTGGCAAGCTGAGGTTTGATGACCGTAGTTGGTTTTCCAGAATCTGCCCAGCGCTCCATAGTGCTGATCTCCCGTATAAGGTCGATGCCGAACATCTCCAGATTGGGTTTCATCTTGTGAGCAAACTGGTACGCCATGCGATGGTTGTCATTGTCAATAGCCATATGCATACTGGTGAGGTCGGGGGGGATTTCAGTAAGGAAAGCCTCAACGACGGTTTTCATAAACTCCTTGTCGTTGTCTGAAAGGTCTTCCAGCTGATAGAGATCGTAATGTACTGGCATAATTATTTTACCTTTAAATTAAACATTTGTTTTTCGGAAATATATCCGGATAATACATCATCAGGTTCAACGGCCGAAACACCTGCCGGGGTTCCCGTAAAAAGCACATCGCCAATCTTTAAGGTCATAAACTGGGAGACATAGCTGATGATCGTGTCTATGGAGTAAATCATATCGGCAGTATTTCCCTGCTGTACGGTTTTTCCATTTTTTTCGAGCCGAAAGTTTAGATCGTTCAATTCTTCAATTTCATTTTTATCGATCCACTTTCCAATCACTGCAGAACCGTCAAAAGCTTTGGCCTTTTCCCAGGGATGTCCCTTGGCCTTCGCCTGTTCTTGAAGATCGCGTGCAGTAAAATCAATTCCCAGACCTATCTTGTCGTAATATTTATACGCAAATTTTGGCTGTATGTATTTACCGAGTCTGGATATTTTAATCAATACCTCGACTTCGTGTTGAACGTCGTTGCTAAAAGGAGGGATCACAAAGGGATGCTGACTCAATAGTATTGCCGAATCTGGCTTTAAGAAAAATAATGGTTCTGTAAGTTTTTTACTACCCAGTTCCGCGGCGTGAGCCTTATAATTCTGACCTATACATATTAATTTCAACCCTGATAAATTTAGATCTCTGATCTCTTAACAGGGTAAAAATAGCAAAAAATCCGACAAGAGGTACAATTTGTCGGTGAAAAAATGTTAAATTTTCTTAACTATGTTTGGTGTTCAGCTTGCGTAGTTTGATCGCAGTAAGAATTTTTTTGGTATATAACGGAAAATCAGCATTTTGCATCCATCCAAAGTAACCCGGTTCTTTATCCAGAACTTCGTTAACAAGTTTGTTTTTATGCTTGCCAAATGCAAAAATTTCGTTGCCATCCTTGTTAAATGATATAAATCCAGCAAAATCTGCAAATTTTTTATGTGCACTGAACTCGGCAAGTGACCGCATATTGTTTTCTAAATCCTCGTAACGGTCCAGTTGGGACTTTAGCACTTCGTAGGTGGCTAGGGTGTCGGCATCAGCACTGTGTGCCTCGTCCAGATTTTTATCACAATAAAACTTGTAAGCAGCTGATAACGTGCGCTTTTCCTTTTTGTGGAAAATAGTCTGCACATCAATGGCATTCTTGTTTTTCATATCAAAGTCAATTTCTGCCCGAAGCATTTCTTCGGCAAGCAGCGGAATATCAAACCTGTTTGAATTATAGCCGCCCAAATCAGAGTCCTTCACGAGGTTGTAAACCTCTTGCGCCAGTTCTCTAAAAGTAGGCTTGTCTGCAACGTCCGCATCGCTGATCCCGTGCACTGCCGTAGTTTCGGCGGGTATTGGTACGGTCGGGTTGACCCGCCAAGTATGTTGTTCTTCCTTACTGTTCGGGAATACTTTAAGTATCGAAATTTCTACGATACGATCTTTGGCGACGTTGACGCCTGTGGTTTCCAGATCAAAAAAACAAATGGGACGAGTGAGATTGAGTTCCATAAAATGGTAAAGGTTGATAGACTTACGTCGATTGTTAAAATTAAAAAAGTAAGAAAAACCTACAAAATAATTGCTAATGGTTTTTTATCGATTTTTTTAAAGCGTGCGCTTCGCATCCCATGCTTCCAGATAGTGCGCAACACGCTGCACAAATTGTCCACCAAGTGCACCGTTTACGACACGATGGTCATAGGAGTGGGATAAATACATTTTATGACGGATGCCTATAAAATCACCTTCTGGCGTTTCAATAACAGCAGGGGTTTTGCGTATGGCTCCCAGCGCAAGTATCGCTACTTGGGGCTGGTTAATGATGGGCGTGCCCATAATGCTGCCAAAGGTTCCCACATTGGTCACCGTGTACGTTCCGTTTTGGGTCTCATCAGGTTTCAGCTTGCCTTCACGGGAACGTTTTGCGAGGTCGTTGACTGCTTTTGCCATACCAGTAAGGTTGAGCTGATCTGCATTTTTGATTACCGGAACGATTAAGTTTCCATCGGGTAAGGCAGCAGCCATACCTAAGTTGATCTGCTTTTTCTTAATAATCCGATCGCCATCTACGGCAATGTTGATCATTGGGAAATCCTTGATGGCCTTGGCGACTGCCTCCATAAAAATTGGTGTAAAGGTCAGTTTCTCACCTTCACGTTTCTGGAATTCATCTTTGTGGGCATTTCTCCAGTTCCAGATGTTGGTCACATCAACCTCGATAAAGGATTGCACGTGGGCAGAGGTCTGGGCAGATGCCACCATATGTTTAGCAATCAACTTGCCCATACGGGTCATCTCGATAATTTCATCGCCTTGGTTTACGGCAACGGGAGTTGATGCCTTAGTGGTAATTTCAGGTTTTTTCTGAGTACTCTGAGGAGCAGTTTGGATATCATCCTGAGTTGTTTCTTGGGTTGCACCATTATTTTTTCGGCTTTCCAAATAGGCGAAAACATCGTCCTTGGTCACCCTGCCTTCCAGGCCGGATCCCTTAATGGCGTCCAGTTCTTCCTGACTGATGTTTTCCTGATGGGCAATGTTTTTAACGAGTGGTGAATAGAAGCGTTCGCCTTCATTGGTTATGGCAGCCGTGGCTGTCTTGGCAACGTGCATATGTTGAAGTACGACCTCTGCTCCCGGTTCTTTGGTTGCCTCCTCAATGTCCTCCTTGCTATTTTCGCTGGGTGATAAGTTTTCGGAAGTATTTTTACTGTCACCGTCATCTCCGTCAATTTCGATAAGTGCGATTACCTCTCCCACCTGCACCACATCGTCTTTTTCAAAAAATGTCTTGATCAATTTTCCTTCCACCTCGCTGGGTACCTCACTGTCCACCTTGTCTGTGGCAATTTCCACAATAGGCTCATCCAAATCAATGGTATCGCCCACGCTTTTTAACCAATTGGTAATGGTAGCTTCAGCAACGCTCTCACCCATCTTTGGGAGTTTCAATTCAAATTTTGACATATTCTTATTAAACGATTAATTATGGCCTTATTTTTTGCGAAATTACTAAAAATTTGCGGGCAAGCATTCTAATTAACTTCCTGCCAAGAAATCACTTTACCGTTCTTATCGGGCGCCGCGCTGCCGACCATAAAGTTACAGCCCTCCGGTCTAAAGTAAAACTCCAATCCTAGGTTTCTTAGTTTCTCTATGGTGACAATGCTGTCTTTGTGGGAGATATGGGCAAGATCAAAAATCACGGTGTTGAGCTGGGTGTTTTCTTTAATTAGTTCCGATAAAACTTCTGGAGCGTCCACACGTTTTCCAGTAGCCTGCCATTGCGTTTTTAGGGATTTAAAAAGATTCTGGTCACTGCTCAAGAGGCAAAAGACTTTTGGTGCATCCGTAGCTAGATTGGTTTTTGAGCTTTTTAATTTTCTGCGTTGGGCCAAAAAAATTGCAAAGTTGGCCGTGGCGTCGAGGATAATGTTTGACTTAAAATGTTTGGCATAAAACAATTGCATCGCGCCATAAAACCGCTTGTAATACTTGGCGTCGCGCACGGTGCTTTCGCCCTTAAAATGTATGATACCCACCTTTCCCGCATAATAGTTCGTAAATCCCAGCTGGCTGATCGTATAACAAAGGTCAATATCTTCGCCATACATAAAATAGCGCTCGTCAAAACCATTGGCAGCTTGATACACCGCTTTTGGCATTAGCATAAACGCACCGGCGAGCACCGGTACGGCAGCATTTTCATCTTTATTGGTAGCCGCGTAGTAGGATCTGCCGTTCCCAAAAAGCTTCGCAAAGGCCACCTTGGGAGTGGGTACGTTGCGTTTACTTTCTTCCAAAAAACCGCCGGTCCCGTCCAGCATTTTTACACCAATGGCACCGCAGGATTTTTTCGCTTCCGCGAAAGTGATAAGGTTGGTGAAACAATCTTCCGGAAGGATGGTGTCTGGGTTGAGTATGCAAATAAATTCGCCCGAAGCTTCCCGAAATGCCTGATTGTTTGCTTTGGCAAATCCCACATTCTCGGTATTCTGAATACGCTTGACCCCTGAAAATCTTTCAGCAACCATCGCCATACTATCATCACTGGAAGCGTTATCGATCACGATGATTTCTGCCTCAAGATTTTGGGTCGCTTTAAAAACGGAACGCAGACAGAGTTCCAAATGGTAGCGTACGTTGTAGTTGAGAATAATAACGGATAACTGCACCTACTAATTTTTTAAGGAACCTTCAAACGGGATCCGGTGCATAATGCTTCGGCCTAAAGTGACTTCATCGGCAAATTCGAGTTCGTCACCCACAGCAATTCCACGAGCGATCGTTGATGTTTTTACGTCCAGTTCCTCCACCTGTTTAAAAATGTAGAAGTTCGTGGTGTCGCCTTCCATAGTTGGACTCAGGGCAAAAATGAGTTCGTTGATTCCGCCAAGTTTTACTTTTTCGACTAAAGAAGCTATCGTTAGATCGTGCGGGCCAATCCCGTCCAGTGGGCTGATCTTACCGCCCAGCACGTGGTACTGACCGCGGTATTGGCTGGTATTCTCAATCGCCATAACATCGCGTATGTCCTCAACCACACAAACAAGGGTCTCGTCGCGGTTAGAATTGGCACAGATTTCACAGAGCGCCACATCAGAGATGTTGTGGCAGTTCTTGCAGAATTTTATTTCGGTACGCAGTTTGACCAGAGCTTCGGCCAGGCTTGCGGTCTGTCCTTCGGGCTGTCGCAATAAGTGAAGCACCAACCGCAGCGCGGTACGTTTGCCAATGCCGGGCAGCTGCGACATCTCATAAACGGCGTTTTCAAGAAGCTTTGACGAAAATTCCATGGCGGCAAAAATACAAAAAGGAGGGGCACGCTTGCCTGTTTGGGATTGGCTTTCTGTGGGGGTGTAAGGATCAATTGGGTTTAACTACAAAGAATTAGTTTTGCAGGTATTATGAAAACAGCAACACTCCCGCAAATTAGAAAGGAAATAAACCAAAAATCACCGGACGAGCTAAGACAATTGTGCCTGCGGCTAGGTCGTTTCAAAAAGGAAAACAAAGAGCTGCTTACCTATCTGCTTTTTGAATCTGATTACGAAGCCGGTTATGTTGAATCTGTCAAGGATACCTTGAACGGAATATTTGAAAGTATTAATTCCGGTTCTTATTTTTATATGAAAAAAACGGTACGTAAGGCCCTTCGGGAAACCAAAAAGTACGCCCGTTATAGCGGCAATAAAGAAACTGAAGTAGCCCTGTTACTCCACTTTTGCAAACGCGTCAAGGATTTACGGCCCCGCATAAGCCGTCATAATATGATGCGCAACCTCTACCTGCGACAAATAGAGTATATCGCAAAAAAAATTGATGCAATGCACGAAGACCTGCAATTGGATTACCGGGCCGAGCTTGACCCGTTGCGGGAGCTGAATGATGCCTGACAATTATTCCCAAGTTCCTCCGTTAGAAATTAAAAATGCTATGAAAACGATTTACCTTTTATATATCCTGCTGGCTATCTTTACCTTGGGCTGTAGCAGTGATGATACCGAAGGAATGACTGTAAGCGAAAACGGGCCTACTGTTGCCCTGGAAGCCACAACAATGCTTGACATTTCTTACGGCGACCACCCCGATCAGGCCTATGACCTTTATCTCCCGAAAAATCGCACCTCTAAAAAAACGAAGGTTGTCTTGCTCGTTCACGGGGGCGGTTGGATCGAGGGTGATAAGGCGAGTATGCAGGTATTTATTGACTATCTGCAAAATCAGCATCCTGATTATGCCATAGCCAACATCAACTACCGCCTGGCGCAACCGCCTTTGGTACCGGCCTTTCCACATCAGTTCTTGGATGTTGGCCGAGTAATCGATGTGCTTCGTGAGCAAAGTGAAGAGCTTCAGATCAAACCGGAGTTTGGGATTATTGGTACCAGTGCAGGGGCGCATTTGGCAATGCAGTATGATTATGTTTATGATGTAAAAGATGAAGTTAAAATGGTCTGTAACATCGTAGGGCCGTCAAATCTTACCGATCCTTTTTATACAGAAGATTCCCGTTTCGCTCTGGTTTTGCCCTTTATGGTCGATCGCCAACAGTATCCGGCAGGGACAGACCTGGCAGCGGCAGTTAGTCCTGCATTGCAGGTCACTGCGGCGAGCAGTCCCACGATTATGTTTTATGGAACTACAGATCCTTTGGTGCCGGTATCAAACGCAGAAGTCTTAAGGGACAATCTGGATGCTTTCAATATTCCGAATCAGTTGACGGTTTACGAAGGGGGGCACGGCAATTGGGCAGCCAAAGATGAAGTTGATCTGCAACAAAAAGTTACGTCTTTCTTAAATCTCTATCTGGAGGTCGCAACAGATTAGGGTATTGATTACGGTAGTGCTAAATTTGGGGACAATAATAAATAAAACACCTTCAATCTTCCCTAAACTATGCTCGAACTCAAATCTGGACACCTAATTGCAAAAATTGATCAAGGTGAACTCGTCAGCTTCCGCGAAAAGGATCACGAATATATTCATCAAAAAGGTGATCCAGGTTGGGGAAGTAGCGATACTGAAATGTTCCCCATAATCGGTCCAACCGCCGAGGCGGATTACAAAGTACTCACCCCTGAAGGTTATTCGGTCCAAGATCAGCACGGCCTTTTGCGGGCTATGCATTATGAAGTGGAAACCCACACCGAAACCTCAGCGGTCTATATTAAGAATTACAAGGCCAACGAGTCCATTTTAAATCCAAAATTTCCCAGAAAGTCGAAAGCCGAGTTTATGTCCTGGCCGTATGACTTTAGCTTTAAAAAAGAATATACGCTGAGTGAAAAGGGTCTTCAGATAGACTTTCTGATTTCCGGACCATCAGGAATGCCCTTTATGTTGGGCTATCACCCCGCATTTAAATTGAAGACGAGTAAGCCGTACGTAACCTCGCCTACCACGGAATACATCCTCGCTCAAATAATGGACGTGGGCGACCGCGCCATTCACGTACCCGATTGCGACAGTATGGTCATCCACGACGCGCGCGAGTTGACAATAAGGTCAGAGGGCTACGGCCATTTTATGTTGTGGTCTCCCGCAAGGAATATGGTCTGTGTGGAGCCGGTTACCTTTTATCCCTACGATGCGCCCCAAGACCAACTGCACAAAGGATTCCAGACATTGAGCAAGGGTCAAAAGAAATTTACGGTGACGCTGGAGGTTGGCAAAAAAGGGTAATTATTTTAGGAAAAGAGAAAGGAGAAAGGAGAAAAGAGGAAAGAGAAAAGACATTTAGTTATTCAGTTCTGTACATTCTGTGGTTGAAGGTTTAATAAAGTTCTTAAACAACAAACAACAAACAACAAACAACAAACAACAAACAACAAAAAACGATTGACTTGCCTAGGATGCAAATGAATTGTAGTTGTTTCAGTCGAAAAAATATCTTCTAGACCAGCGCTTCCAGAAGCACTTCTGCCCAATGTACGGCTTTTCTGCCAGTACCGTCAACGATCTGTTGGCGGCAGCTGCTTCCCGGTGCTATGATTATCGTTTCTACAGAAGCTTTTCGCACGGCCGGAAACAGGGTCTGTTCCCCAATCTGCATACTCATGTCGTAATGCTCTTTTTCATACCCAAAAGACCCAGCCATCCCACAACAACCGGAAGGAATAATAGTGGGTTTAAAATTCTTCGGAAGGTTCAAGATCGCGAAGGTAGCCTCAATCGATGATAGTGCTTTCTGATGGCAATGTCCGTGGATTTTTATCGTTTTGGCTTCCGCCGAAAATTGATCAGCGGAGATTTGGCCAGCTTTGATTTCATTTAATAAAAATTCGTCAATTAAAAAAGTATTTGCGGCAAGCGCTTTCGCGGATGCGACATCATCCACCAGCCTCGGGTACTCGTCCCGAAAGCCCAAGATCGCCGAAGGTTCGATGCCCAGCAGCGGAGTTTCTGTAGTTATCAGATCCTTAAATATCCTTACGTTTTTTGAAGCAACGCGGCTTGCTTCTTTTAAAAAACCTTTGGAGATAAAGGATCGACCACTCTCGGGGTGCTTTACAAAACGGACTTCATAATTCAATTTTTGCAGAAGTCCGATAGCCGCTTTGCCGATATTCACATCCAGATAATTCGTGAACTCATCAACGAATAAATAAACCGACTTTTTTGGGTTTTTTGGGTTTTGCTTCAGCAGTTTTTTGATCTGGCTTTGCAGGCTTTTTTTTGCCACAGGCGGTAGATCGCGTTCTTTGGCAATGTGAAGAACCCTTTTCATGGCATTGCTGCTCCATTTTGATTTGTATAGTGTGTTTGTCAAAAACGGGATGAGTGACCCCATTTTGTTGAGATGGGAATTGTAAGCAAAAGCGCGGGAACGCAGCGAACTGCCATTTTCCTTTTTATACTGATATTCAAATTCTGCCTTAAGCGTTGCCACATCCACATTGCTGGGACACTCGCTGGCGCAGGCCTTACAGCTGATGCACAGGTCAAAAACGTCCTTAAGTTCGCGGTGCGAAAACCGGTTTTTGGCTTCAGAATGGGTCAGGAATTCCCGCAGTGCATTGGCGCGGCCGCGGGTGGTGTCCATCTCGTTTCGGGTGGCGCGGTAACTGGGGCACATCGTTCCGCCGGCGCTTACCGGTTTACGGCAGTCGCCACTACCATTGCATTTTTCTGCCAGCCGAAGAATGCCTTCAGAGTCTGAAAAATCCATTAAGGTTTTAACTTCCGGTTCTGAGCGGTCCGGTTGGTACCTGAGGTTTTCGGTCATCGGTAAAGGATCGACGATCTTGCCCGGATTGAAAATGCCCTCAGGATCAAAAACCGATTTTATTTCGCGCATCAGCGCGTAATTTTTTTCACCCACCAGCTCCGGAATAAACCCGGAACGTACGATCCCATTCCCGTGTTCTCCGCTCATTGCACCCTTGTACTTTTTGACCAAAATGGCAACCTGCTCCGTGATTTCTTTAAAAAGGTGAACGTCACCACTTTTTTTAAGGTCAAGGATGGGCCGCAAATGCAGCTCGCCTGCTCCGGCGTGCGCATAATAAACCGCCTGCTGATTGTATTTTGTCATCAACGCTGTAAATTCCTCGATATAATTGGCAAGATGGTGCAGGGGTACAGCAGTATCCTCGATACAGGCCACGGCTTTGCGGTCGCCCACCATATTTCCCAAAAGACCCAGACCGGCCTTTCGTAGATTAAGCGCGAGGTCAATCTCGTTGCCCTGCAAAATGGGAAATGCGTAGCCAAGATTAAGATGGGTGAGGGCTGCGACGAGTTGTTGCGCTTTCGCGAAAGCGATATCCCTATCCTTATCCCGTACTTCAAACATCAGGATGGCCGCGGGATCGCCCTCGATAAAGAAGCGGTTCTTGAGATATTCCCGGTTGTTAAGCGTACAATCGAGAATTACCTTGTCCATCATCTCGCAGGTGTACAGGTTATGTTCCATCGCTGGTACGACCGCTTGAAGACATGCCGAAATACTCGCGAAATGCGCCGCGACCATCACCACACCTTCTGGCGGAAGCGGATCAAGCTGCAAGGTGATTTCGGTAGTGAAAGCGAGTGTGCCCTCACTCCCGGTCAAGAGCTTGCAGAGGTTAAAATTTTCTGAAGCTTCGGGTTCAAATAGTGTTGTGTTGGCTATCGCATCCAGGGCATAACCGGTATTACGGCGGTGGACGGCGGGATCAGGGAATTTTTTATTGATCTCGTCGCGGATTTCCTTTGTTTCCAATCGGGATTTTAGCAATCGATAAATCTCACCTTCGTGAGTATCGAGCTGCGTTTTTTCGGTGAAAGCGTTTTGGGACAATTCTTCAAAGACAACCGTGTTGCCGTCGCTGAGGATAGTTTCCAGTTTGATGACCTTGTCGCGGGTCACCCCATACTGAATGGAAGTCGTCCCGGAAGAATTATTGCCCACCATCCCGCCAATCATACAGCGGTTTGAGGTGGAGGTGTTTGGGCCAAAAAAAAGGCCAAAGGGTTCCAGATAGCGGTTGAGGTCATCCCGGATGATTCCCGGTTGTACGGTTATGGTTCTGTTTTTTTCGTCAAGCGAAAGGATTTCGGTGAAATGTTTTGACACGTCCACTATAATACCGTCGCCTACCACTTGGCCCGCCAATGAGGTCCCGGCCGTACGCGGGATGAGGCTGACCTGATTTTTTTTCGCGAAAGCGATCAACTTTTTAAGGTCCTGCTTGTCTTTTGGAAAAGCAACGGCAAGCGGAATCTTTCTGTAAACCGAACCGTCTGTGGCATACAGTTTTTGGTGCAGCTTATCAAAATGAAACTTGCCATCAAGCGTTTTGGAAAAAGTCGTGAGGTCTTGTTTTTGGGTCGTGGTCATCCCTTCAAAAATACAATTATCCAGCAGACAAGATTGTGGTATTTTGATCGTACTTAACAAAAATTTGGCGGATCAAATGATTTGGAGGTATGACCTTCATAGTAGCTTTGTCCGGAAAATAAATCCTATAGATTATGAAAAAAATTCTTATAAGCTTAGCAGTTTTAGCGTTTTGTGCAGTAACGACAAGTGCTCAGGATATCGCTGAGAACGCACTGGGACTTCGATTGGGAGATGACGGAGGTTTGGGCACCGAGGTTTCCTATCAGCGTGCCCTGGGAGGAAACAACCGCCTTGAGGTTGATCTGGGATGGTCTAACGGAAAGAACACAGATTCGTTTGCACTTACCGGACTTTATCAATGGGTGTGGAATATTGATGCAGGCTTTAACTGGTATGCCGGCGTGGGTGGTGGTCTTGGCGGTGTGGATTATGATGACGATTTTCCCGGGCGTGGCAATGATGGCAACAGCGAGTTTTTTGTTTATGGAGCAGGCGATGTGGGGGTCGAATATAATTTTGACTTTCCGTTGCTTTTATCGCTTGACTTTAGGCCCGAGATAGGTTTTAATGATTTTAATGATGATGTGGGCTTTGATATCGCTCTGGGAATAAGGTATCAATTTTGATGCAGAATCTTCATTATGCAACTGCCTGCCCAAATCACCGGACAGGTGGAAATTTATGCGCGAAGGCCGAAAATCGGATAAGCGCTGATTTTCAAATTAACGTAACTTTAGCAGCCCGAAAATTAGTCGGCTGTTACCTTTGATCACTAAACCTTCCAGAATGCCCACTCAAACCCTTCCGTATGCGGATACGGGATATTTTTCTAAACTCATTTGCGATTATCTGGATAAGAAGGATGCACTGAGCCCTTTATACAACCGCTTTCCCGATATCGAAAATTTTGGCGATCAGATTGCCGAGAAAAGGAAGTCTTTTTCCAGCGAAACCCGAGAGGTTTTGGTAACCAGCCTTGAGCAACAGTACAGCGGCATTACTGATAAGAATACGGTGTTAAAAAACTTGGTACTTCTTAATAACCAAAACACATTTACAGTTACCACGGGCCATCAACTCAACTTGTTTACCGGTCCGCTGTACTTTCTATATAAGATCATCAGTGCGATAAAACTTTCGCGACAGCTTAAGGAAAAATACCCGGATTGTGATTTTGTCCCTGTTTACTGGATGGCGACCGAAGATCATGATTTTGACGAAATCAATCATTTTAAATTTGAAGGTACCAAGGTGCAATGGAACCGTCCGGATGTGCAGGACAATGATGGCGGCGCAGTGGGCCGTCTCGATAATTCTGGACTGGATGCGGTACACGAGCACATCTGCAAGGCTTTTGGCGATACCAAAAATGGCCAGCATCTTTGTCAACTTTTTGAGAACGCCTATCTCAACCACAATACACTGGCAGAGGCTACGCGGTATTTGGCCCATAAGCTTTTTGGCGAGGAAGGTCTGGTGATCGTGGATGGTGATGATACAGCCTTGAAAAGAGTGTTCTCTCCATTTGTTATTGATGAACTTATTGATCAAACTTCAGGGAAAGAGGTTACCGGTCAAGCCGAAAAACTTACGGAAGCCGGTTATGGGGTCCAGGTGACGGCGCGCGACATCAACCTGTTTTACCTTACCGATAATTTACGTGAGCGTATCATAAAACGCGACGGAAAATTTTTTGTCAACGAAACAGAAATCACCTTTACTGCCGAAGAAATAATGGAGGAAATTAAAAACCACCCGGAGCGCTTCAGTCCCAACGTGATCCTGCGGCCGCTTTATCAGGAGGTGATCCTGCCCAATCTCTGTTACATAGGCGGTGGTGGCGAACTGGCCTATTGGTTTGAACTGAAATCTTATTTTGATAAGGTAGCGGTGCCTTTTCCTATTTTATTACTGCGAAATTCAGCCTTGCTTATTTCCGAAAAATTATTGGAGAAGGCAAATAAGTTGAACGTTTCTGTCGAAGAACTTTTCTTGGATCAAAACGATCTGATCAACCGGAAAATCCGGGAAATTTCGAACATCGATATTGACTTTTCGCCACAAAAACAGCATCTCGTAAAACAGTTTGAAGAAATGTACGGGCTGGCCCAAAAGACCGATGCCAGCTTTCTGGGTGCTGTCAAAGCGCAGGAGGTGAAGCAGCTAAAGGGCTTGGATAATCTTGAGCACCGTTTACTACGAGCCCAAAAGCGCAAACTGGCCGATCAGGTGACACGGCTAAAAACGCTGCAGCAAACTGCTTTCCCGGATCAAAACCTGCAGGAGCGTAATAGAAATTTCAGTAGTTTTTATTTGACTCACGGAGATCGGTTGATTCCTTTGCTGTATGAAGCGCTTGATCCCCTTTCACACCGATTTACCGTTCTCGTTACAACATAACCTGCTGCACCCACTAAGGAATTTCCAAGATAAGATTCAAAAGCCATTTCCTATTTTTGGGATAGGTAGGATTTTGTTTAAAGCTTAAATCCTCCAATTCATAAAATCTTACTAAAAATGCCTGCAATGTTTAATTCTGTTCTGTTGTAATTAAACAAAATGCTATTTTTGATCAAAATCAAGTAAGGTGTAGCCTAATTATGGATGCTGTCAAAAGTACGTTTAGTATCAAGGATCTCGAGAATTTAAGCGGGGTCAAAGCGCATACCATACGTATTTGGGAAAAACGGTACAGTTTGTTTAACCCTTCCCGAACTCCCACAAATATTAGGTTTTACACGCTTAGGGATTTACAGAAAATTCTTAATGTCACTTATTTATTAGACCGGGGGTTCAAGATTTCAAAGATTGCGGGTTTGAGCGATGCCGAAATTGCACAGAATGTTGCCGAGCGAGTTGTTCAAAATGAGAGTCAAAAACATTACCAGCTCATAAATTCGTTTAAAATTGCAATGATGAATTTTGATCAGCAGCTTTTTGCCGAGACTTATAAGCAGGCGATGGATCATATGGAATTTGACGAGGTGTTCTATGAGGTTTTTATACCCTTGCTCGAAGAAATTGGCCTATTGTGGCAGGCGCATACCATTGATCCCTCGCACGAGCATTTTATAGCCAATTTGATCACCCAGAAAATCCTGCTAAACATAGAAATTCATCAGCGCCAATTCAGGCCCAGTAAAAAAGAGAAATTTGTCCTTTTCCTACCTGAAAACGAAATGCACGATCTGGGACTTCTCTTTCTCAATTATGTGATTGTACGGGAAGGTTATGCCGGTATTTATTTGGGCCAAAGCATCAAGTTAGAAAATCTAAAATACTTGAGGCATCATGATGAGGCGGTAAATTTTGTTACTTATCTGACCGTGAAGCCAGATACGATAAGCGTTGCGGAATATGTGGACCGGTTCAATAAAGAGCTGGATGCTTTTGATTTTCCGTTATATTTATTGGGAAGGAAAGCTGGAGATGCTTCTTTAGAAAAATTGGCACCAAACGCGCACATTACGCCGTCTATCCCTGAATTTATAAACCAATTATCCCAAAGAGGCTGATGCAGGAAAAAGTAGTCATTTTGGGTTCGGGCTTTGCATCACTTTCCGCTTCCTGCTATTTGGCCCAGGCAGGATACGATGTTCATGTTTATGAGAAAAATGCCACACTGGGCGGCAGGGCCAGACAATTGAAGAAAGAAGGTTTTACTTTTGATATGGGGCCTTCCTGGTTTTGGATGCCAGACGTTTTTGAACGTTTTTTTAATGACTTCGGAAAAAGTCAGCACGAGTATTATGAGCTTCAGAAATTGAATCCGGCCTACCGGGTTTATTTTGGAGAAGCAGATTACATAACCATTGAAGATACGCTCGAAAAGATCAAACTGGTCTTTGAGCAGGAGGAGAAAGGGAGTGCCGCACAGCTGCAGCGCTTTATTGATGAGGCGCAAAACCATTATGATATTGCGATCAAGGACATTGTCTATAGGCCAGGTGTCTCCCCAATGGAATTGGTTACGCCCAAAACCATAAAAAAGATAGGAAGTTTTTTTAGCACCATCAGCAAGGAGGTCAGAAAATCATTCAAGAACCCGCGGTTGATTTCCATTTTGGAGTTTCCCGTACTCTTTCTCGGCGCAAAACCTTCAGACACACCGGCATTCTACAGTTTTATGAATTACGCTGACTTTGGTCTGGGTACTTTTCATCCTTCCGGCGGAATGTATTCAGTAGTAAAGGCTATGGAAACCTTGGCCCTGGACTTGGGCGTTGGTTTTTACTGCAATCAGGAAATCACCAAAATTCATTTGGACGGAAATCGTGCCGTAGGCATTCAGACAACTTCAGAAAAAATACTGGCTGACCACGTATTGAGTGGCGCAGATTATCACCATACAGAACAATTACTGCCCGAAAAATTCAGGCAGTATTCAGAAAAATACTGGGAGCGCCGCACGTTTGCGCCTTCGTCCTTACTGTTTTATGTAGGTTTCGACAAACCCGTACATCAGGTGCAACATCACAATCTCTTTTTTGATGTTCCTTTTGAAAAGCACGCTGAGGAAATTTATGACGACCCGCAATGGCCCACCGAACCATTGTTTTACGCCAATTTTCCCTCCAAGACTGATACTAGTATGGCTCCGGCAGGCAAGGATGGTGGGTTCTTTCTAATCCCGATCGCACCTGGACTGGAAGATACGCCCGAGTTGCGTGAAGCCTATTTTGAAAAAATGATGGTAAGGTTTGAAGCACTTATTGGGCAGAATCTTAAAAAAAACATTATTTTCAAAGAATCGTTCTGCGTTCACGATTTTGTGGAATGCTATAACAGCTACAAAGGCAACGCCTATGGAATGGCCAATACCTTGAGACAGACTGCATTTTTGAGACCTAAATTGAAAAGCAAAAAAGTTGAGCACCTCTTTTTTACGGGACAGTTGACGGTTCCAGGCCCGGGAGTTCCTCCTGCGCTGATCTCAGGCAAATTGGTTGCAGGATTGATAAAAGAACAGAACAACATAATCAGGGAAAAATAACCCCACTGCCTGGTACAACCAACCAAATGTACCGCAGATTTTAACAGTGCCACTGATGAAACAAATTTTTGACAATGTCTCCTTAAACTGTTCTAAGGCGGTTACCAAGGCTTACAGTACTTCTTTTTCTACTGCAACCGGTATGTTGGCACCGAGCATAAGACAGGACATTTATAACATTTACGGTTTTGTGCGTTTTGCCGATGAGATCGTTGATACCTTTCATGACTATGATAAGGAAATGCTCTTTGACCGTTTTACGGAGGATCTTGAGCTTGCTCTTGATCAGCGAATCAGTCTAAATCCCATTCTTAATTCCTTTCAACATACCTATCACAAATACGGCATGGAAAAGAATTTGGTGGATGCCTTTATGAAGAGTATGCGACTGGATTTGGTCAAAAATAATTACCTTACAGAAAAAGAATATAAGGAGTACATCTACGGTTCTGCCGATGTGGTCGGGTTGATGTGCCTTACCGTATTTGTCAAGGGAGACCGCGAGAAATATGAAGAACTTAAAGAATGTGCTATGAGCTTGGGGTCCGCATTTCAAAAAGTAAATTTTTTAAGGGATCTCAAATCGGATTTTGAGGAATTGAGCAGAACCTATTTTCCCAACACCAACCTCGATGAACTCGATGAGCAGTCAAAACAAAGGATCATCGATGAAATCGAAAGCGATTTTGCCAAGGGACTTGCAGGAATACACAAACTGCCGGTCGAGGCGAAGTTTGGGGTTTATACGGCATACCGCTATTACCGTAAATTGCTTTTAAAATTGAAGCAGACTCCATCGTTAGAAATAAAAAATGCGCGCATCCGTGTACCTAATTACGTAAAGGCTTCCCTTTTAGCACGCAGTTATGTGAAATATAGATTAAACTTAATATAATGCAGGTTTTACTTTGGATTGTCGTTTTCTTGCTCACTTTTGCCCTAATGGAATTTATGGCCTGGGCTACCCACAAATATGTGATGCACGGCTTCCTATGGTCGCTGCACCGGGATCATCATCATAAAGATCACGGCTCGTGGTGGGAACGCAATGACCTCTTTTTTATTTTTTATGCGCTGGTCAGCATAGGCTGTTTCCTACTATGGCGCTTTGAGAATGTATGGGTTGGCCTGCCCATTGGTTTGGGCATCTTCGCATACGGCATGACCTACTTTTTTGTGCACGACATTTTTATACATCAGCGGTTTAAAATGTTTAGAAATGCCAAAGGTTGGTATGCAAAAGGGCTTCGGCGTGCCCACAAAATACATCACAAACATTTGGGCAAGGAAGATGGGGAATGCTTCGGTATGTTGCTCCCACCATTAAGATTTTTCAAAAGATGAGTTTTTTGACTGCCTCTTGGCGAAAACTCTGCTTTGTGAATTATGATATTGACCCAGCAGTCTTATCGCCCTACGTTCCCCCGCACACCGAGCTTGATTTCTTTCAGGGAAAATGCAAGATTAGCCTGGTAGGTTTCCTTTTTGATGAGGTAAAGATCAAGGGCATAACTTTTCCCTTTCACAAACGGTTTGAGGAAATCAATCTCCGGTTTTATGTGGTACACGATGATTTCGGTAAGAAAAAAAGGGGAACCGTCTTTCTCTCTGAAATAGTAAGCAAAAGAGCTGTTGCTTTTATCGCAAACAATCTTTATAATGAGAATTACGAGCGAAAAAAAATGAAATGGAAACATTATTTATCTGAAAACGAAAACGTTATAGAGTATCGGTTGAAGGATAATGGTGCCTGGCAAACTATAAGGATGAATACAGAAAGCAATCCGAAACCTTTTAATAAGGGAACGGAAACCGAGTTTATCACAGAGCATTACTGGGGCTACAGCAAGAAAAATGATTTCCGGGCGTACGAGTATGAAGTACGCCATCCTCGATGGTTCGAATACCCGGTCAAATCCTATGAGGTAAATTTTGACTTCGGTGCGGTTTACGGAAAGGAATTTGCCTTCCTCAGTAAGCTTGAGCCCTCCTCAATACAATGCATGGAAGGAAGCCCGATTACCATAGAAGGTAAAAAAGTCTTATAAAGAAGAAGGGGCTCTTATACTCATACTATTATTGTTTTTTCGTTTATTATTTGGGGCAATCCACTTATCTTCACTTTATTTTAAGAAAACCATTGGTTGGTGGAGCTGTGTGTGATAAAGTATCAATTTAACGATATTATTTCCTTAAAACCGGCGTCACCAAAACGTATTTATTGCAGATTATGAAGAACTTTTTATTTGTCGCCGCTGAAAACGACGGCATTGCTGCGTGCAAAGCTGGGGGTATGGCCGATGTCGTACGCGATGTGCCCAGACATCTTGTTGCTAAAGGAGATCACGTGCATGTCGTAGTGCCCAGTTATGGCAGGCTTCATCAAAATGGCGAGCTTCAGGCCAAACTTGATTTTAGGTTGCGGGGCGGAATGACGCGGGCATTGCTTTACAAAGTAGCGCCGAAAAAACACTTTAAAGGGCTTTTTCATTATGTGATCCACCACGAGGAAATAACCGAAGGTGGCATTGCGCACATCTATCATGATGACGGCGATGCTCCCTTTTATACGGATGCCATCAAATATTTTACATTTGCTGCTGCATTGGCACAAGCAATAAAACAAGGCGAATTTGGAAAAGTTGATATCGCCCATTTACACGACTGGCATACCAGTATGCTACTGGTGTTAAAAGAATACCATCCTGATTTTACAGTACTACGTAACATTCACTGGGTGTACAGCATTCACAATCTTGCCATTCAGGGTATTCGGCCATTCTACGACAATTATTCATCAGTGGGAAATTTCTTCCCGGAAATGTCTTTTGACAGCAAAAAGCTTTTGGATAAAAGATACCCGGACTGCATCAATTTGATGGCCGTTGGCATACGCCTGGCCGATAAAGTGCATACCGTCTCCCCTTCCTATGTGGAAGAAACCTTGAAGCCCAGTCATCACCCTGATTTTATAGGGGGTGAAGGCCTGGAGGAAGATTTGCAGGAAGCGTTGGCAGAAGGTCGCTACCACGGAATTCTTAATGGGGTCAATTATAGCAATTTCAGGAAAGCGACTGGCGGACACTTATTTTACAACCTTACCAAGGCGATATTTGTCTGGTTGCAGGACGAATCAAAAAAATACAAGGCAGATTTTCTGGCCTTTACAGGGGAGCGTATTCTACCGTATATAAATGGAGACATCAAACCTACTTTTGTGGTGGGAAGTGTAGCCCGGCTGACCCAACAAAAATTCTACTTTTATAAAAATTCTCCCGAAGCTTTAGAACATATTTTGACACGGCTCAAGGAGGTAGGTGGAATTTACGTACTTCTCGGTACCGGAGATCCTGAGTATGAATCGTTCTTTCGGAAAATGAGCCAGAAGCACAGCAGCTTAATATTTGTCAATGGGCAGAGCGAAGATTTGATAGATTCCATTTATCTGGAAACCGATCTTTATTTGATGCCCAGTCAGTTTGAACCTTGTGGTATCAGCCAGATGCTTGCCATGCGCAATGGCACGCCCTGCTTGGTTCACGCCACTGGCGGGCTCAGGGATACCGTAAATCATCTGGACACCGGATTTAGTTTTGGAGATACTACCTACAGTGGCAGTATTCAAGCATTGACTACCACTTTCGATGAAACCTTGCGAATTTTTATGGAAGACAAAAAACTATGGAAAAAAATTCAAAAAAATGCTGCGACCAAAAGATTTGAATGGGGCATTATCATTGAGCAGTATCACGACCTGCTTTATTGATTTATCCTGCGACTGAAGTTTTTTCGCGCAGCAGCTATAGTAATAATGCATTTTACCGCATCACTGTTTGAGCAAAAAGTGATCTTGAATTTCAAATTCCTCATCGCCCCGCTTCACTTTAGCCAAAAACCAATAATCTGTAACCGGCATCAAGATACCGTTATAAGTGCCATCCCAGCCGGGTGATGTTGGAGTAAGTTGATGCATTTCTTTCCCGTACCGGTCGTATATATAAATTACAGTTCCCGGTAGCGTTTCTACCCCGGCAATGTGCCAGGTATCGTTGATGCCATCCCCGTTGGGGGTAAAAAATTTAGGATAATCAACGACCAAAACCTCTTTGGTCACATCTGCGCAACCGTTACGGTCGATAATGGTAACGGTATGATAGCCTATACCTACGTTGGTAAATACACTACTTTCCTGAGGTTCCCCATCATCAAGTTGATAAAGATAGTCGCCAATGCCACTTAATGTAATGGTAATATTGTTTGGGTCTGAAAAATCTACCGTTTCCACTACGTCAATGATCGCACTTTGGGATTCTATCACCTGAAATTCGCGGCTTATGCTACACCCATTTGCCGTGGTCACGATAACCGCATAGGTGCCGATCAGATTGATATCAATTTCAGCCGTTGTTTGTCCTGTGGACCATAAATACGTATCTCCCGGATTGTTTGTTTCTGCGGTGACGGTCAATGGTAAATTGTCAATGCAAAGGGTTTGGTCTGGGATTTCCACTACGGGCAGTGGGTGTACCAAGGTTACAAATGAGGTGATACTATAGCACCCTGTGAAAGTATTGGTGATCCGCACCTGGATTACTTCATCCATTCGGGAAGGATAAAACTGCGGAAGCGCGTTCGTTCCCGTTTCAGCATCTTCTAGCGTGTTATGGTAGGTAACATCAAAAGTAACCGGGTCCAGTCCTCCCAGAACCGACGCGTCCTGAGCGAACAGGTCAAAACTGAACAGACCGTCATAATCGTCATCGCAATGCTCCAGATTTGGCGGTTGGTTGGGCACAGGTAATGGATTAACCTGAAGTGTTAATGGATAAATTCGCTCGCAGCCGGTATCCATGAATGAAACACGAACGAAAATACGATCACTGGTCGTGGTATAGGTGTAGGCTGCATCTAAAGCATTCGTGAGGTTTTCAGCGTCTGTCTGAGAGCCGAAATATTCAAAATCCTTATTGGAGACATCATTGACCAGAACCGAAGCCAGATCGTTCAAGTTAAAACTTTGGTCAGGATTATCGCAAATTTCATAAGAACCAATTTCATTGATCACAGGCGGAGTGTTGACCTTCAGCTCAAGCGGCACAGATGCATAGCACTCGGCCAGGTTGTTATAGGCTCTGATAAATACTGTTTGTGGATTTGTTGCATTTGTAAAATTCTCCGGATCCGGAATGGGATTCTGATTGTTATCAAGGTCGGTTTGGCTTTCAAAATAGGAGTAGGAAATATACGCGGGAGCTGCGGTATATAGATCAGATTCTGCGTTGGTAAGATTGAATAAAGAGATGCCATCGTAGTCCACATCGCACAAAATCAAGGGCGTTGCTGGATCGGGATGGTCATAAATCATTATTTCTATAGGTGTCGTTGCAAAGCAGCCAGTGGTGGTGTTTTCGATCCTGGCAAAAAGGATTTGATCGTGGGCGGCTTCATAGGAATCGGTAAGCGGGTTAGAGTTATTTTCGGCATCCGCCAAATTTATATAGTAAGAGACTGAAAAATCAGATGGATTTTGATTTCCCAGCACTTCTGCATCTTTTGCGGATAGCGTGATAAATTCCCGTGCGTCATTGCTGCTGTCATCACAGGCCAGATATGGGGTTGCCGCATTGGCTACCGGAAGTTCGTTGACCACCAAATAGAAACCATAGGTGGTCGCGCAACCGGTGTTTATGTTCTGCAGTCTTACAAAAATACGGTCATTCAGGGAGCTGTAGGTAAAATCAGATGACAGCGGGTTTATGCCGGCTTCCGCATCATTGCCATTCCTGTAGTAGGAGAATGCCACATCGTCCAGATCGTTGCTAACTACGGAATCTATGGTGCCAAGATCAAAATATTTGTTGGGATTGTCACATATTTCAAAAGTTTCAAATTCCTTGATTGCCGGTGGAAGGTTAGCGGAAATGTCCATCGGTTTTATGACGGAGCAGTTGGAGAGTGTGTTGGTGACCTTTATATAGATTTTTTGAGGATTGGAGATGTTTGTATAGGTCTCGTCATTAGAAATTATTGCGCTTTCGGTTTCGGCACCTTCCAAAGTTTCGTGAAAGGTGGTTTTGAGAAAATCTTGACGAACATCAAGGATTTGCGGCTTGACCACGGTAAGGTCAAATGTCGTGATCCCGTCATAATTGTCATCGCATAGGACGAGCGGGGGAGGATCTTTAACTACAGGGGTATTGATGACGTTCAGGTCAAATTCTGTTATGGCGTGGCAATAAGTACCGTTCTCTACCCGGGCAAAAATGGTCTGTGGGTTTGAAATAGTCATGTAGTCCAGAGGGAGTTCATCAAGGTCATTATCGGCATTGGAGTAGGAGATGTGGAAACTTATGATGGGATTTTCTGGAATATCTTGGGAGATTTCCGCAATTTTTTCACGCAGATCAACGGTTACCAGGCCATCGACGGTCCCGTCATCATCACAGGTAAAGACATCAATGGGTGCATTGAATTCAGGCAGTTGCCCCACTTCAATGCTAAAGGAAGAGGTGCCAAAGCAGTCTGCATCGGTATTGTTTTCTACCCGGGCAAAAATGGTCTGTGGGTTTGATGTATTTGTATAGGCGGAATATTTATCAATGGGATTCACGCCGTTTTCAGCATCTTCCGGAGTTTCAAAATAAAGTACTTGTTTTCCGGGCTGTCCATTGAGGATTTCGGCATCCTTCAGATAAAACAGAAAAGCACCGATGCCATCATCCTCTGCGGAACAATTCTCGAAGGTATCGATCTCTGAAAACACGGGAACGGTATTGATAAAGATATTAAATGAAGTTATCGTTCCGCAGCCAGACCCTGAATTTTCCACTTTCAGGTAAACCGTGCGTGTAGAAGTCTCAAAAGCGTCTGGATTGGCCACTGCATTCTGTGAGGTCAGTGCCTCATTGTACGAGGTGTAAAAAGAGAAGTCGAACAATGAGGGATCTGGGGTGGTTTCCGCAATTTTTGGAGTAAGGTCAACCACAAATAGGCCGTCACTGTCATCATCACAGATCACAATATTTTCTGGAGCGCTTACGCTTGGTGCACCGTTTATATTTATTGAAATAGGCCCTACCGCATAACAACTCGTGTTGAGGTCAACGACTCTTACATATGCATTTACCGGATTTTCCGAATTGCTGTAATAAGGTGCCAATCTATTGATATCGTCGTTCGCATCGGCTTCATTGAGGTAATAGATTACCTGGACATTTTCCCTGCCTTGACTTATGGTTTCATTGAAGGTTTCTAAAAAAATTGAAGTAAACCCATCGTCGTTTTCATCGCAATAGGACAATTCTGGAATACTGCTAAGATCAATGGGTGGATTGATTGTTAGTGTTATATCGATGAGGTCATTACATAGATCAGATTCTACAGCGGCAAATAGCATGGTTGGGCTTGTGGTGACAGTAAATGGTTGGTTCGGGTCCAAACGGTTGTTTTGATTTTCCCGATCTTCTTCTGTGCGGTAAAAAAAGAAATCAAAGCCGTCAAAGTTATCGACGATCCCGTCCTTTATATCATTAAGGTCAAAATCTTCCACACCATCGCCAGAGGGATCGTCACAGATCTCATAGCTGGTCAGGTCAAAACCGTCTTCAATAACGTTCGCGTAAAGGTCTAAGGGTACCACGGTGGGGCAACCGGTATCATCGCGTACCACCCGAACAAATATTCTTTGAAAATCTGCAATGTTATTTCTGTAATTGGTAACATCAGCGATGGGATTGTCGCCGGTCTGCGCGTCGTCCTGTGATTCGTGAAACGTGACGGTAACGCCGGTCAATCCTTGCAACAGGCCGTCCACGATCAAAGTAAGGTCAAATTCCTCAAAGCCGTCACCGTCCACATCGCAACCGCTAAGCCATTGCGTCTCATCGCTTACCTCCGGTTTTTCCAGAACCTCAATAGATACCGAAGAATAGCTTAAACAACCCGTTGCAGATTCTATTACCCGGATGTAAATGGTCTCTTGTTGATTAATATTGGTATATGGAGAATAAAACGCATTACGTCCCGCAGCTGCATCTTCCGCGGAGTAGTGGTAGCTCACAAAAACATCGGGGTTTCCATTTCTAATTGCATTGGTGGTAGGATTTAGGTTTATAGAAGTCCTGCCGTCTGCTGAACCCGTGTCACAAACGACTATCGGGACCGGATCATCAAACACGGGTGCTTCGTTTACGATAAGGTTAAAGTTAGAATAGGCAAGGCATCCGTTGTTGTTGTCTAAAATCCTGATAAAAATGGGTTGCGGCGAACTTGTATTTTGGTAGGAGGTAGGGAGTGGGTTGCTGCCAGATTCGGCATCTTCCTGAGAACTGTAGTAGGTTACCGAATAATCTGAATTTGGTACGGTTGCCAATGCTTGCGTTTCTTTCGAGCTCAGGTCAAATATCTCCACCCCGTCTCCGCTGGCATCATCGCATAAGCGGTAATTGGATATGGGCATGGATTCCTGTTCCGTAGCCAATGTAACGATTACCTCGTCATTCAGCACGCAGGAATTGTTGTTGAGCTGAACGGTAACTTCTACCCCATAAACCCCGCTAGATTCGGTACTGAGTGTGGCTCCTGTCTCTTCGGTAAGCCGTATGCCATCCCGAAACCATGCGTAGGTAGCATTGGGATTCCCAATGTCTCCATTCAAAGCATAAGTCGCCGCGCAGGTAGAAATGTTGGATCCCAGATCAACGGTGGCCTCAAAACTGTTACTTTGTATAAACACAGCCGAGTCGTAGTTGGTATCCAGTTCACCGTTGCTCAGTCCTTGATCTGCGATGACCAGTTTAATGTGATAGGTTTCATTGGGTTCGATGACTGCTGTGGCAGTCAGTTGGGTAGTTCTTCCGTTGTAGTTAGTGTCGCCCAAGCTGTAGCCTTCAAAGTATTCTTCATTTTCTGCGGGGCAGCCCAATGGGATGTCGTCGTGGATGTTACCAATGTTTACGGGAATGTCCGTTCCGGGGATCAACGCAATGTTTTGATAAGGCTGATTGGTGTTCGCTTTTTTCAGCAAGATCACAAAACCGTCAGCAAAAAAACATGGGTTTACTTCACTATATTCTTCCGATGCCAGCAGATAATTGAACTGAACAATATTTGTGCCGGCCACAAAATCAAATTCTATGGAGGTAGCGTTGCTCGTGTTGTCGATACCCAGTGCACTTTCCAGATCGGCATCGGTTCCCCAGGAAGGGGTACCCTCATTAAGCAGCGCATCGTTGACCGTATTTCCAGCTGAAGCTAAACGGCCAGTGGTCAATACAATACCCCTGTCGAAGGGAAAGTCAGAACCAGACCGGTCAAAAGCCCCCCAACTGCGCAAGCCGCTTACACTGCCATTTATTTGAGAGGATACGTTGGAAATTTCCACACATCCATCCCCTAGACTGCTGAGCACGAGATCCTCTAACGACTGAGAGTCGTTTGTAGTAATTTGCTGAGCACCGGCGATTAGTACCGAACACAGCAAGGTGTACAGAAGTATTGTTTTTTTTATCATTCCAGGGGGGTATTGTATAGTTCAGGTAGGGGAAAACGAGAAACATACAAATTGTAGCAAGTTATAAAAAAATGCTATCCCAAAAAGTTGTCATCCTATTTTTTATGGTGTTTTATTTGTCTATTACAAATAATAATACTATAAATATCAATTAGCAACAGTTTCGGGTTAGATAAGATCAAGTAATACAGTTAGATATAGATTTAACCTGTTAAATAAATCTAGGAATGAAATAGTTTCTGCGCAAATATTTCTAGTTTCAAGCCGCAGAACAGACAAGATCAATTCGTTTCTGCATTTAATTTGAAAGCTATGCAAAAACCAAATAACAGACTAGCAGGTCAAACCTGTATTGTTACGGGATCGAGTTCAGGAATAGGAAAAGCGGTAGCCCTTGCACTGGGCAGGGAAGGCGCAAACGTTGTGGTGAACTACCACTCCTCTGCAGAAGCTGCCGAAGAAATTGCCGAAGTTATCTCAAAAAGCAGCGAAGCAGGAGATGCCATTGTCATACAGTGCGATGTCAGCAAGGAAGATGAAGTACAGCAAATGTTCAAGAAAACCATTAACCACTTTGGGACCGTAGATATATGTATTCCCAATTCTGGAGTGCAAAAGGATGCATCGTTGCACGAGATGGAACTCAAAGACTGGCAGACCGTCATTGACGTCAACCTGACCGGTCAGTTCCTAGTGGCACGTGAAGCCCTCCGGGAGTTTATGCGAAGGGGTATGCGTCCCGAGGTTTCAAAGTCTTTGGGCAAGATCATTCATATGAGTTCGGTACACCAGATTATTCCCTGGGCAGGTCACGCTAACTATGCCGCGTCAAAAGGAGGCCTGGTCATGCTCATGGAAAGCATCTGCCAGGAATATGCACCGCAGAAAGTACGGTGCAACAGCATAGCACCGGGTGCGATCAAAACCCCAATCAACAAAGACGTTTGGGGCGATGATGAATCCTTGAAAAAATTAATGCAGCTCATTCCCTATAAACGTATGGGTATTCCCGAAGACATAGGCAGCGTGGCCGTGTGGCTAGCTTCAGACGAGTCTGAATATATCAATGGTACAACGATTTATGTCGATGGCGGTATGACCTGTTATCCGGGTTTTACCACAAACGGTTAAAGCTTTAACCTATAAATTTTTCGCGGAAGCGAAATAAGGGGCAACTTGTTCATTCAGGTTGCCTTTTCTTATACAATTCGGTCAAGGAGACGTACTGTCGAAATATTTCTAGTAACTTATAATACCTTCTCGATCGGTTAAAATTGTCTCTGTCACGTATTACTATAAATGAGATGGAATTGCACTAACACGATAAGGACGCGATTCAAAAATTCTGCTGGGCTAAAGAATTGGTTTATTTTTAAACCGAAAATTATCCTCACCGCTCAATGATCGATCTCAATACCTACGACTACCTTTTTATAATTACCTTTTTTGCCCTGACCCTGGGAATAGGTTTTTACGTGTCCAGAAAGTCCGGTAAAAGTGCTTCGGAATACTTTCTCTCGGGTCGTAGAATGCCCTGGTGGTTACTGGGCGTGTCTATGGTGGCAACGACTTTTTCGACAGATACGCCCAATTTGGTCACAGATATTGTGCGCAATCAGGGTGTTTCGGGGAACTGGGTCTGGTGGGCTTTTTTGATCACTGGGCTGCTTACGGTTTTTATATATGCAAAACTGTGGCGCCGCTCTGGTGTGGAGACGGATATCGAATTTTATGCACTGCGTTACGGTGGCAAACCCGCACGTTTCCTGAGAGCGTTCCGGGCGGTCTATTTAGGGGTGATTTTTAACGTCCTCGCGATGAGCGCTGTGACTCTGGCCGCTATAAAAATTGGTCAGGTGATGTTGGGGTTAAGTCCACTGGCAGTTGTTGGCATCGCCGGGGTGGTCACGGTTATCTTTAGCACCGTGGGTGGATTTAAAGGTGTGGTTTACACAGACTTCATCCTGTTCTTTGTAGCTATGGCGGGCGGAATCGGTGCCGCATACTATCTGGTCAATATTCCTGAAGTAGGTGGCCTTACCAAGCTTTTGGCGCACGACAGCGTATCCGGTAAATTGAATATCCTTCCTGATATCAGCGATACCAATACTTTGATCACACTGCTTATTATACCACTGGCGGTACAATGGTGGAGCGCCTGGTATCCCGGTGCCGAGCCAGGCGGCGGCGGATATATTGCCCAGCGTATGCTTGCCGCAAAAGATGAAAACCACGCCATAGGCGCAACCTTCTTTTTTAATATTCTGCATTACGCACTGCGGCCCTGGCCGTGGATTTTGGTCGCCCTGGCTTCCTTGGTGGTCTATCCCGATATTGCCAGTATTCAGGAAGCCTTTCCCAATGTTGATGAAAGCAAACTCGGGAACGATCTTGCCTATTCTGCGATGTTGACCAAATTGCCCAACGGGCTCTTGGGCGTGGTGCTCACTTCGCTTATTGCTGCGTATATGTCCACAATTTCCACACATCTCAACTGGGGCTCCTCTTACGTGGTCAATGATTTTTATGCGCAGCACGTTAACAAGGAAGCTTCAGAGCGGGAGCTGGTAAATGTGGGCCGGGGCGCAACTGTTTTGCTGATGGTGATTTCTGCAGCGGTGGCACTTGTGCTGAACAATGCCTTGCAGCTTTTCAATATTATTTTAATGTTTGGTGCCGGTACAGGTTTGATTTTCATCCTGCGCTGGTTTTGGTGGCGCATCAATGCTTGGAGTGAGATCACCGCGATGTTGGTCTCGGGCGTGGTGAGTGTATTGATCAATTTTACCGGTGTGGGTCCTTATCTCTTTGGGCTACCGGCGTCGATGTCAGAAATGGCCGTTAAAGGTTTAATGCCCGGATATATGACCTTTCCCTTTGTAGTGGCAATTACGACAGTCTGCTGGATGGCGGTGACGCTTTTCGGGAAACCTGAAAAAGATGCTGTTCTCTTTCGATTTTACGAAAAGATCAGACCAGGAGGACCGGGCTGGGAACGGGTGTTGCGCAAAGCCGGTCCCGGAGAAATTTCCGCGGAAGCGAAAAGGGAGAAATGGAACGTTCCTGCGGGAATAGCTGCAACTTTAGTCGGACTGGTTGTAATTTACGGCGCACTTTTCGCCACCGGTTATTGGATTTATGGCTGGACGACCCTCGCTCTTTTCCTTACTGCGTTTACCATAATTGCCGCTTTTGTGCTTTTTAAATTATGGTCGAAAATTAAGGCGGTTGTGTTTTAAGAATTAGATGAACGGTTAAGGTTATTGAAGATAGAGTCAATTATAATCATCCCCGTTTAATTTATGGCAACTGAAGATTACGAGTCCTGAATTATTTATTTCCAACACGTTGATGGGTTTTAGGTTACTTGCCCGTTTAAAACCCGGCCCGGTACAAAAAGGCATTCCTTACGAAATTATATCGCCGGGCAGCAGGGACATAAAATTTAGGTAAGCGCCGAGGACCGGCATCATGGATATTGAAGTTCCCACTAACCGGAACAAGAAAAATTTGAAGAGCAGCTAGCTAACCTGCAGGCAATTACAAACGCAAAATAGGGTAGGATGTGGGTAGTCAAAGAGAGTGCTGTAACTTAAAAGGTACAACCTATTACTTTGTTTTTCATCATCTGTTGACGATTAAACTGTATTACAAACTATAGGTAATCACCTGTAACCATTTTTTCAATGGACATCCTTATGGCCTCTTACCGATCAATACACGATAAAACAGTAATTTCGCCACCAAAATAATTCTTGCGTGCCCGATGCGTTATAAATTTGGTTTTTTGGCTGGTGAATCTGTAAAGGTTTTGGTAGGCAAAAGCCAATTGGAATTTAAGTGGTATTCGATTATTGCCAGATAAATTTTATAATTATCGAAAAGTCATAAAGAAGTAATTTCAAATGAATAAAAGATTTATCAGCCTTATCACGTTCTTTTGTCTTGTCGCTGTAATAAGCACAAATTGCAAGAACGAGACCACTAAGGAGACCAAAAAAACTGGTGCTGCAAAAGTTCAGAAAGAGAGATCCTCAGAACTTTTGGTAGAAAAACCAGATACGATTAAGGTGCCTGATGGTATGGTCTGGGTTTCTGGCGTTCGGTTTACCCAAGGTGCTCCCGAAGCAGATCAATTGGCGCTGCCCCGCGAGCGGCCTGCGCATCCCGTAGCCGTAGATGGTTTTTTTATTGATAAGACCGAAGTCACCAATGCGGAGTTTGCAGAGTTTGTGGACGCCACCGGGTACCTTACCGTCGCAGAACGTCCTATTGACTGGGAAGAAATAAAGAAACAACTGCCACAGGGAACCCCAAAACCCGCAGATAGTATTTTGCAACCTGGCTCCCTGATTTTTAACCGAAAGGTTACTGACGTGCGTGATCTAAGAAATTATTCCCAATGGTGGGAATGGAAAATAGGTGCCAACTGGAAACACCCGCGAGGGCCTGAAAGCACCATTGATGGTAAAGACGATTATCCCGTGGTTCACGTGGCTTATGAGGATGCCCTTGCCTATTGCAAATGGGCCAACCGCAAACTCCCCACCGAGGCACAATGGGAGGCTGCAGCCCACGGCAAATTACACGGGGGTATTTATACCTGGGGAGATGATGATGGCCAACTGGACAAAAGGGCAAACACATGGCAGGGGGAATTTCCCAATACCAATGCGGAAACAGATGGTTATGCCTATGCAGCACCGGTCGCCTCATACGATCCCAATACTTTGGGGATTTATGATATGAGCGGCAACGTCTGGGAAATCACGCAGGACTGGTTTTCTGTGAGGTACTATCAGGAACTTGTGGAAACGGGAGTGGCGCGCAATCCAGCCGGTCCGGCAAAATCGTTCAATCCACAAAATGCCCTCGTTGAGGAAAAGGTGATTAAAGGGGGCTCCTTCCTTTGCGACGACTCTTACTGTGCCAGTTACCGAATTTCGGCACGTATGGGTCAAAGTCTCGATTCTGCTTCAGATCACACTGGTTTTAGGACCGTTGCTACACCTCAAATGCTGGCCGCAAAAACAACAAATTAACAGTATTAACCCAATTTTATTTAATTCAGTACCAGACCTGTCCTATGAAGATTATAAAAACAATTAGTTACTCATTTTTACTCTTCTTTCCTGCTATTGTTTCTGCACAGGTAACGGGCAGGATTCTCGACAATTCCAATGAGGTAGCTTTAGAATATGCCACGACCGCCCTTTTTGATAGCGATAGCGGTAAATTGATCAAGGGAGTAATAACGGATGCTTCCGGTACTTTTGAGATAAGCGGTATAAAAAAGGGAAACTACTATCTGGAAGCTTCGTTTATCGGCTACGGGAAAAAAGTAGTGCGCGATGTAATTTTGTCGTCAAACAACGAAAACCTCAATCTTGGTACCATTTATCTTACCCTGAACGAAAATACGCTGGGTGAGGTGGTGATCGAAGGGGAGCAGGCCACGCTTGTCAATAAGATCGACCGTCAGGTTTTTGATGCGAAAGCTTTTCAGACCGGTCAGGGCGGTACAGGTATCGATGTCATCCGCAACATGCCATCAGTAACCGTTGATGGGCTTGGCGAAATCAGCGTACGCGGAAGTACGGGGTTTGTGGTGCTGCTCAACGGAAACCCCGTACAAGGGAATGCGATGACCTTGCTGGGGCAGTTTCCGGCGAATGCCATAGAACGGGTTGAGGTAATTACAGCACCATCGGCGGCATACGATCCTGAAGGTAAAGCGGGCATTCTCAATATCATTACTAGAAAAGGTGTGACAGACGGCGCCTATGCACAGATCAATGTAAAAGGTGGTTTTCCGTCTATAGAGGACTATGGCAACGCCGTTTACCACCAGCGTTACGGCATTGACGGGACCTACAATTACAAGCGGGGCGAATGGAATGTATCCCTTGGGGCGAGCTACCAGCGCAATGATCTCGGCGGAAGGCGGGAAGGCGATGTTTTTACCATTATTAATGATTCATTGACGAGGTTTCCATCCACAGGCGAGCGCAGTTTTGATGAGGAAAACCTAAACGGAAGGTTTACCGTAGATTTCACACCGGACACTTTTAATACATTCTCACTGGGTTTTTACGCCGGAAAAAGGCAAAAGGACCGTCTTGCGGATATTGTTTATTTTGACAACCACGCGATCAGCCCGGTGGGTAGCGGGAACAGGATTTACACCTTTCAATACTTTAACCATAACCTGCGTACACGCACCAGTGATTTTGTGCTGGGAAGTTTTGATTATGACCACATCTTTCAGAATTCATCAAAATTGAGTACATCTTTTCTGTATGAGTACACCCTTCTTGGTGGCCCTACCGAAAATGACAATCTGGGTTTCCCAAACAATGACATCGTATATCAACAGGAATTCAATACCAATGACAATCCCTTGCACGGTCTGCGTTTGCAGGCAGATTACAAATGGAAACCATTCTTGATCGGCCAACTGGAAACGGGATATCAATTTAGGAACTTAGATCACAGAGGGGATTTTGTTTACGAACGCAGGAACAATGCCACGGGGAATTTTGAGCTGGTGCCTGAATTTTCGAGTGAGGTCGATCTGGTCCGGAAAATACATTCCGGGTATGTTCAATTGAATGGTGAAAAGAAATCTTGGAACTATGCTGCCGGTGTACGCATCGAGGCGATGGACCGGACTTTGGACCTTCGCGATAAAGTGGGTATTGTGGATACGACGTACACTTTTGATTATGTAAAGTTGTTTCCGTCAGCATCTGTGCAGTATTCTTTCGAAAATGATTTGAAATTAAAAGCGGCATACAGCAAACGGGTAGAACGCACCACGACTTTTAAGATGAACCCCTTTCCAGAACGGGAACATTCTGAAACACTGGAACAAGGAGATCCCACACTTCGGCCAGAATTTATCGATCTTTTTGAAGTAGGGATTACCAAGAATTTTGAAGGTGGAAATTCGGTATTTGCCACGGCCTATTTCCGGGATACCAAAAATCTGGTCAACCGGGTCAACACCGTTTTTAACGATACCATTTTGAACCGGATTTATTCTAATGTTGGGGACAGCCGGTCGCTGGGCCTGGAAGTTGGCGCGCAACTGAAACCTACAGAACACTGGTCAAACTTCGTGGGAGCCAATTTTTACCAGTATGCCATAGATGGCGTTTATGATGGGGAGCGCGTGGACACCGAAGCATTTGTGTATTCTGTAAATGCGAACAGTACTTATGAATTTTCCAGTGAATTTTCGGTGCAGTTCACTTTAAATTACCTCTCGCAACGAGTTACTGCCCAAGGTGAGGATTCCCGCTTTTATACGCCCAACCTTACTTTTAGGAAAACTTTTTTGGACGGAAAACTGGCAGCCACATTGCAATGGCAGAACATCGATCTGGGATTGCTGAAGACCAATGAACAACGTATTACAACCTTCCGGACCAATGAATTTTTTACCACGACAAACTACATCTATGAGGTGGATATCGTCAACCTGAACCTGACGTACACCTTTAACAAGATCAAGAACAAATCGAATTTTATCAAGAGCGAGTTTGGAGAAAGGGAGTTTTAAGACGGTTTATTCGGTCACTGATTTATCTCAATCGCATTTTTGGGCGAGTTTTTTGGAAGGTATATTTAATCGGTTGTTGCCTTCTGATCGCAACGCTTTGTATTTCCTGCAGAATAAGTCTTTGAGGGGTGAGAATTTGTAGTTGGGAGACTGGTAAAGTTTTATCTCTTGGTTTCAGTCTAAAAAAAAATCAGTTGTAATTTGTTTACTTTGGTTAAATTATATTTTATACATCTGCATTTATACTTAAACAGTTTAACCCTTTCCTACTAGGAGCGTCTCATTGAATACCAAATTGAAGGACTCTGTATTCTCCCGTGTTCATTCAAGACGAATTTTAACACTGGGCAGCAAGCAAGTTTCTGCGGGACGAATATTTCTTTGAATGAAAAGAATATATGTATTTCATTTGTTTGCAGTCAGAAGCAAAGACCCAGTTCAACTTGCTTGTCTTCTTAGCAAACGATTATATTATAAACTCTATGAACAGCCTATTGTCTTATTAGACCCTGCTAAATAGAGATGTGATCAGTACGCTGCATTTATTTTGAAAAGGTCAACAGCATTAGGATTTATAACAAAACAGTGCAGACTTCCCATTTTACGTTGTTAGCCATTGTTATTTTTAGAGGTTGTTAATTTCAAAATAGTTGGATAAGAAATTCACTAGATTATGAAAAAAAGTGTTTATATGTTTCAGATACTGTGTTTATCGTAAATTCATTTAACAATCTTCTCTTTTGCTTTGGGTTTAGTTTATTCCATACTTTTGGGATTAAAACGTGTTTTCACAATTTGCTATAATTAAAGAAGTTATAGCATTTTCTAATTCAATTGTATTAAGTTCTGCTAACTCGCTTAACAAAATTTTTCCAACTTCACTATCTGTAAAAACAGCAATAATAACAAAAGTAGTAGTTTCATTTGGTAAGAATGTTATTAATGGCTGTGAACAAGACCAGGTTTTTCTCACTTTTAATGTTCAGGGGCACCTCATCTGTTTATAGAATAATAGATGATCATCAACTCATTTATCTTAATATTTACATTAGATTTTGGTTTTAAACTTGTCTTTTTAATACTAGCATGATGAAATGCCTTATCGCCGAAGATGAAAAAGAATTGCAACAAGCCATTTCCGCCTATTTGAAACAGGACGGAAATGTGTGTGAGACCGCTTCCGATTATGTGGAGGCCTCTGAAAAACTTGATCTTTATGAATATGACATCGTCATTCTTGATGTCAATTTGGTGACCGGTAACGGGCTTCATTTACTAAAGCAGATAAAGAAACAGAACAAGCGCTGCGGGGTGATCATCATTTCGGCCAACACTTCATTAAATGATAAACTCAATGGATTGGACCTCGGTGCAGATGACTACATCACCAAACCTTTTCACCTTGCCGAACTCAATTCGAGAATTAAAGCGGTTTTACGCCGGGGGCAATTTGGCGGTGAAGACTCCATCACTTTTCATGAAATCCGTCTGAACACTTTGTCCAGAAGCGCCTATGTTGATGAAAAACTGATCACGCTTACCCGGAAGGAATATGAACTGTTGCTGTTTTTTATTACCAACCAGGGGCGCGTGCTTTCAAAATCCATAATAGCAGAGCACCTATGGGGCGATGACAGTGATTTGCTGGACAACTTTGACTTTATATACGTTCATATCAACAACCTTAGAAAAAAATTGACCAAGGCCGGGGCAAAATATATTCAGACGGCTTATGGTAGCGGTTATAAATTTATTGCAGATTAAAGCACATTCCCCACATAGAACCCCACTCCTAAGAAAAGCCTCAAAAACATTTCTCACCACTGCCGTTATATTAATGGCAGTTTCTACCATCATCCTTTTCTTTTACACGCAGGAATTACTTCGGAAACAAATAGAAGAAGAGCTTTATTCCAATAAGGACCGGGTTGAAAAACTTTTGCAAAACGATCAGACCATCAAAGGGATTCCTCCCATTATGGAGGTGGAAAAGGTTCGGTACCCCGAAACTTTAAAATTTAATGTTACGCTGATCTACGATCCTTTGCAGGATGAGATAGAGCTGTTTGAGCAGCTCACGGAAACCACCCAGATCAATGGACAACATTATCGCATAACCGTACGGGCCATGGTTATCGAGTCTGAAGATATCCTCTTTGCCATCGTCCTTACTTTTATCAGTATTATTTTAATGACATTCCTTTTTCAGTTTTACGTGAACAGATCGCGAAATGAAAAACTATGGAGACCCTTCTTTCTTAATCTGAGCATCCTCAAAGAATTTTCATTGAAAGCCAAACAACCCTTAACTTTTCAGGATTCTGAAATACTGGAATTTCACGAACTGAATATGGAGCTGGAATCTTTGACCAAAAAAGTCCAGATCGATTACCAAAACCTTAAACAATTTACAGAGGATGTTTCGCACGAGATGCACACACCGCTAGCCATAATGCAGGCCAAAATAGATACAGTGATCAATGACCAGGAAATCAATGAGGCACAATTTGAAACGTTTTCCTCGCTACAAGAGGATATTCAGCGATTAAAACAGCTCAATAAAAAACTGATCCTGCTGGCCAAGATAGAGAATGACCAATTTACAAACACGGAAACATTTCTAGTGGCAGCTGTCTTAAAAAACTGTATTTCTAATTTTACGGAGTTATTTGATGTGCCAATTCATTTAATTGAAAACGAAGAGGCTACCGTTCAAATGGATCGGTCGTTGGCCGCGGTGCTTTTTAACAACCTCCTTTCTAATGCGATAAAACACGCAGCAGAGACCAGGGAAGTACAAGTCATTTTAGATAAAAAATCCGTTAAAATTTCGAATAAAGGAAAACGCATACTTGAAAATCCCAACACGATTTTTGAACGTTATTACAAAGAAAGCAAACGAAAAGATTCCACAGGTCTTGGACTTTCTATTGTGAAAAAAATATGTGATTACTATGGCTTCGTCCCATCATACCGCTTTGATGGCAACCAACATATCTTCCAGATCAATTTTCAAAACCAGCTGGTAGAGTAAAGATTCCAACTTTAGATTTACTTTAGAAGTCCTCGCTTTATTTGCAAAAAAATAAAATTAATGACTCTTTCCCTGAAGACGCGCCTTTCATTCCTACTTATTTTTACCATGTTTACGGTCACGGCCCAACAGACAATTACCATAACAGGGAAGGTCATTGAGCAACAAGGCGAGCAACCGTTGCCTTTTGTGACCGTGGCGGTAAAGGATGCTGCTACAGATGAGACTTTAACCGGTACGGTCACGAACGAGGAGGGTATTTTCACGGTAACCGAGCTGCCTACAGGTTCTTATAAAATCGAGATCTCCTATATCGGTTTTGGAAGTTTTACCAAACAAATTACGGCCGGTGGCCTCAACACTATCTTTGATCTGGGCAGGATAGCACTCGCGGCTTCCACAGAATTCCTGGATGAAGTAGCCATCATTGCAGATCGTGCCACTGTATCTGCCGATCTTGACAAGAAATCCTTTAGCCTGGATGATAATGTAGCACAATCTGGCGGCTCTGTGATGGATGCGATGAAAACCATGCCCGGCGTGGCCTTTGACCAGGAGGGAAAAGTAGTGCTCCGCGGAAGCGATAAAGTCGTAGTCCTTATTGACGGAAAGCAATCCAGCCTTACCGGTTTTGGAAATCAAAAAGGCCTGGCCAACATTCCTGCGGCCAACATCAAACGCATCGAGATCATAAACAATCCATCTGCTAAATATGATGCGAATGGTTTTGCGGGGATTGTAAACATCATCTACAAAAAAGAAAAACAGACTGGATTCAATGGGGATGCAGGTCTCTCGTTTGGGCTTGGCGCATTGTCCAAACGTAGGGAAGATACCCCAACTGATTTTGGCAGCTATTCGGTCAATCCCAAGTTGATTCCCAGTCTCAATATGAATTATCGAACTGAAAAACTCAACTACTTTTTGCAAACGCAATTTATACTTCAGGAGGCTCTGCCCAATAACGAATTTAATACCCGGTTTTACGACGATGGCCGCAATATACTATCTCAAGTCCCTGAAAATCGCAGGCAGTTTAGAAGCATCATCACCGGCGGGGTGGATTATACGATCAGCGATAACGATGTGGTGACTTTTTCAGGGATGTTTGACCGTGAAAAACACATAGATACCTCACAGGTTGCATTTAACAATGTAAACAACAACCTTCGCAACAGGCTATACACTTGGCAGGAAGAAGAAGTGACAAGTTTTATAAATGCTGCGGTTGCCTATAAGCACGATTTTGTCCAAGTAGGGCATTCCCTTTCGGCAAATGCACAATACACCCGCGGCCTTGAGGACGAAAGCTATTTTTTAAATGACAGTTCTGCCGTGCGCATCGGCCGGGATATGACCAACATACGCGCGATTGAGCATACGACCAGCGTTTCTGCAGATTATGCCCGCGCCATGAGCAATGGCCGTATAGAGTTGGGCGCCAAAGCACGCTTCCGTCGTCTGCCGGTAGATTATACCATTATGCGTGGCAACGAATCCATCATTTATCCCAACCTTGGAGATTTTTCAAAATGGAGCGAAAACCTTTATGCAGCCTATGGAAATTACCTTTTGGAAAAGGAAAACTATGATGTTGAAGCAGGACTTCGTGCAGAACAAGCCGAGGTCGCCTACAAACTCGATCCAGAAAATATTTATTACGACACCAATGACAAGTATGACTATTTTGAATTGTATCCCAGTGTGCGGTTTACCTACAAACTCAATGATCGCAATAAAATTTCCGCTTTTTATAACCGCCGTGTCGACAGGCCTGGTGAACCGGAATTAAGGGTTTTTCCTAAATACGACGACCCGGAACTGCTAAAGGTGGGAAACCCCTATTTGCGACCACAGTTTACCAATAGCTTTGAGATTGCACATCGGTTTTCGTGGATAACAGGTTCCTTGTTTTCTGCGGTATATCACAGGCAAATCAATGGTGCCTACCAGCGCATTTACAGCATTGACGACAGTAATCCGGATTATGATATCGTAAACCGAATCTATCAGAATACCGGTCACAGTACGAACACCGGTATAGAAGTACTTTTCAGTCAGGATATCGGGGAGTTTTGGAAGTTGACCTCCAGCTTCAATATTTACCAAAATAATATTGATGCCTATCAGGGCACTTTACTTTTTCCGTTTGTACGACCGTTTATCATTGAAGAGTCTTCAAATACCGCAGGAGATATCAAGCTTACCACCACCTTTACCTTGCCCTGGGAATTGGAAGCACAAATTACCGGAATCTGGTTTTCAGACCGAAACATCCCTCAGGGAGAAGAACTGTCAAGATCTTCAATCGATCTAGGTCTGAAGAAGGCCCTTTGGGATAAGAAAGGAGAACTGACACTTTCGGCTACGGATGTATTTAACCGTTTTGGCCTACGCCAAAATATAAGCGGTCAGGACTTTACTGCGCTCTATCAGAACTATTACGAGACGCAAGTAGTACGAATTGGCTTAAACTATAAGTTTTAGGGACGCGGAAGACTAACCCAAGAAGAGAATTCTACTTCTCATACTTTTTGCAACCTCAACTGGCCAGTCGTTTTGATCGCGAGTTCCCCTTATGACCGCATCTGAGAAGATTTTCCGCATAGGATCGTAGGTATTCAATAGCGATAACTTTAGGTTTCCTTTAGATTTTCTTTAAAATGGCTAAAGGTTTTAAAGCCAAATTTGTTATTGAGTAACATAAACTCTTGCGTATTATTAAACAGCTACCTTAATTTTTATAAGTACCAGATGTTTTTACATATCCAAAGTTTAAAATCCTCGATTGTTTCGGCTACGATCGTTTTATCACTTATCGTTTCACAATATACCTTTGCCCAAGACACCAGCGAGACAAAGCCTGAGGTCGGGACTACCCAAAAAGTAGGGGATGCCATCCTTTTCGCTTTGCCTACCGCAACTCTAGCCACTAGTTTTATTATCGGCGATGAGCAGGGCGCTTGGTAGTTTACCAAGGGACTGCTGCTTACCGCCGGCATTAGCTATGGGTTAAAATACAGCATTAATAAACCAAGACCTGACCTAAGCAATGACAATGCGTTTCCTTCCGGTCAAACTTCTACGGTATTTCACAGTGCGGGATTCATTCATCGGCGATATGGATTTAATTACAGTATTCCCGCTTATGCGCTAGCAGGATTTACTGCAGCGAGCAGGATAGATTCTAAAAAGCACGATATTCTGGACGTCATCGCCGGCGCAACAATAGGCCTAGGTAGCAACCTGTTATTTCCTACGGGATATCAACAAGAACATATGCAATTAACCTATACCTCTCTGGAAGGAAATCATATGATTGGTTTCACCTATAAATTCTAGATAATGGCATTACAAGAAGAATTAAAAACACAGGGCGATTTTCTGTTTAAAAACAGAAGTTACTTGCCTTTGATTATTTTAGGAATTGGGCTTTCGGTTTACATTCAGTAGGATTTTACCTCAGTTCTTTGTTGCAGCCCGTTTTTAATTAATCAATTACTATACTGTAGTCTATCTTTTTCCACATTTTTTCTTTTATTATTACAATGACACAAAATAGCATTTGAAGAATGAATAGACTTTCTCTTGCTCCGCCAAATATACTGGTGAAACTATTATGCATTGTATGTAAAAGAACTACGGCAAGTAATGAATATTTTGACTTATTGAATAACCAAGTTAGCATTATAGTATGAGGTACTATCAATAAAAATCTTGGAAGAAGGTCTGCAATACCGCCTGTTGAATACATTCCATTATAATGCATTGGTAAATGCCAAAAGTTCCAAGCTACACTTATAAGTAAAGCACTAATTAATGGACTGTATTTCTTTTGTAGTTCCTTTTGCATAAATCCTCTCCATCCAAATTCCTCGTTTCCGCCAAAATATAGGAAAGTACCCAGAAATGTCAATAGCCAAAAAGGTTCATATTTTATAAAAAAATCAGTCAACTTGAATCCAAGAAAATCCCCGAGAAAATATCCAAGCATTGAAAGTGTAGGGAATATTAAAAGGGCAATAGCGTACCATTTTAATTTTTGATTTTCAAACAAGAATGTCTTCAGATAATTCTCTTTTAATTTTGTGTTTGCTGCATTACTAGCGTTAAGTCCGGTAATAAAGCAAAACAATAAAACTAGTAGCCAACCTAGGATACTAACATTCTGTAATCTTGGTGTGAAGCCTTCTTCCTTTATATTTCCTAAATCTATAGAGTACATTAGGGCAGTGATCGAAAATAACGAGAGAAAGAAGAAGAGAAAGAAGATTTTCAAAGATGGTATTTCAATTTTTCTTTCAGATTGAATGAGGATAACCAGATATGCTGCAATTAAAGGTCCACATCCTCCAATAGTAAAAAGTCCAAATCTAATGTCTGTGGTTACTTCAAATATATTTGGTGCAAACCAGAATGAGAATGTGATAAAATATGTGATTAGTAGATAGCTAATTATTGTTTTTGAGGTAATAAATCGTTTCATATTAACGTAGTCGTTTGGTTGTTAGTTGGTTCCAAATTACAAAATTTCAAATGAAGCAATTTTCAGAAATGCTCTACAACGTTTAGTATAGAAGCAGTAGCGAATTAAGTAGCACCTACTTTTCGGATAACAACATGCTTAATTAAATGCAAAAACGGTTCAAGTTTGCACAAGAACCGCTATTGCTTTTATACATCTTAAGTTTGATTCTCATTAATTTAGCAGTAAACCAGAAAGAACAAAAATAGAGGATCAAGCATAAGTTATAGGGTGAAGCGTTAGACTTCGTCAACATTGATAATCCCCTCTCTTTTTACTACTCCAACCACTTTCAGTTCCCTGCCTGCCGGCAGGCAGGTGTGAGACGGCCACCAAGTACAAAATGCACGGCGAAGAGGTACTGGGCATCCCATCCAAGTATGTTTACAGGTCTTTAAAGCGTGATCTTAAACATTTAAACAAAGAGGTAAAGGGGATCGAAGATCGTCTACTGGAGCTTGTAAAACGGGATGGGCAGCAGCAACTAACCTTGCTGACCAGTATACCTGGAATAGGGATCAAGACGGCCTTGTTTTTAGTTGTTGTAACAGATGGCTTCTCTAAGTTTGATAAGGCTTCACAATTGTGCAGTTATGTAAGTAGGCTTCCCCAAAAACAGGACAGTTGTTAATTCGAATTTACTAATTTTAAATTCACACTGTCACAATGAAAAACAGCAAGTTTAGCGAGAGCCAAATAGTAAAAGCTCTCAAGGAGAATGAACAAGGAAGGTCGGTAGGCGATCTATCCAGAGAACTGGGTATTGACAAGAGTACCTTTTACTATTGGCGCAAGAAGTACGGGGGTATGGAACGTCAAGAGCTTAAACGCTTAAAGGAACTTGAACAAGAAAACACCCGGCTCAAGCAAATGTATGCTGATGTAAGCCTGGACAACAAAATGCTCAAGGACGTTTTATCAAAAAAGTTCTAAGGCCTTCCGACAAAAGAATTCGGGTCAAGTATCTCATCAAAGAGTATTCAGTGCCGGTTGTACGAGCCTGTAATGTTGTAGGGCTTACCAGATCGATGTGGTACTATCAGAATAAAAGGGACGATAGCGAAGTCATTGATAAGCTGGCCCAACTGGCCGAAGCCTATCCTACCCGAGGTTTTGATGAATACTATTACAAGATCCGTCGTGAAGGTCTAATATGGAACAGAAAGCGTGTATTGCGGGTTTATCGGGAGATGAAGCTCAGTCTTAGGCGTAAACATAAGAAGCGTTTGGTAAAGCGTATAAAACAGCCTCTGGAAACACCTGCTGTACTCAATGAATGCTGGAGTATGGATTTTATGAGTGATGCCCTTACAGATGGCAGAAAACTACGGGTATTCAATGTAATTGATGACTGCAACAGGGAAGCTCTTGCTATTGACGCAGCACTTTCCTATCCTGCCAGGGCTGTAGTGGAGACCCTGACCAATCTAAAAGAGGAACTGGGAACTCCCAAATACATCAGGTGCGATAATGGGCCGGAGTTTATCTCCAGGACATTTACAAAATGGTGTGAGGAAAACTTTATTGAAATCAAGTACACACAACCCGGCAAACCCATGCAAAATGGATACGTGGAACGCTTCAACCGCTTCTTTAGAGAGGACATCTTGGATGCGTATTACTTCAACGATATTTACCAACTTCAAAAGATAAGCGACAACTGGAGGGAAGATTACAATTTCAATCACCCTCATAAATCCTTAGGGAATAAATCCCCAAAAGAATATATGCCCAGGTTTGATGAAGAATTTAAATTCTTCATCAAACCTGACCTGAATAATAACTATTTATCGAATTTTAAGGTGTCCTAAAAAGGGGAAGCCTACAAAACGACAAAGCACCGTAGAACCTGTCTTTGGAACCTTGACCCAGTTTATGGGGCTAAGAAAAGTAAATACTATTGGATTAAGGCAAGCCAACAAGTGTATGCAACTCTCCGCCATTGCCTACAACCTCAAGAAGTACCTGAAGTTTATTGAAAAACGCACCAAAAGTGGGGCAGGGATGCTCGCTTCATTTTTTTCTTTGGAAAACAGACTGTCAACCCTCGATAAATCCGTTTTAACGGTTCTGA
>JBATUQ010000001.1:0-62877 GCA_049671285.1 Leeuwenhoekiella sp. | reverse complement strand
AAGTGTGGCCCTGTCGGTCATCACAAGAAGTGCGGATTTGTGGTTGCTGCCCATCATAAGGTCAACCTCGACCTCCCCTATCCTTGATCCCTGTGCAACAACATCGGGACGGTCCTATATCCCCACCCTATGCTTGATCGCGCCCCTATTGTCCCGGACATTGCCCCGCTTTTGCCTGCGTCCGGTATGACGCAGGTGCCGGTAGGGCTTTTTATAACTTTTATGGTCTCGGTGGTTACTGTGCTTTGCCATCCATATCCATTTATAGATGGTTCCGTGGTTCACGCAGGGCTCCCCGACAAATGAAAGTTCATCAGGTTCAACTTAATAGGCCAAGTATGAGTATTATTTTGAAGAAGACATCGACAGTTCCATAATGGGCAAAACCAAGTTGTGGCCTGATATTTTCTAATATGGCCATCAGTCTGATTAGTGATAGTATCAGTAAGGCTTGGTAAACTCCTATTTGATAGAACCTTGATTTTTAGAATGGATTTCAGAATTCTTATCTAGAGATTATGTCGCAACAACTTACCGTTTTCTTTTGCAAGTCAATTTTTCATTCAGTTATTTTTTGTTCACAACATACCAGTGGAATTAAGCGATTGGGCTTGGTAGACTGATAGAACTTTTATGCCCGTATGGCCTGACACTTGCCATTTAATATCTGTAAATAATTAAAGTAAGTTATGTGTTAAAGTTGATTAAAATAGATAAAATGCTCAAAAAATAGTTATAATTGCATATTAATAGTATTAAAATAAGTTTATTCTTACAAATAAAAAACATTATGAGAGCGTACTTAATTGTCTTGTTTCTATTAGCAATTACCAGGCTAAGTGCTCAATCTGAGGAAGAAATCACTTTGCAGTATGGCGTTATTACGACAGGTGGGGATATTGCTGGCTCAGGCGTCGTTGTTTCGTATTCGGTAGGTCAACTTTTTTACTCCTCTTCACAGACTACCCAAGCCTTGATTTCCGAAGGAGTCCAACAAGCATCTGTGTCTCAAAATCAGCTGAATTTTGAGTCTTCCACACTTATAGATCACTTAGCAGTCTATCCAAACCCAATGAGCGAGACGGTTTACATTGATTTTTCAAGTAGTGGGATCCCTTTGACATATTGTCTTAGTGATCTGCACGGAAGAATTTTGGAACGGGGTAAAGTGGTTGATGGAAAAACAAAAATAACTCCCATGATTCAATCAGGAAGCTACCTGTTGATAATTAGCAGCGCTGATGATATAATTAAAACATTCAAAATTTTAAAACAATAGCCCATGCGATTAGTAGTATTAATTTTAATGGTTTTAAGTACTTTGGAAGTATTAGGCCAGACACCGGAAAAAATAAGCTATCAGGCGATTGTACGAAATACAGATAATAGTCTAGTTAAGAATTCTCAAATAAGCCTTATGATTTTGGTACGAAAAGATAAGCTTTCTGGGCCAACGCATTATATTGAGAGTCATCGAGTAAAAACAAATGTTAATGGCTTGGTTACTATTGAAATAGGCACAGGAAATGCACTTACTGGAAATTTCTCTGAACTGAACTGGGCCAGTGGAAAATTCTTTTTGGAAACAAGGATAGATCCACATGGAAGCGACAATTACTCTATAATCGGAGTGAATGAATTGTTAAGTGTGCCTTATTCGCTTCATGCAAAAACAGCAAATACAATAACTGGAAAGATTACCGTTGATCAAATACTAGATTTTCATCAGTCTAATTTTTTAGATGGCTCGGAAAGTGCCTTTTCGAATTGGGATAAAAATTCAGAAGATGACTTTTCAGGTGAATACGATGATCTTTCAAATATACCGAGGCTGTACACGAGATCTCAAACAGATAGTCTACTAACAACTGTGTTTTCAAATATTGATTTTCAAACAATTCATCTTCAGGATAAGTCTTTGACGATTTCTAAAGGCAACAAAGTAGAATTTCAAAACTGGGATGATAACGTTGATGATGACTTTTCGTGGAGGTATGAGGATTTGATAAATATTCCTGCTCTCTATACGGTACACCAGATAGACAGTATTACAAAATCTATTAAAGAAGATGCTGTTCCCTCCCAATCCTTAACCTTAAATGAAAATTCATTGTCCATATCAGAATCCAACTATGTCACTTTTGAAGGTTGGGACACAGATGATACTGACGATTTTACCTGGGAGTATAAAGATTTAAAGAATATTCCGGCACTGTATAATGTAGACCAGATAGACAGCATTACAAAAATTATACGAGAAAATAGTTTGCCTGCCCAGTCCTTAACCTTAAAAAGGGATTCATTGTCATTGTCAGAATCTAATTTTGTTATTTTTAGTGGTTGGGATACAGATAGTACGGACGACTTTACTGGAGATTATTTAGACTTAAACAATTTGCCTGAATTGTACAATAAAGCACAGGTTGATAGCATTGTAAATACACGAGTAGATGAAATAAATAGAAACTATATAAAAAAGCCAAAGGTAATTTCCATCACATCATCAAGAGATGTTATTGGCTCAGACGTAGGGAATACTCTCGCAGGAATCTCATCTGCGAGTCTTACCATAACCAAAAATTTTCAGGCCATGGATGTTGGTGAAACCATCAATATAGAAGTCCACGGGTGTAATATTATAATTCGCGGAGCTTTGGGTGTATCGATAAATGGGATTGACGGGGGGGTCAAAACATTCGGAAATGATGAAATATATACAGGTGGTATCCTCAGAAAAATTGCTGCTGACAATTATATTGTATTATGATTAATAGAATTTTTTATTTTTTATTTGTTAAGTGCATTATTATTTATGGTCAAAATTACCATTATGCAATAGAGGATACTCAGGGTTATAATACTTCTGGGATTTATAGGGGATATACGGCAGTGAGTCAGGAGACCGATTCACAAGATATTGCTAATATGAAAAAGGATGGAGCGAACATAGTTCGATGGATGCTCTATAGAACTTGGACGAATTTGGACAGACAGGATATAGATATATACGACGAATGGCTAGAGGGTCAATTAGTAGTATTAGATTCAGTAATGATAGTTGCTGAAGCGAAAAATGTTCAAGTTATTATTGACTTACATACCCCTCCTGGCGAATTTTATTCCGATGGATCTCAAAGACTGTTCTATGAAACCAAGTTCACTAATGAGTATGTAAAGGTTTGGAAAAAGATAGCCAATAGATATAAAAAATGTTCTGCTCTGTATGCATACGAATTATTAAACGAACCAGTTCAGACCTACAATGCTGAAATTTTAAAATACGATCCTATTGAAGCACAATGTATGGCTGCAAGGGAAATTAGAAAAATAGATTCAGAAACTACGCTTATTTTGGCCTCCAAAGCCTGGAATGCCCCCACCCCATTCTTTTCAGTACCTATCACAGAATTAGATAACATAATTTATTCTGTTCATTTATATCAATTGATGGAATTTACTCATCAGGGCATAGCTGGTTTTGGTCAAGTAAAATATGCCTATCCCGGTCCGATAAATGGTTGGACCTACTATGGCAAGGAACAGATTAAACAAGTTTTAAAAACCGTTCGTGATTTTCAATTAAAACATAACGTAAAAATTTATGTAGGAGAATTTTCTGTGGTAAGATGGGCACAGGGCGGGGATGCATGGTTAGAAGATGCTGTTGCCATTTTTGAAGAGTACAATTGGGATTGGACCTATCACGCTTATTGCAACGTCGAAAGTAATCCGTATGCAGCTAATATTTGGTCATTAGAATTTGAGAATGGTGAATGGGGTAAGTATGAAGGTAAGCTCTCAGAGAATCCGTCAAGTAGGAAAAAAGTGATTTTAAGGGAATTTGAAAAAAATGCTTATTGAAAAAATTTTATAGAGGTATAATTTTACTTACTTATATTTGAGTATATAATATTGGAGAGATCGAAAGATTTAAGCGAGAGTAACATTGATTTTTTTGACACTTATAAGACTGATGGGGATTGGCTGTCTTACCTAGCGAAGATCAAATGGCGGTACGGGTCAATTAAGCTTTTCTTATTCGCCGGTATTTCATATACCTAGATATAAAACAAATTTGCTGACTAGAAAATTCATATTTTATCAAGTCATTTCAATTGAGTATCACGTATCACTTAAATGAAAAAAACTGCCAATTTAAAGCACACTGCACTTATACCTGTGGGGTATTATAAAAGAAAATCAAACTCTTATCACAGGAAAGCCACTAGAAATTTAATCCGAAATGATTGATTGTGTCTTATGTGAAGTAGTCTGAAAGCTTGGCACATAAATTTCATTAGGTAGTTCCCTTTTGTTTCCAATTAAAAAATCTTTCGATGATTGAAACAAAAATTGGACTTTAACAAGTGTTAAAAAGAAGAAAGCAATGTCTAAAAACATAACTGCACGTCTTTTGATCTTATGAAGCACGGGCTTGTTTTTCATACCATTAATTTTGTATTTGAACCTTGGGTAAATATATAAAAAGAGTTTATTCCTACAATAAAAATTTGAGTTAAATATTCTAATTAAATTCAAAATTCAGGTAAGTAAGTGCGGGGAGACTAATTGAAAGAATGGTGATAACCTCATCTGATTCACTAGATATAAAAATTCTTATTAATTAAAAATGTAAATATGCGAACCATGGTCGATGGCATCATCTTCATCGCTACTGAGGTAAAATTATTCCAGATTGTGATAGGCCAGATCGGCTTATACAATAAAACTGTCTTCCATCTGTCATTGCGCCAATTTCTTAGTCGGGTCAGCATCGGTAGCCATCACAAATCCCTTGCGACAAGAGCAAAACGGAGGCAGTCACTCCGAAAAGGCTAAACAAGATTCTTTCACTGAAGTACTAATTCCCAAGATAGAAGGTCATCTGAAATTTGAAAGTGAAGTCCTGAGCAGATCGCTAAGCTCCTATTCTTGAAATCTGGACTTTGCCTCACTAAAAGATTATAACTAAGTTGCAAGTTCATATGCAATCAAAATACAGTAACCATCGACACTTTAAAAGCTATCAAAGACTCTATTATCAAACTGCTCTTTGTCGGGCCTAGGCTCAAGCGTGTTAGGGTCCGGAGAACAGTTGAGTTAAGATATATACTAGGAAAATAATTCACTACCAATTCATTACACAAATATCGAGGATGTCGGTAGACGAGGTTTGAGGGTTCGTTTTCCGATAGGAAATCGCGATCAACTTTGACAAAATTGGTTTTCCACCGCCTTAAAGAAATGCTCTCGATCCACTCCAAATTGTAGGCCAATGTTACCATTTTCCTTAATCGCTGAATGCGCTTCATAACCGTTTTATAACACATGGCCTTTGGATATCATTTTGGATAAACACCCAATAGGAAGTTCTTAAAATCACATTTGGAATTTGTAGTTCAGTTTCCCTAGGGCAATGTCCTTTTTGTTCAAGGATTTCATGTATCCATTAATATAGCTTTCGGTGACCGCGAAATTTCGGATGGTTCCCTCGGTGAGGGTGCCTCTAATTTTCCATTGTGATAGGTGATTTACTCTTGGAGCGATTTCAGACCATTCGTTTCATCAACAAAATTATTCTTGAAATTCTGGGCTGTAAGTTCTTCCCCTTTCCCTCTGAGGTCAAGATAGCACTGGTACATCTGCGACTTTATTATGTCCAGATGCTTATTGATTTCTTTGGCCTTCGTAAGTCTGCCGATGGCCTTCTTCAACTTGCTGTCCCACAACTCTAGGGGAACATTGATTTTTTTAGGTTTATGCTCAAAGGTTTTGATCAACGTTTATCCTAGCATAAACGAATGCTTCACCGTGAATGGCCTTTTTCTGGTTTACCCAGAATCGGATAGAAAATGTTTTCGAAGTACGCACGCATTTAGATTTATTGAACATGTTGCTTACTAAAGCCAAACCAAATCATTTTCAAGTTGGAGCTACCTCAAATTTCTTAAATGGGAGCACGAGCTACCACAAAGACTTTGAGCTGCCAAATAGCTATCATTTTTTATCAAATCGATCATAATCTATGAACTCCCAAAAACCAGAAAACCACGCAGTTCCTGAGAATTGCGTGGTTTTGGTGCTGTCTAAAACAGCTCTTTGTGACCTCGACAGGATTCAAACCTGTAACCTTCTGAGCCGTAATCAGATGCGCTATTCAGTTGCGCCACGAGGCCGGATGATATTAGATTCAAAATTCATTTATTTTACTCCGTTTTATGGATAAATTTTTTTGAATTCAGCGGGTGCAAATATACTAATTATTTAAACGTGGGCAACATTTTTAATGCGTGAAGGAAGATGTTCTGTAACTATAAAATTTCGGCACTGAGACCTTCAGAAAGTAATTTTGAACAACGGGGCTGCAAATCCTCATAACTGCCGGTTTTTACCGTGCACTTACCTTTATAGTGTACGATAAGTGAACATTGCTCGGCCTGAATGGGCGTGTGGTCGCAGGCCTTTACCAAACAGTTGATCACATGGTCAAAGGTATTGACTTCATCATTGTAAAGCACAATCTCGCTGTCCTTATCCTCAAGGGTAAGTACGTCCAGTTCCTCTTGGACTTTCTCTTTGTTGGCAACCGGAAGTGGATTGTATAACATAACTTGATATTTGGGACAAAAATAATTATTGCCAGTTTTAACTTTATAAATTTTACCTTAAATATTAATCTACCAATACTAAAGTGCTGGTTTTAAGAATTTAGCTGTTTTGTCCCGTCTAGGTATTTTTCGGAATTTGTGCTAAACCTCCTTTGCTTATTGTTTTACAAACTTGCACGCGACCCAATTGTTCTTTTCAAAATTCATCACAAAATCAAGTCCGTGGGTGTTACAAATAGTGGTAATTACCGGAATATCTTCGGTGTAGAAACCACTTAGGAACAGCACCCCATCAGTGGTAAGACATTCCGCGTATGCGGGGATATCGCTCATCAAAATATTCCGGTTGATGTTTGCGATGATAATGTCAAAATTTTTCCCGTCTAAAAGTCTCACGTCACCCAATTGTACGGCAATATGTCCTACAGCATTGCGATCTACATTCTCGCGGCCATTCTCCAGGCACCAAGGATCAATATCAATGGCCTCGACCGGTTTGGCGCCTTTTAGTGCGGCAAGGATGGCCAGGACTGCCGTGCCGGAACCCATATCCAACACTTTTTTTCCTTTACAATCTGTGCGCAATAGATGCTTGATCATCAAATGCGTGGTCTCGTGGTGGCCGGTGCCGAAGGACATTTTGGGCTGAATCACGATGTCATAATCGGTATCGGTTTTTGGATGAAATGGAGCACGCACCCGGCACTTTCCTTCCACATCGATGGGGTCAAAGTTTTTCTCCCAGGCCTCGTTCCAGTTTATTGGTTCGATTTCCTGATGGGAAAAGGTGATCTTAAATTGGGGATTGTACAGCAACGGTAGCTTTTCTACATCAAAATCTCCCGCTTCCGCGGAAGTAATGTAGGCTTTCAAGCCCGCTCCACTTTCATCAAAACTTTCAAAACCAAACTCGCTGAGCTGGGCGATAAGAATTTCGACCCCGGGATTGGCAGGCGAGACTTTAAAATCATATTCTAAATAGGGCTGTACCACTAGTGCGCGTTCACGATAGCCATAAAATCTTCGGCCTTAAGGCTGGCGCCACCTATCAGTCCGCCATCCACATCCGGTTTTGAGAAAATTTCTGAAGCATTGTTGGGTTTTACGCTTCCGCCGTAAAGAATGCTTACGCCATCTGCTGTGGCCTGATCGTATTTGTCAGCGACGTCCTTGCGGATGAACGCGTGCATTTCCTGAGCCTGCTCAGGAGAAGCGGTCTCGCCCGTGCCTATCGCCCATACAGGCTCATAGGCCAGAACAATGTTTTTCCAGGCTTCTTTGTCCAAGTGAAAAAGGGCGTTTTCGATCTGCATATTGACCACTTCAAAGTGTTCTCCAAAGTTTCGGTCTTTGAGTTGCTCGCCAAAGCAATAAATCACCCGAAGCCCGTGTTTTAAGGCAGTGTCAACCTTTTCTGCTAAGGTGATCTCATTTTCGCCAAAGTAGGCACGGCGCTCGCTGTGGCCCAAAATGACGGTTTTGACACCAATGCTGGTGAGCATACCGGCCGAAATTTCACCGGTAAAAGCACCGTTTTCCTCCTGGTGCATGTTCTGTGCGGCCACGTGGATATTTGTGTCCCGTACGGCTTCAAAGGCGCTAAAAAGATTGGTAAAAGGTGGGGCAATGATCACCTCGGCGTCAGAGGATTTACTGATGCCTTTCAATCCCGATATAAGGTCTTGTGTCTGGGCAAGGTCACAGTTCATTTTCCAGTTTCCGGCAACGATGTGCTTTCTCATTTTAATTGGTTTTGTAGTTTGATAGTCTTATTTGTAACATAGTGAATTTTTAAAAATAAGTACAGAAAATTGATTCCGCAAGATTAAACTTATCTAATGCGCACTTTGGGGTCCAAAACTCCATAAATGACGTCCACTAAAATATTGATAAGGATAAACATCGTGGCGATGACCAGTACCGCTCCCATAATTATTGGAAGGTCCAATGTATTCAAAGCATCGACAATTTCTTTGCCCAAACCGTTCCAGCCAAAAATATATTCAACGAAAACCGCTCCGGCAAGCAAGGAGGCAAACCAACCGGAAACTGCTGTAACAACTGGGTTGAGAGCGTTTTTTAAAGCGTGCTTCCAAACGATTTTTGATGCCGAAAGTCCTTTGGCCTTTGCCGTACGGATGTACTCCTGATTGTAAACTTCAAGCAGCGAATTGCGCATCAGCTGAATCACTACGGCCAGCGGGCGAATGCCCAGGACAATCGCCGGAAGGATAAGGTTTTTCCACTGAATGGTAATATTTTCACCAAAATCATCCATCTCATAAAGACTGCCGGTCATGTTAAGATTGGTGTAACGGTGCAGGACAAAACCAAACAACCACGCAAATAAAATGGCACTGAAAAAACTCGGGACGCTCATCCCTAAGGTACTGATCACTTGAATGCTTTTGTCCAACCACGTATCCCTAAAATTAGCCGAAACAATTCCTAGAAAAATCCCGAGAATAATGGCAATGGTAATTGCGCTCACCGCGAGCACCACCGTATTCGGTAGAGTCTCAGCAATCACCTGACTCACCGGTTTGCCCGATTTCTGAAACGATTCCCGCAAATAGGGATTTTTAAGCACCACGGTTTTGTTGCCTATGTCAAAAAGCTTCTCGTAAGTGTATTTGCCTGATGCCAGCGAGGTGTATCCCGTTCCGTTGCTGTCGTGCACTGAAATGAGAGAAAGGTCATTGAGATAGTACGCATACTGAACCCCAATGGACTGGTCAAACCCGTATTTCTTTTTTATGACGGCCAGCTGCTCAGGATCTTCGTTTTGATCGAGCATCATCCGTGCGGGATCACCGGGCAAAACGGTAAATAGGAAGAAGATAAACGTCACTACCCCGAGCAAGGTGATAAAAGCGTAAAAGAGTTTATTTAGAAAGTAGTTGATGGTTGAAGATTTAAAAGTTCAAAGTTGAAGGTTCAAGGTTGTTTTACGTATTTACAACAAGGACACTTCATCTACCGAAACATTCTCAAACTCATAATCCTTCCCGATCAAATTTTTGGCATATTCCTCAATACCTAGGTGAAAACCGGCCAATTTACGCCTTTTGTTGACCGTGTCCACATCTTTAATAGGCCAAATAAATGAACCCTTTGCGCTGTTGACAATTGCTTGGGTACCATAAATCTGCGGTTGCTTCTGATGCATAAGGTAGCGGTCTTCCATTGCTGCGACCAGGGTTTTGGGCAGTTCGTCTCTTTCAGCAGCAGCTTTAAATAAATCAAGATACTGTGAAATTTGCTCTTGATTATGCTGTATGACTTTAAAAGCAACGAGGTTGGTCGGTTCGCCCACCAGTGTTTTGCCCGGATAGATACCGCGGTCCAAGAGGTTCTTTACAAACTTAAGGTTGGCGGTATCAATAATACGTTGTCTTGCCCAAAGGTCACCGGTATAATCTTCGGGTGCAAGGCCTAGCTTTTTACCTACTTGCTTCCGCTTTTCAGGATTGGCTTCTTGCAGTACTGGGCGATACAAATGGTCGTATTTAAAGATGCTGTCCAGTTTTCGCTTGAGCGAAAAATCTATCGTGGCAATTGAGGCATCTAAACGTTTCAGTATAATCTCAGAAGCGTCGTTCCAATGTTTTTTCTGAATAATGGTACCGTTCTGAAGTTTTAAAATTCCCGGATTGCTGCGTACTATGGTTTTAAGCACCGTCTCATCCGTAAAATAGAAATCCAATTCGAGTCCGTGTCGGTATTTTAGGGTGGTGACGGCTTCATCGCCACTTGCAGTCAACCCAATCACCGAATACCCCTTTTCTTGCGCTTCCCCGATCAGGTTTTTTATCACGGGCCAGCCGTTGTGTTCGGTTTTGGCCAGGTTGTAAGCGACGATTACCAAAAGGTTTTCGGTAGTTAGAAATTGTTCGGTCAGGTTTTCGCCGTTTTTTTCGATAGTGAAATCGTGGATGGGCGGCACATAACCGGCTTGTACTTCTTCGGTTTCCACACTAATGAAGGTCCCACTTGTCTGAGGGTAGTCGCCCTGTGTCGTGATGATTTTTTCCTCGCCGTTTTCTTCAAACTTCCAGTTGTAATCATACACCGCAGCAGGTGCGCCGGGTGGTACGGTCATTCCTTCGGTAATGTTGGCACCAATTTTATACGGGCGAAAATCAAACACCGGAAGATGCATCAGCACGTAATATCCGTAAACCAGACACGCGATGAATGAAACCAAAATAATCACCGAACGCCAGAAACGCGTAAAAAAGGGCTGGATATATTTCTTTCCGAAAAACAAAAAAAGGATCAGCAGCAGCAGCAGCACATCTTTGGAAAATGACTGCCAGGGCGTCAACGGAAGTGCATCGCCAAAGCACCCACAATCAGTCACTTTATTAAAATAAGCCGAATAAAAGGTGAGAAACGTGAAGAACACGATCATCGCCAGCAACAGCCAAAGGGTAGCTTTCTTGGCGTAGCCAATGATCAGTGCCACGCCAAGAATGACTTCTGCAATCACCAAACTGATAGCAAAGGCCAGCGCAAACGGACTCAAATATTCAAGATTGAGAACGCCTGGGCTAAAATATTCCTGCAGCTTAAACGAAAAGCCCACTGGGTCATTGAGCTTGATAAATCCCGAAATGATAAACAGGATGCCCACAAAAATTCTAATGATGCCGGTAAGTGCTTTCAATATTCTTTAATTTTTAGTGTTCTTTTAAATACTGTCATTCCGAGCGCAGTCGAGGAAGACTATTGGCGCATTGGTTCTCTTAGTACATTTTTCTCTCGTCCCGCGGAAGAGACTTAGAAACCTTTTAGACCTCAAACCCTTTTAAATGTATCAACGCAAAAACCGCATAATTGACCATATCCTGATAATTGGCATCAATCCCTTCTGAAACCAAGGTTTTTCCTTTATTGTTTTCAATCTGTTTGACCCGCAATAGTTTTTGTAGAATAAGATCGGTCAATGAACTTACCCGCATATCCCGCCAGGCTTCACCATAATCGTGGTTTTTATTTTCCATCAAGGTTTTGGTGATTTTTGCGTGTTTGTCGTAAGCTTCCAATGCGGATTCAAGATTGAGATCCGGTTGCTCGACCACTCCCTTTTCCAACTGAATGAGCGCCATCAAACTGTAATTAATAATACCGATGAATTCTGAAACTTCACCCTCGGCCACTTTTTGTTCGGTATTTTGTTGTAAACCCCGAATGCGCTGGGCTTTAATAAAAATCTGATCTGTTAGCGATGGCAATCTCAAAATACGCCAGGCGCTTCCGTAATCCTTCATTTTCTTTTCAAACAGTGCCCGGCAGTTGGCAATCACAGCATCGTATTCTTGGGAAGTTTGGCTCATGCAGCTAATGAATTTGCGTAAATTTCGCCTAAAATAAACGAACAAAAAAACCGAAGCTTCGCTTTATGAAAACCATCAATTGCAAAGGCCGGCTCATCGATCTCACGACGCCAAAGGTTATGGGGATCCTCAACCTCACACCAGATTCTTTTTTTGATGGCGGAAAATATGGTGATCTGGACGAGGCTTTACGGCAAACAGAAAAAATGCTGAAAGAAGGAGCTGCTTTCATCGATCTTGGGGCGTATAGCAGCAGGCCGGGAGCAGATCATATTCCGGAAGGGGAGGAGCTGCATCGGTTGCTCCCAGTTTTGGTGGAATTGGTCAAGAGGTTTCCTGAAGCACTTTTTTCGATTGATACTTTTCGGGCTTCGGTAGCGCGGGAAGCTGTCAGTACAGGTGCGTCTTTAATCAACGATATTTCTGGCGGAAAGTTGGACGAAAATATGTTGCCAACAATCGCTGAACTCCAAGTGTCCTATGTGATGATGCATATGAAAGGCACACCACAAACGATGAAAGATTTGGCGGAATACGATGATCTTTTGGGTGAGGTGATTTTTTATTTTAGCGAAAGGGTTGCGGCCGCGAGAGCACTGGGTATCAATGATGTGATTGTCGATCCGGGATTTGGTTTCGCCAAAAACATTCCGCAGAACTTCGAACTCCTTAAAAACCTTGACCAACTTAAAATCATCGACGCCCCCCTGCTCGTTGGCCTCTCCAGAAAATCCACAATTTATAAAACCTTGGGGATCGAAGCTGCCGATGCCCTAAACGGCACCACTGTGCTCAACACGGTTGCACTGCAAAAAGGAGCTTCCATTTTACGTGTGCACGATGTAAAAGAGGCGGTTGAAGCTGTTAGGTTAATGGAAAGTGTAGGCATTAATTTAGCCAAATAGTAAGATGGCTTTTCCTACCTTACACTTTAAGATATTAAAATGCGTGACCAATCATTTAGACTTAAATCTTGAGTTGTACTGAACTAATCCCTTTGGTCTGGCTTGAAGCCTATTCTTTTGCGAGGAATCTCATCCTTTACGAACTGTTTAATTAACTGGAAAACTTGGGCAATCTGCATATCGTGCTTTCCTAAATTTCTCTCAAGTTTTTCCATACGCAGGAGTAGTTCGTCGTTGTTCTGAAGCATACTTCGCATTTTGACGAAAACCTCAATAATCTGGATGCTTACCTTAATGGCTCTTTCACTAGTCAGGACATTAGCTGCCATTAGTATCCCGTGTTCAGTAAAGACTTTTGGCAACACGGGCGAAAACTTTAATTTTTCAAGGTGGTCGCAATTTGCGACTACATTGTTCTTTTCCTCTTTTGTCAGCTCAAACATAAAATGTTTAGGAAAACGGGCTTTATTTCTCTTTACCTGCTCGTTCAAACGCTTTGTACTTACACCATAAAGTTCTGCAATATCACTATCCACCATTACTTTAAAATCTCTAATCAGCATAATTTTACTTGCTATGAGCTCTTTTGGTATAAAAAGCTTTTTATTAAGGTTTTCTCTCATTACCAGGCCTTTGTTGTTCAAATTTAGTTTTTTTAACTAATACATCTATGTTGAATAAGGTCTTTGGTTTGTTATTTCAAAAGGCTTTTTAAGTAAATAACAAAATTTTTTCCTTAGACGGAGATTGTAGTTGTTAATAATGATTCAGATCACATTATTCCCTTAAGTTGTTTTGCCTACAGTAGCTAAAAAGCATTTCACTAGCTGCCATCTTTGGTATTAAAAGGATTCAACTTCTCGTATATTCGCGCGACAAATCGATCTATGAGTATTTTCTATGTGATGATGGGCCTCTTGCTGCTGGTAGTGGGCGGGGAGTTTTTGGTACGCTCGTCCGTGGGGCTTTCCTTTAAACTCAACTTGTCTAAAATGGTCATTGGGCTTACAGTGGTTTCCTTTGCCACGAGCGCTCCAGAACTTCTCGTGAGCTTACAGGCCGCACTTGAGGGATATTCTGATATTTCTCTGGGCAACGTCATCGGCAGCAATATTGCCAACATCGGCATGGTCTTGGGATTGACCGCTATCATTTCAAGTCTTGGGATTGATGGGGATTTCTTTCGGTTCAACTGGCCGGTTATGGTGCTGTTCTCCTTGGGGCTGTATGTTGCACTTGCCAATGATTTGTTGTTAAATCGCATAGAAGGATTGATACTTCTTTCAGCTTTGGTGATCTATCTTTTCCTATTGATCAGGCGAGCCCGAAAAGCTGACCGAACCACAGAAGGACAGAATGATGAGATAGACGAAGGCTTGTCAAGAACGTCCTATTTCAAGATCATCGTCTGGTTGCTCATAGGAGCTGCTGCCCTCTATTTTGGTTCCGAATTGCTGGTCAATGGCGCCAAGGATTTGGCCCAATCTGTCGGGATAAGTGATTATGCAATTTCGGTGACGGTGATTGCAATTGGTACCAGTGTACCAGAACTGGCAGCTTCGGTGATTGCAGCACTCAAAAAGGAAAAGGCAATCTCACTGGGAAATTTAATAGGTTCCAATATTTTTAATATCGCTTCGGTGCTGGGAATTACCGCTTTGATCAAACCCATAAATGTGATCGACCCAAGTATTTTGGCTACCAATATGTTTTGGCTTCTTGGCTTTGCCCTTGTACTACTTCCATTGGGATTCCTTCCGAAGAAATACGAACTCAACCGCTGGAAGGGGCTGTTGCTTTTTGGTGGTTATTGTGTGTTTATCGGGATGGCGTTTATGGGCTAAAACCAAATTTATTCCGCCTCCAAAACTTTCGCAACAGCGTCATTGACCCATTCCAGAAAACGCTCGTCCTTATCTGTAAAGGGATCTGTTGTGTTTGAATCAATATCGATCTGGCCAATGTTTTCACCATCTACAAAAAGTGGGATCACGATCTCAGACTTCACCGTGATGCTGCACGCGATATAATTGTCCTGAGCGCTCACATCAGGTACAACAAAGTTGGCATTGCTCTCTGCAACCTGCCCGCAAATGCCCTTGCCGAAAGGGATGACGGTATGATCTGTGGGCTCACCGGCAAAAGCACGCAGTTTTAGTTCGCGCTTGTCACCATTCTTAAAATAAAAACCAACCCAGTTATAATAGGCCACACGCTCCTTAAGTAAAGTACAAACCTGCTCCAGTTTGTGGGTGACGGAAAGATTTTCGGTCTCAAGGATTTCTGAAACTTGGGATTTTAGGGATTCAAACGTCATAATTCACGTATTTTTGGCGGTAGTTAAAGCTAAAAGCCTAATCATTTTGTGGCGCAAATATAAGTCGGTAATCCTGTTTCTCCTTACGTTTCTGGGAACGTATTTTTTGCTTTCAGCGGCATATGCTGCCTATCTCAACTATGGCGCTTCACAAGAATATTATCCTGATGTGATAAGTCATTACGTGGCCCGGCAAACGGCTTGGTTCATTGATGTATTTGGGTATGAAGGCACGACCCGGCCCAATCAAAACCACCCTTCCATGTTGCTATTGGTCAACGGGGTGCCGGCTTCCCGGGTTATTGAGGGTTGCAATGCGATAGCGGTAATGATTATGTTTCTGTCGTTTGTGGTGGCCTTTTTCAACGGTTGGAAACGCACTATTTGGTTTGTGCTATTCGGTCTGGTCACGATTCATATTTTGAATATCATCCGCATCGCGCTTTTTAGCATTGGGGTTTATAAGATTCCCCAACATAAGGATTTTTTTCACGATGTGGCCTTTCCGTTAGTGATTTATGGCTATGTGTTTTTGCTATGGATTTATTGGGTGAAGGATTTTAAGCCGAAGAAACCATGAACAATGTCATCCGGATCGTTGGATTTATACTTGGAATCGCTGCGCTGGCTTTGGTGCGTTTTTACGCTTCGGAGATGTTTTATGACCCGTTGATCCCGTTTTTTAAATCAAATTTTACCCAGGCTGAAACCCTTCCGGAAATTGACAATAGCCGCTTGATGTTGCACGTATCGCTTCGGTACTGGTTAAACAGTATAATTTCGCTGGGCTTGATCTATTTGGCATTTGCCAAAAAAGGAACGGTCGTCTTTAGCCTTGTGGTTTATGGCGTGGTGTGGATAATCGTGATGCCAGTATTTTGGTACTTCACAATCAATTTTGATCCCACTGAATATCTTAAATTGTTCTACACCCGGCGCTTCCTTATTCAGCCATTGCTGCTGTTGATCTTACTCCCCGCATTTTATTACCAAAAGAAAACCTCGCAAAGTTGAGGTTCTTATCTTTGTAAAAATATATTTCTATGAAAAAATTACTTCCTGCCGCCTTGATGTTTTTGGCTTTAGCCTGCGGCGAAAACAAATCAAAAAATCCAGATACCGAAACCGTGTCCATGGATATGGAAGATACTGAGTCGACCGAAACTTACACTTCCGCCCAGCGAACGGTGACTTTTACTGACGAAAAAGTAGCTATGCTTTACGATCAGTACATCGATCTTAAAACAGCCCTGGTCAATACAGATGCTAAGGCTGCTCAAAGTGCCGCTGCTGTAATCACTGCCAATGATGCCGAACTTGAGCTGTCATCACTCTTCACAGAATCAATCCAAACCATTTCTGCCAGCACCGATATTGATGAGCAACGGGAAGCCTTTGTCGATGTAACCCGGGGAATTAAGAAAATGGCTAGCGAGAACTTAGAATCTGGTACATTGTACTATCAATATTGTCCAATGGCTTTTGATGGTCAGGGCGGTTATTGGTTGTCTAATGAAGAAAAGATCATGAATCCCTATTTTGGCAATAAGATGTTGCACTGCGGGACGGTGGAGGAGGAAATTAATTAATTATGAGTTCTTAACGCTTAAAAGTCACGCCGATTAGCATAAAAAAACCACCTCAAACGAGGTGGTTTTACTATTTTTAATTAGATGTGATCCTTACATCATCCCTGGCATTCCGCCGCCCATACCGCCTGGCATTCCGCCGCCGGCATTTTCTTCTGGGATATCGGTCAATGCACATTCGGTGGTCAGGATCATACCCGCTACCGAAGCTGCATTTTCTAAAGCAACTCGTGTAACTTTCTTAGGATCGATAATACCTGCTTCGAGCATATTTACATACTTCTCGGTTTTGGCATCATAACCGTAATCTGCATCACCGTCGATGACTTTGGCGATTACCACAGATCCTTCTCCGCCAGCGTTAGCCACAATAGTACGCAGTGGGGATTCAATAGCACGTGCTACGATCTTGATTCCTGTTGCTTCATCAGCATTTTCAGCATCAAGGTTTTCCAAGGCTAATTTAGCACGAACCAAGGCAACACCACCACCGGCTACAATACCTTCTTCAACAGCTGCACGGGTTGCATGAAGTGCATCGTCCACACGGTCTTTCTTCTCTTTCATCTCCACTTCAGAAGCTGCACCTACATAAAGTACGGCAACACCACCAGCCAATTTGGCCAGACGTTCTTGAAGTTTTTCTTTGTCGTAATCGCTGGTTGTGGTTTCGATCTGCGATTTGATCTGGCCTACACGGGCTTTGATGTTTTCGCTATCACCAGCACCATTTACAATTGTAGTGTTATCCTTGTCGATAGTTACGTTCTCTGCAGAACCCAACATATCTATGGTTGCGTTTTCTAAAGAGAATCCGCGCTCTTCACTGATCACGGTACCACCGGTCAAAATTGCGATATCTTCCAGCATCGCTTTGCGACGGTCACCAAATCCTGGTGCTTTTACGGCTGCGATTTTTAAGGAGCCACGTAACTTGTTTACTACTAAAGTAGCCAATGCTTCCCCATCCACATCTTCAGCAACGATCAACAACGGCTTACCGGATTGTGCCACTGGTTCCAATACGGGCAGCAGGTCTTTCATAGAAGAAATCTTCTTGTCATATAAAAGGATGTATGGGCTTTCAAGCACGGTCTGCATTTTCTCGCTATTGGTCACGAAATAGGGAGAAAGGTAACCGCGGTCAAACTGCATACCTTCAACAACGTCCACATAAGTGTCAGTACCTTTTGCTTCCTCAACGGTGATCACACCTTCTTTACCTACTTTACCAAAAGCCTTCGCAATCAATTCGCCAATTACGTCATCGTTGTTGGCAGAAATAGAGGCAACTTGCTTAATTTTTTCAGAAGAGTTACCTACTTCCTTGGTCTGCTCTTGAAGATTTTTTGTAATCGCCTCAACCGCTTTATCAATACCGCGTTTTAAATCCATAGGATTAGCGCCGGCAGCAACGTTTTTCAGACCTTCCTGTACAATTGCCTGAGCAAGCACAGTTGCGGTAGTTGTACCGTCACCGGCAAGATCGTTGGTTTTAGAAGCTACTTCCTTTACCATTTGTGCGCCCATATTTTCCAGCGCATCTTCCAATTCGATTTCTTTTGCAACAGTCACACCATCTTTGGTTACCTGTGGGGCACCAAAGGATTTACTGATGATCACATTACGGCCTTTTGGGCCAAGTGTTACTTTTACTGCGTTCGCCAATGCATCCACACCGCGCTTAATGCCGTCGCGTGCTGCAATGTCAAATTTTATATCTTTTGCCATTTTTAGTCTAGTTTTTTTAATTTCCGTGAAAACGGAAATCTCTTAATTAATTAGAATTATTGAAGTTGATTTTTAAACAATGCCTAAGATGTCATCCTCACGCATCATCAAATAATCCGTTCCGTCGAGTTTAAGCTCAGTTCCAGAATATTTTCCATAAAGGACCGTATCGCCAACCTTTACGGTCATATCATGATCCTTTTTACCGCTTCCTACAGCGACTACTTTACCTTTCTGTGGTTTTTCTTTAGCCGTTTCCGGAATATAGATTCCAGAAGCTGTTTGCGTTTCCGCAGGTACAGGCTCTACCAGAACCCGGTCTGAAAGTGGTTTAATGTTTACTCCCATTGTATTTGAATATTTGGTTAATAGTTTTAATTAATTTGATGTCAGAAAGGACAGAAATTATGCCAGCAACAGATGGCTGACAAAAAGGCAAAAAAAAAACCGCTAAATTGCGGTCTCAATAATTTCGATCTAGAACACCTGTCATTAGTTGTCCTCGCTGTCACTTACTTCTGCAGCATCAATCGGTGCAATGTCATCTTGTATAGGCTGAATGTTCTCTATGTCGTCCCCATCGATCACTTTGGATTCTGCGCTGGTGGTATCACCAAAAATAGTCACATTTGAGATAAGTATAAGCACAAGAAGTGCCGTTGCCAATCCCCAGGTGCTTTTATCCAAAAAATCCGTGGTTTTTTTAACACCGCCTACCTGCTGGGTGCCGCCGCCGCCAAAAGAAGAAGAAAGGCCACCGCCCTTGGGATTCTGAACCATGATGACCACAACCAGCAAAAATGCCACGATGATGATCAATCCTAAGAATATTAAAAACATAATCTAATTGTTATTTTCCTGCAATTTTTCTATCGCCCGAATTTGGTCTGCAAAGAAACCACTTTTATCTGGATATTTCAAACTTAAAATTCTGTAAGCTTGCCGGGCCTTTTTGTAATTTTTCTGTTCCAGATAAACGCGCGCCAGTGTTTCTGTCATCAGCGTTTCCGGCGGAAGGGAAGGGCTTGGTGCTTCAGATTTTGATGCTGCTTTTGATTCCTGAGATATCTTGATTCTAGGATTTTTTTCTATAAAACGGTTGATCAGCTGAATTTTGCGCTGCTTTTTGGTTTCGGTAGGTTTGCTTTTGTTGGTGTGGGTTTCGGTGTTTTGTTTGGCTTGACCTTCATTTGTTACCTCTTTCCGTTCAATGGGTCTGAGCGAAGTAAGTTTTAGCCATTCGGCGAAAGAGTGGTTTTCCTGTTGGTCAAATTCCAGCGGTTTTCCCAACTGTAAGGATTCCTCGGTTTCGGCATTTTCCTGCGTTTCGTTGTCTTCCTTATTAGCGGGCGGTAAATCCTTTGGCTGAAAATATTCCGGATCGAGAATATTGTTTGCTTTCTCGAGTTCTTCATCCTCCACCTGCTTGCTGAGGTTTACATACTCGTTGACCGGTAGCTCATTTACCGTCTTTTTTTTCGCCGGAAGGCTATCCTTTTTTCCACCAAATGATGTGACAAAATCAAACAGCACGGTGCGGTCCTGGGTGTGAGCTGCGGTTGTTTTGAGATGGTCGTTGTATGAAAAGCTGTCCCGATCTTTCAACCCCTTCAATTGAAGTGCCCGCGCCGCCTGAAAATAGGGGTGGTCGACTAGAATTTCCGTCAGCGCATCAGTGTGCGTAGCGCTCAGGTGCTCCGGGCATTCCAGCAGATATGTGAGCGTGTCCCTATTCATTACCACTTGGCGAGTGAAGCATTAAAAATGTCCTGGGTGATCCGCTCGTAGATGACCTCTAGGGCTTCGACAAGAACAGGGCCAGTGGGCGTCGCATTTCCGGGAAAATCGAAAAAGAAGGTAAAGGGTTTTTCAAAATCCTCACTTCCGTCAGGTACTTTGGTGTTGTAAAACCGAACGTTTATACTAATTGTAAGCCGGTTCTGTGCCGCCACATTGTCTGACGTTGCTGTTTGCGGAGCGATGTAATACTGGGTTATTTCTCCCTCATAAATCAAATGCGGGTTTTTATCGTCTAGCGTTAGGCTACTTTGATTTTGAATGAGGTCTTGAAGGGCGAATGTAAATTCCCTTTCGATCCCTGGTTCGATCAAAGAAGCTTCGTTCTGAAAATTGTACACCCAAAAAGTTTCAGTTCCTGCCGCGATAGAAATACCACTGAACGAGTAAAACTTACAGCCGCTGAAAATCAGGAAAAGAAGAAGTAGGGGAAGATTTTTGATTTTCATTAAAAGTTGATTGTTGCGCTTTCGCGGAAGCGAAATTTTATTTCAATTTAATTGAACTGAATTTTCTAGAGCAATTATGTCATAGATTTCAAAAGCAGTTAATAATTATCGTTTTTTTACTCTAAAAAATCTGCCAACTGCCACTGATTACTTGAATAACTATTTGTCAATGAATTTAATATGTTAATTGGAAAACATTTTTGCTTTCAATCGATAGTCATCTCTTGCTAAAAAATAACGCCTCAAAGGTCGTATTGTTTTATCTTTCTATATAAGGTGCGCTCGCTAATGCCCAGTTCGTCAGCGGCAGCTTTGCGGCGGCCCTTGTGTCGTTCCAAAGATTTCTGGATGAGTTCCAGTTCTTTTTCCTGAAGCGATAGCGTTTCTTCTTCTTCAACATCCTCGGCAAAATGGTATTTGTCTGATGCGGAAGGCTCCGGTTCCCGGTTCACAGCACTTTCCTGGGGAATTTGCAAAACCTGCGCAATGCTTTCCTCACCCTCATATTCTCCCTCATAATCGCTTACATCACCTTCATCATAGATTTTTTTGATCAGCGACTCATTGTCTTTTTGCACCCGCGAGTTGTTGCCGTTTTCCATCAGCTCCAGTGTGAGTTTTTTCAGGTCGTTGAGGTCGCTTTTCATATCAAAGAGTACCTTGTACAGGATCTCGCGTTCGCTGCTAAAATCTCCTTCGGCCTTTTTCTTCTCAATCACGGCGGGCAGTTGGCTGCCAGTATTGGGTAAATAATTCCTGATCGTATCTGTGGTGATGGAGCGTTGCTGTTCTAAAACGCTAATCTGCTCGGCCACGTTGCGCAGCTGCCGGATGTTCCCGGCCCAGCGGTAGGCGAGGAGCATTTTGATCGCATCGTCTTCCAGCCTGATGGTGGGCATTTTATACTTGTTGGCAAAGTCTGAAGCAAATTTGCGGAAGAGCAGGTGCACATCATTTTTCCGCTCCCGCAGTGGCGGAAGGTTAATATCTACCGTACTCAGCCTGTAATACAGATCCTCCCGAAACTTTTCTTCCTGAATGGCTTTGAACATATTCACATTGGTTGCCGCCACGATACGAACATCGGTCTTTTGGGTTTTTGACGAACCTACTTTTAAAAATTCGCCGTTTTCCAAAACCCGTAAAAGGCGCACCTGTGTGGGCAGCGGCAGTTCGCCGACTTCATCCAGAAAAACGGTGCCGCCATCCGCTTCTTCAAAATAACCGCTTCGGGTGGAAGTGGCACCGGTAAAAGATCCTTTTTCGTGACCAAAAAGTTCACTGTCGATGGTTCCTTCCGGGATGGCGCCACAGTTGACGGCTATGTATTTGTTGTGTTTTCTGTGCGAAAGCGAGTGAATGATACGCGGAATACTTTCCTTACCTACACCACTTTCGCCGGTGACCAAAACCGAAATGTCGGTAGGTGCTACCTGTATGGCCTTCTCAATGGCGCGGTTTAATTTGGGATCGTCCCCAATGATGCCAAAACGTTGTTTGGTTGCCTGAACTGATTCCATAAATTAATTGTTTTCTGAATAACCGACGGCTTCGCCCAAAAGTGTGGTGGACGTGCAGCTGTTGATTTTTACCATTACAAAATCACCTACTTTGTAGTGTTCCTTCGGAAAGACAACCACGGTATTTTGGGTGTTTCTGCCCATCCATTCCTGATCACTTTTCTTAGATGCCTTTTCTATAAGGACTTCAACCGTTCGGCCTACTTGTTTTTCAGTATTGTATTTAGAATGTTGTTGCTGCAGATCAATGATTTCGGCCAGCCTTCTCTTTTTGATTTCCAAAGGGATATCATCCTCCAATTTTCGTGCGGCCAGCGTTCCTGGCCTTTCGCTGTAGGCGAACATAAACCCAAAATCGTATTTGACATATTCCATCAAACTCAAAGTGTCTTGATGATCTTCTTCTCTTTCGGTAGGGAAACCGGTGATCATATCCTGAGAGATGGCGCAATCGGGAATTATCTTTTTGATGTTGTCGATCAACTCAAAATATTCTTCTCGGGTATGCAAACGGTTCATCGCTTTAAGAATACGGTCGCTTCCGCTCTGTACCGGAAGGTGAATGTATTTGCAAATGTTCTCATATTTTGCCATTGTGTGGATGACATCGAGTGTCATATCCTGTGGATTGCTGGTAGAAAACCGAATGCGCATTTTAGGCTGTGCTTCGGCCACCATAGCAAGAAGTTGTGCAAAATTCACAGAAGTCGCCTGCTGTATCGGGCTGGCCTTGTCAAAGTCCTTTTTGAGTCCGCCGCCGTACCACAGGTAGCTGTCCACATTTTGACCAAGCAAGGTAACTTCTTTAAACCCTTTCGCCGCAAGGTCATTAACTTCTTCAATAATACTCTGCGCATCCCGGCTGCGTTCGCGGCCTCTTGTAAACGGTACAACGCAGAATGTGCACATATTATCACAGCCACGGGTAATGCTCACGAAAGCCGTTACACCATTGCTCTGCAAACGCACCGGGGCGATATCCCCGTAGGTTTCTTCTTTAGAAAGGATGACGTTGATCGCATCCCGGCCTTCCTCTACTTCGCTGATAAGGTTGGGCAGGTCCTTATAGGCATCAGGACCCACGACGAGATCCACGATTTTTTCTTCTTCGAGAAATTTACTCTTCAGGCGTTCTGCCATACAGCCGAGCACGCCCACTTTCATTTTGGGATTGTTCTTTTTGACGGCGTTATATTTTTCCAAACGCTTGCGTACCGTCTGCTCCGCTTTTTCGCGTATGCTACAGGTATTTACCAGCACGAGATCAGCGTCCTCAAGTTTGTTGGTTGTATTGTAACCTTCTTTGTTGAGAATTGATGCTACAATCTCACTGTCGCTAAAATTCATCTGGCAGCCGTAGCTTTCTATAAAAAGCTTTTTGGTATTTACCGGCTGCTCGTCAAGCACGAGCGCTTGTCCTTGTATACTTTCGTCAATGATCTTCTCCATAAAAGTCCTGCTTCGTAAAATTGAGAGCGCAAAGATACAATTAAGCCTGCTTGTGACAAATTGTCATTTATGTTTTCAGGTAGCATTGCAAAAGCATAGGGGATGCGTTAATTTTCAGGAGCGTACGCAACCATTTGCTTGTTTTTGCATCTGTAGTTTGATCAACCAATCTAAAGCAACCATGAACCTAAAGTTTTCTTTCCTACTGCTATTGCTTATTTTGATAGGCTGCGAAAGCGATGATTCAGAATATGAACTTGTAACCGTTGCCGTTCCTCAAGTGGTCTCAAAAGCCGAACTGCGCAAACAAGTAGCCGTCAAAGTGCCCGAGCCAACGGGCGAAACCGGAAAATTCTATTTTTATCAAGACTATATTTTTGTAAACGAAATCAAAAAAGGCATACATATTATAGACAACAGCAATCCCGAAGCACCGAAGAAAACCGCATTCATCAACATTCCGGGTAATATTGACATGGCCGTTAAAGATGATATTCTCTATGCCGATAGCTTTACTGATCTGTTGACGTTTGACCTTACAGATATGCAAACTATTAAGCTGGTTGATGAACTCAACAATGTCCTAAGCAGTGACAGCTACCCCTGGCCGGAAATTACACAGCATATAGGGGCGTACGATTTTGATGATTACGACTTTGATGATGATGTTATCGTGGGTTGGGAATACCGTACGGAAGTAAGAAAAAAAATAGTTCATGACATACTTATGTTTGATGCGTTAAATGCCACATACAGCCGTGCCGAAGTAGCACAAGTAGGCACCGGTGGCTCTATGGCTCGTTTCAAGATCGTCGGCGAGTTGTTGTATGCCCTGGATACTTATAAAATTAATGTTTTCCAGATAGAGCGACAGGTCAAAAAGATCAACGAGGCTCCGGTGTACGCGCCTATTGAAACCATTTTTAACGAAGGCGATTATCTGTACATTGGGAGTTCAGACGGCATGTATATTTACTCCATTGTAAATCCTGAACTTCCGCAATACGTTTCCCAGATCAATCACGTTTTTGGGTGTGATCCTGTAGTGGTAGCGGGCGATTATGCGTATCTAACTTTGCGTGGCGGTAACCGCTGTGGCCAGGATCTAAGTATGCTGGAAGTCATCGATGTTTCTGATAAGGCCAATCCCACGGTGGTGGATATTTATGATATGGAAGGTCCTTACGGTTTGGGTATCCGCGGAAATTTGTTATATGTAAGCGACGGCGAGCACGGCCTGCATATATATGACAAGCAAGATCCGGAAGACTTAAAGTTGCTGAAGATTAAGACCGATCTCAATATATTTGACGTGATTCCCCTTCAAAAAAGTTTGCTGACCATTGGTGACAACCGGTTGAGGCAGTTTAAATATCTGGAATCCGATCTTGAGCTGATCAGCGATTTTCAGCTGTAAGCATATAATTATAAGACTAAGAATAAAGCTTCCGAAAGGGGGCTTTTTTTGTTTCGGGAGTATCTTGAATAAGCCATAATTAATTTTCTTATACTTTTGCACTTCCTAAATACACCCAAAGGTTGTTTCTTTGGCATACGCCGAAATAACCTTTTACAAAGAACCCAAAGCAGATTATGGCCAAAAACTTAGTCATTGTAGAGTCCCCCGCAAAAGCAAAAACCATCGAAAAGTACCTGGGAAAGGACTATAAGGTAGAAAGCAGTTACGGGCATATTGCAGATTTGCCTTCCAAAGAACTCGGCGTTGACGTTGAGGGCGATTTTTCGCCAAAATATATGGTTAACAGCGATAAGAAGGCAGTGGTCAAAAAATTGAAGGACCTTGCCAAAAAAGCAGAGATGGTGTGGCTCGCCAGTGATGAAGACCGGGAGGGAGAGGCGATTGCATGGCACCTGGCCGAAGAACTGAAACTTGATAAAAACAAAACAAAACGCATCGTTTTTTCTGAAATTACCAAAAAAGCGATCCTTAAAGCCATAGATAATCCACGGGGTATAGATTACAACTTGGTTAATGCACAGCAGGCACGCCGTGTACTCGACCGGTTGGTAGGTTATGAGATCAGCCCGGTGTTGTGGCGTAAAGTAAAGGGCGGTCTTTCTGCCGGAAGGGTGCAATCTGTTTCAGTGCGGTTGATCGTAGAACGTGAGCGTGAAATACGCGCTTTTAATACCGAAGATTATTTTCGAATTGATGCCGAGTTTGCCAACAAGGACGGCAAAACACTAAAGGCAAAACTGCCGAGTAATCTCGATACCAAAAAAGCTGCTCATGATTTTCTTCAGAAGAACATCAATGCAAAGTATAAGGTTGCAAAGCTCACGACCAAACCGGCCAAAAAGAATCCCGCACCACCGTTTACAACGTCAACGCTTCAGCAGGAAGCTTCCCGTAAGCTGTATTTTTCGGTAAGCAAAACCATGAATATGGCCCAACGGCTTTATGAAGCCGGTCTTATTACTTATATGAGGACAGATAGTGTCAACCTTTCGCAGGATGCTAAAGAGGATGCCGGTAAGGAAATAAATTCCGCCTACGGAAAAAAATACCATAAAGAACGTAATTATAAAGGCAAGAACAAAGGCGCACAGGAGGCTCACGAAGCGATCCGCCCAACGGATTTTAGCCGCCACGAAGTCAATAATATTGAACGCGACCAAGCCAGACTGTACGATTTAATCTGGAAACGCGCCATTGCCTCACAAATGAGCGAGGCCCAGCTGGAACGTACCAATGTGCGTATTGAGGCCGATAAGCACGATGAGCAGTTTACCGCTAACGGGGAGGTGATCAAATTTGACGGTTTCCTAAAAGTTTATTTGGAAGGTACTGATGATGAAGATCAGGAAGAAAGCGGAATTTTACCTCCAATGAAGGAAGGGGAGTCGCTGGACAACCACTGGATCACCGCCACCGAACGTTTTACCAGACCGCCGTATCGCTATACCGAAGCTTCCTTGGTAAAGAAATTGGAAGAACTCGGCATCGGCAGGCCGTCAACATATGCCCCGACGATCACCACCATTCAAAACCGCAAGTATGTGGAAAAGGGAAATGTGGACGGTACCGAGCGTAATTATGACCTGCTTACACTAAAAAATAATGCAGTCAAGGAAAAAGTACTAACTGAAAAAGTAGGTTCAGACAAAGGCAAATTGGTGCCAACAGATGTTGGGATGGTTGTCAATGACTTCCTGATACAACATTTTGAGAATATCCTCGATTACAACTTTACCGCCAAGGTCGAGCAGGATTTTGATGAGATCGCCGAGGGCAATGAGAAGTGGAAGGATATGATGCGCGACTTCTACAAAGATTTTCATCCGCAAGTTCAGGATGTGGCCGAGAATGCCGAGCGCGAAGTAGGTGAAAGGGTTTTGGGCAAGGATCCCAAGTCTGGCAAGCCGGTAAGCGTACGATTGGGTAAATACGGACCGATGGTTCAGATCGGTTCTGTGGAAGATGAAGAAAAGCCACTTTTTGCCGGTCTACTTCCTGATCAGCAATTGGATACGATTACTTTTGAGGAAGCGATGAACCTCTTTAAACTTCCGAAGGATTTAGGAACTTATGAAGATGAAACCGTTGAGGTAAATAATGGTCGGTTTGGTCCTTATGTGAAATTTGGCAAGAAGTACATCAGTCTGCCCAAAGGGGAAGATCCGCTTGAAGTAGATCTTAATCAGGCTATCGAGCTTATTAAGGAACGTCAGAAAGCTGATGCGCCCATTTATCATCACGATGACAAGCCGGTACAAAAAGGGGTGGGCCGTTTTGGTCCCTACCTAAAATGGGACGGGATGTTCATCAATGTCAATAAGAAATATGACTTTGACAAACTCAGCGATGCAGATATTGTTCAGCTTATTGAGGATAAGAAGCAGAAGGAAATAGATAAAGTCATTCACGACTTTAAGGAAGATGGCATCCGTGTGGAAAAGGCCCGGTGGGGACGCAGCAACATTTTGAAGGGCAAAATTAAGATCGAACTGCCCAAAACAGTTGACGCACCTCGTCTCACATTGGAAGAAGTTAAGGATATAATTGAAAAACAAGGTCCTAAGAAAAAGACAGCTGCCAAAAAGAAAGCACCTGCCAAAAAGAAAACGACCACCAGAAAAAAGAGAACCGCGATAAAAAAGAAATAGCCAATGTTTGAAAACCTTATTCCGGTTTCTGACGCTTTACTGGCACAAGCCCAACTTTTTCATTCTAATTGTCTAGGAAATACCATAAGAATTCATGCTGCTGCCTCGGGCCTTCCCGATCTGGAGGGTATTGATGTGGTGCTGATAGGCATTTATGAAAACAGGGGCAACCCGGTCTTGGCGCATGAGCCTATAGATTTCACACCCATTCGCAAGGCGTTTTATCAACTGTTTGTAGGCAATTGGCATACTTCAATTGCAGACTTGGGCGATCTTCCTGCAGGAAACACCTTGGAAGACACTTATTTTGCACTGCGCGAAATCACCACAGCCCTGGTCAAGAGCAATACAATACCAATATATATAGGCGGAAGCCACGACCTTACATATCCAATATACCGCGCATTTGACGATTTGGACCAAATGGTCAATGTCGTAACCGTGGATAACTGTTTTGATCTTGGGGACAGCAGCCGACCTTTGACAAATAGAAATTTTGTAGGAAAAATCATCACAGATCAACCCTATAATCTTTTCAACTATTCCAACTTGGGATATCAGGGTTATTACAATGCTCAGGAGGAGATTGATTTGATGGACAAGCTCTATTTTGAAGCCCATCGGTTGGGGGATATAATTGCAGATATTAAAACCGTAGAACCAGTGGTTCGGGATGCAGATATCGTATCGGTTGACCTGAATGGTTTGGCCGCTGCCGGTATGGGTTTTATGTATCCCCAAAATATAAATGGCCTGGAACCGCGTGAGACCTGCTCCTTAGCACGTTACGCAGGAATAAGCGACCGGGTGAAGATTTTCGGAATTTTTGAATATATTCAAAATCAGCAGTTTGAATCCGCTGCTTCACTCATCGCCCAAATGATCTGGTATTTTATCGAAGGTGTCAATTTTAGGGTTTCTGAAAGCATCCATAAGGACGATAAACACATTCTTTACTATGCGGTGCCCGTAGAAGATGAAGTCCTTCATTTCTATAAAAGTACAAGATCCCAGCGCTGGTGGATAGAAATTCCGTCTGATCTGATATCCAATAATAAACTAAAAAGGCATACGTTATTACCGTGTACTTATAAGGACTACTTGGATGCTTGCAATCAGGATATCCCAAATAGGTGGTTTAAGGCGAAGCAAAAAAACCAATTTTAACGGTTGAAAAAGATGAAATCATCAAAAAAATAGATAAAATACCTTTTTTAACGGTTGAAAGCTTGTTTTTTAAGAATTTAATAAATACGTTTACGCACTCGTTGAGTGAAAATCTAGAATATTTATGAAAAAGTTTATTGCATTATTTGCGTGTATCGGCCTCCTTTCCAGCTGTGGGGGCAACGACCGTGGTGAACTGGTCGGCGTAAAAGGGAATACCTGGAATCAGGAGAAGCCCTTTGGTATGGCCAAGGTTACCGGAGGTGCCTATGTTATGGGTAAGAGCGATGATGACATTGCCAACAAGAAAGATGCACCGCCAAAAACGGTTACCGTGCGTTCTTTTTATATGGATGAAACGGAGATCACCAACTCAGAATACAGACAATTCGTACAATGGGTCAGGGATTCCGTAACCCGTGCACGCCTTGCGATTCTTGCTGATGAACTTGGTGAGCAACCTGGAAACGGCGGAATCGGGGAGTATGCCTTTGCTGACAGTGCTGATCCAGAAGATATGACGCCATATGAGCAGTATATGTACGACAATTACTACAGCCTGAGCTTAGATTATGGTGCACGAAAGCTGAATTGGGACATCGATCTTGAAGAAGATCCACAAGATTACCCAGACGAGTATTACGTAGAGGTCATCGATCAGCTTTACATTCCTATGGAAGAATCCTATAACGGCAACCGGACCATAGACGTTGATCAGTTGGTTTATAAGTACACCTATTTGGATATTGAGGCCGCTGCCCGTCAAAAAGATGGTAGCAGAAAGGATTTTATCAAAACCGAGGAAACTGAAATATATCCCGACACCACGGTATGGATCAAGGATTTTGCGTATTCCTACAACGAGCCCATGCACAATGATTATTTCTGGCACAGTGCCTATGATGAGTATCCCGTTGTTGGGGTGAGCTGGGAGCAGGCCAACGCATTTTGCAGGTGGCGTACAGAGTGGAAAAACGCTTACCAAAAGAAGCGTGGCAAGCAGCAGGTAAACCGTTTCCGTTTGCCAATTGAGGCAGAATGGGAATATGCTGCCCGTGGCGGTATTGAGGGAGGTACCTATCCCTGGGGAGGACCTTACGCTAAAAATGACCGGGGATGTTTCCTCGCCAATTTTAAACCCTTACGTGGTGATTATGCAGCAGACCAAGCGCTTTATACGGTCGAAGCGGATGCGTATGAGCCTAATGATTTCAATCTCTATAATATGTCTGGCAACGTGGCCGAATGGGTGGGATCTTCGTATGATCCATCATCTTATGAATACGTTTCCACAATGAACCCAAACGCCAACGATTCAGACAACAAGCGAAAAGTGGTGCGTGGCGGTTCCTGGAAGGATGTGGCTTATTCCCTACAAGTGAGTACCAGGGATTATGAATATGCCGATACCGCCAGAAGTTACATTGGCTTCCGTACCGTACAGGATTACTTGGGAGTTGACGGAGAGGTCAACGTGAATAAGCCCAACTAAACCTGACATAGACATTCCCCTAAAATTTATTGCAAACTATCGTGTCCCTACGATACGGTTACATATTCTATTTACCCTAATTATTATCAAACAAATTAATCTTTAACCTGACTAACCTTAACTTAATTTAAAATGGCAACAAAGAAAGGAAAATTATCTGCAACTAATATGGTCTACGGTCTCGGGGCCGCACTTGTAATCATTGGTGCACTGTTTAAAATACAACATTGGCCCTTCGCATCCCTAATTCTCACCTTGGGTATGGTGGTTGAAGCACTGGTATTTACCTACTCAGCATTTGAACGTCAAGGCAGCGAACTCGATTGGACCTTGGTTTACCCAGAGTTGGCGGGTGGCAATGAAGTTACGACCAAGAAGAAAAATACCTTGGTCAAAGAAGAGGATACTCAGGGGATGTTATCCAAAAAACTTGACAAAATGCTGCACGAGGCAAAAATAGACGCCGAATTGATGAGCAGTCTGGGTACCAGTATTAAAAATTTTGAAGGTGCCGCCAAAGGAATTGCACCATCAGTAGATGCAATGGCTTCAACTAAAAAATACAGCGAAGAGATGTCATTGGCCGCCGCACAAATGGAAAGCCTGAACAGCTTGTACAAAGTGCAGGTCGAGGCTGCCGGCAAGCAGGCCGAAATGAACAATGAAGTGGTACAAAATACAGAACGGCTTAAAGTTCAAATGGACAGCTTGGCAACAAACCTTTCTTCCCTTAACGGTGTTTATGGCGGAATGCTTTCTGCAATGAACAAAAAATAATGTAACGAATAGTTACCAACTTATAAACTTTTAAAAACTATTCGATATGGCAGGAGGAGGTTCTTCTAGACAGAAAATGATCAACTTGATGTACCTCGTTTTTATCGCAATGATTGCGATGAACGTGGACAAAGAGATACTAAGTGCTTTTGAAATATTCAACAATAAATTTGCGACGTCAAACGCCCGCCTCATACAGGACAATCGTGTTGCGGTAAACGGTCTTGAAGCAAAAGCAGCAGAACAACCCGAAAAATACGAACCGCTCTTGGCCAAGGCCAAAAAAGTAAAAAATATTTCGGATGAATTTTACAATTATCTTGGCGATGTGCGCAAAGAAGTGTTGACCGATGTGGACACCAGCAGTTACGCCAATCTTGACAAAACTGCGGTTCTGGATGAAATGTGGTTTACGGGTGACGGTTATACTAAGAAAGGACAGGCCTTTTTAGATCGTATTGAGCAGTACAAAGCAGACATCACGGATGCTTTGGGAGCTGAATACAGTGGTCTGGCGCAACAGGTGCAAACTAAATTTGCGACCGGACCCATTACTCGTCAAAAAGACAATCAAAAGGTAAAGTGGTTAAAGTATAACTTTGAAGGCTTTCCATTGGCAGCGTCCGTGACCCGTTTTACACAGATGCAAAACGACGTGAAAGCAACTGAGCAGGAAGTGTATTCATCATTACTCCAAGGACAGCTGCAGTCTGATGTTTCTCTGAGCAACTATGAGGCTATTGTAATACCAAGCAAAACGGCGTTTTATTCAGGCGAACCTTTCACTGGTAAAGTAGTATTGGGGCGATTTGACAACTCACTTACTTTTGATAAGGTGGTCGTAAATGGTAAAGAGGTCGAAAACCTTCAGGCAGGTCAGGTTATGCTCGAGTTTCCAGCAGGAAACGTAGGTGACCAGAAAATTTCTGGTGAACTGGTTTATACTGAAAAAGGGGAGGAAAAAAGCATTCCTATCAATAGCCAGTATTCAGTAATCAACCGTCCCAATTCTGCAACCATTTCAGCAGATAAGATGAATGTGGTTTACCGAGGGGTTTCAAACCCTATGACGATTGGTTTTGCAGGTATACCCGCAAATAAGGTAAATGCCAATGCTCCAGGGCTTAAAGCAGTAAGTGGTAGCAGCTATGTTATGAATCCAGGAGGCGGTCGTGAAGTTACCATCAGCGTTTCAGGAACACTTCCTGATGGTTCTGCCGTGAGCGACAAAAAAGCCTTCCGTATCAAAGATATTCCTTCACCAAGGGGAACTATTCGTGGAGAAGCTGGTGTGGTCAAAATGCCGCGCAATAACCTTGAAATTTCAACAATTGGTGCAGACCTACCAGATTTTGATTTCGCACTTGACCTTAGGGTAACAGGGTTTAAGTTTAAAGTACCTGGACAGGCCACAGTGCAAGTCAGTGGAACCAAACTCGATTCCCGTGCAAAATCAGTGCTTCAGAGTGCCGGTCGTGGAGAAACCGTACAAATTTTTGATATTGAGGCAAGAATTCAGGGAAATTCAAGTTATAAGCTTAAGCAAGTTTCCGCAGTACTTGTAGAATTAACAAATTAAATCTAAAAACCATGAGCCTAAAGCAATTGTTTATCATCGGGATAGTGGCCGTTTTCAGTAATGAAATATCGGCTCAGGCAAATATCTTGAATGCCAAAAGCCCAGAGGAGATGTTCATCAAGACAAACGCTCAACTCCAGTCTGATAATGACAACCCTTTGCCTTATGCCTATGTAGATCCCCGCGATGTACTTTGGTCTAAAAATACCTGGGAGGTTATTGATCTCGATGAACGCGTAAACTTCCCGATGTATTATCCGGTCGATACCAATAATATCAGCTCAAACAGAAGATCGCTATACGATGTTTTGATCAAAAATGTAAAAAGCGGTGAATTACCGATTTACCGGGATTCTTATTTTAATACCAAGATTGAGCTGACGGATATCGCTGCCGCACTGGCAAAAGTTGATACGTCAAACGTAGGTAGGGACCAGTATAATGCAGAGGGCCGTATTGATGCCCAGTACATCACCAAAACGGAAATAGATGCCGGTCGTATCGAGCAGTATTTGGTACGCGGGTACTGGTTTTTTGATAAACGTCAGGGCGAGTTGAAATGGAGGTTGATCGGTCTTGCACCGGTTGCTCCAGACGTCAACTTTCTGGATGCAGAGGCTGGAACGGATTATATTCCGTTATTCTGGATCTGGTATCCCGATGCCCGTCAGGTTTTGCACGAGGCCAAGGTCTTTAATCCGCAGAATTCGGCGCAACCGCTTTCCTTTGACCATTTGTTGAACAGCCGCCGCTTTAACGGTACGATCTATCAGGTCGATAACGTGCAGGGTGACCGGCAGATTGAAGAGTATATCTCAGACAATGCCATGATGCAATTGTTGGAAAGCCAGCGCATCAAAGAGCAGATTCGTAATTTTGAGAGCGACATGTGGAATTATTAATCCCAAAGCTTTATAGAAAACAGAAACGCCTTGTACATCAAGGCGTTTTTTTATGGCTAAATTTGGCGTGATGAAAACCGTTCATTATATCATAGTAGGACTGGGTCTAGCGGGTTTGGCTTTCGCCGAAAAAGCGCTGGGACAAGGCAAAAAAGTCGTGGTTTTTGACACCAAAACCAATGCTGCTAGTCGTGTCGCCGCCGGACTGTACAATCCTGTGATTCTTAAACGATATACTTTACCCTATCAGGCCGAGGAGCAGCTGGACCTAACAACCCGGTTTTTTAAAAACTTATCCGAAAAACTTCAAATTGATGCCACTAGGCCGATGCCGGTCTGGAAGATACTTTCATCAGTTGAAGACCAAAACAATTGGTTCACTGCAAGTGATAAACCAGGTATGGGTCGATTCATTAAACCCCAATTGATGAAACCCGAGAACGGTTCTATCGAAGCTCCTTTTCAATTGGGCGAGGTACAGGAAAGCGGAAAGGTGGATATACCAGAACTGCTAGATGCCTACCGTATCTACTTGGCTTCCGAAGAAATTTTAATCACTGAGAATTTTGATCATTCGCTGATTCAATTCAAAGATGATGCTGTCATTTACAAAGACATTCAGGCAGGCCATATAGTTTTCGCCGAAGGCTTCGGCCTAAAACAGAATACATTTTTTAATGAACTGCCACTTGTTGGGAACAAGGGGGAATATCTAATTATTGAGGCTGCCCAACTTCAATTAAAAACCGCTTTAAAATCAGGAATATTTATTGTTCCGCTGGGTAAGGATCGGTATAAAGTAGGCGCGACTTTTAATTGGAAGGACAAAAATTGGGAAAATACGCAAGCTGCCCGTGATGAGATTTTGGCCAAACTTAAAAAAATGATCAACTGCGAATATAAAGTGGTCGATCAAATCGCTGGAATTCGTCCCACCACCGGTGACCGCAGACCGTTGATCGGTAAGCATCCAAAACACAAACAACTAGCGTTATTAAATGGCCTCGGTACTCGTGGCACTATGATGGGTCCTTATCTTGCCAATCTACTTTTTCAGCATTTGGAAAATGACGGAGTCCTTCCTCCAGAAGTCGACGTGAACCGATTCGCCAGCAAAATGCGGGATTAAGGTTTTTTGTTTTGTACACCATCCGCTTTTTTCTTATCATAATTCATAAAGATGTTGATCCAGATATTGCGGGACAGCCGCATGATGATGGGTGCAAATACAACGAGCGTCCCAATAATAGAAATGAATGCCGTCATCAAGGTGGTGCCAAAGAAAAACGAACTGATCACAAAAGCGGCCACCGCAAAGGCTATGCCTACACCATAGCTTACGTACATCGCACCGTAAAAAAAGGAGGGTTCGATCTTGTATTTAGTTCCACAATGCCTGCAACGCTCGTGCATTTTTAGCGTTTCGCTCAGCGCATAAGGATTGGGATTAACGTACATCTTATCCTTTTGGCAGACAGGACAGGTGCCGGTGAGTATGCTGTATATTTTGGTGCCTTGCAGTAGTTTTGACATACCGTAAATTTACGGATTTTGAAATACAGGTACACCAAGTATCGTGCTTAGAATTGTCTTAAATCCCACATGCTTTCGTTATATTATTTAAACACAACACACCTCCGAAAACATTAACGCTACTCAACCGGCATATTCTTTTTAGGCTGCTATTGAAATGATATCTTTGCCGAAATTTTCAGCAGCATGCTCAACATCCACAACCTTTCTGTCTCTTTTCAGGGGGAATATCTTTTTAATGAAGTCACTTTTAGACTTGGTGAGGGCGACCGCGTGGGATTGGTCGGGAAAAACGGTGCTGGTAAATCAACAATGCTCCGCATCATTTCTGGCGAGCAGGAATATGACACTGGGCAGATTGCGACAGATAAGGAAGTTTCCATTGGGTTTTTGAAACAGGATATCGATTTTGTGGAAGGCCGCACAGTTTTGGAAGAATCCTATCAGGCTTTTGAAAAGTTGAAGGACCTGGAAGCTAAGCTGGATTACATAAACACCCAGCTGGCAGAACGCACCGATTATGAAAGCCAGGGCTACCACGACCTGATGGTGGGTCTCAACGAGGTACAGGAGCAGTACGAGATTCACGGTGGTTATAATTACAAAGGAGAGACTGAACGCATATTATTGGGACTGGGTTTTACGCGTGACGATTTTGACCGCCTTACCGATACTTTTTCTGGCGGGTGGCGTATGCGCATTGAGTTGGCCAAATTGCTGCTACAAAACAACGATGTGCTCTTGCTCGATGAGCCAACCAACCACTTGGATATAGAATCGATCATTTGGTTAGAACAGTTCCTGACCAACTATACCGGAGCGGTGGTGATCGTTTCGCACGACAGGATGTTCCTGGATAATGTAACCAACCGAACCATCGAGATTTCGCTGGGCCGCATTTACGATTACCCCAAACCGTACTCAGAATATCTGGTGCTTCGTCAAGAAATGAGAGAGCAGCAAATGGCAGCGCAGAAAAACCAGCAGAAAGAAATTGAAACTACCGAAAAGCTGATCGAAAAATTCCGTGCTAAAGCCAGTAAGGCGACTATGGCACAATCCCTCATCAAGAAGCTAGACCGGATGGACGTGATTGAGGTTGATGAGGACGACAACAGCGTAATGGCCTTAAACTTTCCGGTTTCTGTTGTCCCTGGCAAGGTGGTGATAGAGGCGGAAGACGTTGCCAAAAGTTATGGCGAAAAAAAAGTGCTTCAGGGCATAGACCTGCTCGTGGACCGGGACAGCAAAATTGCTTTTGTGGGGCAAAACGGTCAGGGCAAAAGTACTTTGGCTAAAATTATTGTGGGCGAAATCGAGTCAAACGGTCATCTCAAACTGGGGCACAATGTGCAAATAGGATATTTTGCCCAGAACCAGGCAGACCACCTCGACGGAAGCAAAACGGTTCTTGATACAATGATCGACGCGGCCAATGAGAAAAACCGGAGCAAAGTACGCGATGTGCTTGGTTCTTTTCTTTTCCGTGGGGATGAAGTAGAAAAATATGTACGTGTGCTTTCGGGTGGTGAGCGCAACAGGTTGGCTTTGGCAAAATTGATGTTGCAGCCTTTTAACGTGTTGGTCATGGATGAGCCTACCAACCACTTGGATATCAAGTCAAAGAATGTTTTAAAAGATGCCCTAAAACGTTTCGCCGGAACACTGATCCTTGTCTCTCACGACCGGGATTTTTTACAAGGTTTGACAGATAGTGTCTATGAGTTTAAAAACCATAAGATTAAGGAGTACCTGGGTGATGTAGATTACTATCTGCAACAGCGGGCAGTGAGCGATTTGCGAGAGGTGGAAAAGCGCGATGTCAAGACCAAACAAAAAACTGAAGCACCTAAAAATACCTACCGCGACCAGAAAAAATACAAATCACTTACCAATCAGCTCAGCAAAGTAGAAGGAGAAGTCAATCAGCTGGAGCGTGATCTTAAAAAGATGGATGCCAACCTTGCCGCAGAGTATGAGAAAAACAGCAACCAACAGGGATTTTTTGATAAATACAACAGCAAGAAAAAACGCCTGGAATCCTTAATGGACAAATGGGCCCAGGTTTCTGAAGAGTTGGAGTCTGTAAGTTAGGCGGTATATTGTTTTAGTATTAATTTAACGCTTATGCGTTGCACTCGTGGTAATTTAGCCAATTGGCTCTTTTGCCCTCTACAAAAGTTTATAAATGCGTAAAATCATAATTGGTGGCATTCTATTAATCGGTGCCTTGGCCGCAGCCTATTACATCGCCACTCAGGATAAAGAAATGCCGGGTCAGGTAGAAAAAGCCGTAAAAACAGTTTTCGTTGAAATGGTTCAAAACGATACTGTTCCTATCACAATTTCGGCAAATGGTAACCTGGTTGCAAAAAACCGGCTCGAACTTTATGCAGAAGTTCAAGGTATTTTTCGCAATAGTGCCAACGATTTCAAGGTTGGTCAACCATATCAAAGAGGCGATGTGCTGCTCAACCTTGATGCTTCAGAATATTATGCCTCTGTACAAGCTTCAAAAAGTGAACTGTACAATTTGATCACTTCCATAATGCCAGACCTCCGGTTGGATTATCCGGAGATTTTTGAGAAGTGGCAAAACTATCTGGATAATTTCGATATTGATAAGAGCACGCCTGCCCTTCCGCAGAGCGATACCGAAAAAGAAAAATACTTCATCACGGGCCGCGGAATCTTTTCGGCATATTACAACGTGAAAAACCTGGAGCAACGGCTGGGCAAATACCGCATCACCGCGCCCTTTTCAGGAATCCTTACCGAAGCTTTGGTTACACAGGGAACACTGGTCAGGTCTGGTCAGAAATTAGGGGAGTTTATAGATACTTCGGTGTACGAACTGGAGGTTGCCATTGGAAAAAAATACAGTGATCTGCTGAAAATCGGTGAGCAGGTAACCCTGGCCGATCTCAACGGAAACAGCGAATACACCGGCGAGGTCGTACGTATCAACGGCCGCGTAGATCAGGCCACCCAGACCATTAAGGTATTTATTGAGGTTGATGGTGGTGGCCAGTTGAAGGAAGGCCAATATCTTGAAGCTCGATTGGAGGCCCGTGAAGAACCCAAGGCGATTACCATTCCACGTCAGCTGTTGGTTGACAACACCAACGTGTATATCGTTCGTGACAGCGTGCTTGATGTGCTACCGGTGAACCCCGTTTATTTTTCAGATAAAAATGTGGTGGTTACCGGAATCCCTGACGGAACGCAAATGGTATCCCGAAATATTCCCGGTGCTTATGCAGGAATGTTGGTCAAGGTGTTTAAGGACGAAAAACCATCTGCCGCAACCCCCGAAGCAGACTGATTATGAAAAAACTGCTGAGTTACTTCATCAAGTACAGTGTGGCCGTCAATGTGGTCATTCTGGCATTTGTCGTTTTTGGGGTCATCGGTTTGCTGCGGATGAAATCTTCTTTCTTTCCGCTGATTGATTCCCAGATTATAACCATAAACGTTACCTATCCCGGAGCCGCGCCTGTCGAAATCGAAGAAGGGATTATCCTGAAAATCGAGGACAACCTGAAAGGTCTGGTCGGTATTGACCGGGTAACCTCGACCTCCCGTGAAAATGGTGGTTCGGTGACCATAGAAATCGATCAGGACGAAAACATCGATATTATCCTCACTGAAGTAAAAAATGCCGTTGACCGTGTGCCAAGCTTTCCCACCGGGATGGAGCCGCTAGTAGTCGCAAAACAAGAGGCGATCAGGCAGACCATAGGCTTTGCGGTTTCCGGAGAAACGGTCGATCTGGGAACACTTAAGCAGATCGCCCGGAGCATCGAGTATGACCTGCGTGCGATGGAGGGGATTTCGCAAATAGAAATTACCGGCTTTCCGGAAGAGGAGATAGAGATCGCTGTGCGCGAAAATGACCTGCTGGCATACGGCCTTACTTTTCAGGAAGTGGCACAAGCGGTAGCTCAGGCCAATATTCTCACCACCGGCGGAAACATAAAAACCGATACGGAGGATTACCTTATACGCGCCAACAACCGGGCGTATTACGGCGACGAACTTAACAATCTCATCGTCCGGGCCAGTACCGAAGGAACTTTGGTTCGGCTCGAAGAAGTGGCCGAGATTCGTGATCGTTTTTCTGAAACACCTAACGCTTCCTATTTTAACGGAAACCTATCGGTCAATGTGGAGATCAGCAACACCAACAACGAGGACTTACTGCCCACCGCCGAAAAAGTCAAGGAATACATTGATGATTTCAATGATAGGTACGATGCTGTTCATATTGACATAACTTCTGATTCTTCTATCCGGTTAAATCAGCGTACGCAGCTTCTGGTAGAAAATGGCGCTGTTGGGATATTATTGGTGCTGCTCTTTCTCTCCTTTTTCCTGAACACCCGTTTGGCCTTTTGGGTGGCGATGGGAATTCCTGTGGCCTTTTTGGGAATGTTCATTTTCGCCGCAGGCTTTGGCGTGACGATAAATGTACTTTCACTTTTTGGGATGATCATCGTCATCGGGATTCTGGTGGATGATGGTATCGTCATTTCAGAAAATATTTATCAGCATTATGAAATGGGCAAAACACCGGTGCGTGCCGCCATTGACGGCACCATCGAAGTGATCCCGCCCATTATCTCGGCGATCATTACTACCGTGCTTGCTTTCTCTACCTTTTTGTTTTTGGACAGCCGTATTGGTGAATTCTTCGGAGAAGTTTCGACCGTGGTGATTTTGACGCTGGTCGTGTCGCTGGTTGAGGCGTTGATCATACTACCGGCGCATATCGCGCACAGTAAAGCTTTGGTCAAACAGTCTGAAGAAGAACGACAAAATTTAAAAGGCATTGACAGGTTCTTGTACAAACTGCGCTTTTTTAATGAGAAGGGCGATCAGTTGATGATTTATTTGAGAGACAAGATTTATAGCCCGGCGTTACGGTTTACGCTAAAAAACAAATTTGTTTCCTTTGCGGTAATCATTGGCCTTTTGGCTCTAACCGTGGCTTCAACAATTGGTGGAATCGTTAAGGTTACTATTTTTCCCAGCATCGCCAGCGACACCGTGAACATTGATCTGCTGATGCCCGAAGGGACTAATCCTGCACGTACGGACAGCATCATCACGATGGTAGAGAATGCCGTATGGCGCGTCAACAAAGATTACACAGAACGCCAGACTGAAAACCTTCAGGTTGTAGAAAATACCATCAAACGTGTTGGGCCGGGAAACAACAAGGCTTCTTTGCGGGTTAATTTGCTTCCGGGAGAACTGCGTGATTTTGCGTCGCCAGACATAACCAATTCCATACGGGAAGAGGTGGGCGAAGTGTATGGGGTCGAAAGATTGACCTTTGGTAGTGGTGGTAATTTTGGCGGAAATCCTATTTCAATTTCCCTTTTGGGCAACAACACTAAAGAATTAAAAGCCGCCAAGGAAGAACTGAGGAGCGCGCTTGAAGAAAATGCACTTTTGCGGGATGTGGTCGATACTGATCCTGAAGGAATTAAGGAAATTCAGTTGGAACTGAAAGAAACCGCTTATTCGCTTGGGCTTAACCTGAGCGGTGTGATGAGCCAGGTACGTGCTGGATTTTTTGGTACGCAGGCACAGCGTTTTCAGCGGGGACAGGATGAAATACGGGTATGGGTACGGTATGACCTGAGCGACCGCAGCAGCCTGAACGATCTTGACGAAATGCGTATCGTGACACCTTCGGGCAATCGTATTCCGCTTAGTGAAATTGCCACCTACACCATTTCGCGTGGAGATGAATCCATAAGCCACCTCGATGGGCAGCGGGAGATTCAGGTAAATGCAGATATGGCCGATCCCAACGGAAGCACTACCGATATCCTTGCCGACATTCAGGCAAATGTAATTCCGGATATTCTTTCAAAATACCCAACAATTTCGGTCAAGTATGAAGGGCAGAACCGGGAAGCACAAAAACTTTCGGATTCTGCCAATAAGGTGATCTGGGTGATTTTGTTCCTGATTTACGCGACGATTGCGTTTACCTTTCGCAGTTATAGCCAGCCTGCCATTTTGATGTTGATGATCCCGGTGAGTTACATCGGTGTCGCCTGGGGACATTACATCCACGGCTTCCCGGTCAATGTGCTTTCGGCATTGGGGATTATCGCGCTTATTGGCATTATGGTAAATGATGGGCTGGTGCTCATTGGTAAATTCAATATGTTCCTGCGGGAAGGAATGAAATTTCAAGACGCATTGTATGAAGCGGGCCGGTCGCGTTTTCGGGCAATTTTTCTTACTTCGATAACGACCATTGCTGGACTGGCACCGCTACTTTTAGAAAAAAGCAGGCAGGCGCAATTCCTGAAACCCATGGCGATTTCCATTTCCTACGGAATAGGCATCGCGACCCTGCTTACGTTACTTATGCTGCCACTGATGCTGGCTACCTCAAACTGGATCAAAACCAAATCACGCTTGGCCTGGACAGGAAAAGAACCTCAAAAAGAAGAAGTGGAACGCGCCATTAAGGAGCAAAAGGAAGAGGAAAATGACGAATTGTAAATTTACATTAGCTGTCTTATTGTCGATGGTTGCGGTCACCACTTCGGTCGTGGCGCAGGAGGTGTATTTGTCGAAAACCGAAGCGATCGCCCAGACCCTGGAAAACAATTATGGTATTGCCATCGCCGGTAATGATCTGGCTATCGCCGAAAATAATGCAGATCTATTGAATTCAGGATATCTGCCGAGCATCTTCGGGTTGGCAGGAGCCAATTATACCATTGAAGATCAGGAGACGCTGCGGGATGATGGCGGTTCCTTTGCATTGAATGATGCGCAATCTGAAAGCTACAATGCTTCCATCAACCTGGATTATACTTTGTTTGATGGTTTGGGGCGGTTGTACAATTTCAAGAGGCTAAAGGAGGAATATAACCTGAGCAAGTTAGAAGCCCGCCAAACCATTGAGAATACCCTGTTGCAATTGTTTTCGGTCTATTTTGAGGTGGCAAGAATTACTGAAAACGTTGAAATTCTGGAACAGACCCTGGCAATCTCAAGAAATAGGGTACAGCGCGCGCAATATCAGTTTGATTACGGGCAGAATACCAAACTTATGGTTTTGAATGCCGAGGTGGACGTTGCCAGTGATAGTATCAATTTGATGAATACGCGACAAGAACTGCGCAATACCAAGCGCGATCTTAATGTCGTCCTGTCGCGGGAACTCCAAATCTCGTTTGCAGTAGATACGCTCGTTGATTTTATCCCTGAAGTAAATTTGACAGCTTATCTTGATGAGGCACTCGTGAATAACGTGCGTATCCTGCAAAGTGAGGCCGATATCCTGATCAGTGAGTATGGCATACGTACTTCTAAAGCGCAGTTTTTGCCCAGTATAGGGCTGACCGGATCTTATGGCTGGAACGAGAATATCACGCCAGCTTCTGCTTTCTTTGGGGGTAGCACGCGACAAAACACAGGTTTGAGGGGCGGCTTGAGTCTGCGCTGGAATCTTTTTGACGGCGGTACTGCCATTACTCAGATAAAGAATGCCAAGATCGTCAAGCAAAACCAATTGCTGCAAAAGAAGCAGATTACCCTTGAAGTGCAGCGGGATATAGCCAATGCACTGGGAGATTATCGTAATTTGCTTGAGGTGTTTTACATTCAGGAGCAGAATGTGGTGACCAATAAAAACAACTTTGAACGCTCGCGCGAAAGATTTCGCTTAGGGCAGATCACTTCGATAGAATTTCGGCAGGCGCAGATCAATTTGATCAACGCGCAGACCAATAAAAATCTGGCCAAATACGATGCTAAGTTTGCCGAACTGCAACTGCTTCAGCAAGTAGGACAGTTGCTCAATGTAGAATTTTAGGCATGTTTGAACATTTCTTTCAATGTCCTTATTGTTGGGAAGAAATATCGATGCTGCTGGATCCATCGGTCTCCAATACGTATATTGAGGATTGTGAGATCTGTTGCAATCCCATTCAATTGACTATAGAATTTTTTGATGGCGAATTAACTGGATTTCGGGCTGAAGATATCGACCAGTGATAGATCACTATAAATGAGTCATATAATTAAGTAAAAATCAAAAACATATCTATTTTTTGAGTATCTTCTATCAAATTGATAGAGATGAGGACAAATAGTCAAATTGAAGAGTTCAAATTTGCCGATAATGTTTTCGGCTTTATGATTCACAAACAATTGTGTGAAAGGGTTTACGATGATCTACAGGAACGTATGCTGCGCGCAATTAAACAAAGTAAAAGAATAAACATTTATTTGGAAGACCTGTCCGGGAAACCTCCCAAATTTAAAGTGTTGAACCGGGATTTTAAATTCAAATTGAGTCATCAGGACAGTTTTGACCGCGTGGCTATAGTGACGCATAACCGGTCTCTAATAAATTACGCAAAGCTAAAGGATCATTTTATGGCCGCAGAAATTAAAACTTTCCGCTCGCAACAGCGGGTCGAGGCGCTCTCGTGGATTTCTGAAGTGCCCAGCCACCGCCATTGAACAGGTTTAAGTGATCGCTTTGATCAATGCATCTTTTAGGCTTATCCAAATAAAGTTAAAAAATGATTTTTGCTTATCGCGCTGCGTGGTTGCCGAGCCTTTCTGAAATTCTAAATTCCCATTTTTCTTCGAATTTTTCTTAACGAAAATATTGGCGATTGTTGAAATGAACCACTTGTTTTTGGACTTGTCGTTTAACATCTCGACCTTAAAATCTTCGTATTTCAGCCGAATATCGGTTTGCGAACTATTGTCATCCCCAGAGATGGTGAAGTAAATTTGATTGATTTCACCCTCCAGCGAAAGCCCCACGGTATGCACGGTGAAATCGTTGATCTGTGAGGCGTCAAAATTGTCAACTGACGTCTTGAAAACAAATCGATCTTTCGGATTTTGAACATTGAACGACCAGTCAACTGTCGCCGGGGCCGTTTTCATAAACTGGGTGGAAATATTTATTTTGGTATCCGTGCCATCGGTCAAATGACCAGCAACGATATGGGTCATCTCAGCATTCAGGTTTTCAAAATATAGGGTTCCGGCAGGTTCTTGACTTTCGGTTTTTTCGCTGTAGACGAGATGGCCCTTCTTGATCAGCATACTGTCAATTTGCAGACCCAAGGGTAAATTTCTCAGACTTTCGCTATATAATTGTTTTTTTGAAGTGTTGTCGTCAAGGCGCTTATCGCGGTAAATGCTGCAGTGAGGTTCGGTTATCGTAAGGCGTGGTATTTTTAATTGAAAATTGTCTTCTGAAAAACCCCAATCCATATTTTGCAGGGAAATAATTGGGATGTTGAGCTGCACGTGATCGCGTTCTTTTTCTGATTCTTGACTTAAATTTTGACGGGACATAGGCGTCGCTAGCTCGAAGTTTTCAATATTAAGGTCGTTGTTTGTCAAGGTTACGGCACCAGTTTTCAATTCGTTGAACCTGCTTAATTTGTAAAATGCGGTATCGGCAGCAATAACAATTGATTTGTAATTGAAGGGAATTTTTTTAACGGGATCCTTTACCGGAAACTTGATCGTACTTAATGCAATTTTGCTCAATACTGCGTGCGCTTCCGGGGCGGTGTGGGATGGTGTGGTAAATTGGTTCAATTCTGTGGGACCTATGAATAGGGAATCTATAAAAATATTCTTGTCAAAATTTTTTGACTTTTTCGCGGAAGCGGAATCTTGCTCTTTATTTTGGGTTTTGTAAAGATTGAGTTGATTGTTTTCTATAAAAATGGATGAAATGTGGATTTCTCCGTTTGCGATATACTCCCAATAGGAGACATCGTTTACGGCGATCTTGTTGCTGGAAACGCCCAACTTGACGGAGTCACTCTCAGAAAGCTGTTTGAGCCTTACATCACTTATGCTGATGGATCCGGTTAAGGTATTTAACGAGAAATCAGAATAGTCGAGACGGATATTTTCGGCGATATCACCGTCCAAAAACTGTGTGATTTTATGTTTCAGATAGAAATGGGCACCTGCAAAAAGTAAGGCTATGCCAATAATAACGTAAAGGATCCATTTGAGAATTTTTTTCATGGATCTAAGATACCAATATGTCAGAAGGTTAGCGTTATTGAAATTATAAATTTTCTAAAGCCACCAAAATCAGGCACAATATCATTTGGAAGATGTGTTTGATTTGTCTTATCTTTGCCGTCCAATATCGCGGGATAGAGCAGTAGGTAGCTCGTCGGGCTCATAACCCGAAGGTCACTGGTTCGAGTCCAGTTCCCGCTATTCAAACCGTCTGAATCCCTTTATTTACGGGCAATTCGGGCGGTTTTTTCTTTATAGGGCGTGGCAGAACTGTGCCAGATAACCGTAGCAAGCGATTTTGCTAGGGGTTAAAAAAAAATGCCTGAACCTAAGCAACCTCACACACGAAGAATAGTATATGTCGATTATGTGCCGGCAGAGCCGCAAGCAATGCACGGCCCCAATGCCTGTACGGTTTTCTATTACCGCATCCCCGGAACCAATAAAATGAAGCGTTTTCGCAACCGCGTGCGTAAAATGAAATCCCAGCGGGAGCGTGAGCGGTACGCCAAGAAGGTTTGCCACGCCATCAATAAAATGCTGGAGCAGGGATGGTCGCCCTTTCTCGATGGTCCCGTGAATAAGGAATTTCACACGCTGGCCGCGGCAATGAAAGAATTTATAGGCAATTGCGAAGCGCAGACAGACCGCGGCCAAATGCGGCCAGAAACTTTGCGTACCTACATTAGCCAAATAAAGTTGCTGAACGGCTACCTCAAGCACATCAACGAGCCGCAGTTGTTTTGTAGTGATTTTGGTAAGCCCTTTGTGCGGCGGTATATGGATTATGTGTACTACGAGAAGAAACGCAGCCCGCGCACGGTCAACAATTACTTAAGGTTCTGTAGCCAGCTGGCAAACTTTCTGGTAGAACGGGAATATCTGGCAAAGAACAGCGTGAGCCAGATCCCGCCAATGGTGCAGCCCAAGAAAACCCGCGAAATCATTGACCCAATGACCCGCCGCGAGATATTTGCGCACCTGAAGAAGGAAAACCGCCACTACCTCACCCTGTGCTTGATCGTGTACTACTGTTTTGTGCGCCGTACCGAAATCACCAAACTAAAAGTACTGCACGTCAAGCTGGCCGCTGGCGTGATCGAGATACCGGGCAGCATAAGCAAGAATAAAAAGGACGATGTGGTGACCATACCCGCCGCGCTTATGCCATATCTGGCCGATCATCTTAACGGTGCGGTAAATAATGATTTTCTTTTTGGTCAGCATTTTAAACCGGGGGCGCGGGGGCTGCAACCAAAAAAGATAAGTGATACCTGGGCAAAAATGCGGGACAAATTGGGCTTTAAAAAAGAGTACCAATTTTATAGCCTAAAAGATACCGGAATCACCCAGCTTTTTCATTTGGGACTGCCGCTTATTAAAATTAGGGACCAGGCGCGGCACCACGATATCAAGATTACCGAAGGTTATACACCCCGAAATTATCAGCGCGATAATGACATTTTTAATGCCGGGGAAACCTTCTAAATAAAAACTCATTTCTGAACTAAACTTTTCTGTTTGGCCTTTTTATGTAATATTTTGAGGTTAAATTTTGGTTAATTGTCTTGTTTTCAATGTTTTAAACGTCTTACATTTGCTCTTACATCGTCTTACAAATGCTCTTACACTTTGTATTTTTATGTATTATGCCTTTTTAGCCCAATAAAACGGTCTTACACTTTTTTGGGATTTTTTCCGAATTTGAGAGCTAAATGTATTTTTTGAGGTTTTTTTGAAGTGAAAAAGCGAAATTATTTGTTAAAATATGTTAACGCTAAATTTTTCGGAAGGGTTTTAAATTCAATTTACATAGGTTTATCAAAAATAATATTGTTATGTTCAGACTTACCAGATCAAACGTAAATCAAATAGAAAGACTGGCTAATTATACAATGATCAACTTTAAAAAGTTTGATAATTTCGTGAATAAAAAAGAGCGTGAATCGATTATTAAAAACTACAAGGATTTTGATTACACCGCGCTTTACCTTAGTCTAAAAGAAGAAGCGCTAAAACATTCTGCCACCATTGCAGAATTTACTTCAAAAGATTACCGGCCCACTTATCCTTATTATGAGGAAATGTGCGAAATCTTAAAACTTCCTATAGTCAAAAAGACCGCTGTTTTACGGGTAGTGCCGGTTACTGCCCCGCTCAGTAAAATGTTTGATCTAAGTAAAAAGGATTTTCATAGGTTGAATTTAAAATACAATAAGGAGTATTTTGAAGCAGTGCGTTTAGAACTTTACAGAATCTCAGAATACCTTCACCGCCTGTATTAAAAAGAAAATACCGCCCATTTTTAAATAGCCAACCCTACCCTAAATCCTGCCGTACCGCAGCATTACGCCAAATATTCGCTAATTATCGTAATTGCCTATGATTATATATATTTGCGCCCCAAAAAACAGCCTCTTATGTCAGATTTTTCTTTAGTACCTCATTTAGTCGCGGTAACACCGGCTCAAAAAAAGTTAATTGAATTTTGCCGCCACATAGACGCCCCAGAACTGGGCAGGTCGCTGGAGACAACTTTAGACAAGGCCATATTTCATAGCGATGATGTAAGCTGTGAAGAACGACAGCAAATGTACCTGGTCAAGCAATTGCAGAAACGCATTCTTGATGTAGAGCGGGAAGGCATACCAGAACATCTTGTGATTGCCAATTAGTTTTTAACCGAAAACCGCGCAGCAAACAGCCCCGTTTTTTTTAATGATTCAATGAGTTGATTATTTTCAATTGCTCTTAGCTAAAAATATATTACTAAGTTAGTTTAAAGAAGCTATTTTCGACAAGATGCAGTAAAATTTAAGGATTAATGAGGATGTTTGTAGGAATATACTTAATAAATTCATTAGTTTTCTTACTTTTTGGACTACATAAGGGCTTTTTTCATCGAAATGTCTTTATAACATCACTACAATTACTCGGTATATACCTACTTTTGTTTCACTTAAGAAACAATTACCAAAACCTATCACATATCCATTTTATGGAAACTACAGCTTTGACTGACTTTTTGGATTCCAAAAACGTGAAATATAAAGTGGACGCTAACCCAAGCGCACAGAAGGTTTCCCGTCTGAGGAAGGCTATGCAACGCAAAAAAGACTTGATTGAACTTTCAATTCAAGCATATTCACGCGTTAAAGCCTAAGTAGGAATAAATGATTGTTGCCACTAAGGAAATTATATACGGTCTTCAGGTATATACATTTAAAAACTCCCACAAAGTTCCTTATCAACTTACCTTTGATCCGGGTGTAAGCAATAAAAATATTCAGGTTTCCCTCGTAAATCTCTGGGGAGAGCATCAGACCAAATATTGCAGGTATATACGAAAAGCAGTTTCTCAGTATATCATTGAATACATTCTCGAGACCAAAAAACCAGTTTACTTTACCGTAGAGGTTCACGACGATGGCCGGGGATTTCCACTTCTCAAAAAATTCATACGTTGGGCAGACCTTGAGCCCCGTGTTGAGATTTTCCTTGATCTTACCAAAGTAGATAATGTTTCCTGCATAGAATTTCACGTTAAGAAAAATACTACGTACTTAAAAAGTCTTACTGTGAAGTAAGACTTTATTTGATTACCTAAAGCTTAGTTAAACTGAGTATTTAAAATTTACTATATTTCTATTTGTCCCCTTTCTACTGCTCATAGTGATATTCGATTTTGGTTTCCATGGTATCAAAGTTGAATTCTTGAATATTGGGATCAGCGCGCCAGTGTTTTCCAAAAGTGGGTATCTCAAAACCACAGACCAGATCATCTGAAGTACTACTGTCATCATCCATAAAAACGACTGCAATGCCTTCGCTATAATCACTTTCGGAAAATTTAACGGTAGGGGGTAGTCGCACTACTAACGGTAATTTGTCATTTTTACAATCATCATAACGATTCGCCTGATTGTAAAGCACCTTTCCAGCTTTGTTGTATATCTTTAAATACAAATCTGGAAAGTAACCGCTCCAGCTGCTGTCCCAAGGTTCGCCGCTTTCTTGATATTGAGGGAATTTTGATAAGTGCACAGCATCAATGACCAAAGTTTTAAATCTTGATTGCTCGCGGTTCCATTGAGCGGCCTGCTTTTCTGAATCAATATCAACCGAATGTTCTATGAGAAAAAAACTACCGCGATCTACAAGGTTTTGAAGGCTGTCGCTAACCATTAACTTACCTTCAATTTTAGTCTCTGAAACAAAATGACCTATCAGCGCGGCATCTTCATCGGGAGCAAAAATATCTATTGGGATGCGCAGTTCACCGTTTTTTAAAAGGGCACCATTATTTGTGCTTACAATATTTGTAGATTTATCAATAACCGTAGTGTACAGAGTACCATTACTGCATGTGATTTTGGCTAGATAGGTGCTGCCGTTTACCGCGCCCTCAAAGGTTTTGATGAAATCACGGTTAGAAAGTTCCTGTGCGCTGGTCACGCAGCAAAAAAGCCCCAAGAGGAGCGAGGTAAAAATCTTGATCATAATAATATCTATTAGTTTTAGTTGGCGCTAAAATATAATTTTCTGTTAAAACATATCGCCTAAAGAATATTTTTCTATTTTTGAGGTGCAAAAGTTTTTCAGATTTCTCAAAATCTACATTTAATTTAGAAACCGCTCTAAGGGTACCCGTTCACCTCGGTGATCTACGAAAGTAGCCGTCATAGGTGGGATTTCCTTTTCTGAAGGCTTTTGCAGCCCTACGGGGCGGTTTCGTTTTAATACCATTTTGAAATGCAAAAGCAAAATGAAAAGATTATCCCATTGATGGCCGTGACCGTCACGCCAGCACAAAAACAACTGTTGCGCTTCTGCGACCATCTGGACGCGCCAGAAGTGATGAACTCTGTAGAGCGAACACTTAAAACGGCCATTTACGGCTGCAAGGACGAGCTGAGCTATGAAGAACGGCAAAAGATGTTCCTAGTAGATGAACTCGTTAACCACTTTCGCAATATTGTTGCAGAAGGAAAAGGCCCTGCTGTATGAAAATCCTAGAATTTGCAAACAGGATCAAGGGACAGACCGGTCACGCCGCGATCGTAGCGCGGGCCATATTACTAGATCCCCATTTTCCCAAAAAGAAGGACCAGAAGGACCAGTACCGCTATCTTTACAAAAAACGCCGCAGTAATATCGAGCCACTGGCAGAATTTATGCTGGCAAAGATCAACCTTACAGAAGGTCTGCCCTTTAATCTGGTATATCTGGCCTTCCCCGATCACGACAATAACGATCCACACGCCCTATCTTTTGTGACTGATAAACCCAAATTATTTTCTCAATCTTAAGAATTAAAGAATGAGCAATTTACCTTTAGCAGAAGAAATGCCATACTGGAAAACTTCAAAATCCGGAGTGGAAAGCTGGCTAGACAAAACCGAAAATCTAATTACATCAATTGGCGGTGTGGTAGATACTCGTATAGTGGGTAAATCTGGCGGTAAAGAAGGTATTATGTTTGGTTTTATCATTGATAACGACCCCTATAAAATGATGTGGCCCGTATTGCCCTCCAAAAATGAAAAGGATAAGGCGGCAGCATTACGTCAATGCGCAACCTTGATTTATCACGATACCAAGGCAAGGATAAACCGAATTAAAATATTTTCGCCGCGGGTAGTTTTTGCAGATTGGCTAGTTCTCGATACAGGAAAAACTTTAGCCGAAACCAATAACAAAGATATACGCGGGTTTTTAAGTTCTATGAAACTGTTGAAATAAAAAAAGCCCCGCGATCCAACCACGGCGCGGGGCTTCAACTAACCAACCAAATAATCGTTTATTCGTAAATCACCAGTTCTAGGCCGCTATGGTCGGGGCTGGTGTTTTGGTTTGTGGGGGTTTGGGTTTCTGGTTCTGGTTCTTCACCGCTTTCTAAATACATCTGGCCACGATCTATATTATACCGTAAATCTTCAATGCTTTGCTGGGCGTACCGGTTTTTTTCAAACCACGCATAGTTATCTTCAAAACGGGGCATCTTGGTTATTTTGGTAATAATATCCCCATCAAAAACGATATCCGCGCCGCCTTTGGTCCTTCCATCAACCGTCTGCTGAAAGATGGTCGCAAATACTTTCCCGTCAAACCGCTGGCGCAGATCTTCATCAAAATGGATCTTGCCCACTTTACGGGTTACTTTTTGCCAGCTGTCTATAAATATGCAGTCATAATAGGGCACGAGGTCATAAAGCTCAGCAACGGTTTTGATATCGCCCACCGTATCGATGTTGTGCTGGTTCTTTGGCTCAATAAACCGGTCACGCTTGCCAATGGCCAGTGAACTTTCTGGGTGTTCTTCCAGACTTATAAAAAGGCAACGGTTACCACCGGCCGCAAAATCATTCATCCATTTGTAAAACATCGTGGTCTTACCACCACCGGCAGGACCGTCTAAGGTAATCGCCACACTATGCACGGGCTTTTTTTCTACCCGCTGCAAAAACTTACCGGTTTCCCCAGGTATGTTGAAGTACTCAATATTCTGGTTACTCGCACCAGAAGCCATACTTTTTACCGCAGAAGGGCGCGGCCTTTGAGGGGTTGTCTTAGGTTCTGGAGTATTTTCAGTTTTTGCAGGGGTTTTAAGTCCGGTTGTTTTGGCGGGTTTTGGTTTTGCTGATTTGACCGGTTGCGCAGGTTTTTCGTTTTTAGTATTTTTGACATCACTCAACAGGTCAGAAGCCACATGAGGGTCAGCTTTGTCTCCCTTGCTTTTGATCTGTTTTTTTATGGTGGTACCGCTGTGATAATAATAAATGGTGCCAAGGTCAATGTTTTCCTTCAGCAATATTTTTACATCAAAACGTTCTTCATCAATAACAGCTGTGGTATTTAGATGATAAACCAGTACACTCCTATTATTTTCTGAAACGTCTTTCTTCACCGAAATTAAACGCGCCTTTTGCACCAACTGAGGAGCAAGGTAAAGCAGTTTCATTCGCAATTGATTGGGGCGGCCCTTTCCGTAAATCACTTTTTTGATTCCGGGTTTATTGAATATCACTTTAGCATCTATGTCCTTGTTATAGACGTAGGTATCTATTAGGTTTTTTTCAGCCCAGGCGCGCACCTCTTTTGGTTGCAATTTGCCATCTGGGGGAGGACCCGCCAATCCTAGTTCGTACTGTACAGATATTGGGCCTGCTTTTTTATTTTGTTTAGAAACTGGTTTTTCTTCCTGATTATCATCTACTTTTTCTAATCTGCTTTCAGGAATATTAATGGCTTTCTTACCATTGTCGTAAACCAGATCATAAATTCTATTTTCTGCTGATAAACTTGTATTTTCCTTTGGGATAGCAACCTTTTTTACAGTGCCGCTTTTTGATCTTTTCACATCAAAAACCATTTCTCCTTTTTTAAATTTGGCTTTGGTTTTTTTGGTTTCAATCGGCGTAATCACAAGATTTTTTAAATAAGCCGGTTCACCTTCTGCATTACGGTCTAAAATATAATCTGCCGCGGCCTGTGATTTTGAAGCGGCCCTAAAAAAGTAACGATTATCTTTTTCCATATTAGCAACCAGGCGACTATTCCAACCCCTTAGATATTTTGCGCTATTGTCGAGTGTTTGAAATAATATTCCGCTTTCTGCACACAAAAAGACTGCGCCTAGCTCAGCGATTAGTTCTTCAAAAGCGTATTCGGTTTTAGATGCTTTAACAGAAGTGAAACGCTTCAACCGGCTAGAATGACCAGTAGCGTGCACCATCTCATGAAATAGAGTAGAATAAAAAGATTGTTCATTATTGAATGCTTCAATGGGGGTCATAAAAATATCATCTGAAGCAGGATAATATGACGGCTGATCACCTTTGTACTGGATTTTAGGTGCATTAGGCATACTTTTTACAATAGCTTCTGCAATGTCAATACGTTCCTTTTCGGGCTTATCTACATTTTCATTTTTTGGCAATTTTCCCCAATCAATTCCTTCTACATCTTCACCGGCAAATACATTATAATATTTTAGGATAGGAATATAGCTGTTAGCCATCTGCATCAAATCTTTATCGGTTTTGATACGGCGTATTTTACTGCGGTTTTTCTTTAACCAGGCAATAAACTTTTTCTGGTTGTAGGTGCCGTAATCTAAAATCTTTTCGCGTGTATCTGGGTTGTATTCCGTATGCGTGTACAATTTTGTAAAATAAACCACGCGAACACCCTTACTGTCTTTTTTTAGTTTACCACCGTTTTTCTCAATTTGATTAAACGTGAGAAAATAGGGATTGGTCAAATCCCGTGGGACAAGAGTAGGTCCTTCTTCAGTGATTTTTACCTTAAAATTGGTAAGAACAAAATTTATACCTCTATAGCCTTTTTTGCTTTCAAAATTCAGGGCTTGCCAGCCGTTAAATAAGCTCGTTTTTTCCCATTCTCTTTGCCATGGTAAATGCCCCACTTCTTTAATGGTATTCAAGACCAGATCTGTAATATATTGGTAAATATCATCTGGAGAAACCCCTTTATTCAGGCCGGTATATTCTTCGTCCGGGGTTTCATCAAAGGGTAGGTTTTTTAGGATATATTCTGGCGTTTCTTCAAATATGGGCCTAGTGGTGTCAAGCTCAAAAATTTCTGCCGGGCTATCGATCAGGATTTTCTTTAGCCGTTCTGCAAGCTGGGTCTGTTCTTGCTCAAGGGCTTTACGCCAAAGGTTTTTTAATTCTTCTCTTGTGATTTTTGCGCCGTTCAGGCCGCGTATTTGGTTGCCAATGCTCATAACTATGCTATACGTTTACAGTAAATTCCTGACCCAAAGCCGTAAAGACCAGATCGTATTTTAATGATTCTGGGTTTAGCCCTTTGCCAAAAAGTGATTTAATGATGTTGTTGATGTTGTCGCCGTCCAGTTGTACCGGTATTCCTTCCAGTTCTACACCATTGCGTGCCGGGATTTCTATTGCGGTAATATTGGGGAAGCTGGTTCCCAAAACGCGGCCGTGCACGTCCTTAAAAACGATTTTGCTAAGGGTGACCATATTGCCCACGCCCAGACCTATATCTACAGGGGTAGGGTTAAGCAGTACAACATCTGCATCAAAGCGTATCCCGCTCTTGAAGTTCATATTGCTAAACCGCTTAAACTTTACCTGAAGCGCGCCAATGGCATCACCCAGGCCGCTTATTTTGTTCTTGCCAAAAAAGGACAGGGCTGCAACGGCCAGACCGCCATAAAGGATTAGTTTTTTCATCGTTATTGTGTTATAGGGGTTTCGGGTTCCGGAGTGGGTGTTTTTGGGTTTTTAGGGCGAAACAAGAGCGCTCCAAAATAACCGATCGCGGCCACGGTCAAAATTGATTTAGTCGAGGATTTCATATTAAATTTTTGATTTTAGAGATAATCTTGCCCACGCTGGATGCGATGGGATGCCTTTTCCAGAAAAAAAAAGCGATGATAGCTAGGATTATAAATAGCCAGCCCAGATTTAAGCCCCAGCTGCCCTTATCGCTTTCTGTTTTTTTGCCTTTTGATTTTTTGGTCTGATCGAGTTTTTTATCCAGGTTGACGGCTTTTTTTTTATGGGCTGTTTTTGCTGAATTTTCAACTTTAGAAATAGTGTCCTGACTTTGGGCTTTGGTCTGTTTTGTTGTCTGGTCAACGTTTACGTTTTTACCAGAGAACGTGGTATTCCCGGCAGAATCTTCGGCAATGGTAAAATGAAAATCCTTATCCGGGTCCACGGGAGCAAGGCGTAGGTTTTGCAAAAGCTCAAAAATTTCTGCTTTGGTCATACGCTGGCTTTCGGCTCCTGAAACTTCGCTGGTCTGACTTTCGCGCACCACTGAAGAATCAACCTCTAGGTTTACTTTTTCCTTTTCTGACTGTTTTTCTACCTTCCGGGTACCACAGGAAAAAAACACCGCAAATGCGGAGTAAAGCAGTATGATTATCAGTGTTTTTTTCATCACTTATCTATATATTCAATCGTCACCTTTTCACCGTTTAAAAGCGCGTCCCGTATGATCGGGTAGATTTTACGGTAAGCGGCGCGGCTGCTGCCTATGTAGTTTCTAAAGTCGGTATTGGTTTCCCCTACCAGAAGGCAACCGGCGGTATCGTCATCGTCATTACCGCAATGGATCAATATGTATTTGAAGTTGGGAACATTTTGCACCTCGAGCATTCCCTTGTGCCAGTTTTTACCGTACTTAGCCAGGTACCGGCCATTAAAACTGCCTTCTTTGCGAAAGGCTATATCGTAGGTTCCGGCAGGAATACGGGTTTCACCCATTACTTTATGGATGCGGGCTTCATCTTCTAGCGTAAAACACTGGTATTTGCCATCGATATATAAAATGCCAATGGTGTGATCTGTGCCGTGGTGGGTGCGGTTTACTTTGATTTTCATAGGGGTGTTTTAATGTCTGTTAAATATGATCTCAGGTCAACACGGCTAAGTGCTACGGGTTCGTGATCAACACCGGCGGGTATATTCCATACATCGTTTTTACGATATATTTTACCGCTTACTTTATCTAACAATGCACCATAATCAATGTGTATTTCTTCATCTAAATCGGGGTGGTATTGCCGGCCAAAAGTTCCATTTTTTAACATCGTAGCTTTAAAGGCTATGCTTTTTTGAAGGGGCGATTTTAACCGTATAATAGCCGTTTTTTTGCAGGTCTCATAAAACTTGCCCATATCAAAATCAAGGAGCAGGTTTTTGTTGACACACCCGCCGTTTACTACCTTTTCTATAGCTGCATTTTCAAGTATATTGTTCTCTAATTTCATAACGTTGCCAATGGTGTACAGGCTTTCTTTGGTCTTTTTGGTCAAAGTAAATACCACCATTGCAGACCCAGTATAGAACAGCACATTAAATGGGAAACGTTGCTGCATATAGTCAATATCAGAAACATTGAACATCGCTAAAGTGGTGCCCAGGCAAATCCATAAAGAACAGAACCAGAATGTTTTGGCTTCCATTATTTTACGCACCCGGTACAAATGCAAAAGGCTGCGCAGCAACATAAAGATGGTGAAGAACTGACAGCCTAAAGAAAAGAGTATATTAATATCTGTTATCATCGTTGGGGGTGTTTTTGGGTTCGTGATAATCATTGCCGGCTATCTCGCGGCCAAGCCGTTTTTTGAGCATATCTGGAAGACTTCGTATTATTATCCTCACTATTTCTGGCGAAATAATGCCGCCGATAGCACAAAACAGTGCCATGGCATCTGTCCACGCCCGCCAGATTAAAAACTCGTGAATGATCAAGGCTACAAACAAGGCGAAAAAGAAAAAACTGGACCGGCGCCGCTTGCTCAGACTTTTATCGTCCTGCTCATAACCTATACGGCCAATAGCACCAACGAAAGAAGCTGCAACGGCAATCAAATATGTTTTATGCTCCAAAGCAATTCTCATAACTTCTTCCATTTATTCATTTTACGTCTCTGTTTTCGAAAGGTTTTTAAAAAATAGATTTGGCAAGTGGTTTAATTCTTAGTCTTTACCGGAGTAATACTAACGCCTTCCTTTCTCCGTTTTTCGGCAAAATATTTAATGTAGGCCCGGCGCTGGTTGATGATGGCACGGTTGAGTTCATTGATGCTCAGGAAGACATTGAGCATTTGCACGGGTGTGACTTTCCTTCGCTTGTGACCGTCTTTTATCAAATAGAAATAGTGGTACTCTGCATCGATCTCCAGCGGCTGGTCGTAGGTGAAGATTATAAAACGGTCATTTTCTACCGAAGCCGTGTACTGGTTGCTGGTAGAATCAAGGGCTACGATATGACCCACGTTTTCGGCTACTTGGGAATGCGCCGGTGCAGTAATGGCAAAGGTAGTGATGAGCAGTAATAAGATGATTTTAGGTTTCATTTTTAAGGGATATTGAATTAATTTTTATATTTCTTGGTTACGTAGCGGTCTATGAGCCACGTGGCGATCACAAGTGCGATGGCAAATACTATCATTGGCAAGATGAAGTCATCAATGGGTACATCCATCACATCGGCATCTTCAGGGAGTGATATCTGTGTCATAGTCATCTGTTTTCTTCAATGAATTTTTGAGGCCTGGTAAACGTGAACTCGTTCCTGTTTTTGTTCCTGTGGTTTTTTTGGGCGACAACGTGACCCGACCAGCCCGCGACTTCCTTCATTTTTTGCAGGTAGCGCTCCCGCACTTTCTTTTTAAAGCTGATGTAGGCAAATGTGATGTTGCCCACATCGTCAACTTTTATTTTTTCAAAATGGACCACCGTTTTTAATATGCGCGTGATACTTATCTTAAACTGGCAGACCGCCCGATCCTGAACAACCGAATGGTCTTCTTGGGCTTGCGATGCTATCATTACTGCTTCTGCTAAACTGGGTGTCATTGTATAAGTTGGGTTTTAGGGGTTTTTCATCTTTTTAGTTTTACGCTCGCATTCCACGGCTTTTGGTTACTTTTCTCACAGTTTCACATATTTCAAATCCGTATAATCAATTTGAAATGCTGAAAATTGAATAAGCAATGGGTTTGGGTTTGAAAGCAGGTCAAGTTCAAAACGCATTACGCCTTCCGTATAAAATTTCCAGACCGTGCCTACCCTTTCTATTACAATGTTTTCAGGCAGTTCATATTCCCATTGATACAACCTATTGACAGTTGTTTGGTCTGCAAGATTTTGATCGTGTACATATAATCTCGCTTGTGGTGATGGACCGAAATAACCACTAATAGTATATACGTTATCTCCCGTGACAGTATCGGTGAATGTGACATATTGTGCTCTTAAAGGGCTACCGCCACTACTCCCCGTATGAAACTCTGAAAGTTTGAGATTTGTACGTAGTTGAAAATCTTCATTTGTAGGTATGGTAAACAAATCAGCCGTTGCAAAGGTGTTTGTCGTCACCTGATTTATCTTGAAAATACCATCAATTGACGTATCCGCAAGACTATTTTCATTGCTATAGTCTGCTGAATTTGGTATTACAACTTCCCCAAGATTCACGATTAACAAGCCTAACGTGGTAGTTTCTATACCGTTGTTTGCAATTAAGGAAAAGAAACCTTCATCATTGCCACCCGTGACGTTGATCACTCCGTTATTTTGATCTATAAACGTGTAATTGTTTACCGTTGGCGGGTCAATTCCAGAGATGGAAACAACGGTAAAAGTTGTGTCTGGATCAAGAAAAACACCTTTCAGTGCCATATCTATGGTCTGCCCAGGCTGAACGCTTGTAGGTGTAACGCTTTTTAATATGGGGCCATATTGTCTTTGTACTCCCAAAGCCGTGAATATAGCATTCTTACCAGCGGCATCAAGTTCTTCAATCTTATGAACTACTGTTTTGTTCCATTCTGCTTTTTCAACAGTTGTAATAGATTTTACGTGCAATGGTACTGTGGGATCATCTTCTGAACCGCTATTCCCGTTTCCACCAAAGACTACAACATTGGTTTCTTCTACGGGATTTGTAGGGCTGAAATCTTCGGCTTCATTGCTTATGACAGCAGTGTAGGTTTCGGTTTCTACTGCTGCTGCTTCTGCTTCCTGAACGCCTATGAGCTCAACGCTCCAGTCTATGTAATTTTCAAAGTAATCGCCTTTTTGATAGACTACTTCCAATCCCTGTGTTACCCACTCTCCTTCAACTTCAATCACACTTCCCTTTGGTGGCTCTGGTCTGGTCAGCGAAAGACCATCAACCCCTTCCGCTAAGGTGTCTATTGTTTTTAATAGTGAAAAAGTAGTGCCATTATATTGATGTTTTTCGACGTACCAAGTGCCAGCTGCTTCACGGGCTAAGAATATATCCCCGTTCCAACGTTGGTCAATAGTCTGTGCGAAATATGCACATCCAAAGTATGAGATAAACGTATCTTTTCCACTGGCAACAATCGCTGTTTTTGAAATATTGGTGTTTGCCCCCTTGTCCCACGTAACCAGATAATAAGTACCATCTTCATAATCTGCCTGAAAGTCAACCGCAAGAGCGTGTATTTTTGTTTTGTCGAGTGAAAATGCAGCATCAAGAAACCTTATCCCTGTTAATTCAGGTTGAAGTAATTTCGTAAATAATTCTACAGATTTAACCGTCCAGCCAGCATCGTAAACGTCACCTAATGATGTACCTGATTCTGAAATATCACCCGTGGTTGTGTTGAATGCACAACTCCATAAGAATGTGGCTGGGGCTGTTGGGTGTAAATACCCTTGAATGTAGATCATTTCACCATCCTGAACAGAGCTGGTGTACATTTGTCGCCCTGAATCGTAAGGCGCATTGAATAGTAGTTTATGCTGTGAAAAAGTCAACCCATCATCACTCCATATTAATGCCCAGTTGTTTGTGTCTTGGCGGCAAAAGATGAATGTTCTGCCGTTATGCTCAAATATATTGGCGTAATTAGCAGCATGTAGCCCTGTCATTGCTGCGCCGATATTGATCTTGGAACTTACAGTGGTTAAGTCATAATCTACCGTACACACCCGCATATTGTTGCCATTCCTAGCGGGAAGGACAAGAAATATATCACTTTCCCGAAGCAAAAATGACGGGCAGTTATGCTCATCTTTTGAACCAAAAGTCCCCACATATATGCTATCAAGAATTTTACCGTCGTACTTATGAAACCACCCATATCCATCAGGACCTATTGTTGTGAAATAGTTGTAACCGTCTTTGTAAACGATACGAGGCTCCATCCAGTGGCTGTAGGAGTGATCAGCTAAGAGTGTTTTTAACTCATCCATAAAACTCAATTTTATTTATTTTCCTTCCAGCAGGAAGGGTGTAAGTTGCTCCTAACGATGTGCTTTCAATTGTGCCGTTATCCATTGTAGCCACTGCTTTAGTTGCACCTGTTGGGGTTGCTACTGTAATTACTTCGGCTGGCTGTGTTACTGCTGATCCTGTCGTTTTAACGTATGGGCCTTGATTCCTTCCCTCACTAACGTGAAAACCTGTCGCTCGAAAAGCTTTGTTTCCGTTTCCGATAAAGTTGAAATTATTACTAGCTGTTAGCGATGTGTCCCTCCATCCTTCAACTCGCCACACATTGCCTATTACATTTCTTTTTGACCAAACAACATCACTACCATTTCCCCCGCCTATTGCTAAGTAAAAATCAGTACCGGGGATCGGTTCTGAACCATCAACCATTTCCACGAAAGCGGAAAACGAATAAACAAATCCTTTTTTTACAGTGTAACTTGATAGGTAAAAAGAGGTTTGAACTCCGCTGAACACTACTTCAGTTGTTAAGCCATTTGCCCACGCATAATTTTCAAACGTGACATTGCTACCTCCTGAAGTGGGTTCGCTGTTTACGTGAAGATTGGTATTTTCACCAACCACGTGAATCTTTTCAACACCACCGTCAAACACTGTTCTAACCTCACTGGCTGCGGCTGTTTGAAGCACTCCATTATCATCTTCATAATAAGCTGTAAAAGGTCTGTTGATTGATAACTGGTTGAAATTGGTATCTGGTGTAATGGTTAATAAAATGTTTTTGCCGCCTTCAATGATGTTGACAGAAAGCAATTCATTTTTAGCCGGATATCTACTATTACCGTCTAACCACTCAGCTACCAATGCTTTTACGTTTTCTGTAGTTGGGAATGCTGAAAGTTCTGCGGATGGTATTTTTAGGTTGGTGTGTATTACGCCTTTGTCACCTTCAACCTCGATAGTCCAATCATCTTCATCGAATGGATCAGGTGATACATAAGGGAATGTTACGGTAGGTTTGATCTTATAAGTGTTTCCGTTGATTGTTCTTAAATATCCCGCTTTTGGTATTGATTCTCCTATTAGGTAGAGTTTAGCTGCTGAATTAGTTTCAGATAAATCAGACAGGCTAACCGCTGCTATTTTTTGACGAAATGCGAGTTGATCTGCGGCCGATAGTCCTATTGCAGCATTGGAAAGATCAGTCTTTAAAAATTCAACCTCACTCTGCCCATATTCACCATCCTCAGATAGAATAGAAAAATCTGAAGCGGCAGCTGGATGGCCCACGGAATTTAAAACCTTTCCCTGTGTGCCGGTATAACCAAAAGTAAAGGCAACCGGATTGACCGGTGGGCCAACGCTTTCTGCTATAGTCAACTTAAAGACGTAAAACAGATCTTCTATAAGTTCATAGGTGGCAGCATTATTATTGATAAATTCCTGAATGATAAAAAACGGGCTGTCAGTCGATAGGTCACCCGTGGTTATGGTCAGGTCATAAATGGTATCTGCCGCTTTCTCTGGATCTTCAATAGTACTTTCTATTAAGAACTTAAAGTCATTGCTGGTAAAGGCAGTGCCGCCGTTACCATACGTCCCGGGCAATAATGGCAGTTGATAAAGTTCTTTGCACCCTATTTTCTGGCTGTTTGCACTGTTCCACCGTTGACGATATACCAAAACATAAGGAATGTCGCCAGCGGCAATTACTACCGTTTTCTGGTTAAAACGGGTTATAATATCAGCATCTGTAGGCTCCACGTCATCGCTTCCTATAAGCATTACGATCTGGCCTACGGTTTTTGCAGCCGAATTAGCACCGTCCCCTGCTGGGCCTTGCGGTCCGGTGGCTCCGGCTGGACCCACTGCACCGGTATCGCCTGTATCACCTTTGGGACCTACGGGACCTTGTGGTCCTGCTGGACCTTGCGCGCCATTGGCTCCGGCTGGGCCTTGTGCGCCGGTATCTCCTGTATCGCCTTTAACGCCCTGCGGACCTTGCGGACCTTGGGGACCTGCTGCACCTTCTGCACCGGCAGGGCCTTGCGCTCCGGTGTCACCAGTATAACCGCGCGGACCTTGCGTACCTTGTGGACCTGCGGGTCCTTGTGGACCAACGGCACCTACTTCGCCCGGATCTCCTGTATCGCCCTTTAATCCCTGAACACCTTGGGGACCTGCTGGACCTTGTGGACCTTCTGCGCCGGCGGGACCAGTTGCACCCGGCGTACCTTGTGAACCTGTAGGGCCTTGGGGACCTTGGGGACCGGTAAGGCCACGCAATGCTAAAGGAAACCAGAATAATGAACCTTGAGAAGGAACTTCCCCTGCTGGTGGATTACCTTCTGCAAACCAAGATGAATTGTTCCAAAAAACAGCATCGTTTTCGTTGTAATCAATAGTGTTGTCCCAGGTACCTTCCCAGTTAATTCCTGTAGCACCGGTATCGCCTTTCACGCCCTGTTGACCTTGCACACCCTGCGGCCCGGTTGCACCAGTAGAACCTTGGGGACCTGTAGCACCGGTATCGCCTTTGGGACCTTGAATACCTTGATCACCTGTAGCACCGGTATCGCCTTTGGGACCTATGGCACCAGTTGCACCCATATCGCCTTTGGAACCGGTTGCACCTATAGGACCTTGTGGACCTTCTTCGCCAGGTACTCCCTGCGGGCCTTGCGGTCCGGTGGCTCCTGTATCCCCTTTGGGACCGGCAGATCCTACAGCACCTGCCGCACCGGTATCGCCTTTATCACCTTTAAGACCTTGCGCTCCTTGGGGACCAGTGGCACCTTGTGGTCCTTCTGGACCTTGGGGGCCGGCTTCACCC